>CAZWWH010000004.1:0-91275 GCA_964637365.1 uncultured Peptococcaceae bacterium
AGCCCTTTCAGTTGCTTGAACAATTTTGCTTTTTTATTCTCTAACTTTTGGGGGGTACTTCATATTTGGTCTGTTCTTTTTTTATGCTCAGATTCTTTATTCTACTCGAATCATGCGGTTTTCAAGTCCTCGGCTATCGCCCACATCCACGATACCGATTTCGTCCAGTTCGTTAATTTCCCTCATACGAGCCAAAGAGACGGAAAGACGCTCGGCAATGGCATCGAGACTGTCGCCAGGTTGGGCGCGATAATAGCGTAGGCAATAGCTTCCTTCACATTTGGAAGCCGAAGATTTGGCCTCTTCCGGCGCAGGTTCTGTCGGTTTTTTGCTTGCAGCAGGTGGCTGAATCTCCTCAGCTGCTTCCACAGGGGACTGGAGCCTTTGTGAGATCGGAGACACCGGTTCTTCCTCCAACACCTTGATGGTCTCACGGAAAGTATTGTCAATGGCTTCGATTTCTTTGTCAAACTCATCGGCATTGTAACCGCTGATGAGTTGCTCCCTTTCTTCCTTCTGTTCTTTTTTTTCTATGACTTCCTTTGTTTCCTTGATATCCATGATTTCCTCTTCCTCTCTGACGTCTGATGAAGATTCTCTCGCTTCTTCCTCCGCTTCCAAATCTTCGGTCGCGGTCAGTTCCGATACAGCGACTACAGTTTCGTCTTCTGCCTGCCGCTCTTCCTGGGATTCTGCTTCTATATCCGAAGAGATATTTTCCCCATCATCTGCGATATGAACCTCCCACCAATGGATTGAGAACCGCAATTCATACGTATCATCATCCTTCACTTCACCAGTGACAGACCGTACCGATGGTGATATTGTGAGGTCGTCGCCACGTTTCATGCCTTCAGTGGAAAAGGTTTCGCGAAAGAACTCTGCCCCCTCCCATAAGCATTGGAGCATTCCACTGTCATCGGGAAAGAAGCCCCGCCAAAGCAAATCCCCCTCCAGAGCGATGCCCTGCTCCGAGGGTTCCGCACTGTGCAGCAAAATGCTGCCTTCCAACTTTGCCAAGTGATCCATAGGCGGCAATGACGGCGGCAAAGCCACCCGACATACCATTTCCGAGGAAAAATCCATTTCCGTTCCTCCTTTTATCAATCATATCCAAAATAGGAAAAATTTTTCTTCTCGTTCATTTCACTCTATGCTCCTTGAACCCCAAATAGAACATCATCGACAAAGGCTCTCATATAGCGCCAATGTTTGTCTTGCCATGCGTTCTTCTGTAAAATTTCGGGAACGAGCCAGGGCTGCCCGACCTAAACGGGTACGGAGCGCTTCATCCTTCAATAGGGCGTCTAATGCTTCGGTCAATTCCGTTTCATCATAAGGATCAATGAATAAGGCTCCAGCTCCCATGATTTCGGGAATGGAAGAAACCCGGGACGTAATCATAGCTTTCCCACAGGCGGCAGCCTCTAAAGGCGGCAGTCCAAAGCCTTCATAAAGGGAAGGATATACAAAAACGTCGGCGCCATTGTAAAAATATGGCAAATCATTGCGGGGCACATAGCCCACAAAACGAATTCGTTCCTCTAGGCGCAGCTCAGCTCCCAATTGTTTCAGAGAATCACTGTTTTTCCCCTCTTTTCCCGGAATCACCAAAAGCTCGTCAGGATATGCTTTTGCCAATGCCGCGAAAGCTCGAATCAGCAGCGATACATTCTTCCGCAAGCCAAAGCCACCCACATAAAGGAGGAAGGGCTGCTCAATACCGTAGCGCTCTTTTAAAAAGAAGGCCGCTTCTTTTGCGGGTAAGGGCTGAAACATCTCGTCAGCGAATTCGGGAATCACCGAGATTTTTTCAGGATTTAGAGGGAAACGCTCCAGCAAATCCTTTTTCGTACAGTGGGAAACAGCGATAATGCCCTGTGCCTGTTCAAGCACACTGCCGATGAATTGGGCAAACATCTCCCGATAGGGAGAACCGGAAACCTCTGGCATGACTAAGGGAATGACATCGTGAATGGTCACCACTGCTGGCATCGACAATCCCCCAGGCAATCCAAAACCATTATGGGGATTGTGAAATAGTGTACATTCCAAAGGAACTTCCGGCGGTGGGTTCGCTACCAACTCCCAAAAATCACGGCGTTCACAACCTCTTTCGCGACAATTTCGAGGCAAAGGATCTCGCCATCCTTCCGAGGTAAACACCGCTGTATCTTTTTCATAGCGAGTCAAAATATTCAGTAAGGCACCAGTGTAGGTTCCCATCCCAGTGCCGCGGTACCAATCGATGCTGCGGCCATCCAAGGCAATTCTCACAAAATCACTCCTTTACAATTCTCGGGCTAAGGCCTCCAAGGCCCGTTTGCGGTGGCCGCGCCGCAGAACCCAATGGTCTAATTTCCGTTCCAAACGGGGGTCCTCGCTGTGCTCCTCATAGCGGGCAAAGGCTACTTGCCAAAAATCCTGGGGAAAACGCAGCATCTCCAAAATAATCTTGGGTTCTTCCTTACTCAAGGGCGATGTTTTGTCATATTCCTCCAAGGCTTTCAAGGCACCATGGATCTCCCAATGGTTTTCCTTCAAAATTTTCAATAATAGCTGGGCAATATCATGACAGCGGATATCCGCCAAGGCATAGTCAAAATCAATCAAAAAAAGGGAATCGCCTTGGATAAAATTGTGATAGGCCATATCATGATGACAGAAACCGCCTTGTTTTTCTTCTGCTCTCCACTGCGTTTGATATTTTTGTCCCCAAAAGAATTCAGCAGAGGCTTCGGCGTCCTCTAAAAAATAGGGCAAATGGCGGCGGTAAATCAAAGAAAAACGGCGGTGATTGGGGTCCTCTCTTTCGCCAAAGTCCTTCATTTCCCGACACTTGCCCTCTAAAATCTCAGGCCAAAGCCCCCATTTCATGCGCCCCTCATAGGGAGACTGCGGTTGATAGCCCGCCGCTGCTTGGTGAAATTCTCCGAGGAAGGCCCCGACTGCGGCGGTATCCTCCTCTCGGGAAAAAGAAGGCGGCGCGCCCTCGATTTCCTTACTCAAAAAATAGTGGCGCTGTTCCAAAGTGACAAAGGACGCGCCATCAATGGTGGGAAACACCATATTGTAATGGCAAAATCCCATTTCTGCCAGATGATTCATGGCGTCAATGATAAAGGCAGTCTCCGCCAAGGGGAAATCTAAGGCTTTACAGATATAGCAGCCTTCCTGCGAAATAATTTTCCAAACACGACGATTTTTCAGTGTCACGATGGCACCGGCGTGAATAGGATAGAATTGAAACAGTTCCCGGGGCAAGTCAGCCACAGCGGCACCTCTTTTGCATTTCTTTTTACTGTTTTATGAAAAAACTTAGAGGCTTAGACCCCCGCAAAAAATATTTCCCGTGATATCATTTGCTTTTTTGACATAAAATCTAAAAACAAATAAGGAGGTCCACCATGCAAGATTACGAAAACACTTTTTCTTATTCCCCGACAGAAGCCGCCCATATTTTGAGGGATACGGCAGAGGCCTATTACTTTATTCTTTGCAGCGCGGAAAAATTCAACACCATCACCGCCGCCCACAAGCATCATTTATCCAAAGCCATTGACCGTGCCAATGATATTGGCAAGGTTGTCGATGACCTGACCAAAATTCTTAAAGACGAAATTTAATGCCAATACGTAAGAAGTCCCGCATAGCCAATGTCTATGCGGGACTTCTTTTTAAGTATAATAACAATATTCATAACAAACAGACGCCGCAGAAAGGATTTGCTTTCTTGAAATAAAATCAGTATAATATCATTAACCACTTCACCGAAGGGAGAAAACATGGAAACAGTCACATTGGATTTTAAAAATTATAAAACAACGCATCTTTGCGGCTGTGATGAAATATCTGAAAAGAAAAAGCAAAATTGGCTAAAAAATCATATGCAGGACGGCGTTATTTACCGCCGCACCACCGAGGGAGAAAACTTCATGGAGTATATGCCCACTGAGGATGCCTGGTGTCCAGTGGAAGCCCCCCAAACAATGTTTATTCACGCATTTCAGACCAAAGACAATCCCAAGGCTGCCAAGGTCTTGTTGCGGGAATGTATCGCTGACTGCCGCATTAAGGGTCGGCAGGGATTGGCTGCCATGGTCTGTGATGAAAAGCGCCCCTACCTTCCTCAAGCCTCTCTTTTGGAGTCCCTCAATTTCCATAAATGCGATACCTTTGAACATTACCATCTCTATTTTCTGCCCTTGGAGGAGGAAACCGTAATACCAAAATTTTCAGTCAAAGAAAAAAACCGTCCCAAGGATCAAGGACTGGTAATCTACTACTCCCAACAATGTCCGGAAACACTCTCCCGCCTGGAAAAAATATTTCAATGGGCAAGAGTTTGCAGCCATCCCCACAAAATTGTGGCAGTGGACATCCCTCGGGAAAAAGAGGATATGGATCGGGAAGATATCATCCGTCCTCAGGAAATGCCGTGGCCATATACGATATATGCCGTTTTCTGGAACAGTCAGTTCCTCACTGACGACATCACTAAGGATTTGACTACATTATTACCAAAATAAGGCCTTTGGAGCATAAAAAAGCGATTCGGATCGTCCGAATCGCTTTTTCAATTAATCATCCATTAAAATACCGTCAAGAATGCCCCAATCGCTCACTGTCACAAAAGGTATTTCCATGAGTTCAAAGAGGATGTCCAAAATTTCCAAGCCAAAAAGGATAATATCGGCACGAGCCTCAGGTAATCCTACCACTTCCTTCCGTTCTTCCAAGGGAATGGCTGCCAAACGGTCAGAAAGTTTCTTCAAATTCTCACGATTGATGGTTTTTCCATGAATGGCGCTGCGCTGATAGTTGCCCACATGGTTCAAAATCGCCGCCGCAGTCGTAGCAGTCCCGCCGACTGCGATAAAATGCTGAGGGCCATCAAAATGACAGCGGCTCAATTTGGCTTTCATGACACGTTTCACTTCCGCGCGACGGTAGGCCATAACCTTCCAGCGCACCGCCCCGAAGGGCATACTAATACCCTTTAATTGACCGTTTTCATAAGCGGCCACTTCGGTACTGCCGCCGCCAATATCAATCAAAAGAGCGCTTTCCGCCGGGAAATCAAAGCCCCCAACGGCGCCGTTAAAGGAATACCAAGCTTCCTCCTCGCCGCTTAAAATTCGCAGCGGACGACTAATGCGGTTTTCCACAATTTGAGCAAATTCCTCCCGATTGGAAGCGTCCCGCACTGCGCTGGTAGCAAAGACGCGCACATCTTTGATATTTTTTCCCACCAGCTCCTGATTCCACAAGTCCAACACCTCTAAGGTGCGGCCGATGGCTGCCGAGGTAATGGCTCCCTCTCGAAAGCCCTCACCAAGACGGGTTTCTGCCACTTTTTGGCGGACTAATTGATGGTCATCCCCCACTTGGAGGAGACGCAGACTATTGCTGCCGATATCAATCGCGGCTTTCATTCCTGTCACCTTCCTGTATCAGCGATTTCCTTTCTTGCCTTCCCTATGGCGTTTCAACGCCACTTGGCGTTCATTGCTGTCTTGCATGAACTTTTTCATCATATCTTCAAAGGACATGTTAGATACGGTGGGTTGTGGTTTGGGCTTAGGCGCCAACGCTTTTTTGATGGAAAGACTAATTTTGCCATTACCATCCATTTTCAAAACCTTCACCTTCACGGAGTCCTGTTCCTGTAGAAAATCTCTCACTTCCTTCACGTAATCGTGAGAAACCTCAGAGATGTGAACCAGCCCAACCAGATTTCCGGGCAACTCCACAAAAGCCCCAAACTTTGTGATACCGGTTACAGTACCTTCCACAATATCCCCCACTGTAATTTCCAAATCCATGTCCTCCCAAAATTCATTTGAATCAAAAATTGACTTAACTATATTATTATACAGAGATTCATACAGGCTGTCAATGCAAGATTTCCTCAGTACGGCCCGCAGTTTCTTTAAGATCCTCGCTATAGCGGGCAGGCATCATTCGCACCTCATCGGGATAAATCATTTCCAAATTTTCCCGAGCGTAGGTTTCAATAAACTGCGGTGTCTCGTAGGATTTCAGGACCTCCTCATGGGTCTCATACTCCTCCGTCAAACGGGACTTGTCCCGCTCAAGGACGGCGATTTCCTTATTGAGAGTATGAATCGCCATAAACTGCCGCCCAAAGGCGGTAAAAACCAAAATTGCCAATGCAGCCAAGAGCAGCTTGCCCACGGGCCGTTCCAAAAATTCCAACCATTGATGACTCATTCCCAGGGAGTTCCCCCTTCCATTCCACGCTGTTTCCGTTTTGCCGCCTTCAATGCGCGCTTCTCCTCTTTTAGCGCGCGCTTCTTCTCTCGCTCCTCCATCCGTTTTTCCTTCCGTTGGTGGTGCGACTTAATCATATGGTCATAGGGCTTTCCCAACAGGGTCCAGAAGCCCTCCCCGATTTTCAGCGCCCAAAACAGCGGAGATAAAAAGAATCTCAAAATTGTCCCAAGGAGATGAAACAGCATGGCAAAGCAACGCCCCAACCAGTGCAGGGGCTTCCGAAAAATTCTGGCCATATGATGTTCCAGGCAATGGCGATACAATAGAAAACCCGCCGCCATCACAGGAAAACCATAGAGACCGGTTTGACCGTGGTTACAATAAAAAAGAAAAACCGCCGTAGCGATAAAAAAACACAAAGCTCCAAAGGCGCCCCAGACCACCATCAGCAGTGGATTTCGCAAGGGAACACTGCGCCAGCAATGTACGCCAAGCCCTAAAAGGACGCCCCAAAGAAAAATCATGGACAATACAAAAAAACCGTTCATGTCTGTTCCCTTTCAGCCCGTCATTTGGTCAATCGCTCCCACAAAGAACCGTTGCGATTCTTGGTTTTTCCCCGGGTGTTGCGCATTGCCGGAGGCGGATATGCCAGGGAATCTACACGACCTCCCACTTCGGCATTGCCACTATCCAAATCAAGGCGACAAATGTGCAGTCCTTCTCCGGTAATCACCAATTGGCCCATGACAGTTTTTAAAAGAATTTTTTCTTCCTCACTGCTATCGACAGCAACAACGCCCGTAAGGCGCAGAAGACTGCGATCCGCCATGGTCATATCGTGACGGTGTTCATCCACGGTAGTTCCCTCCTTGAAGGTAATCTCGCATTATTCTATGCTCCAAAAACCGGAATATTCCTTTATTATATAGGGAGGTATAGGAAGGATTCTAAAACATCGACAATTTCCGAACCATAATAATTACTTTGAGCTTTTCATCTGCTTTAAAAATTATGATAATTTTGAGAAAATATAGACAAATCGTGAAATCCCTGTTGACAAATATCAAAGTTTATGAAAAAATAAAATATTATATTCTATAATTTTTAGGATTATCAATGAAGGAGGAAAAACCATGAAAAAAACACTGTTACTCGTGTTGAGTCTCATTCTCTCCGTGGGTCTCTTAGCAGGCTGCGGCGATAAAGAAAAGACCACGACGGAAGCCGATTCCGGCGATACCATCAAGGTCGGACTCAACTATGAACTCAGCGGCACTGTCGCCACTTACGGTGAAGACAGCGTCAAAGGTATTGAATTGGCCATTGAAGAAATCAATGCAGCCGGCGGCGTTGATGGCAAAACCATCGAACTCGTTAAAATCGACAACAAATCCGAAGGTTCGGAAGCAACCTCCGTTGCTACCAAATTAGTCGACCAAGAAGGCGTAGTTGCCATCCTTGGGCCTGCTACCAGCGGTAACTTCAAAGCGACCATTCCTGTGGGCGAATCCAAAAAGGTTCCCGTTATCTCCGCTTCCGCTACTGCTGACGATGTAACCACCAAAGACGGCAAAGCATATGATTATGTATTCAGAACCTGTTTCTCTGACTCTTACCAAGGGTCTGTAATGGCTACCTTCGCTAATGAAAAACTGAGCGCAACCAAAGCTGTTATCATCAAAGATACCTCCAGCGACTATGCAAAAGGCTTGGCTGACAACTTCCAGTCCACCTTTGAAGATGCTGGTGGTCAAATTGTTGCTTCTGAAGGTTATGTAGCCGGCGACACCGACTTCAAATCCATCCTTACCAAAATCAAAGGCAGCGAATTTGATGTTATCTACCTTCCCGGTTATTACTCTGAAGTTGGCTTGATTGTAAAACAAGCTCGTGACCTCGGCATTGACGTTCCCGTTCTCGGCGGTGACGGCTATGACTCCCCCACCCTTTTGGAATTGGCCGGCGCAGAAGCATTGAACGATGTTTACTTCACCAACCATTATTCCGCTGTTGACCAGGATCCCAAAGTTGTTGAATTCCAAAAAGCTTTCAAAGACAAATACGGCGCTGACGCCAGTGCGTTTAACGCTACCGGCTATGACCTTGGTAAATTTATCGCCGATGCCATTGACCGCGCGGATTCCACTGATCCTGCTAAGATTCAAGAAGCTCTTGCTGCTACCGACGGCTTCGTTGGCGTTACTGGTACCATCACCGTTGACGAACTTCACAACGCTGTGAAGAGCATCGTTGTCATTGGTTTAGAAAATGGTGAACAAGCCTCCGCTGAAAAAATCGGCGGCGCTGAAGCTGAATAATTGTAACAATACAAAATAAAAACGCAACTGACAGGTTGGGCGCACTTATGTGGCCCGACCTGTCAGTTTAATCCCTTTTGGGAGGTGGATGTTTTTGGAAGATTTTATACAACAAATCATTAACGGTCTTTCCTTGGGCAGCATTTTTGCTTTGATCGCGTTGGGTTACACCATGGTTTATGGTATTATCGGTCTTATTAACTTTGCACATGGCGATATTCTTATGATTGGCGCATACATTGGCTATGCTGTTACAACATATACCAGCTGGGGATTTTTCCCTGCGTTGATCCTGGCAATGGTAGGCTGCACCATTTTGGGTGTGCTAATTGAAAAAATCGCGTACAAGCCGCTACGAAAAGCCACCCGCATTGCCGCATTAATTACGGCCATTGGCGTATCCTTTTTCCTGGAATATACAATGATGTATTTTGTGGGCGCCGCTAAACGCGGTTATCCCTCTAATGTCCTCAGTGACCACGCTTTCCATCTTGGCGGCGTTGTCATTACGGTACAGCAGCTTTATATTATCATCGTTACTGTGGTTTTGATGATTGCTTTGCAGTACATTGTCCATAAAACCAAAGTAGGTAAAGCCATGCGTGCTGTTTCCATTGACAAGGATGCGGCCCAGCTCATGGGCATCAGTGTGGACAGAACCATTTCTTATACTTTTGCCATCGGTTCGGCTTTGGCCGGCGCTGCCGGGGTTTTGTTTGGCATTTACTATACCTCCATCAATCCCTTGATGGGTATGACTCCCGGTTTAAAGGCTTTCGTCGCCGCAGTATTCGGCGGGATCGGCAGCATTCCAGGAGCCATGGTAGGCGGTTTATCCATTGGCGTGGCGGAAACCATGGTTTCCGGTTATGTACCCAATGGCTCCCTGTTCAAAGACGCAGTGGTCTATGGGATTTTGATTTTGATTCTGATCATCAAGCCCTCCGGCCTTCTTGGTAAAAATACGAAAGAGAAGGTGTGAGCGTATGAGCAAAAATCCATTACAAAACAGCAAATTCCGCACCATTCTCGGTATCGTACTGGCGGTCTTGGCTTTCGTAGTCATCCAAATGCTGATTACTACCGGCATTTTGTCCTCGTATTATCAGGACGTGGTCTTCATGATGTGCATCAATATCATCATGGCCGTTAGCTTGAACCTTATCACCGGATTTACCGGCCAATTCTCCTTGGGACACGCCGGTTTTATGGCCATTGGCGCCTATGTTTGCGCTTTGGTCATTATGAATTTGAATACGCCCTTTGCCTTTCTTATCGGCATTTTTGCGGGTGCGCTTCTCGCAGCGATCATTGGCTGTCTTATCGGTTTCCCCACCCTGAGATTGAAAGGTGACTACTTGGCTATCGCTACATTGGGCCTGGCGGAAATCATTCGTATTATTATTATCAATTTAAAAATTACCAATGGCGCCGCGGGGCTCTTTGTATACCAGCGCTATACTACATGGGTTTGGATTTTCGGTTTCACCGTCGCCACCATTCTAGTGGTACGTAACTTCATCCGTTCCTCCTATGGTCGTGCCTGCATTTCCATTCGTGAAGACGAAATCGCCTCCGAGGCCATGGGGGTCAATACCACAAAATATAAAATTATCGCCTTTACCCTCAGCTCTTTCCTGGCTGGGATTGGTGGCGCTCTCTACGCCTCCTCATTCTACATGATCCAGCCTGCGAATTTTGGGTTCATGAAATCCATTGACTTCCTCATTATCGTGGTGCTGGGGGGCATGGGCAGCATCTCCGGATCTGTTATTGCAGCAGTGCTACTCGGCTTTATCAATGCCTTCTTGCAGGACTTTGCCGAATTGCGCATGGTCATCTACTCCGCTTTGCTTATTATCATCATGCTATTCCGTCCTCAAGGGCTTTTGGGCACGAAGGAATTATCCTTCCGTATGCTCACAGGTTCTTATTGGAAAGGCCTGAAAAGTGCAAAAACGAAAAAGGCAAAGGAATAAGGAGGTGGCATTATGGCATTATTAACAGTTGAAAATCTAACCAAGTCCTTCGGCGGTCTTACTGCGGTATCTAACGTCAATATGACCATTGAAGAAGGCGAATTGATCGGTCTGATCGGCCCCAATGGTGCCGGAAAAACCACCTTATTCAATTTGCTCACCGGGGTTTATGTGCCCACCAGCGGCACCATTACCGTAAATCACGAAAATCATACCAAGGTTATCAACGGGATGAAACCCTATAATATCACAAAAATGGGCTTTGCCCGTACTTTCCAGAACATCCGCCTGTTTAACGACTTGACGGTTCTGGATAACGTGCGCATTGCCATGCACCATAATGTGCCCTACAATATGGCGGAATCCATTTTCCGTTTGCCCCGTTTCCTCAAAGGGGAAAAAATCCAGACTCAGGAAGCCCTGGATTTACTGGAAATTTTCAAGCTCACTCATAAAAAGGACGAGCTGGCCAAAAACCTCCCTTACGGGGAACAGCGTCATTTGGAAATTATCCGCGCTTTGGCATCTAAGCCCTTTCTGCTGCTGCTGGACGAACCAGCCGCTGGGATGAACCCTGCGGAAACAGCGGAATTGACACAGAGCATCAAATGGATTCGGGATCATTTCAAAATTACTGTTCTGCTCATCGAACATGATATGAGTCTTGTGATGAATCTCTGCGAACGTATTTATGTGCTGAATTACGGTACCATGCTGGCAGATGGGACACCCAAAGAAATTCAAGGCAATCCCAAGGTCATTGAGGCATATCTTGGAGGTGATATGGATGCTTGAGTTAAAAAACGTCAATGTGCATTACGGCATGATCCATGCACTAAAGGATATTTCTCTCACGGTAAACGACGGTGAAATTGTAACCCTCATCGGCGCCAACGGCGCAGGGAAGACCTCGACCTTATGCGCGATTTCTGGCTTGGTCAAAGCTTCCGGCGGTACGATTACTTTAGATGGTAAGGAACTGAATAAAGTGGCCGCCCCCAAACGGGTGGGCATGGGGGTCTCTCAGATTCCCGAGGGCCGACACGTTTTTCCCGCCATGTCGGTGATGGAGAATTTGGAAATGGGCGCATATCTTAGAAAAGATAAATCTGAAATCAAAAAAGATATGGATGGCGTATTTGAACGCTTCCCCATCTTGGGCGAACGCCGGAAACAGGCGGCAGGTACCCTTTCAGGTGGGGAACAGCAGATGCTGGCCATGGGCCGGGCACTGATGTCCCGTCCCAAAATCCTCCTTCTGGATGAGCCCTCCATGGGCTTGGCTCCTTTGCTGGTAAAAGAAATTTTTAATATCGTCAAAGATATTAATGAGCAAGGTACTACGATTCTTTTGGTGGAACAGAACGCGAAAATGGCGCTGTCCATTGCCAACCATGCTTACGTAATCGAAACAGGTTCCATTGTTCTTTCCGGTGATGCCAGAGAACTGATGCAAAGCGACAGTGTCAAGAAGGCATATTTAGGAGGTTAATATGTACGTAAAATCAAGAATGACAGCAAACCCCATTACCGTATCCTCTGAGACTTCCGTTGCCGATGCTTACGAACTGTTATTGAAACATAAGGTACGCCGCCTTCCGGTGGTGGATAATGGAAAACTGGTGGGAATTGTTACTGACAAAGAATTGCAGCAGCTAACTCCCTCCAAAGCCACAACTTTAAGTATTTACGAAATCAACTATCTATTAGCCAAAACAAAGGTCAAAGAAGCGATGACCACCGGTGTATATACCACCACTCCCAACGCATTGCTGGAAGAAGCCGCCGTTATGATGCGAGATCATAAGGTTAGTGCTTTACCGGTACTGAATGGTGAAAAACTGGTAGGAATCATTACCGAAACCAATATTTTTGACGCCTTTACAGATTTACTGGGAATGCGTGAAATCGGCAGCCGCATCACGGTTTCCGCCGAGGATACCCCCGGCACCCTTTCCCGTCTCACCAAAATTATCAGCGAAGATGGCGTAAACATCAACCGTCTGGCGGTCTACCGCAGCGAAGGCGCTGAATGTCAAATCGTCATCAGCATCAACAGCATCAATACCGAGGCTTTGGAAGCTTCCTTGAATAGTCAAGGGTTTAAGGTCCTCAATGTGGCACAAAACAAACGATAAAGCGAGCTTTTAAGGTTACTACTGGCCGGAATGTCTATGGCATTTCGGCCAGTTTTTTCTGTATTTAAATAGGAGGCATACCAATGGGAACCTTTGAGATTTATCATCGCAAAGTACGTATCGGAACACTATATACCGAGGGAAACCACAATAAATACGCCCCACTCCCCTACCAAAGACTTTTCCACAGAGACATTGCTGCTGCCAAAAACCTTGACAACTTTTCGGGCCATTCCCTTTTGTACCAGCCAGTTAAGAAATGCCCCCGATTCCCAGAGTTGACCAGCCAAAGAATCGAAGTACAAACAGATAACATCATAATGATTCCGGCAGAATCATAACCATGAAACAAAAGCGACAGCATGTCCTTATGGCATGCTGTCGCTCTTTATGATTTTTGTTTCTTCCAAAGATACGGCTCATAGAGCTGCTTCAAGGTTTTAACCACGGTATTGGTATCATTATCGTGAACCACAATATCATACATTCCTTCAATGCTGCCAAAGGTGACGATCTTTTTCAACCCCATCGTCTCCTGTAGGTATTCCATCATTTTACGGCGGGAAACATCCTTATCATAAATTTTTAAATAAAAATATCCTTCATACTCTGATGGCTGTTGACAGATATAAATCTTTTGAGCAAAAGGTTCTGACTCCATTTCTCTGGACAGAGATTTCACTTCATCCTCCGGCAACAAAATCATCATATAAACAGCAGAGCGTCCCTGAGGCAATTTCACATTAACATAATTGCGGTAGGGAGAACTTCTCATTTCCTCGTAAAGTTTTCTTTCAGCGATATTGTTGAACCTTTCATAATAAATTAGTAAGACATCATCGACCACCGAAGTAACAAAAGCATTCAGTCCCTTAGTGCTTAAAAAATTTGCGACATCTGCCACAGTCTCATATGGCATTTCCCCTTTTTTCACATAGCGTTTTGCCTTCAAATCAAAAAGCAATGCGCCATTAGCGGCGATGACCGGTAGATTTAAATCCACCGAGGCCATAGGCTCCATCAACGATGCAGGCGTTCTGGCAGTGGATACTGTAAATTTCATACCATCCTGAATCATCTGATTAAGAAGGACCTTGCTGTAATCAGTTAAGGTATTTTTGGACGTTACCAAAGTTTCATCCAAAGCAGAAATAAACAGAATATCTCGATTTTTATGACGAGGCAGATGAACCGCATTGACCACGAGAGCCACCAAAATACCAAGGATTGTATCAATAACGCGTTCAAAGGCGAAAAGATATGGTGACATTTCCCCTGCCGACGCCGCCGAGACGGTGACACTGAGAAAAGCAACACAGGCGATGTAAGAGGCCGTTTTTTTATGAAAAAGCAACGTAGTGTAAATCACTGGTACTACGGCAACAGAGACCAAGAAGTAATGTACCATTGCCGTATTATGGGGAATAAGATGGATCTCCACCAGCAAAACAAGGCACCCATAAGCAGCGCCTATGATAGTGCCAACTACACGGTTAAAAGCCACCTGTAAGCTGTTGCCCACATAAGGCTGCATGCACAAAATTGTAGCAATGGCAGAATAAAAGGGAATGGCGTGACTACCTCGAAAGGTACTAATTCCCAGGCAGATAAAAACCGCCACCATGGTTTTTAAAATTCTCATACCAATTTTCGGCAAGTGATGAGGTTCCTCAATTTTACGATGTTCTACTCTTTCTTGTGTCATAATTTTTCCATCTCCCCCATGGTTATATCACACGGGCAAGGAAAAATCAATGCCATTTTTGTTATGTATTTATAAAATGCGAAGGCCTCCGATGGGGGAACATCGAAGGCCTCACAAGAAGGGATGAAACAATGAAAAAGGTTTGTTCTCGGGGTACAATGATAATATAACCTATTTTTTTGTTTTCTATGCATGGATACAAAGAAAAATTTGGGAACAAGCAATGTCAATCATTTGCCTCAAAAATAAAAACCCCCGACGCGTGTCGGGGGCCAACAGTAAAGGGAAAACAATGAAAAGGTTTTGTCTTATTGGGTACAATGTTATCATATCGCCCTGCAGTGAACTATATATTATGCTTTTTTGAAGGAAAAGGGAATTGGAGGTGTACATTCAAAGAAGATGCCTTATATGTGACAAAGAAAAAGAGCCGGGATAGCGGACACCGGCTCAATGTTGCTCAAAATTTTGATTCTTCGACAAAAGAAGAGACTGTTAAGAAAGACCACCAATGGGTAAAATCCTGGATAAATTTTTGCCCATAATCGGCTTTATCGACAGTCTCTTTCAGGTCGGGTTTCATTTGGATACATAAATATTATAACCAATTTCCATGGCAGTCATAGTATTTCTCCGAGTTTTTCCCACGTCATATCAATGTCAATTTGGTGAACACTATTTGGTTACTCTGACAATTTTTTCTTCATTTCTGCCACAGCAGCAGCCAGTTGGGCATCCTCTGCTTGATCCATGCTATAAATTGCCATGGGGTCGTCATCCTTCATTTCCACTGCGACATCAGGTTTGATACCTTTCTCATGGATTTCATGCCGGTCAGGACTTTGATAGCGGGCAGTGGTGACTTTTACCGCAGCGCCATCCTGTAAAGAGAATACCGTTTGAATGATTCCCTTGCCAAAGGTAGTCTGCCCTACTAATGTTGCCACATCGTTGTCATGCAAGGCCCCTGCCAAAATTTCCGAAGCACTGGCACTGTTTTCGTTTACCAACATCACCACAGGCAAATTCAATGGTGATTCATTTTGAGAATTCACCACATCCTCATCCTTACGCTCCTGAGTCCAGAAAATATGGTCACCGGCAGCCAAAAATTCCTCGGCTATTTCCGTAACCGCCGCAACACTACCGCCGCCATTGTTTCTCACATCAAGAATCAAACCTTTCAGTTCACCGCCACTTTGCAAAGATTCCAAGGCCGCTTTAAATTGCTGCGGTGTGGTATCGTTAAACTGGGAAATACTAATGTAACCAATGCCGTCTTCCCCTTCCAAATACTGTCCTTCCACCGTGGGGATATCAATCTCCTTGCATTCCACGTCAAACTCCATGGTTTCACCATCTCGCAAAACTTCAAGGTGAATGGTCCCCTCTTCTGTTTTTTTAATAGAATCGCTTACCTCACTGGAGCTTTTTCCCTCCATGGAAGCGCCATCGACGGAAACAATGAGATCACCAGCTTGAAGTCCTGCGTCAAAAGCAGGTGAACCCTTCATCGGTGAGAGAATTGAAACATAAGGAGAATCCTTTTCCTCCCCGATATAAACACCAATCCCCTTATAGCTTCCGCTAACCTCCTCCATCATAGCAGAAAACTCTTCTTCATTAAGATAATAGCTATAGGGGTCATCCAATGCGCTAACAATACCACCGATGGCGCCTTCTGTCTTTTCCGCAAAAGAGAGGGAATTAAGGCTCTGGCGGTTCATCAAAATTACAGTTTGAGCAAGACTACCCAAATTTCCCACATTAAAGACGATCAAAAGCGATAGAATGGCTAAAGGGATGAGTAGACCTGCAATTAAGCCCTTGATAAAATTCTTTTTCTCCGGTTTATTGCCGTGATTTTCCAAAATTCCACATCTCCGTTCTCAGAGTCTCTCCATTGTTATATGAGAGAAACCCATTTTTTATTCAGAAAGAAGGCTGTGGCGTGAACCACAGCCTTTTCTATCTTTTATACAAATTTATTTAGCGTGAAACATAACCCCAAGGATTGGTATGCTTCCCATTGATACGTACTTCAAAATGAAGGTGATTACCACTGCTGCGGCCGGTGCTGCCAACTTCACCGATTTGCTGTCCTTTGGATACGTTCTGACCCACGCTGACATGGATGGCAGACATATGGGCGTAAAGGGTACTGATGGATCCGCCATGGTCAATTACAACATAGTGACCATAGGAATAGTTCAAACGTTTTACCAAAATGACGCGTCCGGAATCAGCAGCTAAAACAGGGGTACCTTTCGGCGCCGCAATATCAATCCCGGTATGGAATTCACCACCGCGATAACCGTAACCGGAGGAGTCACGCCCCGCGATATTCAAAGGCCAACGCATGGAACCGGAACCGGTGTAATCGTCGCCGCCATCATTGGAATCATCACTGTTATCTTTGGGAGCATCATTGTTACCGTCATCGGCGGGCTGCTCTTGCTCCTGCTTTTTCTTGGCAGCTTCTTCCTCTGCCTTTCTCTGCTGTTCTGCGTAATAAGCCTGAATTTCCGATTCAATACTGGAGGATTCCGCTTCCATTTCAGCAATCATCTGGTTCAAGGAAGCCTCATCTGCTTCCAACGAGGCGACCATCGCCATTTTTTCTTCTTCCTGCTGGTTATAACGAGCCTGTTGGGCTTCTTTGTCCGATTTCAAGGAAGCAATGGTAGTTTTAGTCTGTTCCAATTCTGCTAATTTTTCTTCGGCCAATCGCTTGTTCTCCTGAATCGAAGTGACAATGGAGTGGTCTTTTTCTGTAATTTTTTCAAAGAAAACAAAATTAGAGAGGAACTCCTGAACAGTGCTGGCGCTGAAGAGCACGTCCCAATAGGAAACATCACCGTTTACATAAATACTGCGCACCCGTTCCCTCATGCTTTCCTGAGATATGCCGAGGTTTTCCTGGATGGTTTCATATTCTTTTTGCTGCGCAACGAGCTGTGCCTCGGCTTCGGCAAGTTGATTATCAAGAGTATCAATCTCCCCAGCCAAGGAAGCGATGCTGTCTTCAATGGCCTTCAACTCGTCCATAGTTGCGGATTTCTCGTTTTTGACATCCCCCAAATCTTCCTGAGCGGCGTCAATTTTTCCGTTAATCTCATCTTGAGAGGATTTTAAATCCCCAATGTCATCGGCAAAAATGCCAAAGCTAACCATGAGCAACACGGAGATAAATACCGTCAGAGAAATCAGGGAAAGCTTACGCTTTTTCATAAATTAAAACACCTTTCTATCTATTAAGCTTGGGGTTCTCATCCCTCAATCAATTCGGAGTCGCATATTTCAAAGGATCCTGAGGCGTACCGTTAACACGCACTTCAAAATGGAGATGGGGACCGGTGCTGTAACCGGTGCTGCCCACATAACCAATGGTTTGACCACGTGCAACGGTTTCACCGACGCTAACGCCGATGGAGGATTGATGCCCATACAGAGTAGAATAGCCGTTTCCATGGTCGATGATGACGCAGTTTCCGTATGCACCTTTGTAACTAGCGGTAATCACCTTACCGGCTTCAGCCGCACGAATAGGAGTACCGGTGGAAGCGGGGATATCAACGCCGGTGTGAAGCTTGTAAACGCCGGTTACGGGATGAACCCGCATTCCGAATTTAGACCCTTGACCGGAACCAACATTATGGCCGGGAAGAGGCCAGCCAAAAATGCCGTTACCAGTATAAACCACATCAGAATCTTGAGTGAGTTTTTGGATTTCCGCCGCAACGCGATCAGATTCTTCTTCAAAAGCGCCCAAAACCTCCATCAAAGTATCTTCTTGAGATTCCAATGATGCCATAATGCTTTGTTTTTCGGCCTGTTGCTGTTGGAATTGAGCCTCCTGAACCTTTTTACTGTCAGTCATTTTCTGAATGCTATCTTTGGTAGCCTGAAGCTGATCCAACAATTCTTTGGCAAGACGCTTATTTTCCTGAATGGTACCAATAGTTTCCTGATCCTGTTCTGTGATTTTTTCAAAATACACATAATTGGAAAGGAAATCCTGAACACTTTCGGATTTAAAAATAATGTCCCAGTAAGAGATGTCACCATTGACATAGATGCCACGGACACGATCCTGCATACTGGATTGGGCTTCTTCCAATTCTGCCTGAATGCGGTCATACTCTTTTTGCTGATTGGCCAAATCAATTTCTGCCTGGGCCAAATCCTTCTCTAAAGCGGCAATTTCCTCGCCTAAAGTTTTGAGCTGACCTTCAATGACTTCCAGTTGCTCCATCGTAGCATTCTTCTGCGTAGTCACAGAATTGATTTCTTCTTGAGTATTCTGGATGTTTTGATTCAGTTCTTTTTGTTTGTCCTGAAGCTCATCTAAGTCGTCGGCCAGAACGCCAATACCACAGAAGATGAGCAAAGAAAGCACCACAACGAGAACAGCTATGAAAGACTTTTTCATATTCCACTCCTTACCATCAAATCGCTTTTGATTTTTCTTTCAGATACACATTCAGAGAAATCATGCTGCCGGCAGAACCAAGGAACACGCCGACAATTATCATGGCAATAAAGATATAAATGAAATTCATATCCGGCGCCATCAAGTTGGCGAATACCAACAATTCATTTACTTTGTCGATTACTAAAGAGTATGCTCCGTAGAGTAAACCCACAGAAATCAAACCGCCAAAAAGTCCCATAACCATCCCGGCAATACAGAAGGGCCAACGAATATACCAATTCGAGGCGCCAACATAGCGCATAATCGTAATTTCCGAGCGACGGTTGGCAACGGTAATTTTAATATTAAAGGCAACGATGATAATGGAAGCTACAGCAAGAAAGGCAATGAGGCCGATACCGAAGTAGCGCACCCATTTCAAAAGGGAAAATAGTTTTTCCACAGTGCCTTCCCCATATTTCACATCATCGACACCGCTGAGTTTTTCCATTTTTTCCGCAGCGGGGATAACGTCATCGGCAGTCTTGGCTTGAACCAAATAGGAATCAGGCAAAGGGTTGCCCCCAAGACTGTCCAGTAACCCCTGGGGCGTATCGCCCAAACGGGCAGCCATGGATTCCAAGGCTTCGTCCTTGGAAACAAAGGCAAGGGAGGCAACACCGTCAATATCCTTAATTTCCTCTTCCAAAGCGGCACGTCCCGTTTCGTCAAGGCCATCTTCCATAAAGACCTGTACCTCTACAGAGGATTCAATTTCCCCAGCGAAGTGGTTAATATTAAGCACGATTACGGCAAATACGCCGCAAACAAACAAGGTTAAGGCAATGGTAACAATGGAGGCAATGGACATGGCTAAATTGCGCCGCAAGGACTGAAACGCCTCCACAAAAAATCGATTAAAGGAGCGAAGCTTCATAATAGCCTCCTTCCTTTTCATCGTAAATAACTTTGCCATGATCCAGCATAATCACGCGTTTTTTCATGGCGTTTACGATGTCCTTGGCGTGAGTCGCCATAACAATGGTGGTGCCCCGGTCATTGATGCGAGCCAAGACTTCCATTAATTCATCAGAGTTCTGAGGGTCAAGGTTTCCCGTGGGTTCATCGGCCACCAAAATGGCGGGACGGTTAACCAAAGCACGGGCAATCGCTACGCGCTGTTGCTCCCCCCCGGAAAGCTGAGAGGGAAAGCTCTGTTCTTTATCGGAAAGCCCCACCAGCTCCAAGACCTCGGGGACACGTTCGGCAATATCCTTGCGTTTACATTCCGTAACCTGCATGGCATAGGCTACGTTTTCAAAAACATTCTTTTTGGGAAGCAGGCGGTAATCCTGAAATACGATGCCCATTTCCCGGCGATGTTTTAATAAATCTCTTCGTTTGATACGTACTAGATTTCTGTTGTTAACAATGAGTTTGCCGCTGGTGACCGTTTCTTCATGGAATAACAGACGAATCAGCGTACTCTTCCCTGCGCCGCTTTGACCGCAAAGAAACACGAATTCCCCTGTGTCAATTTCCATGGAAACATTGTCCAGCGCCAGATGCCCATTTTTGTATCTTTTGGATACATCCAGCAGACTGATCATTTTCACATATCCTTTCTATCAACTTTTTCTATGTTGTACGTTTCAATTATACCATAGTTTTGCATAAATGACAAAGCATTTCATGATTCTACTCTTAAAATACATTGTTTTTCTTGCAAAAATTCAATTTTCTTGTCTGGAAATTTTAGTAAATCACGGTTTGTTCATAAAGAATTCACACAAATCCAATGAATGACACCCCGTCAGAATGCAGAAGTCCGCTCATTTAAGCAAGAAAACATATCCTTTTTTAAAGAGTTACCAACCTTTTTCTTAGAAAACAAAAAGTTCGTACATTATATATAGAACACCCCTTGGTCGAAGTTTTGGGGAAAATGTTGAAAGTCCTCCCACCACAGAAATCAGGAAAGACCTGCCACATTTCATGATTCTGATTCGGAAATGCTTTTCCAAAAGCAGAAATCAATTTTTATGCAACAGGTCTTTTGTTTATACAGTGATAAAAGTAGCACCACACACCGTTAGCAGGGACTTACTTCTCCAAAATAGCACCAGTAGATGCGGAAGTCACTCGTTCCGCATACTTACTAAGATAGCCCTTGGTAACCTTGGGTGCAGGTTTCACCCATTTTGCCTTCCGTTCCGCCAAAACGCTATCGTCCACTTTCAGCTCCAAATGATGGCCAGGAATATCGATGGAAATCAAATCCCCTTCTTCGATCAGACCAATGACGCCACCGGCTGCAGCTTCAGGAGAAACATGGCCAATGGCAGCGCCACGGGTCGCAC
This sequence comes from uncultured Peptococcaceae bacterium, assembly GCA_964637365.1. Taxonomy (GTDB): domain Bacteria; phylum Bacillota; class Dehalobacteriia; order UBA7702; family UBA7702; genus Cryptoclostridium. The sequence goes on from CAZWWH010000004.1 coordinate 21,155, forward strand.
CGCTAAAGCGACCGTCAGTCAAAAGGGCAACGCTTTCACCCAATCCCATCCCCTGCACCGCCGAGGTGGGGGTCAACATTTCGCGCATTCCGGGACCGCCTTTGGGACCTTCATAACGAATCACAAGCACATCGCCGGGATTGATTTTCCCGCCGAGCAAAGCTGCAACAGCCTCTTCTTCGCCGTCAAAAACACGGGCCGGACCTTCGTGCTTTAACATCGAAGGAGCCACGGCGGCCTGTTTTACCACGGCGCCGTCGGGAGCTAGATTACCGCGAAGGATAGCCAAACCGCCACGTTCTCCATAAGGAGCATCCAAGGGACGAATTACATCGTCGGATAAAACTTCTGCAGCATCAATGGTTTCCTGGAGCGTTTTACCTGTTACGGTGATGCCGTCAGTATGGAGCAGATTTTTTTCCGCCAGGCGCTTCATCACAGCGGGAATCCCGCCGGCTTCATTCAATTCTTCAATATGATGATGACCCGCAGGGGCCAATTTGCAGATATGAGGTGTTTTCAAGGACACTCCATTAATGATGTCTAGATTCAATTCCACACCGGCTTCGTGAGCGATCGCCGGAAGATGGAGCACCGTATTGGTAGAGCACCCCAGGGCCATGTCCACGGTAAGTGCATTTTGGAAGGATTTTTCCGTCATAATATCCAAGGGACGAATATTTTTCTCTACCATTTTCATTACCTGCATCCCAGCGGTTTTGGCCAAACGCATACGGCCGCTGTGAACAGCGGGTACAGTACCGTTACCGGGGAGCCCCATTCCCAAAACCTCGGTAATGCAGTTCATGGAATTGGCAGTGAACATCCCGGAACAGGAACCGCAACCGGGGCAGGCGTTGCTTTCCACATCGCAAAGACCTTGGTCGTCAAGGGTTCCGGCAGCATGAGCGCCGACGGCCTCAAAAACGGAATTCAAGTCCAAAACTTGTCCTTTTAATTTCCCGGTAAGCATGGGGCCGCCGCTGACGAAGACCGAAGGAAGATTCAGGCGGGCCGCCGCCATCAACATTCCGGGAACGATTTTGTCACAGTTAGGGATAAACACAAGGCCATCCATGGCATGGGCTGTGGCCATAACTTCAATGGTATCAGTAATCAATTCACGGCTGGCCAGAGAATATTTCATTCCTTCATGGCCCATAGCAATGCCATCACAAACGCCGATGGTGTTGAATTCCATGGGCGTACCGCCGGCCAAACGGATGCCGGCCTTGACAGCTTCGGCAATATTTCTCAAATGTACATGACCTGGTACCACTTCGTTAAAACTATTGACAACGCCGATGATGGGGCGTTTAATTTCTTCATCCACTAAGCCCAAAGCCTTCAGCAAAGAGCGCTGAGGAGCCCGTTCGGGTCCTTTTTTCATAATATCGCTGCGCATATGATCTCCCCCATTCAAAATGATCTATCATTTTATTATATAACTTTGATAATTAATGTCAAGCCTTCCCGAATAAAATCAAGGAAAACGCAAAGAAGGATGGGCAATATAGCGCCTAATTATGGTCATAAGAGCCTTATCTAGTCTCCCAAACCCAACCCAGGGACAATGAAATGGAAACCACCAGAACGCATATTGAAAATACGAGGATTCCCCATCTAACTCCTTATTGCACCTTTATACAGCGATTCCAAAACGCATCATATCCTAATCTAATTGAAAAGAGTGGGTTCTACAAAAGAACCCACTCTTTTGGTTAAAACGTTATCAACATATGAATCATTCTGGCAGCTTGGGCCCGGGTCGCGGTGCCTTGAGGAACAAAAAGATTATTCCCCATACCTCCGATGATACCAGCGGCCTTCATGCGATAAACAGGCTCGACTGCATAAGAAGAAATTTTGCCATTGTCAGCAAACTTCGAACCGTCAACAGGCGGCAAGGTAATGTTCATCGCTTTGGCATAACGGTACATCATCGCGGCCATCTGTTCCCTGGTGATATTGTCTTTGGGCGCGAAATCCTTGGCGCTGACACCGTTGGTGATTCCCTGTTCCACTGCCCATTTCACATGGGAAGCATAGTATTCGGTGGTCTTCACATCGTCGAAGGCTTTGGCGGCGGGAGCGGACTTAGAACTGTCCTCAATGCCGGCGTAACGCCCTAAAATCGTCACAAACATACCACGGGTCACAGATGCGTTGGGTGCAAAGGTATTTTGGGACACGCCATTCATGATCCCCTGTTCCACCACAAAGGCTACTTCAGGATAGAACCAATCCTTGGCCTTCACATCGTTGAAATCACTCACACTCAATTTTTTCTGAACATGGCGCACTGCATCGTAAAGTTCATAATATTCCCGGCCGTAATCAGCGATTTTGGCATTGCGCCGCTCCTCGCTGATTTGAGAAACTTTGGCAAGAGCCGATTCGATGGCCTTGATAGAGCTATCACGATAAAGGGAAGATTCCTTTAAAATAGCATTGGCCTTTTGGATTTGGGTATTGAGCTTTTCTTGATCCACCCCCATGGAAATCCAAGCTACATTACCACCCTTAAACATGGTGTTGTAAAGGTCGCTAAACTCCAGCATATACTGAATATTATAGCCCACGTCCTCGGCGCCTTCAATCCAGTTATGGTACATGACGCCAATGGCATTATGGGTATAAGTTCCGTTTGCTAGTTTGGTCGTGTTAATCCATGGTTCATCCTTTGAAACGTCATATCCTTCGATCCCCTGTGCCATAAGAGAGGTAAAACCCGTGGTGACACAGCCCATAGAAAGTCCCGGAGACCCCATGGAGTTACCCCACATGCATTCCTGAAGATTTTCCGTAAAATAGTCAAGGGCAGCCTGACATTCCTCGCCATATTCATCATCCAAATGGCGGGAAAGAACCGTTAAGGCCCAACCGCCAATGTCGGGTCCCATTTCCAATTTTCTCACTTCGCCGATGCTGTAATCAATGGGAACATCCTCATAACCGGAACCCGCTGCTTCCAAGGCCAAAGCATTGAAAACAGGCACAGACCAAAGCCCGTTGGAAGGACCGGCATCAATTAATTCCTGCACCAAATCATGGCCTTGATAATGATAGGGGTTTTCTCCCATGGCGATGACAGATAAAATGTGGGCGCCGTACTGAGGATTCCGCTTGTTCAGTTCCGGAGCCGTATAGGTGTAACCATTGGCGGGATTCTGGATCACATCGCCCAAAGCAGCGTAAGCAGCCCAAACGCTCCAGTAATCCTCAAAGTTCTTGTTTTCCTGAAAATAGGCGCGCGTTGCTTCGTAACCTTCGGTTACCTTTTCTGCGTTGGTTTTTTCCGCAGCCGATGCAACGGCGGAAAAACAAAGCAGTACTGTCACGGCAAACAGCAGTGTGATGAATAGTGATTTTTTTCTATTCATGTTTGAGTCCTCCTTTTTCTTGAATCGTGATCAATCCCATCTTACCATTTCAAGGGAGGAAATACAACGTCATGTGCTCAAGTTGTCAGCGAGAAAATGTTGTTCTGATTTGTAGAAAATATTGATGATGTTTTCAAATAAAAGCAATCTAATCTTGTTTTAGGAAGCAAAGAACGTCATGCCTTCTTCATGCATGTCTGTTTTTTATTGAAAATAATTTAGTAACCAAGAATATATAACGATACCACATACAAAAACCACGGTATTTTTTCAAAAGTTACTCGTACTCTTTCTCTGCCTTAGCCAAAATAGTGCATACTGCAATTTCTCACAAATGGGAATGACCATGTAAAAAATTAAGGTATGAAAAAGCCGATTGATTCTTGTCTTAAAAACCAATCGGCTATCAAATCATCGATTCATCTTTCTTTCATTCGCGAAAAAGCCCCGCCTTTACAGACGGGGCTCAGTATTAAATTACAATTTTTCAGAACAATTATTTGTTCTGGATCGCGGCCTGTGCAGCGGCTAAGCGAGCGATCGGCACACGATAAGGCGAGCAGGAAACAAAGTTCAGGCCCAAACGGTGGCAAAGTTCAATGGATTCGGGATCGCCGCCGTGTTCACCGCAGATACCAATCAGGAAATCGGGATCCACTTCACGGGCGGCTTTGATGGCCATCCCCATCAACTTGCCGACACCGCTTTCATCCAAAGTGACGAAGGGGCTGATGGGCAAAACCTTTTGGTCCACGTAAGCGTGGAGGAATTTGCCTTCGGCATCGTCACGGGAGAAACCAAAGGTGGTCTGGGTGAGGTCGTTGGTGCCGAAAGAAAAGAACTGAGCTTCCTTGGCCAACTGGTCGGTGGTGAGGGCAGCGCGAGGCACTTCAATCATGGTACCGACGGTGTAAGTGAAGTCAACGCCGGTCTCTTCTTTGACTGCGTCGCCAACGCCGTTAATAAGGTCTTTCAACCGTTTGAATTCATTGATATGGATAATGAGAGGAACTTCCACTTCGGGTTCCACTTCATAGCCTTCTTTGGTGAGCTGTGCCACGGCTTCAAAAATGGCACGAGCCTGCATGGCGTAGATTTCGGGATAGGTGATGCCGAGACGGCAGCCACGGTGACCCAGCATGGGGTTGAATTCCGAAAGATGTTCCACACGTTTCAGCAAGGCTTCTTTTTCGGCGATTTCCTCTTTATCGCCATTGAGGCATTGGAGTTTGGTGATTTCCACCAGCAGTTCTTCTTTGGAGGGAAGGAATTCATGGAGCGGAGGATCCAGGAGACGGATGGTAACAGGGAAGCCCGACATGGCTTTCAAGATACCGTAGAAGTCTTCTCTCTGCATAGGGAGGAGTTTAGCCAAAGCAGCTTCACGGCCTTCCACATCATCGGCCAAAATCATTTCCTGAACTACAGGGAGTCTGTCCTGAGCCATAAACATATGCTCTGTACGGGTGAGGCCGATGCCTTTGGCACCGAAATCTCTGGCTTTCAGAGCGTCTTCGGGAGTATCGGCATTGGCGCGGACGTTGAGTTTTTTCACTTCATCGGCCCAGCCCAGAAAAGTCTGGAATTCTTCGCCCATAGCCGAAGCGGTCATGGGAACTTCGCCTTTAAAGATACGCCCGGTAGCGCCGTCAATGGAAAGGGTATCGGCTTCGGTAAACACTTCATTACCAATTTGAACTTGTTTGCCCACAGCGTCAATTTTCAGGGCTTCGGCACCGCAAACAGCGGGTTTTCCCATACCACGGGCGATAACAGCAGCGTGGCTCGTCATACCGCCATGGCTGGTGAGAATCCCTTGGGCTTCGTTCATGCCGTGAATATCTTCGGGAGTGGTTTCGGTTCTAACCAAAATCACTTTCTTCCCAGCTTTACCCAATTCTTCGGCAGTATCGGCGTCAAATACCACTTGACCGCAGGCAGCGCCAGGAGAGGCGGGAAGACCGTGAGCGATTTCATCCAATTTGGCTTTGGGGTCAATGCCGGGGTGAAGCAACTGATTGATTTGGAGGGGTTCCAAACGCATCAGAGCGGTTTCTTTATCAATGAGACCTTCGGCAACCATGTCCACAGCGGCCTTCACAGCAGCGGCGGCAGTACGTTTCCCGTTACGGGTTTGAAGCATGAAGAGCTTACCGCGTTCTACAGTGAATTCCATATCCTGCATATCATGGTAATGTTTTTCCAGCAATTCGCTGATACCGAGGAATTGTTTGTAAACTTCGGGCATATCCCGTTCCAAGCTGGCAATGGGTTCAGGCGTACGGATCCCGGCCACAACGTCTTCGCCTTGGGCGTTGATGAGGTATTCGCCATAGAGACCTTTGACACCGGTAGAGGGGTTGCGGGTGAAAGCGACGCCGGTGCCGCAGTCATCGCCCATGTTCCCGAATACCATGCACTGGACGTTCACGGCAGTACCGAGGTCATCGGGAATTTTGTTATGTTTACGATAGTAGATAGCGCGGTCGGAATTCCAGGAACGGAATACGGCCTGAACAGCCAAGAGAAGCTGTTCCTTCGGATCCTGGGGAAAGTCGGAGCCGGTGGCTTTCTTGTAAATTTCTTTGAAGGTGACGATGAGTTTTTCCAGAGCTTCAGCGCTGAGCTGATGGTCGAATTTTACTTCCTCATCAATTTTAAGGTCAGCCAAGGCGTTTTCAAACAATTCGCTGTTGACGCCCATGGCAACATCGCCGAACATCTGAATAAAACGACGGTAGCAATCCATGGCAAAACGGCGGTTTCCGGTGGCGGCAGCCATACCTTCCACAGTAACGTCATTGAGACCAAGGTTCAAGATGGTGTCCATCATGCCGGGCATGGAAATTTTCGCGCCGGAACGAACTGAAACAAGCAGGGGATTTTCTTTGTCCCCCAGGTTTTTGCCGATGCGTTCTTCAACGACTTTCAGATTCTTGGCCAATTCTGCTTCCAAGCCTTCGGGCATTTGTTCATTTTGAAGATAGTATTCGTTGCAAGCCTCGGTAGTGATGGTCAAACCGGGAGGTACAGGCAGCCCGATATTCGTCATTTCAGCCAAGTTGGCGCCTTTCCCGCCCAAGAGGGCACGCATTTCACTGTTACCTTCGTCAAAAAGGTAAACGTACTTCTTACTCATGAATTGCCTCCTTATTATTCTTATAAAGTAATTCTAATATATTCCCAGCCGTTTCCTCGATGGCCTTATTGGTGACGTCCAACACGCGGCAACCGATGCGGCGGTATAACTTTCTGGCAAAATCCAATTCCTCCAACAGGCGGTTAGGGTCGGCATAGTTGGTGTCGGTACCGGCCGCGCCCATAGTGATAAGCCGCTGGGTACGGATTTCATTGAGATTTTGGGGACTGATGGTGAGCCCGAAAATCTTTTTCGGCGGGATTTCAAAAATCACGTCGGGAATGGGCGTTTCCGGAACCACCGGAAAATTTGCCGCTTTGATATTTTTGTGGGCCAGGTACATACATACCGGTGTTTTGGAGGTTCGAGAAACCCCGAGGATCACCACGTCGGCTTCCTTAAAGCCCTGGGGATCTTTGCCGTCATCATACTGCACGGCAAATTCCATGGCGGCCACTCGGCGGAAATAGCGGTCATCCAATTTCCTGAGGCCGCCCACCTCCTCATTGGAACTCATACCCAAGGAGGAAGCGATGGTGCGAATGGGAGGTCCCAGCACATCCACCACCGACACATTGTAGGTCGTGGCCAGCTGCTTCATGGCGGTTCGCAGCGTGCTGCCGGCCAAGGTAAACACAATCAACCCACGTTCCGCCGCTGCCGACATTACGATCTCCCGCAATGCGTTGACATCGGACACGTGGGTATACCGTTTCCACACCGTTTTCCCCGCGTCAAATTGGCTGGCAGCGGCACGGGCCACCAACTCGCCGGTTTCGCCCACGGAATCGGAAACGATGTAAATTACCAGGGAAGGCATAAAGCACCTCCTTTATCAAACTTCCATAACACATTAATTATGATATAAAAAATACGCCTCTGTCAATAGAATTATTCGATAAAATTGCGAAAATTGTAAGAAAATTATTAAAATTATCTGATTCTCGGGGTAGTGCTTTTACCAATTGGGCAAGGTTTCCCCAACCATAAAATGGCTTCAATACGACAGGCCGTTCCGAATAGCTTAAGATACGACAGCGATTTGAGACGGCCTTGTCGGGTACGTATTCCGTACCCGACAAGGCCGCTTCAGACCGTCCGACAACGCGTCAGCCATTTGGAACAGCCCAAAAATCAATTATTTATCCACAACGATCTCACGGAAATCGGCGACTGTGAGCATATTGTCGGCAATGGACTTCAAAAGACCGAGACGACTGTTTCTCAAAGCTTCGTCGTCACACATGACCATAATATCGGTAAGGAATTGGTCGATGGGTTCCCTCATGGCGGCGATGGCATTAAAAGCGGCCTCAAAGTCATTTTGGGCCAAAGCTGCTTCGGCTTTTTTCTTAAAATCATCATAAGCCGCGACCAATCTTACTTCGGCATCTTCTTTCAGCAAGGCAACATCATATGCTTTGGACATGGCTTTTTTCGCCAGATTATTGACGCGGGTGAAGCCCGCCATCAAGGGGGCGAAATTATCGTTGTCACGGAAGGCCTCCAAAGCCTCCCCTTTGGTACGAACCAGGCAGAAATCGTCAATGGCATCGCTCATCACGGCGTTGACGGTATCGTATTTCAAACCGCCGTCGCTCAGGACGTTTTCCAGACGCTGACCAAAGAAGCTGTAAACCCGCTCTTTGGTGGCGGTCAAATCCTTCTTGGTTTCATGGGCAGCGGCAATTTGGTGATACACAAAATCAATCAGCTCGCCCATGTTGATGGGAAGATTACCATTTAAGATGATCTGCACCACACCCATGGCCTGACGGCGGAGGGCGTAGGGATCCTGAGAGCCGGTGGGTTCCAAATCCATGGAGAAGAAGCCCACGACACTATCGATTTTATCGGCAATGGAAACGATCATACCGTTGAGGCTTTCCGGCAAATCATCCCCGGCGAAACGAGGCAGATAGCTCTCACGAATGCTTTGACCCACGATGGCGGGTTCCCCTTGAGCTACGGAATAGTATTCCCCCATGATGCCCTGGAGCTCTGGAAATTCATAAACCATATTGGAAACCAGGTCGGCTTTGGCCAGATAGGCGCCGCGTTCCACCTGCTTTTTATCAGCTTTGCAGACGTCAGCCAGGTAGCTGCTGATTTTGACGATGCGCTCCACCTTTTCAAAAACAGTACCCATAGTTACATGAAACACGATATCCTTCAAACGTTCCACATTGCTGCCGAGGTCGATTTTTAAATCCTCATCATAGAAGAATTCTGCGTCAGCCAAGCGGGCACGGAGCACTTTTTCGTTCCCTGCAGTGACAATTTCGATATTACGGGGCAGTCCGTTGCGAACCGTCACGAAATGAGGCATGAGGTTGCCGTCATGATCCAATACGGGGAAATAACGTTGATGCTCCCGCATGGGGGTGATGACAGCTTCTTTCGGAATACGGAGGTATTTTTCCTCAAAGGTACCCATCAAGGCGGTGGGATATTCCAAAAGGTAAACAACTTCTTCCAATAATTCTTCGTCTTCCTCCACCACGGCGTTATGTGCGGCAGCCAAATCCTGAATCTGTTTCCAGATGACTTCCCTGCGTTCCGCTGGGTCTACCATCACATAGTTTTCCCGAAGCTGTTCCACATAGGTGTCGGAGCTGTCAATCACCACTTCACCGCTGCCATAGAAGCGGTGGCTGCGGGAGACATGGCCGCTTTCCACATTGACGATGGTCAGAGGAATCACGTCTTTGTCCAACATGGCCACAAGCCAACGGATGGGACGGACAAAGCGCATCTCATTATCGCCCCAGCGCATGGGTTTGGGGAATTTCAAATGGTCTACCAAAGCCACGAGAAGCTGGGGAAGAACGGCCATGGCGTCTTCGCCTTTTTCTTCCTTGGTTGCGAAAACGTATTCGCCGTTGCCCTGTTCCCGCACGGTAATATCATCCACGGTAAGACCTTTGGAACGAAGAAAGCCTTGGAGGGCTTTGGTGGGATTGCCTTCGGCATCGAAAGCCGCTTTTTTGGAGGGGCCTTTCAATTCCTCTTTCAAGTCTTCCTGACGGTCAGCCAAGCCGTCGATAAGCAAGGTCAGGCGGCGGGGAGTCCCCATACCGCGAATCTTATCGTAGGAAAGGCGGGCTTCATGAAGCATAGCGGCGGCGCCTTTTTCCAAATCGGCAATGCTTTTGGTCATAAACCGAGCGGGGATTTCTTCCACCCCAATTTCGAACAAAAGGTTTTTACTCATTGTCGCTGCCCCCTTCCTTTTTTTCATCAAGCCCCATGGCTTTTCTCTTTTCCGGGTCTTTGATTAAGGGATACCCGAGTTTTTCCCGCTGTGCCACATAGCCTTCGGCGGCCATACGGGCCAGCTGGCGGACACGGGCGATATAGTGCTGGCGTTCGGCGACGCTGATGGCGTTTCTGGCGTCCAGCAGATTAAAGGTATGGGAGCATTTCAAAATATAGTCGTAAGCGGGAAGCACGAGACCAGCATCCAAAATATCCTTGGCTTCCTGTTCAAACATGTCGTACACTTTAAAAAGCATATCGGTGTTGGCGATTTCAAAATTATAGGTACTGTGTTCCACTTCACCCTGATGATGCACATCGCCATAGGTAATGCCGTCGACCCATTCAATGTCGTAAACACTGTCTACCTTTTGGATAAACATGGCAAGACGTTCAATGCCATAGGTGATTTCGCCGCTGACGGGTTTGCAGTCGATACCACCGAACTGTTGGAAATAGGTAAACTGGGTGACCTCCATGCCGTCGAGCCAGACTTCCCAGCCCAGGCCCCAAGCGCCAAGATTGGCGCTTTCCCAGTTATCCTCGACCAAACGAATGTCGTGCTCATCGGGGTCAATGCCGATGGCTCGGAGGCTATCCATGTACAATTCCACGATGTTGTCGGGAGAAGGTTTCAGGATTACTTGATACTGATAGTAATGCTGCAAACGGTTGGGATTTTCCCCATAACGGCCGTCGGTGGGACGGCGGGAAGGCTCAACATAAGCCACATTCCAGGGTTCGGGGCCCAAAGCCCGCAAGGCCGTGGCGGGATTCATGGTACCTGCACCTTTTTCCATATCGTAGGGCTGCTGGATAATGCAGCCCACATCGCCCCAATACTTATTTAGGGCCAAAATCAGATTTTGGAAATTCATTTTCTCGCTCCTTTATTGGTTTAAAATCAAAATTGGTTTATGATTGCCAAAAAGAAAAGAACTCCTGCCTGCAAGGGACGGCCGATGGCCGCGGTTCCACCCTTTTTGACAAAAGTCCGCTTTTGCACGGTAACGGCGTGCTGCCGACGGTCATTGGCCGCTGCTCCGGGGCGCCTTTGGCTTCCCTGCCGTCTTGCACTGTCACGGCTCGCTGCTGGCGGAAGCTACTTTTTCCCCTTCATCGCATTTCATATACTTTATAACTGTAACAAAAAGAAACTTTTTTGTCAATAGATTTTATGGAAAATTCCCGTCAATACAATCCCCGCTGACGGCACCAGTGGGCGATTTTCCGATATGCAGGCAAATCCACACCATAGCGTTCCCCCAAACGTACCACCTCATAGATGAGACCGTCGATTTCCGAAGCGTGTCCATGGTCGATATCCCGCTGCATAGAGGTGGAAGCCGACGATGACAGAGCGTCGAGAATCTTCAAGTTGGTATCCACAATATCCACATCAAAAGTAATGCCCATGGCCTGTGCCAAAGCTTCGATTTCCCGCATTAAGCTTACAAAGGTTTGGCGCACCTCACCCTCTTTTTGAGCAGCTTCGGCAGTGATACCAAAATAAACGCCGCAAGCCGCCATGGGAGAAACATAGGCGAATTTTCTGAGAGCGTCGCGGCGGATATTTGGGGAAAGCACTGCGGAAATACCGCTCTGTTCCAAATCATCTCTGACCTGTTCCAGCACAGGACAGGGAGCGTCCCCCTCCCGCAAGCCGTAAACCACACGAAAGATATCGCCGTTTTGCCAAATGACACCAGGTTCCCTGATTTCGGCGGCGATATAAACGCAGCCGTCGGTAACAGTGATATGGGGCAGCCGTTCTTGGAGCTTGGCCCCAGTGCCATAAATATTTAGCAAGGGAATCACCACAGTATGAGGGGCGGAAACCGCCTTTAAAAACGGCATGGTCTCATCCAAAGAATACCCTTTGACGCAAACGAAAATCACATCGGGGGTATTGCCCGAAGCTTCATATTCCTCCATGGTCATAGCCTTGATGGGATGAACCACATAATTCCCTTTGCGGGTGGTTTCCATGGCAAGACCCTTTCCCTTCATGGCGGCAAGATGGCTACCGCGGGCAATCAGGGTTACATCAAGGCCCGTCTCCGTCATAAAGGCGCCGAGACTGCCGCCAACGCCGCCGCTGCCAATGATGAGATAATGTAAGGATTGATTTGCCATGGTACGATGTCCTCCCTTGTCACGAATGTTCTTTATATCATATTACATCATGGCGAAAAAGGCAAGGACGAAAAAGCGGGAATAGATTGGCGAGCCTTCCCTTTCAAGTGGGAGAAAAGCACCACAGATTTTTAATCTGAGGAATCAGACGATCCAGGGGCCACGTGCGTTCACTGCGGCTTTTGCTGTTGGGGTCATTGACGATGACCTCCCCGTTTTTGGCCAAGCCCGCAAACACAATAAAATGTCCCTTATCGGTAAAATCCCCCGGTTTTACACTGGCAATAATGGGAGTTCCCCCATTGAGGGCATTACGGATGGAGCCTTCGTCCAAAGGAAGCTCGCGGCCACGCAATCCAAAGGCAGCGACGCCTTCGGTCATCAGGGTCCAACGAGTGCCGCTTCCCGCGTCGAAATAACCGTTGTCTTCGCTGTAAGCCGCCACCTCATCGGGGGCGGTGTCGCTGCCGCAAAGACCTTGGGCCACCATGGCGATGCAGGTGGGACCACAGCCGCTTTTCGATACAGTATCATCACCATAGGGTTCATTGGCCCAACGGACGTCGGTTTGTAACAATAGAGGGATATCCCGGTCGCCAATGGCAATGCCAGGCGAAATAAAACCGATTTTCGGCACAACTACCCAAAGGAACACGCACAAGGCGGCTAAAAACAATACGATACGAAATCTTTTTTTTCGGAGAGAATGGTGTCGTTTACGATTCTTTTTCAATGAAATCACCCTTTTCATTTGATGGTTTCAGTGTACTAAATATGTTATCATCATGTTGGATTTTTTTATAAAAAGAATCTTAAAACTTTCTTAACTTGGAGATTATTCATTCCAGCCTTTACTGCCATCAGATATTTTGCGCTGCTTCTTTGGGCAATACTACCGTAAACACCGTATTCCCCTCATGAGACTGGGCGGAAATGGCGCCGCGGTGGGCCTCGACGATCTCTTTGGCAATGGCTAGACCCAGGCCTGCGCCATCGGCAGAGGAGCGTGCCTCATCCAGGCGGTAAAACTTTTCAAAAACCTGCTCCAACTGTTCTGGTGGAATCTTCGTCCCCACATTGGCCACGGATACGGTGACGGAATCTGGGGAATCTTCGGCTGTTACAGTAATTTCCGTTTGATCGCTGCTGTACCGCACGGCGTTTTTTAAAAGATTATTAAAGACACGCGCTAAGCTGTCGCTGTCCCCTTCCACCATAACGGAGGGGGCTTGCACCTCAATGGCCTTGCCCTGAGATGTAACTAAAGGATAAAACTCATCGGCCATTTGCAGCAGCATATACCCTAAGTCAAAGCGGGATATATTCAGCGGAACACGGTTTAGGCTAAAGCGGGTGATGTCGAAAAACTCATTAATCAGCTGCTCCAGCCGTTCCGCCTTCGCCAAGGCAATGCCAGTATAGCGGCACCGTGTTTCTTGGGGCATCCCAGGTTTATCCCGCAGCAACGTCAAATAACCAATGACCGAAGTCAGCGGCGTTTTCAAATCGTGGGCCAAATACATCACCAACTCATTTTTGCGCTGCTCACTTTGGACGGCGATATATTTTTGCCGTTTCAATTCCTCCTTTACCTGGTTCAGCTCCCGCTCCATAAAATCCAAGTCACGGGGCATGGAAATGGGGGCGTCATCCCCGGAGGCCAGGGCGTGTACCCCCTCGATGGTCTGACGAAAATAGCGGGTAATACGGTTCAAGGAAAGGTACAGCAAAAATAGCAGCAACAGAACGAAAGCAAAGGAAAGCCACATGGTTTTAGCCCGCTGAATATATTCGTAATAAAGGTACAGGGCTGTTTGCTCCTCAACCCCCAGTATGTCCCTGGTAAACCAAAGATAGCAACGGCCAAAGGGATCCTGCAAAACTCCATCAATGAGGAAATAGAGCAAAAACCACCCTAAAATCACCGCCAAAGCGCCCATCAACAGCATCCGCAGAAAAATGCGGCGCTTCATTTTGCGAAAACCTTTTTTTAAGTACTGGTCGGATTTCTCTTGATTACTCAATTTTATACCCCACTCCATAAACGGTTTTAATATATTTGGGATGCTCGGCGGAATCCCCCATTTTTTCCCGGAGATGGCGAATGTGAACCATCACCGTATTGTTATTGGTATAATACTTTTCTCCCCAGACCTCCCGAAAGAGCTGCTCCTGACTCATTACCTTCCCCCGATTGCTGCACAACAGCCAAAGCAAGGAAAATTCCGTAGGAGTCAGCTCCAAGGTCTGCTCATTTAAGGTACAGCAATGGGTGGAACGATCCATCACCAAACCCGATACCATAATGATACGTTCCTCCTCCTGGGTACTACGGTTATAGCGGGTAGCCCGCCGAAGCTGAGCCTTGACCCGAGCCACCATTTCCAAGGGACTGAAGGGTTTTGTGATGTAATCATCTGCGCCCAGAGTCAAGCCGTTGATTTTATCGCTTTCCTCCACCTTGGCAGTAAGCATGATAATGGGGAAATCGTATTGCTCCCGAATTTTACGGCACAGGGTAAAACCATCAATATTGGGAAGCATGACGTCGAGAATGGCCAAATCCAGCTTTTGCGACGCAATACAGGCCAAAGCATTTTCCGCGTCGTAAAATTTGTGAACCACGTAGTTTTCATTGGTCAGATAGACCTCCACCAAATCGGCAATAGCAGCTTCATCGTCAACTACCAAAATATCAATACTCATTCGACTTCTCCCCTTTCTGGCATGATTGTACCACATAAAAATAAAGATGTCCTTAACATTTTCTTAATATAAACAAAAACGGCAAGCCGCTGTGAAAATATCACAGAGATTTGCCGTCTGATTTCATGATTCCGTCATTTCCGTTTTCGGGAAGCGGCCACTGCCAAAGCCCCAGGACCAATGTGACAGGAAACGCTTAAAGACAAAGGATCACATATGATGTAGTAATCAGGGAAGATCTCTTGCAGTTCCGCCTTCCATTCCGCCGCTTCTTCCGGATTCCCGGCGTAGGCCGCAGCTAGATACAATTCCATATCCTTGAAGCGGGTATCCATATCCTTTTGCATAGCTTCCACCATAATTTTCTTGGCGTTCTTTTTACCCCTAGTTTTGGCAAAGGCGTCAAGCTTTTCCCCTTGAATTTGCAAAACCGGTTTCAAATTCAGCACCGTACCGATGGCCGCTGCTGCCGGTGTAATACGGCCACCTTTTTTCAGATATTTCAGTGTTTCCAAAGTAATATAGATACTGGATTCCATTTTAGTCTCTTCCAAATACTGGCGGATTTCCGCGCCCTCGGCGCCATCCTTGACCAAGGCCAAGGCGTCAAAAATGGAATGCTTCATCGTGACGGAAATACGCTGGTTATCCACGACAAAAACCTTTCCCTCGTAATCCTGGGCCAGCATTTTTGCCGTGTCGCAGCTGCTGCTTAAGCCGCTGGACATGGGGATATGAACCAATTCATCGTACTCTTTCAATAAAGTATCCCACAATTTTATGACGTCACCCACAATGGGCTGGGAAGTAGAAATTTCACAATTCTGAGCCAGCTTTTCATAAAAGGCTTCCTGAGTCAAGTTGATATCTTCATAGAATAATTCACCATTAATGTAAAAGGGCATCGGCAGCACATGGATTCCCAGTTCCTTTCCTTCAGATTGGGTAATACCACTGTTACTGTCGGTAACCACTGCAATTTTTTTCATGAGAACCCCTTTTCATCCTGTTTCTTTCATAAACAATTCGTAATAAAATTTATTATATATCAATTTGGCTTTGAGTTCAACCATATCACAAAGGTTTCCCTAAAAACACACAGAATCCTAAACATTCCATAGAATAGATTATTAAGCAGAAAAGCCCGACTCTGAAAGAGCCGGGCTTCATATCCTTTTATTCTACAGTAACGCTCTTCGCCAAATTTCTCGGCTGATCCACATCAGCGCCGCGTTTCACCGAAGCGTAATAAGCAATGAGCTGCAAGGGAATGACAGTGAGAATGGGCGACAGTAAATCATACGTATTGGGTAACTTCGTCACAATATCAGACACGCGCTCGGCGTGGTTGTCATCATCAAAAGCAAAGGTCAGAACCTTGGCATCACGAGTTTTTACCTCTACCATGTTGCTGATCATTTTTTCTTCCACGTCCCCCTGGGTACAGAGGCAAATCACAGGCACTTGATCCACGATGAGAGCCAGAGTGCCGTGCTTCAATTCCCCGGCGGCATAGGCTTCGGCGTGGATGTAGGAGATTTCCTTCAGCTTCAGAGCGCCCTCCAAGGCCACCACATAATCGAGACCACGACCAATGAAGAAAGCGTTTTCCGATTCCGCCACGGTTTCACCAATGGCTTTGATTTGTTGGGGATCACGGTCCAAGATATCCTGTACTTTTTCGGGAAGACGGTACAATTCGTCAAGATACCTTTTGATTTCACTCCGTTTCATTTTGCCGCAGATTTCCGCCATATAAAAGCCCAAAAGGTAAATGGCCAAAAGCTGAGTGCTGTAAGCCTTGGTAGAAGCCACGGCGATTTCTAAACCTGCGCGGGTATAAACGACGTCATCGGCCTCACGGGCAATGGAGCTTTCCCAAACATTAGTAATGGCCAAAATATGACTGCCCTTGTTTTTGGCTTCAGCCAACGCCGCAAGAGTGTCGGCGGTTTCGCCGCTTTGAGACACTACAATGGTCAGGGTGTGCTCATCGACAATGGGGTCACGATAACGGAATTCCGAGGCAATATCCACCTCCACGGGAATGCGAAGGAGCTTTTCGTAAATATAGCGTCCCACAAAACAGGCGTGATAAGCAGTACCGCAGGCTACCATCATGATTTTATTGACGGAAGCCATTTTTTCTCGGGTCAGACGCAAATCCCCCAAGTTCACCATGGGTTCCCCGTCGGTGATACGTCCCGTAAGACAATCCCGCAAGGCACGGGGCTGTTCGTGGATTTCCTTCAGCATAAAGTGGTCATAACCGCCTTTTTCCGCGGCAGTCACGTCCATATCCAGTTTTTGGATCTCGGGTGTGACCTCAATGCCGTTGTGATAAATGGTGATACGGTCTTTGGTAAGAACGGCGCTTTCGTCATTTTTTAAAACAATATACTCATCGACATAGCCGATAAGAGCGGGAATGTCCGAGGCCAAATAGTTGCCATGTTTGCCAAAGCCCACAATCAGAGGGCTGTCTTTGCGGATGGCAACCAAAACATCTGGTTCTTGTTCTGTCATAAAAACTGCCGCGTAGGAACCTCTCAATCGTTTTTCCGCTTTCCATACGGCCTGGAGCAAATCGCCTTCATAGCAGTCGGCCAAGAGATTGGGAAGAACTTCCGTATCGGTATCGGAGGAAAAGATATGGCCTTTTTCCATCAATTCCTTTTTCAAATCAAGATAGTTCTCAATGATGCCGTTATGCACCACGGCGAAATGGCCGTCGTCATTGCGATGAGGATGAGAATTGCGGTCCGAAGGAGCGCCATGAGTCGCCCAACGGGTATGGGCAATGCCATAAGTGCCGTTGATGGTTTCTCCAGCAATGGATTTTTCCAATTCGGAAATTTTCCCGACCTTACGGCGGACAATGATATTGCCGTTGTCATAGACAGCGACTCCAGCGGAATCATATCCGCGATACTCCAATTTTTTCAAACCGTTGATCAGAAAAGGCAACGCTGCCTCGGTTCCGATACAACCTGCAATGCCACACATATATGAGAAACTCCTTTCGTGCAGTGTTCATTTTCTAGGGACGGAATGTTTTCTCTATCTGACAAAATATCCGCCAAAAAAATTATATTCGACAGAAGTCCGTAAATTCCTGCTTCGCAGGAATTCCCTCTATTGCAGAGTTGATATAATCACATCAATTAATTCATCAAGAATCTTACCCAAGGCCTCTTCGTCAGGGCCTTCGGCCATGACCCGCAAAAGGGGTTCCGTTCCGGAAGGACGAATCAAAACGCGGCCCGTTTCTCCCAACTGCGCTTCGGCCTTTTTTATTGCCTCCAATACAGCGGGCTCCTGATTCCAGCTGTCACGGCGGTCCACCGTCACGTTACGGAGAATTTGAGGAAGAGGCGTCATAATTTTGGAAAGCTCTGCCAAAGATTTCCCGGTTTCCAGCATGATTTGCAGCACCATCAGGCTGGTAAGCATCCCGTCGCCGGTGGGATTGTATTTTGAAAGAATAATATGTCCCGACTGCTCTCCGCCAACGACGGCGCCGGTGCGATCCATTTCCACCATAACATTTTTATCGCCAACGCTGGTTTCCGACAAGGTGACGCCCCGCTCCTTCATAGCCAGACGCAGGCCCAGATTACTCATGACAGTAACGACCAAACGGTTATTGGGCAGCATTTCGTTTTCCTTCAAATAATTGGCAATGATGGCCATAATGATATCGCCATCCACGGTATTACCAACGCCATCAGCCATAATCACACGGTCGCCATCGCCGTCATAAGCGATGCCCATGTCCGCCACTTCATTCCACACCGTGGATTTCATGGAGGCAGGTTTCGTGCTGCCGCATTCTTCATTGATATTAACGCCGTCGTAATCTTTGTTAATGGGAATT
Organism: uncultured Peptococcaceae bacterium; assembly: GCA_964637365.1. GTDB lineage: Bacteria > Bacillota > Dehalobacteriia > UBA7702 > UBA7702 > Cryptoclostridium. The sequence continues at coordinate 39,654 of CAZWWH010000004.1, forward strand.
ACTCTGGCCCCCAAGGAGGACAGCATGGAAACAGCATAATCCGAGGTTGCTCCATTAGCGCAATCCACAACGAGTTTAAAACGAGAAAGATCAATGGGGAAAAGGCGTTTCAAACGGGCTACATATTCATCGCCGCCAGTGGGATCATACACCACACTGCCGATGTCGCTGCCGCGTTTCAGCGGCGGGAATTTTTTCTCGGCGAGGAATTGTTCCAATTTTTCCTCCATGGCATCGGGGAGCTTTCTGCCATCAGCGCCAAAGACCTTGATGCCGTTATCGTAAAAAGGATTATGGGAAGCTGAAATTACCACGCCGGCAGCAGCTTTCCGTTCACGTACCAAAGAGGATACCGCAGGCGTGGGAATAATTCCCAAAGTCACGGCATTGCCGCCATATGCACAGATTCCGGAGGACAAAGCGCTTTCCAGCATAGTGCCGGAAAGACGGGTATCACGTCCAATAAGAATCATAGGTTTTTCATGATTTTCCGATGCTTCCGCCAAAATCAGAGACAGGGCGGCGCCAATTTCATAAGCGAGAACCGGAGTAAGCACCACATTGGCTTCTCCGCGAACGCCGTCGGTTCCAAATAGTTTTTTCATCAACTTCACCTCAATTTCTTTCTTCATTATATCAAATAACGATGATTCGGTATGACTGGTTCCCATTCCAAAAATACAAATAAAATTTTTCCATATTTAATTTCCCCAGGGGAAAGACGCAACATCCGTCACATAAAGCCACAAAAGAATCGCAATTAAAACTGAAATTCCTTTATCCAACAGGGTACCGTGCTTGTGAGAGGCTTTCAGGTGGTTCAATAATGTGGATTTACCATTTTTCCGCACCTCATGGCCGTCAATACCATAAAACGCATCAAAGGCCGCCCCGATCTTCTTGGGAGTGACTCGGCGGTACATCTTACCTTGGCGTACAATGGAAATGGCGCCGGTCTCCTCTGAAACGACAAATACCAAGGCGTCGGAAATTTCCGAAATGCCAATGGCGGCCCGATGTCGGGTTCCCAAAGAGGAATCAATGTTTTCCTTGGCAGTAAGAGGCATGATACAACCTGCAGCAGCCACACGGCCATGGCGAATAATCACAGCGCCATCATGGAGAGGTGAATTTTTAAAATACAGGTTCAGCAGCAATTCTTTGCTGATCTCCGCGTCTACGGGAACGCCGGTGCTGATTTGAGCGCCTAGGCTTATATTACCTTCCAGCACAAGCAGTACCCCGGTTTTTTGCCTTGACGCAACTTCCAACATATCAGAAATATCCTGCGCCATACGGCTTTGTGCGGCGGTGCGAGTATCTCCCCCACCGGTACCGAAACCGAAGCGATGCCCCCGCCCCAATTTCTCCAAAATCCCACGAAGCTCCGGCTGGAAGATAATGGCAATGCCAACAATGATAACACTCCAACTTTTGCCTAAAATCCAATGAACTGCGTCTAAATGAAGCCAGCCACTGGCGAGATAACTGAAGAATAGAAGCAAGACACCCTTTACCACCTGCATAGCCCGGGTGTTTTTCAACGCCAAAACCAAGCGGTAAACAGCATATCCCACAATGGCGATGTCCGCCACGTTGATTATGACCCTTAAAATATTCCATACCATAAAGGGCACCTCGTATAAAAATGGTTAATTGGTAACATTCGACAAAAAAAATTGAAACCCTTTTGTATTTTTTTGAAAAAACACGGGAATATCACTGGAAATCAGACAAACCATCGTTTATAATAATAAAAGAATGCCTGTTACACAGGGAGGACAAAGTGTCGAAACATCGAAAAAAGCAAGGAGGAGCCATCGCCATTTTTTTCATTACCATGACGGTATTGGGTTTTCTGGCGGTGGTGACCATTCGGTCTCATGTACCCGCCGATATTGAACCCCAAACGGAAAAGGATTCCATCATCTCTATGATTCACCAAATTGAGTCGGAAAATGAAAAGATATCCCTCTCTATTGAAGAAATAAAACAAGAAATTGAAGATAGCAATTACGGTGATTTCAGCGGCAAAGAAATGTTAGCCGCGTTAGAAGATACTGTCACAGTACGAAAATCCTCCGCAGGTTTTGAGGATACAGAAGGTGCGGGATTATCCATCATTTTGAACGATAATCCGGAAAGCGCTGCCAAAGCCATGGAGGAAAACCCTGGAGAATACAACGCGGCCAATTATATTGTCCACGATAAAAATCTCCTTTATCTCATCAATGACCTACGGCCCTATGCTGACGCCATTGCCGTCAATGACCATCGTATCATCTCCACTTCCTCCATCCGCTGCGTAGGCACTGTTATCATGGTAGATCAGGTGCGGTTGGCGCCGCCCTACCGCATTGAGATGACGGGTGAACCCTCAGTCCTCATGGAGCAACTAAAAAAAAGCAGCGAATACCATATTATCATGGATTCGGAACTACTGCTAACAGTTACCCAAGAGGATTATCTCGATTTGCCTGCCTATACGGGCACAGTTGCCAGAAAATACAGCACCGTAGTGGAGGATACTGCGGAAGCAAACGAAGCAGAGGAGGAGCAATAATATGACTTGGCTGTTACCTTTTATTGGTCTGGCAGGTGGGATTGTTTTGGGGATTTTCTCCGATATTGTCATTCCCGCCATTTACGCTCAATACTTATCCATCGTCCTTTTGGCGGCCATGGATTCCATTGTCGGTGGCTACCTCGGCATCTTGGAGCGAAAATTCGATTCCCTCGTGCTGATTTCCGGTTTTTTCTGCAATGCCCTCTTGGCGGTGGGCCTTGCGTATTTGGGCCAACGTCTTGATGTGGATCTATACATTGCCGTGGTCTTTGTATTTATTTTCCGTATTTTGACCAACTTTGGTGTGATTCGCCGTTTGTTGATTCAAAAACGCCGCAATAAGAAAAAGCATCATCGCCTCCACAAAGGAGGTGGCGGTAATGAAGAATAAGGTTGCCGTGACATTGCTTACGTTGCTTTGTTTCATTTTGGGTTTAGCCATTTCTATTCAATACCACAGCAAACAGGCCACACGTTCAGATTTAACTTACCAAAGCAACGAAGATTTACTGATTATTTTAAACGAGATGAATAAAAATCGCTCTCTATTGGAACAGCAATGGCTGGAAGTCCAATCTACCTTACAGGCCTTAAAAGAGGAAAACATCGGCGATACAGTGCTGATGAAACAGCTCGAAAATGCCAACCGCGATTATGCTACCGTCATTGGCGACAGGGAAATCTCAGGACCGGGTCTCCGCATTACTTTCGAAAAAACAGAGAAGCTCATGGGTACGAATTTTATTGACCTACTCAATGAACTTTGGGGAACCGGGGCTGAGGCCATCGCAGTCAACGGCATTCGTATTGATGGACATGCCTCTTTTGCGACCACCCAAAAAGGAGATATTGCGGAAATTACATTAAATAATACTCCATTGGATTCCCCCATTATCGTGGAGGCCATTGGCAGCGGTGAGGATCTTTCAGCAGGGCTCAACTTCCCCGGCGGAATTATGGAACAGTTGAACAATCAGTACGGAATCGTCCCCACCATTGAACAAGTAGAGGGCATTTCCCTCCCGGCGGTATCATAAAATTCAATTTACTTTTACTGTGAAAAACCGGATGCACAGCATCCGGTTTTTTTGTTCCCCAAGGGGCCCCTTCTGATATAAATACCCTAGCGGGCATAATTCCATATCTCACCAAGGACCATGGAATCTGGCGATTTCTCAGAATGGAACGAAACAAAGAAATCCCCGAATGGAGGAACTCTTCCACTCAGGGATTTGTGCGATAATCATTTTTATAAAATTTCGTTATTTGGTTTTGATGTCGGAATGAATAAAGGTCATCATTTTTCTCAATTCAGCGCCGACTTTTTCCACCTGATGTTCTTGGCCCATACGTTTGAGGGCATTGTAACGGGGACGGCCAGCCTGGTTTTCGAGAATCCAGTCTTTGGCAAAGGTACCTTCCTGAATGTTGGTGAGGGCTTTTTTCATGTTGGCTTTGACGTCAGAGGTAACAATGGTGGGGCCAACGGCGAGGTCGCCCCATTCAGCGGTATCGCTGATGGAATAGCGCATGGTGCTCAAGCCGCCTTCATAGATGAGGTCGATGATGAGTTTCAATTCATGAACGCATTCAAAATAAGCGATTTCAGGTTGATAACCGGCTTCTACCAAGGTTTCAAAACCAGCGGTAAGCAAAGAACTCAAGCCACCGCAGAGAACGGTTTGTTCACCAAAAAGGTCGGTTTCAGTTTCTTCTTTAAAGGTAGTTTCGATTACGCCGGCGCGGGTGCCGCCAATACCTTTGGCCCATGCTAAGGCAATATCTTTGGCTTTACCGGAATAATCCTGGTAAACAGCGATCAAATCGGGAACGCCGCTGCCTTCGGTATAAGTGCGGCGTACGAGATGGCCAGGGCCTTTGGGAGCTACCATGATAACGTCAACATTGGCGGGGGGAACGATTTGACCGAAATGAATATTGAAACCATGAGAGAAAACGAGAACTTTATTTTCAGTCATGTTTTCAGCGATGTCAGCTTTATAAATTTTAGCCTGCAATTCGTCGGGAGCAACGATCTGAATCACGTCAGCCTGTTTTGCCAATTCGGGAGTAGTCATGATGGTCATGCCATCTTTTTCTGCATGTTTCCAGTTGACGCTGCCGGGAAGGTCGGAAACGATAACGTCGAGACCGCTTTCTTTCAAGTTCTGAGCCTGGGCATGGCCTTGGGAGCCATAACCTACAACACCGATTTTTCTACCTTTCAAAAAGGAGAGATCCGCATCATTGTCGTAATACATTTTTGCCATTTTTATATTTCCTCCTAATACAATAAATATCCCATATTATGAATCAATTTGCAAATTGCTTCCATTGATTAATTTTTGATTATACTACGGATAATTTAAAAATGCAACTCAATATTCCTGCGGAAGTTGATTCATTTGTCTTTGTGTAAATACTGGACCGTCGAGGCAGACGAAACAGCTACCGATATTGCAGCGACCGCATTTACCGATACCGCATTTCATACGCATTTCCATGGTAGTGACCACTTCGTCCTCCCTGTATCCCATTTTAGAAAGAGATTCCATGGTGAATTTAATCATGATGGGCGGGCCGCAGACAAAGGCCACGGTGGGAGCGATATTCAATTCCTCGACATAAGCGGGGACAAAGCCTACATGGCCGTTCCAACCGTCCTGAGATCGGTCAATGGTAGTATAGACCTCCATATTTTCCACCTTGGGCCAGTGTTCGAAGAGATCTTCTTTAAACACCAAATCCTCTTTGGAGCGGGCGCCGTAAATCACGGTAAGCTTGCCGTAGTCGCCCCGATTTTTAATACATTCCAAAATCAAGCTGCGAACAGGGGCAAGGCCAATGCCGCCGGCAATAAAAACAATGTCGCGGCCTTGGCACAGCTCCAAAGGAAAACCATTGCCGTAAGGCCCGCGGATGCCCACTTCCTGGCCGACTTCGGCTTCCATCAAGGCGTTGGTCATGGTGCCCACGGATTTGATGGCCATATCAAAGGAATCCTCGGTCTGGGCAGTGATGGAAAACATGGCCTCTCCATAGGGCGGCAGAGAGAGCATCCCCAGCTGCCCCGGTTTGGGGGTAAAGGGCTTTTGACCGTCTTTGGTGGAAATGGTGTAGGTTCTGGTATCGGGGGTCTCTTGGACAATCTTCACAATTTTCCCTTCCACCGGTACCAAAGCGTTGATTTTTTTGATTTCTTCAGCATTCATAGCCTTCCGCCTCCTTGATCTTTTTGATGACGGCGGTAATGTCGATATTCACCGGACATTTAGCAATACAGCGGCCGCAGCCAACGCAAAAGCCCCTGCCGTGTCGTTTTTTGTTATAGACCAATTTGTCCAGCATACGGTTGCGGACCCGCTCCTTTTGGGAGGGACGGGGATTATGGCCGCCTGCCATTTTGCTATAATCGTCGAACATACAGCAATCCCAGGTACGGAATTTTACGCCGCTCTCACCGTGGCGGCGGTCAATAATGTCAAAACAATAGCAGGTGGGGCAAAGATAGGCACAAGTACTACATCCAATACAGGCCCGAGAGATCTTCGTCCACAGGGGATCGTCAAACATTTTTTCCGCCTTTTCCGAAACGCCCTCCATATCCACGGAAAGCATCTGGGTGAAGGGTATGGGAGTGAAGTCCTCCATGTCCTCGAAAAGGCCGCTGTGATCGGCCATAAAGGCCTCCCCTTTCTCCGATACGGGGACAAAGAAATAGGCGATTTCATTTTCATACATCTGTACGTCTGCCCCTTGGGCTTTTTGGGGGTCGCCGCCCATAGACTGGCAGAAGCAAGTATCCTTTGAGCCGTTGCAGGCCAAAGAGAAAATCAGGGAATTTTCCCGGCGGCCACGGTAATAAGGATCCTCAAAGCCCCGAGTCAAAAATACCTTATCGAGACATTGAAGGCCGCTGCAGTCGCAGGAACGCACCGCGAAAAGCAGGTTCGCCGTGGTATCAGCCTTAGCCTCATCAATGTTGACCTGCTGGCCTTTGGTATGGAAACGGTACATTTTTTCCATGGGAGGGAAAAAGATGTCCTTGGGAGAAAGCTGGGTTTTGCCGCCCAAGAGCAGCTCGGTGTTATTGTCATAGGTTACGAAACGGCTGGAATTCCCCACAGTAGCGGGAACATAAAGACGATATTCCTTGACCAATGCCGTGAGAAAAGGTTTTAGATTTTCTTTTTTCAATCCTTTCATGCGGCCGCCTCCTTACATAAATTCTTCCGGGTCATCGAGACGGAAGGTCTTCAAAGCGCCTTGGGATTCATCAGAGGTTCCGGCAGCGGCTTCTTCGGGGAAGAGCGTCTCGATCTCGCGATTAAGTTTCCGGTTCAGAAGCATTACGGGAAGTCCCTGGGGGCAGACCCGCTGGCATTCGCCGCATTCCACACAGCGTCCCGCCATATGCATGGCACGGGTAAGGTGGTAGAAGCTGTTATCGGTAATTTCTTCGCCTTTATCCAGCCAGATGGACTGGTCGTCAAAGCAGCATTCCCGACAGCTGCACACAGGGCAGATATTGCGGCAGCCGAAACAACGGATACACTGGGCAAAGGCGCCGTGCCAAAAGGCGTATTTTTCATCCTGGGTCATGGCCTCCACCCGCTGCAACTCCTCATCGGGCTGCGGTGTTCTTTCGGCGGCAGGTTGGCCCAAAAATTCATCATAAATCACAGCGTTGGGTACGACGCAGAAGGCGCATTTTTTAGCGTCGGCCAAGGGCGTTCCCTCGGCAGTACCTACGGCGGGCTCTTCCTTCATCCCCACACAGGGCAGGCCGATGATATAGAGGTTTTCCCGCTCCAGCTGATGGTCCTGGAGCATGGTTTTCAAAGCGCGGCTATCGCAGCCTTTGACGAATACCGCCACAGTACCTTTGATATCCTCATTGCGCAGGAGCATCTTAGGGAGGTTATGGTAACAAAATTCATCGAAGACCAGAGCATCACATTCCTCTTCGGTCATGGCAAAAAGCGGCGCCCGTTTGAACCAGGGGAAACCTTTTTCCCAGCCCAGCACTGCGGTAACCTTTTCTTCGGCCAGCAGTTTTTTGGCCAAGGTACGGATTTGATCATTCATGGGACTCCCTCCATTTCTGATTGGGACCCAGCTGACGGATCTCCTCGGTAATTTCAGTAACGACCTGCTGGAACTTGGGACCTTCGGAACCGCTGATCCAGCGAACATGGAAGCGGCGGCTGTCGATACCCACAAAATCCATCAGCCGTTTCATCAGCAAAAAGCGGCGGCGGGCAAAATAATTTCCCGTAGAGAAATGGCAATCCCCGGGGTGACATCCCGCCACCAAAACACCATCCACCCCTTTTTGAAAGGCGCGAATCACAAACTGGGGATTGACTCTACCGGAGCAGGGAACCCGCAGCACTCTGGTGGTGGGAGGATACTGTAGGCGGCTCAAACCCGCCAGATCCGCCCCGGCATAAGTGCAGTATTGGCAAGCGAAAACGAGAATCTTCGGTTCCCAATTTTTTTCTTCATTTACAGACATAAGGCATCCACCTCCGCTAAGATCTGTTCATTGGTGTAACCCAGCAGGTCCAAAGCATTGGATCGGCAGTTGACGGTACATGCGCCGCAGCCCTGGCAAAGGCCCCGGTTCACCGATGCCACCATGCGTTTTTCTCCCCGTTCGTCCAGTTCCGTCATGGAAATAGCGTGATACGGGCAGACATTGACGCAAAATTCGCAGCCGGAGCATTTATGGGAATCCACCGACGCAACAATGGCTTCGGTCTCGATTTCGTTTTTACTCAGCAGCGCCACAGCTTTTACAGCGGCAGCCCCTGCCTGGGAAACGCTGTCGGGAATATCCTTCGGGCCTTGGCAGGCGCCGGCCAAGAATACCCCGGCGGTAAAGGTATCAACGGGACGAAGCTTGGGATGGGCCTCAGTATAGAAATCGTCCTGGTCATAGGAGAAGCCCACGGTACGGGCGAGATCCGCTGCGTCGTGGTTGGCTACCATGGCTGTGGCCAGAACCACCAAATCAGCTTCTACCACGACTTTCTTACCACTCAAGGTGTCTTGGCCCTTGACGATGAGCTTATCCCCTTCCTGATACACCCGGGAGACGCGGCCCCGCACATAATCCACGCCGTACTCCTCGGTGGCGCGGAGATAAAATTCCTCGTAGCCCTTGCCGGGGGTGCGGACGTCCATATAAAAGACAATGGCATTGCTGTCTTTGATTTTATCCCGCACCATAGTGGCGTGTTTGGCGGTATACATGCAGCAGGCTTTGGAGCAGTATTTCTTCCCCTTGTGCTCGTCACGGGAGCCGACGCATTTGATGAACACTACATTTTTCGGTTCTTTGCCGTCGGAGGGACGCTGGATATGCCCCTGGGTGGGGCCGGAGGCGTTGACCAAGCGTTCAAACTGTAAGCCCGTAATCACATCGGGATATTTTCCATAGCCGTATTCGCCGTAGGCGCTGTGGTCAAAGAGCTCATAGCCCGTGGCCACCACAATCGCGCCGTAACGGTTGGTTTCAAATTTGTCCATGTCATCGTAATGGATGGCTCCGGTAGGACAAACTTTAGCGCAGACGCCGCATTTCCCCTCCAAGAGATATTTACAATGCATGTGGTCAATGACGGGTTTATTGGGAACGGCCTGGGGGAAGGGCACATAAATGGCGCCTCTGGTGCCAAGGCCGCATTCAAATTCACTGGGAATCTTTTTCCGCTGGGGACATTTTTGCGTACAGGCCCCGCAGCCGGTACATTTGATGGGATCGACGCAGGTGGCCTTGCGGCGGATGGTCACGTCAAAATTCCCCACATAGCCCTCGACCTTATTCACTTCGCTGTAAGGCAAAATATTAATGTTGGGATGCTGAGCGGCGTCTACCATTTTGGGAGTAAGGATACAAGCGGAGCAGTCCATGGTGGGAAAAGTCTTGTCAATCTGAGCCATTTTTCCGCCGATGGAGGGCTGGCGTTCCACAATATCTACCTGATAGCCGCAATCGGCGATATTCAGAGCCGCCTCAATTCCGGCGATGCCGCCGCCGATGACCAAAGCCCGCTTGGTAACGGGAATGGTCGTTTTTTCCAAAGGTTTATTCTTTAAAACCTTAGCAGCCGCCATGCGCACCAGGTCAATGGCTTTTTCTGTGGCTTTGGGCACATCGTTATGAACCCAGGAGCAGTGCTCACGGATATTGGCCATCTCCACCATATAGGGATTGAGTCCCGCCTGGGCGATACATTTACGGAAGGTTGGCTCGTGCATCCGGGGAGAACAGGAAGCAACCACCACGCAGTCGAGTCGGTGCTCCTTGATGGCATTCTGAATCAGAACCTGACCGGGATCGGAGCACATATATTTATAGTCGGTGCTGAAGACAACGCCGGGAAATTCCTTGGCGGCTTCGGCCACCTTGGCACAGTCCACGGTGTGGCCGATATTGGAGCCGCAGTGACAGATAAATACACCCACACGTTTCATGTCAGTTCCCTCCTTTCACAATGCCTTTTTGACGGAGCATTGCCATGGGATCTACAAAATGATGGCTCAAGCCCAATTCCTTGGGGCTCAAGCCCATGGCAAGGCCGATGAGTTCTGTGAAATAAAAAATAGGAATTTCTTTTTGTCCGTATTCCTTCCTCTGCTTTTTGCCAATTTGACGTTGGCGCATATCAAGATTGGTGAGACAGAGGGGGCAGCTGCAAATAATACAATCGGCGCCGGCACGCTGGGCTTCGTCCAGGATGCTTTGGGTCATGTCCATCCCCAGCATTTTACGGGCTGTGGGGAAGGAAGCGCCGCAGCATTCCACCTTATAATTCCAGTCCACGGGAGTACCGCCTAACGCGGTCACGATATCGTCCATGGAATGGGGATCCTCGGGGTCGTCAAATTGAGTGACTTCCGGCGGGCGCACCAAATAGCAGCCGTAGTAAGCGGCAACCTTTAACCCCTCTAATGAATGGATGGTATTGGCCTTGAGGCCGTCGAGTCCTAACTCGCTCAGCACCACCTCCAGCAGGCCTTTGGCGTCATACTTTGCTTCGTATTCACGTCCGATGATGTATTCCACCTTTTGGCGCGTTTCTTCGCTGTCCCGCACAGCCTTTTCCGCGGATTTACAGCGCAGGAAGCAAGCGGCGCAGGGAATGGCCAAAGGTAATCCAGCTTCTTCGGCAATGGCTAGGTTGCGGGCAGGCAACGCCACTGCTAGATTATGATCCTCCAAATGAGCAGAGGAAGCGCCACAGCAGTTCCAATCGGGAATCTCCATCAAGTCGAGTCCCGCCTTTCGGGCCACTGCTTTGGTGGAGATATCCAATTCCAAACCGGTGTTGCTCAAAGAGCATCCGGGATAATATCCGTATTTCATTTCCCTTCACCTCTCAATTCTTCACAGCGGCGGAAGATGTCCTCCACTTCCTTTTGCGCCTGGATTTTATGGGGCAGCAGGGGCAGTTTTCCCTTCATCAGCATTTGCGGGGCAAAGAGGGCGTCCTTCAAAAACTTACCCGTCAATAAATTATGGCGAATCATCAGTTCCATTTCATGGACGCGGCCATAGCGCCGAACAAGCCCAAGGAAATTTTTGTGGAAAATATGCAGATCCCTGTCACCGATATGGCCCTTGACTACGGCTTCCATGTGGAGCCCTTCCATCACCTTAGAGGGATAAACCTCACGGGGACACCGGGCGGAACAGGTTTCACAGCCGACGCAGTACCAAATGGCCTTGGAATTCAGGGCCTCTTCATAGCGCCCTTGCTGGAGCAGGTGGATCATCTGACAGGAATCGTAGTCCATTTTTTCCGAAAGGGGGCAGCCGGCGGCGCATTTGCCGCACTGATAGCAACGGGCGATATCCGCGCCGTAGATTTCCTTAAAATCCTTTTTGATTTTTTTCGCTTTGCTCAGGCTTTCACTTAAAGTTACTTCTTCCATAAGCAGTCTCCTTATATCTTTGGTAAAAAACCTTTGAGTCCAATCATCTTCTGTCCTAAATTGTCAATAAATTATCACTTTATTTTATCATAATTGATATTGTCTATCAACAAAAAAATCATTCAAAATTCGCCGCAAAATGACTAATCATACACGCTTTCTTATATTAATTACCTCTTCCCACAATTTTCCCTTTGAGAAAATCAAAGAAAAAAGAGCGAATTCCTCCGAAAACAGAGATTCGCCCCTTTTGATGTTCTAACCGATATTGTTTTTACAGCTTTAAGTCGATGCCGCTGGTTTTTTGGGTCATGATTTTTTCCACCAGGCTGACAATTTGAGCGCCGGCTTCTACCGGAGGAATGCCGCCCTTATGAATATTGGAAATCATGGTGCGCTGAGCCTCTACGGTATCCTGAACAGGATGGTAGGTAAGGTAAGCACTCATACTTTCGGCAGTCCCCAGTCCCGGACGTTCACCAATGAACAGCAAAATCATTTCAGGTTTCAAAAGCTCACCAATACAGTTCACCACGCCTACCCGGGCATTTTTCACAAAAATATCTTTGCCAAGGCGGTAGCCCTTGGCTTGGAGTCCCTGTTTGCAAACGGTAAATACGTCGCGAATGTTAGCGTCAATGGCTTTGGCGCTCAAGCCGTCTCCCACCACGATTTGGATTTGGGCACCAGCAGGGGCTTCGGCCTTCATTTTTGCGATGCTATCGTCGGACAAAATACGTCCTAAATCAGGACGGGTCAAGAATTCGTCTTTATCCGCCACCTTGGATTCCAGGCAAAGAAAACCCATTTCCTTTAATACGGCGTCGTCCACATGGCTCAGAACAGCATCCTGTGCCACGCCGTGGTCGGCACGGAATTTCAGCATAGTTTCGGTAAGAGGACGGGTGCCGGCCCGCCATACGCCGATTCTGGCCGAGGTAGATTTCATCATATCTTCATAAGCCGCCTGATTCTCAGGTGCAGGCACCTGAAGGGAAGGGGCTTTGGCAGTAATATCAGCAATGACGCCCTCGTCTACTTTGACGGTATTTTGAGGCGCAGCGGGGGTAGTTTGCCGCAGCTGTGCCATGACCGATTGCACGATGCTTTGAATATCTTGATTGTTCATATCCTTCCCTCCTTACATCAATGCCGAGCCGTCGCCGGCCCGTTTGGTAAGACGACCGTTTTCCATAAAGCTGTGTTGTTCCATCCATGCCTCAAACTCAGCCAAGGGACGTGTTTTGGAAATCGTTCGCAGGGAAGCGATGTCGTGGAAGCTGGTGGTTTGGTAGTTCAGCATAATATCGTCCCCCATGGGTACGCCCATGAAGTAATTGCAGCCCGCTGTGGTCAGAAGCACCGCCAGGTCCTCCAAGTCGTTTTGATCGGCTTTCATATGGTTGGTATAGCAAACGTCAACGCCCATGGGCACGCCGGTGAGTTTCCCCATAAAATGGTCTTCTAACCCCGCTCTTGTTACCTGCTTGCTATCGTATAGATATTCGGGGCCGATGAAGCCAACCACCGTATTGACGAGAAAGGGCTGAAACCGTTTGGCGAAGCCGTAACAGCGAGCTTCCAAAGTCACCTGATCGGCGCCGCCATGGGCTTCTGAAGAAAGCTCGGAGCCTTGGCCGGTTTCAAAATACATCACATTGGGGCCTTCGGCAGATCCCTGCTTTAACCCCATTTCCCTGGCATCAGCAATTAATTTTCCGTCAATCCCAAAGGCGGTGTTGGCCGCTTCGGTACCAGCAATACTTTGGAAAATCAAACCAGTACGAGCGCCGTTTTCAATGGCCTCCATTTGAGTGGTTACATGGGAGAGGACACAAATCTGGGTAGGCAACTCCCATTTTTGGATAAACTCGTCCACTGCGTCGAGGAGTTTTTTGGTACCGACGGGATTATCCTCTACAGGGTTGATACCGATGACGGCATCACCAATCCCAAAGGTCACGCCCTCACGAATTACCGCCAAAATACCGTCGGTATCATCGGTGGGATGATTGGGCTGAAGGCGCACAGCCAAGCGGCCTTCCTCCCCAATGGTGGTGCGGCAGTGAGCCGTTACCCTCAATTTCTGAGCGGCTAGAATCAAATCCATATTAGACATGAGCTTGACCACAGCCGCCACCATTTCACTGGTGAGACCACGGCTGATGCGTCGAATGTCACTGCCGGTGGTATCCAAGTCAAGAATATATTCCCGCAGCGCTTCCACGGTCCAGTTCTTAATCTCATTGTAAATGGTTAAGTTCAGGTCATCCTGAATGATGCGGGTCACTTCGTCGTCTTCATAAGGAATCACAGGATTGTTCCGCAAATCCTCTAAGGTCAATTGACTTAAAACGGTTTTCGCGGCGACGCGCTCCGCCACGCTTTGGGCGGCAACCTCCGCCAAAATGTCGCCGGATTTTTCTTCATTAGCTTTGGCCAATACATCTTTCACATCACGGAATTGATAAAAGCTGCCAAACAATTTTGTGCTTAATATCATTTCTCCACCTCTTTTTCCCCTGGGTTTTGTTGAACCTGAATTTCGGCACGGTATTTCTAGTTTCAATGCCGATTGGGTTCTAATTTAGGTACTTCTTAAAATAGTTCGATACAATATGGTTAATTCCTGCTCGGATATCATATTTTTTACGAAAGTTGAAAAATTTATCATCTTTTTTCCTTAAATAACTTGACAGCCTTTGGGGTTTCCTCTACAATGCAATCAAATCCAACAATTTTTTCATGAGGTTTGTTTATGATGAAAAGAATTTACGGTATACTGCTTATGGTAACCTGCTGTCTGCTTTTCGCTGGGTGCGGAGGCGCCCGTTCCGTCAGCGAGGATTTTTGCGACCTCCTTTTTCAAGGGAAATATCAAGACGCCGCCGCTATGATGAACGGCGCCATGCGGAAGGATTTAACAGAAGAAAAGGCCGAAGCAATGCTAGTGGAGGTAAACGAGGGCTACGGCGCCTATGAAAAAAACATCTATGTGTCGTCAGATACCACGGACAAAGATATGACCCTGGTAACCCTGGAAATCCAGTGTTCCAAGGGGGAATTTCGGGTCAGCACCATTGTAGATCATAACAACCGGATTGGCGGCATCCAACTTTTAAGCGATAAAGAAGAAGATAACTCTCAGAACATCACTGCTGATTCCGAAGCCGCGAGCGCATTTGTCAACGCATTGTTCCAAGAGGATTACGACAAGGTCATGTCCATGATGAGCCAGACCCTTTTTATGACCATGGATAGGGACGCCTGTAAAACATTGGTACAGGAATCCCAGGGACTTTACGGTGATTTCGATGAAGTGGGCGCCGTCACAGTAGAAGGCGCCACCGCCTATGTTAGTACCATATTCGCGGAAAAATCCGTGATATTTTCCGTAACCTTTGACAACGACGGCATGGTTTCCGCTTTTTCATCTTTGGGCGAGGGACAGTAATGAAGCAACAATCTCGTCCCCCAATCAAAAGGTTGGGGGATTTTTTGTTTTTTGTATTTATCATGGTTTTACTTGTCAGTTGTTGCATTCTATGGTAAAAAAGGTATATAATATATTTTGTTTATAGTTTGCCATCGAAAATGATGTGCATCATTTTAGGCAGGTATTTTATGACATCTCTTGTATTGGAAGGCGGCGGCTTTCGGGGGATTTATTCCGCCGGTGTGCTGGATGCTCTTTTGGATCTTAATGTAACATTTCCCTACGTCATTGGCGTGTCAGCGGGAATTTCCAACGGCTATTCCTATGTTTCCGGACAAAAAGGAAGAAATTGGCTCATTGCCGAACGCTATTATAACGACAAGCGGTATTGCGGATATCGGAATTTTCTCACCAGCCGTTCCATGTTTGGGATGGATTTCATGTTCAACCGTGTCCCCAATGAGCTTCTACCCTATGATTATGAGGCTTTGAACCGTTATCCCGGCCGCGTGTTGGCAGGCGCCACCCACGCCGTAACGGGGAAGGCTGTTTATTTTGATCAGCAAGACAACGACAAAGATAATACCATCCTTCGAGCCTCTTGCTCTATCCCCTTTATTTTTCCCGCAGTGACCTTTTGCGGTGAAAAGTATTATGATGGAGGCGTGGCAGATCCCATTCCCGTGGCTCAGGCCATGGCTGATGGCTGCACCAAACACCTAATTGTATTAACCCAGCCTCTGGGGTATCATAAAGAGCCATCGAAAACCAACATCAAAGGCGCGAAGCTTCTAAAACGCCGGTATCCCGGCATTGCCGACGTGATGGTACACCGCCACGAAATCTACAACCGGCAGCTGGCTCTTTGTGCGGAGTTGGAACAAAAGGGAGATGCCATTGTACTGCGTCCCGCTGCCGATAAGGTCGTGCCCCGTTTTGAACGAAATGTACCGAAATTACGGGCCCTTTATGAAAATGGATATGAGGATGTAATGGATCGCAAATCTTCAATTATCGCTTTGGCTTCTTGCAGCACTCTATAACAAGGCCGCCCAAAGAACACGAGTGAACGATACGCCATTTATGCTCCATTCATTCAAGGAACCTTGCTGCTTGATATTTCGTATAACAATAAATGGTAATTCAACTTGCCATTTGATATATCAAAAAATATAAAAAATATATAAAATGAAAGAGGTTTATCAATGAAAAAAGCATTGCTTACTTGTGGACTGATTTTTATGATGCTATTTTGCTCTTTTGGCGTTATGGCAGCAAATCAAGACACAGAAACCCGTTATGTAGTGACATTTAAAGACGGCAATGTACCTTCTTCCGCCGAGGCCAGACTCAGCGCAGCAGACCAGGAAGGATTGTGTACCAATGGTGAAGAATCCTGGCTGGTGGTGGATCAAGACGCCGCCGACGCTTTGGCCAATGATCCCAATGTGGAATCCATTGAAGAAACAGGCTTGTCTTATCTCTCCTATGTTCCCAACGATCCCTATGTGGGTAATCAGTATGCCCTTTCTTTGATGAATATTTCATCTGCCTGGGATTACGGCTACCGCGGCAAAAGTGATTTAAATATTGTGGTCATCGACTCCGGCTTTCTATCCAGCCATCCCGATAAGGGTTTGGTAAAATCCGGCTATGATTATGTCCCCAACAAAAGAAAAGATTTATCCCATGGCACCTTCTGCGCAGGACTTATCGGCGCCGGCTTCAACAACGGCATCGGGATCGCCGGCGCATTACAGTACGGCAACGTCTATATGCTCCGCTGCTTCTATTATGACTCCACTGTCAATAATACTGTTTGCGATAACTATACCATTGCTCAAGCCATTCGCGGCGCCGTGGATGTTTATCATGCCGACGTCATCAGCATGAGCTTCGGCTCCCTGATCAATGACAGTTCGCTGCGTGACGCCATTAACTACGCCCGCAGCAAAGGCGTGATCCTCATCGCAGCTACCGGTAACCGTGGCGCTGAGGGCTCACCCTTGGAATATCCTGCCGCTTATCCCGGCGTCATTGGGGTGGGCTCTGTAAACAGCAACGCTAATATCTCATTATTCTCTACCAAAAATTCCTCCGTCGACGTCGTTGCCGCTGGTGAAAATGTTATTTCCTTGGGGGCTACCAACGAGTACGTGCAAGGCAGCGGTACCTCCTTTGCAACTCCCTATGTGGCGGCTTTGGCCGGTATGGCATTGTCCTACGATCCCAATATGACCCCTGCTGAATTCGAACAATTTTTAAAGAAAACCAGCAAAGACTTAGGAGCCAAAGGCTATGATACAGCTTACGGCTATGGTTTAATTAACTATAATGATTTCATGTCTGATGTTATTAACGGCTACTTCTGTGATGTTCCCAACGGATGCTGGTATGAATCTTCTGTTTACGCCATGGCAGATTTAGGCGTTATCAAAGGCGATTCCCACTATTACTTCAAACCAAACAATACCACAACCCGGGCGGAATTTGTCACCATGCTTTGCCGTCTCAGTGGAGATAATGAAAACAACTATGATTATGCTCCGAAGTTCTCCGATGTAAAAAGCAACAGCTGGTTCCGGAAATACGTCAACTGGGCCCAAGCCAAAGGTGTGGTAAACGGCACTTCGCCATCAACCTTCTCCCCCAATCAGAAAATCAACCGTGCGGAAATGGCAACGATGATGGCCCGTTATGTGGATACCTACGGGATCACCCTTCCGCAAGAAGCTTCCACAAACTTTGCTGATGCTGGCTCCATTCCCGGTTGGGCCAGAAGCTCTGTGGACAGAATGTCCAAGGCTGGGCTGATTAAAGGTTTTGAAAATAACACCTTCCGCCCCAAAGAAAATGCGCTCCGTTGTCAAGCGGTGACCATTCTTGACCGCCTCCATCAAATTGGCGGCTAAGGATACAAAGGATCATCAGGAAATCATTGTCGAAAACCAGTTTTCAGCAAGATGATAGCCCGTCAAGAAAGGCTTAGAATCAGTAAAACTTCCTAAGCTGCGGACACGACGCGTACAAAAATAGTCCCCAAGTGGTCGCATGCTTAGGAAGTTTGCTGATGATCAGACTTTATCGGCAGGCTTAGGGCTTCTTCCTTAAGAAGCCCTCTCTTTTTGGAGGAACAATGGCAAAAAATAACCCTACAGAACGATCGCAACGGGTAAAGGACCATGAAGCCTTATGCGCACGAATGAAGAAATCGGGTTGGGAGGCCATAGACGGTACGATTTCCGTGGCAAAAGCCAACGCAATGGCTTTTGTGACGGCAGGCCCCTTTGCCTTATTGTTTTATATTCTATATTTCTGGCACCACCATGGAATCTGGTTTAATATGAACGGCATGATATGGTTTCTCGCCCTGTTTCTAGTATCCATTCCTATTCATGAAGGTATCCATGGTCTTACCTGGGGATTTTTTTGCAAGGGACGGTGGCGCAGCGTGGGCTTTGGGATGATGTGGAAGTACCTAACTCCCTATTGCCACTGCAAGGAGCCCCTGGGTTTTTGGGGATACTTTTGCGGCTGCATCATGCCCTTTCTAGTTCTGGGCATTGGAATTTCCCTGTTTGGACTTATAGGAGGCAATGGTGTCTTCATGGCCTTGGGACTATGCAGTATTCTGGCTGCCGGCGGAGATACCACCATTCTCTGGTATGTCATCAAATGCCGCGTTCAAAACGGTAAAAAGTTGTTATTTGTAGACCATCCCAACCAGTGCGGCTTCATTGCTTTTCAGCCACCAAAACACAATGAAATCCCTAATATTTAAAAAATATATATTCATAATCTTGAAAAAAAAAGAAAAAAACGATAAAATAAGTTGATAACTGTAAAACATAGGAGGTGATGGAAAAATGGAAGAGCAGGAAATCTTGGGAATGCCCCAAAGTGATTTTGCCGAACGGGCCATTCTCGGTTCCATTTTGTTGGAGCCCAATTCCATTTACGCCATTGCCGCCACCTTAAGACCCGACGATTTTTACAAGGACGCTCACAAAAAGATTTTTGAGACTTTGATTCGCCTCAATGAACAGAGCGGCGATATCGACACTTTTTTACTGGCCAATGCTTTGCGGGAGCAAGGCTTGCTGGAGCCGGTGGGGGGCATCGCCTACCTTACGGAGCTTTACGAATCCGTTCCCAGCGCCGCGAATGTCAAGGCTTACGTGGATATTGTCAAGGACAAATCCACCAAACGTTCTTTGATTGCCTTAACGGAACGTCTCACCAAAGAGGCCAGAGGCGAGGATTCCGAAGCCGCCGCTTTGCTGGAGGAAGCAGAATCGGAAATCTATTATTTGACTCAAAACACCCAGCCCTCTTCCTTGGATCATATTGCCCCTTACGTTTCCGAAGCCTTTGATAATTTAGGAAAAAATGAAAAAGGGGTTCCCACCTTCGCGGAACTCGACCGCATTTTGGGCGGTTTGCACCGCACTGACATGATTATCGTGGCAGCACGTCCCGGGATGGGGAAAACCACCTTCTGCATTAATTTGGCAGAACGCGCAGCAACCCAGCACGGTTGTTCTGTGGCCTTCTTCAGCTTGGAAATGTCCAATGTACAGTTGGCCTCTCGTATGCTGGTATCCAGAGCCAGAGTGAATGCCGAACATTTGAAAAAAGCTGAAACCATCACCGATGAGGACATGGCAAAGCTGAGCCGGGCCATGGCCGAAATCAGTGAAGCCAAGATCTTTCTTGACGATACCCCCGGTATCACTGTGGCGGAAATCCGTGGTAAGGTGCGCCGTTTGAAAAAGGAAAAGGGGCTTGACCTTATTGTCATCGACTACATTGGTTTGATGCAGTCCTCCACCTTAATGCGGCAGGAGAACCGCCAGCAGCAGATTTCTGAGGTTTCCCGTCAATTAAAGGGGTTGGCCAAGGAGCTGAATGTTCCCATCATTGTTATCTCTCAGTTAAACCGTGCTTCGGTCAAGGGAGAAAACACCGCGACCACAAAGGAGCCGGATCTGAGCCATCTCCGCGAATCTGGCGCTCTGGAACAAGACGCCGACGTGGTATTGTTTATCCACCGGCCTTCTTATTACAATCCCGAGCTGGAGGATAAGGAGCTAGCTAAAATTAAAGTAGCCAAACACAGAAACGGCGCCGTGGGCGAGGTGGAAATGACCTTCATCAGCGAATGCACTCTCTTTATGGAGCGAGACAAAAAACACGTGGATGAAAATGTGGAAGTCAGCCCGGAAGAGCTGGCAGGCTATGTGGAGCCTCCCCCGCCGCAAAACAGCTGATAGAATGCAAAACGAGAGCGGAAATTATCATTCATAGAATTTCCGCTCTTTTTATTTCATAAATATATAAATCTCCAACAAAAATATTTCATAAAATCAGCGTCATGCGGTACTTTCTAGAAACTTAAACTTATGATATCATGAGTACAAAAGGTCACACCATGTGTGACTAGAAAACACTCCGTAACATATAGAGCGTCATCGGAGGGTATCATATGACACGACAACGGATGTTTACATTTTTTCAATATTTTACCCAGACCATGCTGTTGCTTCTCGCCATCTGTTCCTATTTTACCAATGTACGCGCCGTCGATGCAATGGATCAATACGGCATTGTTTATGAAGGCTTGTCCTGGCTTCCCCACCCCAACGGCATGGCGTTTGGCGTGGCGTTCCTAATGTTCTTTGTGGCCGGAGGCATTTACGACATCAAAAAACTGAGACAATCCTTTTTGGAAGGACGGAAGTTGGCCTTTTGTCTGTGCAATTTCTTATTCCTCCTGGCCATTGCGGTGAGCGGGGCCATTCTTCTTAACATCAATCTTTTCTATCATCGGGCCATCGGGCTAGCCTAAATAATGCAACATGAAAAGAGATTCGGAATTCCGAATCTCTTTTGCTTATAAATCCAACTTTATTATTATAACATAAAACATGGCATAGTGTAAGCCTACACTTTTATCAAAATAAATATATAATTATATTAATATAAAAGACCAAACACGGTACGAAGAACGGCAAAGGAGGTGTATAAAACATATTCGTATCATACTTACTACCCAAGAACTAAATTTTCTGAAAGAAAGGAGTAAAAATGAACAAAAAATCATCTATTCTATTAAGCAGCATTATTCTACTTTTAATACTGTTTCCTTTTAAAACTAGCGCACACGAGGTTGGAATAGAACAAACAGCAAATACAGATCTCCTTTACGAAAATAAAGAAATAACAGATTTCAATGTTTTATACCATAATGCAAAAAATAATATTGATGTTGTAGATTCAAGCCAATTAGAAACAGACTTTCTAATCCACAAAGATATATTTATTTCCGCAATCAAGGATTTGGGTATAGTGACGCTCAATACCAGAACATAACATTAGGGCCATATTACGCCGCATCGGGGAGTTATACTTTGGATCGAGACGCCCCTAGCAACTTTAAAGCGTTACGAACAAATATGGCATACGAGGTCGTATGTACAAGTATCTGCAAGATCCAATCTGTATACAACTCTTCATCCACATGGAATCTCAGCGTAACCGTAGGAATTGGAGATTATCCATCCCTTTAAACCGCTTGAAAAGAAAGGAGGTATGTTTTTTGAGAACTAAGAATCTTATCAATGCATTGATGTACTGGCTTTTCCCAATACTTTCATTCATCCTATACAATAGGATTTCTACAAAGATGCTACAGGATTATTATCATTTTGAAGGGAATTATGGAACCCAGTTTTTAATCCTCCTGTGCGGTGCTGTTGCAGCCCTATTTCTCTGGTATATGCTGGTAAGAAATGCCAGGGAGGATTCGACCATAGCTCTGGTGGGTATTTTTCTGCCGTTACCCCTTCTTTTCATGATGACTCTCCCTCAAATTGACGCATTGTTAAGGATCAGTATTTTATCAAAAATTTATGTATTTTTTTACGGCATACCGGTTTTGTTTGCAGCCACAATGCTGTTTGTTTATATCATCAAGGCCGCTATGATCGTCAAACAAAAACAGACCGCATAATAGATAAAAGAGAGGCAAAGCGCCTCTCTTTTTTGTTATGCTTTAAAGATCATGCCGAGCGCCTGTTCTACATTGTCCACCGGCTCGATTTTAATCCCCTTCAACCCCTGGGGCACATCGCCAAGATTTTCTCTAGGCAAGATTACCTTTTTTACACCGGCCTGTTTGGCGCCATAAATCTTTTCCGTGATACCTCCCACGGGACGGACGTTGCCGCGAATGGAAAGCTCCCCGGTAATGGCGATATTCTGCGGAATGGGCAGAGCTTTTATGGCGCTGTATAAGGCCACAAAAATAGCCAGCCCCGCAGAAGGACCATCAATATTGCCGCCGCCCACCACATTGACGTGGGCGTCATATTGGTTGAGATCCGCTTCCCCCAAAAGGCGAAAGACAGAAGAAGCGTTGAACACCGAATCCTTGGCCATAGATCCTGCGGTGTCGTTAAACCGCACCGAGCCTTTGCCCTCTTCAGCAGCGGGAAAAGCCACGGCCTCAATTTCCAGTACAGAGCCGAGGAAGCCGTAAACCCCCATGCCAAAGACCTTACCGATTTCGGCGCCGCTGTGGGCCTTTTCCCTGTTATGCGGCGACATTCTGGCGTTTTGCAGCACCTCTTCCACTTTTTTCTTTTTAATCACAAGGCGCTTCGCCTTGCGATCACGCTGTTCATACATTAAAAGGCCATATGCATCGGATAGAATATTGATAGCCTTACGTCCATCCACGGTATAATCTGCAATCAGCTCCGCCGCATCCTGGTCCAGCTTAATGTTCAGTTTTTCCGCAGCATTCATCAAAATACCGATAATATCCTGAGGTCCAAGAGGTTCAAAATACACCTCGCCACAACGGGAACGTAGGGCGGAGTTTAGCTCCTCCGGTTCTCTGGTGGTGGCGGCAATTAAGATGAAATCAGCGGGTAAACCCTGATCGAAGATTTTTTTGATGTACTGAGGTACCTGGTCGTCATTGGGGTCGTAATAGGAGGACTCGAATTCCACCCGTTTATCCTCCAGTACTTTCAAAAGCTTGCTCATGAGCATGGGGTCCATTTCCCCGATTTCGTCGATGAACAGAACGCCGCCGCTGGCGTTGGTCACAAGGCCGGGCTTGGGTTCGGGAATCCCCGTTTCCGCCAAATCGCGCCTTGCCCCCTGATAGATGGGATCATGAACGGAACCCAACAGTGGATTTGTAGTCTCCCGGGGATCCCAACGCAGGGTGGAGCCATCAATTTCAATAAAAGGCGCGTCGTTGCTGAAGGGCGAGGTTTGGATCGCTTTGGCAGCCTCCAAAGCCAAACGGGCGGCGGAGGTTTTCCCTACGCCGGGAGGGCCGTAAACAATGACGTGCTGCGGGTAGGGCGACGCCAATTTCCCCAGCAGAGCGTTGACGGCTTTATCTTGGCCCACGATTTCATCGAGGGAGGCGGGACGCAGCAAATCCATGGCGGAACGGGACAGCTTTTTGTTTTCCAAACACTCCAGCTCCGCGAATTTCCGCAGGGTATTAGCATTTTCGGGACCGCTTTGCTCCTTCAATACCTGGAGCTTAATTTCCCGATAATAATCCTCCTGCTTTTCCTGCATTTTTTCGGCGATGATTTTTTCCAGTTTATCTTCCATGCTGCGTTTGGCCACGATTTCCGCCACCTCGTTTAGGAGCTTATCAATGCGCTCCAGAGGCGTGCCGGCGCTGCCATTATAGCCGGAATCATAAAACACGATTTTTTCAAAAGCCAAAATACGGTCTTCGGGATTGGGAGAGCCCATGAGGTCAAGAATCTCCAGCTTAGTGCCGCGAATAATGATTTGATCGGCTCCAAAAACATCGTTTAACAGGCTTTCCAGACCATTGAGCCGCTCCGCTACCAGACGTTCCGTTTCTGTAGTGTAAGTCATAAGTTCCCTTTCTTAAAGCGACTCCACTTTCACAATGACTTCTGTTTTCACTTTGGAGTGGAGCTTCACTTTGACGGTATAATCTCCCAAAGCCTTGATGTTACCGTCCAACTCGATGTGTTTTTTATCAATCTTCACACCCTCGGCAGCAGCAATGGCTTCGGCAATGTCTTTGTTGGTGATGGAGCCGAACAAGCGGTCGCCCTCACCGGTTTTCGCTTTGATCACCAAGGTTTTACCCTTCATGGTCTTGGCAATTTCCTGAGCCTTGGCCAGCTCGTCGGCGGCTTTGGCTTCTTCCTTCGCTTTGTTACGCTTCCAATTTCTCATATTTGCCTCATCAGCGGGAATCGCCAATTTTTTCGGCAGGAGAAAGTTTCTGGCATAGCCGTCGGAAGCATTGACGACCTCGCCTTTTTTACCGTGACCTTCCACGTCTTTTAACAAAATTACTTTCATATTTTACACCTCCATGATAAATGAAACGATGGGAAAACATGGCTACATCTACAAAATAAACGGTTATTTCCCTGATATTTGCCTTTTCCGGCAAATATTACACGTAAGAGTGGCAGTAGGTCCCATTACGATTTATTTTTTAAGCCCTTCTGATACATTTTTCTGTAGTCGACTACCGGGTCAATGGCGCCAATAATCATCAGCAGCAAAAGGGAAAACCGGGCCAAAAACAGACAGGCTACCCAAACAATAATCTTGGTTCCCCGGCGGACATTCATAGCATGAAGGAGCCAAGCCACCATGGAAATACCGGAAATCAAAAAGATAGGCAAATAGATATATAAGATATTGAGAGCGATTTGATGATAATGCCCCTCTGGCCACTGATTTCCCATGAGATAGGCAATGAGAGCCACCACAATGGCCCACAAAATCCACCAAGGAAAATGCCAATCACGGAAGGGTGGCAGCGGAGTGATGTCGTAATTCAGCCGCCGCAAAATCACAGCAGCAAAAATATAATTCAGCGCCGCGGAAATCATACCGTAAACAATAAAGCAGGCGGGAAGAATCATTTTCATCAAGTCCAGGACTTCCGTCTGGTATTCCTCTACAGTCATACCCTGGGGCAATAGCTGGCCCAAAACACCGGCGGATTCGTACATATCAATGACCTCATTCATGGTATCCGTCATGGTCGCTATAAAGGAATCAAAGGAAAAGGCGCCCAATACCGCACCGAGGGCCAAAGCCGCCACCATGATAATGCCGGAAATTAAGGTTCCTGCTGCCAGGGTGGAAAGAGGAGAAACCCTTTTGCGAAAACAAACGCCGTAGACCAGGCCGAAAAAGCCAATCCAGGCCACGGAAAAGAGCCCGCTGACCACGCCGGCCAAGAGCACTGAAGCTACGGAAATGACGATAAGCGCCAGCACCGCAGCGCCTAAGCCGCGCCGCTGCACCAAGGCCATCAGGGGTACGGCCCAAATCAGCATAGCCAAAGTGCCGAGAAAGGGCGCGTAAGCGGCAGTCAAAACAAGAACCACCGATAAGGCGGCAACAATACTGAAATCCGCGATAACACGGGGGGAAAAAACCTTTGTATCAGCCATAAAATCCTCCATCGGACAGATACAGAGAAGCCCCGATACGAAATCGGGGCTTGGATACAACTATTACTCTGTGGTATAGGGCAACAAAGCAATTTGTCTTGCTCTCTTGATTGCGAGAGTCAAAGCTCTTTGATGCTTTGCACAGTTGCCGGAAATTCTTCTGGGCAAGATTTTACCCCGTTCGCTTACATATTTTTTTAAGCGATTCACGTCTTTATAATCAATGTAATCTACTTTATCCACACAGAAGGCGCAGACTTTTCTTCTGACTCTGCGGCCGCCGCGAGGACGAGACATTCTTTCAGCCATGGAAATTCTCCTTTCTTAAAATGGGATATCGTCCGGAGGCATCATTTCCACTTCTGGCACATCGGGCACGTAGCCGCTGCTGCCATAAGAACTGGAACTGTTGTCTTTGGGCGACAAGAACCGTACATTTTCAGCGACGACTTCCGCGGCAGTCCGTTTCGAGCCGTCCTGTGCCTGATAGGTTCTTATCTGGAGACGACCATCCACCGCAGCCATTTTACCCTTTGCCAGGTAACGGCCACAGGTTTCCGCCAATTGGCGCCACACCACAACGGGAATAAAATCCGTTTCCCGTTCGCCGTTGGCGCTTTTAAAAGCCCTGTCCACCGCTAAAGTAAAGGTACAGACAGGAGTGCCGTTGGCTGTGGAACGCAATTCGGGATCGCGGGTCAAACGACCAATAATAACGATTCTATTCAGCATATGAACACCTGAATTCCTTATTCACCTTCCCGGACAACCAGGAATCTAATTACTTCGTCAGAAATTTTAAAATTTCTTTCGAGTTCTTTCGGAAGGTCAGCACCTGCGGTAAAGTAGCAGAGTACATAGTAACCTTCACGCAATTTTTGAACTTCGTAAGCCAAACGTCTTTTTCCCCAGTGTTCTACTTTGGTAACTTCACCACCGTTGGCGGCGATAATACCGGAGAATTTTTCGACGGCTGCATTTACCTGCTCTTCATCCATATCGGGGCGAAGAACATACATGGTTTCGTAATTGCGCATCCTAAAACACCTCCTCCCTTTGGACTAACGGCCCTTTTCCCAGGGCAGGGATAACTTCGTAATTATAGCATGGATTTTTATTTTTTGCAAGGGGTCGCCAAAATTTCTTTCAGTGACAATTTGTCCGCCAAATGGTATAATATACGGGAATAAAAGTTTTTAAAACATGGCAGGAGCAAACTTATGAATCAAGCCCAACTTTTACTACCCAAAGAACGCAGGGAGATTTCCATTCTTAACGTATTTCTTTGTTGTTTGGTGATTTTTATCCACGTTTCCTCGGCCCCCATCACCCAGTTGAATCCTAATAGTTTTCAATACCTGATCGTCATGGTGCCATGGCGGCTTTCCGCCTTCGTAGTGCAGGCATTTTTCCTGCTAAGCGGAATCAAATTCTTTTTGCAAAGGGAATTCCACTATAAGACTTTTTATCTTTCTCGTTGCAAAAAAATCCTGCTGCCCTATATTCTTTGGATCATTGCGTACTATATTTATTTCGTTTTACATCATTATTTCGCCTTCAATCTTAAGGATTTATGCCATTACTTGGCCACAGGTACATTGGCTTCTCATTTTTATTTTATTATTGCCTTGCTGCAATTTTATTTACTGATGCCCCTATGGCGTTTTCTATGCAAAAAAATCCGGCCCATACCACTGCTATTGGGAGCGTTGCTTATCAATCTATTCGTCCTCAAGTTTTTGCCGGGAATCACAGAAAGATTTTTGCCCAATCATACCGTTCTTTATGACCGCATTTTCATCACTTACATTTTTTATTGGCTCGCGGGGTGCTGCATCGGACTCCATTATAAAACATTCCTGGCAATGCTTTGCCGTTGGCGCAAACTTCTTTTGGTGGGATTTGTGCTGGCAGCCCTGGTCAATGTTTTTCTCTCCAAAAATAAATCACTGATTTCTTCAACAAATCTTGATTTGGTTCACTTTATTTATTGCAATCTGGCCATTTTCGCTTGCTATGCTTTGACATTATCCATCAAGGAACACCGTATTTTTGAAAGCTCTCTATTCCAGCGGATCAATAAAGCTAGCTTCACCATTTACCTATCCCATGTTCTGGTCATCAATATCATCAATGAGCAGCTCTATTACCATGGAATAATCGACATTGGCGCCTGCTACTTGCTTCGCATGATATTCACATATCTTTTTACCATTGGCCTTTGCGTTATCTGGAACCAAAAAAAGGAACAGTTCCTGCAAAAGCACAACAAGCACAAAAAATCGCCCGTCAACACAATCGTCTAAAAGATCGAAACAACAAAGCAGCACCACGGTGCTGCTTTTCTATACAGATTTTAAGCATTATTCTGCGGAAGAGACCACAGTTTTCAGCCTGCGCTCCACCTCAGACCGAGGCAGCATCACCGTATGGCCGCAGGTGCGACATTCCAGACGGAAATCTGCACCAATACGCAGGATTTTCCATTCATAGCCACCGCAGGGATGGGGCTTTTTCAAACGAATCACATCGCCAACGTGAAAAATGGTCATGCGTCATGTTCCTCCTGTTTCTTTTCATGAGGCTCGTCTTCCCCATGGATAATTTCCTGCACCGGAAAGGGAATCTTGATACCTTCGGCATCTAAGGCCTGTTTTACAGCCTTCCGAAGTCCACGGGCCACATCCCATTGAGTCATGGGTTCGGTATAGGCGATGAGACGAATATTGACAGAAAAATCCATCAGGGCCTCAACGCCTACCACCACAGGCTCGCCAGCCATAATATCTTGATGGGTTTCATAATAGGCAGAAGCCGCTTCCCGAATGATGTTCTCCGCCTTGTCGATATCACTATCATAGGAGATGCCGAAGTCCAGTTTGACCCTCATGTGGTCGCGACAATAATTCACCACGTCGGTAATGGAGCCATTGGGGATGATATAGAGTTCCCCGTCGAAGCCCTTGACCTTGGTGATGCGCATTTCTACAGCCTCCACAATGCCAAGGTTCTGATTAATGGAGACATACTCCCCTACCCCATACTGATTCTCCATAATGATGAAAAAACCAGCGATAATATCCTTCACCAAGGTTTGGGCACCAAAACTCACCGCTAAGCCCAGGACTCCGGCTGTGGCGATAATTGACGCCACATTGACGCCAAGACGCCCCAAAATGACGACAATGACAATAAAAATCAGCACATACTTAATGACACTGTTAATCAGATGCCCCAAAGTTTCCCCACGGTTATGAGGCGCATCCGAACTTTGCCAGGAAAAGCTGCGCTGAAAAGTCCGGATAATCAAAGAAGATACGATTCTATAAACAATGAGAGCGCCGAAAATCACCAGAACCGATGTGATAAAAATCGAAATCGCTTCTGTTTGCTCCAACCAGTCTTTGATCGTTTCCCACATATTATTTTTCCATCCTGTTGATAATTTCCGTCAAAGACGCTTTTAAGACATCGTTGCCCTGGGCGGCGATGTCCTTCATTTGCGGCAAATAATCATAGGCGCCGGCAGTCTCCAAGGCAACGGCGGCCTTTACCGCCATAGTCCAATTATCACAACTTAGACACTCACCCAGCTTTGCCAAGGCGGCGGTAGTTTTCACTGTGGCCAAAAAGCGAATTGCCAAAGAAATGGCTTCATCGGGCAACTCCTCCCAATAGGCCAAGACTTCATCTACAGCCTGCTCCTTGTTACATTGAGAAGCCATATAAAAGGCCATTCGCAAATGCCAGGGCATTTCTTCCCGGTTACTCCAAAGCTCTTCTGCCGTTTCCCGGGGATAGGAGGAGATTACTTCATAAAAACAGGAAGGTACCACCATACGGCGGCCCAGAGCCATCGCGCGCAGTTCCGGTGCAATAACGTCCCAGCCCAAACCGATAAATTGATCGACAGCAGCTTCCGCCTCCAAAGGACTGCGGCGACCGGCCAAGGCGCTGAGAAGCTTACTGTCTAAGGCCTTGGCAGCCTGGACTTCCTCGGATTCATCCAGCCCATCCACAACTTCGGGAGCGTCTTCCGCTTCTTCAGAACCATGAAGTTCCTCAGATTCCGGAATATCCAACTCCAGCCAGGGTTCTGTTGAGGACGCATCTTTCTTCCGCCATTTCCTCCAAAAAGCCATAAGACACCTCAAATAGAAATCGTCTGATCCACTTTCGCCATGACAGCAACGATTTCATCCATAGAAGCCAGGGTTCCCGCATCAACAGCATCGTCAGAGGCGACACTTCCCTGTAAAAGCAAAATGGATGTACCGGTATCCCCCAGGCGGCGCAAAGCTTCAAAAGCCTTATGACCTTCGACAGCTAAGTTCACAGCATTGTGAACCAAAACCACATAAGCAGGCCGCTGCATTTTACGGCCAAGTGCTTCCAAATAAGCAACCAACAAGTCAACGCCCTGATCGTCGTTTTCCCCCCAATAGGGTTTTGACAGCACACAGGCATAGGAGGTCTGAGTTTCTTCTCCGTCAAAACCGGGAGGATTGAAGAATTCCGCAATACCCTCCTGAATTTCTTCTTCTACAATGGGCTGATTCCAAGGTTTATCGGCAGCAGTCATGTTTCTTCACGTTCCTTTCTCATTTGATGGAATTTTTATTTCTACCGTAAAAAATCATTTTTTGCCATAAGGACATACGGCCACGCAGCGACCGCAAATACGTTTACCAAAGGTTTGGCGCGTCTCCGAAAGGTAGGAGTCACATTTAAAAAAATCAAACCGTTGGGAAAGGTCATCATCAGCATCAAAGGTTTTCCCTAGGATGGCTCCGGCAGGGCAAATATCGCGGCATTTGGTACAGCCGCCGCAACGGTTTTCCATGGGATGGTCCGGTTCTAACGGCGCGTTAGTCAGCACAGTGGCCAAACGCAATCGAGGGCCGTTTTGCGGAGAAACCAGGGAGCAATTTTTACCAATCCAGCCTAGACCAGCCATTTGAGCTGCCATGCGGTGGCTGAAAATGCCGCCCTCTTTGTTTTCCCCCGTGCGCTGAGAGGCAGGAATGGGAAAGGCCATAAAACCCTCACGCTCCAAACGATTATTGACAATGAGACCAATGCGGTTTAACAAGCTGTTGGCAATGTCATAATAAGCCAAATAAGTATGGCTGGGATGGTCCAGCACTTCATCGACGACGCGGCTGGGCAGGTGTACCGCAAAAGAGATGGCCCGAGTAAAGCCGTCAAAGGTATCACCATAGGCATTGCGGATGGCTGCGGCAGAGCTTTCCAGTTCAGCGACGCCAACGGCATCGGCACCGGCGTCCAAAATGAGTTGTTTCAAACTTTCTTTTAAATCCATATTAAAACACCTTTTATTTTACCTGGGGACCAAAAGGTTTCATCAATTGACCTTCACGGTGCTTCTGTACGCCCACGACACGCCCTACGATCATGGCAATGGGAATGGAAGTAATACTAAACAAGGCGCCCATTTTAGCGGATCCCTGTAGGATCGGATCAGAAAACGCAGAGTTGCAAACAAAAAGCGCCACAGTTAAACCGACACCGGCCACCAGACCTGCTACCAGCAAATCTCGTTTCCGCATCCCTTTGGGCAGGGCAAAACCAATTTTGGCGGCAATAAAGCCGAAGAAATAAACGCCTACGCATTTCCCCACAATCAGGGAAACAGATACCAGTAATGTAGGAATGCCAATGGCAGAAAAGACTACGCCAGCGTTGCAAAGTCCGAAAAAGAACATCCCGAAATCCACCACAGGCTTCCATTGGCGATTGAATTTTTCCAAAGCCCGTTCGTCATCAGTATCATCAATATCGGTGACGTCTTCCGGCACTGCCGGCAGAAAGGGAATGATAAATACAAGAGCCAGAGCGGCATGGATATTCGCGAAATGCAATCCCAGCCAACAGGGAACGCCCCCCAGCAATAGATACCACCAATAGCTTTTGACGCCGAAATGACGCAGCAAAAAGGCAACCAACATACCACCCAAGCAGAATAATAGGTAAATGGGCATTACCGCGCTGGTGGGATAGAAAATAGCGATAATGACAAGGCCCAAAGCATCGTCAGCAATGGCCAAAAGTAACAGGTAGTTGATGGCGGGATGACCATCGCCAAAGACAAGCTTCGCTGCCAACCAGGCAATCGCGATATCCGTGGCAGTGGGAATTCCCCAGCCGTGAGTATAGTCCGAAGAGCCGATGAGGCTGTTCAGCAAAAGATAAACACAGATGGGCCCCAAGACTCCGCCCATGGTAGCAATTAAAGGATTCACCGCCCGTTTGATAGGATTCAATGATCCACCAGGATGGAGAGATTCCACAATTTCCACCGTGGCGGTAGCGAAAAAGAACACCATAAAGATATCCTCCACCAAAAAATGAACGGTGACATCCCCAAAAATTGAAAAATGAATAAAGTGTTCGTAACTTTCCGGCGACAAATTTGCCCAAACAAGAGCAGCCGCAATCCCTACGATAAGAGGAATGGAATACTCTTGAAGCATTTCTATAATTTTTTTCATATGCCTCACTCACAAACAAAATAAAACTACCTAATTTATCATAGCATAAAATCATAAAATCTTCTACATTTTCTTGCTTTTTTGTGAAGATCTTTTGATGCTCGACATGTTTCCACATCAAATTTATAGAAAATTAAAAAATTCCCTATTATGATTATAAATCACTTTTTTGAACGCAAACGGCATAAAGATTGTAGGTTTTGTGTATTTCCCTCAATCGCCCAACTGGTTAATGCGGGATGCCGCACAGGCAGCCCCAAAACCATTGTCAATATTCACTACGGTAATACCGGATGCGCAGGAATTCAGCATGGACAAAAGAGCGGCCAGGCCGCCGAAATTGGCGCCATAGCCCACGCTAGTAGGGACGGCAATCAAGGGCTTCGCAAAAAGGCCTCCTATCACACTGGGAAGGGCACCATCCATACCGGCAATGACAATCAAAACTCTGGCCTGCTGAATTTCTTCTTGATGAGCAAGGAGACGGTGAATACCAGCGACACCCACATCTGTAATGCGGAGAACGTGATTCCCCATAATTTCGGCAGTAACGGCTGCCTCCTCCGCCACAGGTAAATCCGAAGTTCCCGCAGTAATCACAGCGATGGAGCCCTTTGATTCCCGTTCCTTTTGATAAATGGTCAGCGTTCCGGACAGAGGATAGTATGCCGCAGCAGGAATCTCCTTTTGCACCGTTTCAAAAACGTCCTCGGAACATTTGGTAGCCAAGATATTTCCCTCGGAGCGCTCATAAAGCGTTTTTATGATGGCCACGGACTGTTCCGTGGTTTTACCTTTACAATAGACGACTTCAGGGAAACCGCGGCGGGATTCCCTCGCCAAATCCACATGAGCAAAACCTAAATTTACAAAACCTGCATCCTCATTGTGAAGCGCCGTCAAAAGGTCGTCCTGAGATAGTATACCGTTTTTATATTGTTCCAGATAATGGCGGAATTCATTCTCTTTCATTGGGAGATATCCCCTTTCCTTTTATTGAGGTATTATAACGCAAAACCGACCAAAAGAAAAGATAAAGAAGGCATTGTAAAAAGGAGTAATCTCAGTTATAATGAAATATTAGAATAAGAATCGGTCATAATCTTAAACAAAAATAGGAGGTTACCTCATGGCATTATCCTGCGGTATCGTTGGTCTTCCTTTGACGGGAAAAACCACTTTGTTCAATCTCATGACAGGTCTCGAAATGGAGATCAGTCATTTTTACTCGGGAAAAACCCAATCCAACAAGGGCATTGCCCATATTCCCGATGAAAGAATCGACTTTCTTGCGGAATTGTATCATCCTAAGAAAAAAACTTACGCCCAACTGGAGGTCATCGACATTCCCGGTCTGGTTCAAGGGGCCAGCAAAGGGGAAGGTTCCGGCAACAGCTTTTTGGAAGCCATTGGCGAAGCCGATATTTTAGTACATGTGCTGCGAGCTTTCAAAAACGATGAAATTATGCATGTTGACGATTCCATCAATATCAAACGGGATATCGCTACCATTGACACGGAATTGCTCCTTTCAGACTTGGATATCTGCGAAACCCGCTTGGAACGCATCAAAACCCAAAGCCGAAAAAAGGTGGAAAATCCCTTGGAAGAACCTGTGTTGGAGAAAATCAAGGCAACCTTGGAAGAAGAAATCCCTATGAGCTCCCTGGATTTGACTGACGAGGAAAAGGAAGCGGTGGTTCATCTCTCCTTCCTTACCAATAAACCCATGGTTTTAGTAGTAAACCTTGATGAAAAGCAGTTTAAATCCGGCGATTATCCTGGCAAAGATTATTTACGGGAATATGCTGCTGAAACCAAACGGGAGCTTTTGGAAATCTGCGCTCAGACCGAAGCGGAAATCGCTCAACTGGACGACGAAGACAGAGCCCTGTTCTTAGAGGATCTCAACATTGAGGAACCCGGCATTAAACGACTGGCCCAAACGGTATACACCAGCCTGGGCTTGATTTCATTTCTTACCGCCGGAGAGGACGAGGTGAAGGCATGGACCATTCGCCAGGGTCTCACTGCCAAAAAAGCGGCTGGGAAAATCCACTCCGACATTGAACGCGGCTTTATCCGTGCCGAGCTCATCGCCTATGACGACTTAAAGCAATGCGGCACCATGGCCAAAGGCCGTGATTTGGGTCTGGTTCGCTTGGAAGGGAAAGAGTATATCATGGCCGACGGCGACATTGTCAACTTCCGCTTCAACGTTTGACGGAGCGATACCATGAAAGAAGTGACCATCTATACAGACGGCGCCTGTTCCGGAAATCCCGGTCCCGGAGGCTGGGGAGCGGTGCTGGAATTTCGCGGAATTGAAAAAGAAATTTCCGGATACGACCCCATGACCACAAACCAAAAAATGGAGTTGACCGCCGCCCTTAGAGCCTTGGAACTGTTGAAGGAGCCTTGCAGCGTCAAACTTCACAGCGACAGCGCCTACCTTGTCCGGGGTTTTAATGAGAACTGGCTGGGGAAATGGGAAAAAAACGGCTGGCAAAACAGCAAGAAAGAACCCGTTGCCAATGAAGACTTATGGAAAGCCCTGTTAGAGCAGGGCCGTCGTCATAAAATTACCTGGATCAAGGTAAAGGGCCACAGCGACAATGCCCTCAATAACCGGTGCGACGCTTTGGCCACCGGAGAAATCAAAAAGCATCGCTGAGTTTAATTTCCAAACATATGGTATATAGGAGCCAAGTTTTTCTCGGGAAAAACCGAGGAAAACTTGGCCTTTTGATTTAATTGCCATTACACGGAAAAAATTATGATTATTTATGGTCGGGATACTGTAAAGCGTCAACACCGGTTTCACCACTGCTGATGCGAACGGCATTGTCAATTTCGTAAACAAAGATTTTGCCATCGCCAGCATGACCGGAATAAAGCACGTTCCGCGCCGTTTCAATGATTAATTCCACGGGAACTTTGCTGACCACCGTTTCTACCTTTACTTTGGGCAGCAAGGTCATATTGACCTCAGCACCGCGGTAGTAGCTTTTATGGCCCTTCTGAACGCCGCAGCCCTCCACTTGGGAAACGGTCATGCCGGCAATGCCGATGGAGTTCAAAGCGTTTTTCAATTCCTCAAACTTAGATTTATTGGTGATTATTTCCACCCGGTGCATTTTGCCGCTTTCACTGGAGACCGCCACCGGGGGGATTTCCCTGCTTTCGGCATCAGCATTGATATAGGTAATGGGCACAGAGGGGAGGGAGGTTCCCATGCCGGCGAATTCCGGATAGGCCACCATACCGTGTTCCGCCAAATCAAGGCCTTTAAGTTCCTCTTCCAAAGAGATACGAATACCCATGATATGTTTCAGAATAAAAACATAGACGCCGACGACCATGACCACAAAGGCGCCTACTGCCGCAATGCCAACACACTGATGAAGCAGATGAGAAGCGCCGCCGCCATAGAATAGTCCCTGTTCCA
Organism: uncultured Peptococcaceae bacterium; assembly: GCA_964637365.1. Classification (GTDB taxonomy): domain Bacteria; phylum Bacillota; class Dehalobacteriia; order UBA7702; family UBA7702; genus Cryptoclostridium. The sequence continues at coordinate 75,046 of CAZWWH010000004.1, forward strand.
TATCGAACAGACCGCCACAAACAGTGCCGAAAATACCGCAGACTCCGTGGATGCTGATGGCGCCGACGGGATCGTCGATTTTTAAAATCCGATCAAAAAAGCTAACGGCGGACACTAGAAGGATTCCAGCCAACAGGCCAATGATGATGGATCCCAAATAGGAGACGGAAGCTACGCCGGTGCAAATGGCTACGAGCCCCCCGAGACAGCCGTTGGCCGCCAAAGAAACATCTGGTTTTTGGTAACGAATCCAGGAAGTAAACATCGCCCCAAGGCCACCGGCAGCAGCGGCAAAGGTGGTGGTGACGGCGGTATAAAAGGTAGTATCATCAAGAGCCAACTCAGAACCAGGATTAAATCCATACCAGCCGACCCATAGAATAAAGACCCCCAACACCAGCATGGGAATATTATGGCCGGGAATCCCGTTAACCTTGCCATCTTTGGTATATTTCCCAGTTCTGGCCCCTACCAGAGTCGCACAAACCAGAGCGGCCCAAGCGCCAACAGAGTGTACCGCCGTAGAGCCTGCAAAATCAGAGAAACCGAGCTGAGCCAACCAGCCACCACCCCAGATCCAGTGACCAACAATAGGATAAACAAAGCCCGTCATAAACACGCTGACCCAAATATAGGTTCCGAATTTAAATCGTTCTGCCACGGAACCGGAAATAATGGTGGCGGTGGTGGCGCAGAACATAGTCTGAAACAAGAGATAAACCTGAGGCGATAGCCCCAAACCGTCCCAAATGACCAAATCCTGATCCAGAGGATTAAGAAAGCCATTGATACCGATTAGGCCATGCCAATCATCACCATACATTAGTCCAAAGCCAATGAAATAAAATACCAGCGCGCCCACACAAAAATCCACTGCGTTTTTCAGCCAGATGTTGCAGGCGCTTTTCGATCTCGCGGAACCGCTTTCACAGCAGGCGAATCCCGCCTGCATGAAAAAAACGAATACCGCGGCTACAAGTACCCAGAGCGAATTGAACAAATAGGAACTCCCCTTGATCAGTTCTTCCAAACTTTTGATTGCGTCAAACATGGTATCATCCTCCTTTTGCCGACAAATTGTCATTATCTATAAAAAAAGAGCAGAGAAACAACGGGATGAATCCTCATTGATTCTCTGCTCAAATTGTCGAAGACGCTTCTTTGATGAAAGTAGCGGCTTTCAAGCGGCGGCTGATTCCAAACAGGTTTGCGGTATACTGAAATACACTTCAAAATTCAGCTTGAAGCAACCGGCGGGAGTCGGACGTTGCCGAAAACCTTAACAGAGAAGCAACGGGAAAATATGTGAATTCTCTGTTAAAATTATCTTTTGGCGCCAATTCCCTTTTTGACCAAGTGTTTTTGTCTTTCTGATACGAAAAAAGACAGGAATCAAGCTGTGAATCACCGTTGATTTCCTGTCTTTTCAATGGAACCAATTGTACAAGATACTCCGTAAAAAATCAAGCACTTTTTATGGAAAAGCTCCTAAATTTTCTTAAATGAAAAATTTTTATATTTATATGTAAAAAATAAACTTAAAAAAGTGACCTGTTAAATTGCAATCTACATAGTTATTCCTACTGTTTTGCAATGAAAAAATTTTATACATAACGTTCCTGTGAAAATATCATTTCATCATGCTTCCTCGGATTCAGCAGTTTCGGATTATAAAGAAAAACCGTAATCCATCATGGCAGCGCAGTCCTCATAGCGGGCAGAACTGTTTAAGGCCACGGCAATCAGAGTGCGTCCGTTACGTTCCGCTGAAGCCATCAGGCATTTCCCCGCTATGGAGGTGGTACCGGTTTTGAGGCCATTGGCGCCTTCATAGGAAAATAAAAACTTATTGATGTTTGTGACGTTCTGCCGATGCTCTGGATACAGCCAGGTCAACTCATGACTGCGAGTGGCAGCCATAGCAGCCAAAGTATCATCTTGCAAAAAGGCTGCCCCTATCACCGCCATATCGTAGGCAGTGGTTTTCTGCTTGTGGTCGGAGTAGCCGTTGACATTGACAGAAACAGTATGTACCGCTCCTAAGGACCAAGCCTTCGTATCCATCAGCGTTGCGTAAAAGCCAATGTCACCGGCCATATGGTCGGCCATGGCCACAGCTGCGTCGTTGGCAGACCACAGCAGCATCCCGTAAATCAGCTCCGATGCTTCAAGAACCTGGCCCTGCTCCAACCCCATCATTTGTCCATTGTAAATCGTTTGAGCCAGAGGTCCCACCATCACCCGGTCGGTCATCTCCAGGTAAGGCGATGCGGTTACAATATTCAACACTTTGATGAGACTGGCTGGCGCCATGGGAGCGTCGCCGTTTTTTTCCCATAAGACCTCCAACGTGTCACAATCCAGCACTAAAGCGGCATCGGCCTTAACGGTTGGCTCCTCAGCAGCAGTAACATTCAAAGGAACACCCCAAAAGAAAAAAAACAGTATGAGACAAAAGAAAATCCGTTTCATATTACACCTCTGTTACAGTGTAATATGGAACGGATAAAATATTCCTAGAAGATTCAAGCGTAAATTCGCTACAATTTATATCTTTCAGCGAACTCTTAAGGTACGGGTAGCGTTCAAAACCGCCAGAATTGCAACACCCACATCAGCGAAAACAGCCAACCACATGGAGGCAAAGCCCAAAGCGCCGAGGATAAGGATGATAACCTTTATACCAAGACAGAACACAATATTCTGTGTCACAATGCTTCTGGTTTTGGCGGCAATTCGCTTGGCAATGCCCAATTTGGAAATTTCATCAGTAAGCAGCACCACATCGGCAGCTTCGATGGCTGCATCACTACCGGCCCCCATAGCAATGCCGATATCTGCGCAGGCCAGCACCGGGGCGTCGTTGATGCCGTCGCCGGCAAACGCCACCTTGCCCTGAGCGTTTTCCTTGATGCGTTCCAAATTGGCGACTTTGTCTTCGGGAAGCTGTTCCGCAAAGTAGCCATCCAAGCCCACCTCTTCGGCAATCTGTTTGGCAATGCCTTCCCCGTCACCGGTGAGCATATAAATATGGGAGATGCCGGCCTGACGCATATCGGCAATGGCCTTTCTGGCGTCATCCCGCAGTTCATCGGAAATCACTACAGCCCCGAGATAGAGACCGTTTTCCGCCACATAAAGGACGGTGGCAGGAGTTTTTACCGGTTCGAAGGGAATGGACTCCCGCTTCATCAGCTTGTCATTCCCCGCCACAACAGTGCGACCTTCTCCTACAGCGATAATGCCATGACCGGAAATCTCCCGATAGTCGTCATACTGAGGGACTGCTTGGCATTCCTTCGCGGACAGAACGGAACGAGCAATGGGATGGTTGGAGCCGTATTCAGCCCAGCTTGCCACAGCCAAAAGGTCATCTTGAGAAATGCCTTTCTCCGGCCGAACATCTGTTACTTCAAAAACACCTTTGGTAAGGGTACCGGTTTTATCCAATACCAAAGTATCGGTTTCATAAAACCCTTCCAGGTAGTTGCCACCTTTGAAAAGGATCCCGCGGCGGGAAGCGCCGCCGATACCGCCGAAAAATCCCAGAGGAATGGAAATCACCAGGGCGCAGGGGCAAGAAATTACCAGAAATACCAAACCGCGATAGAGGTAATCGCGAAAGGCATCAAATCCCACAAAGAAGCAGGGAATCACCGCAATGGCTACGGCCAGAGCCACCACAATGGGGGTGTAAATTTTGGCGAATTTGGTAATAAACTTTTCCGTTTTTGCCTTACGGGACGCAGCATTGGAGGTCAATTCCAAAATACGAGCCAGAGAAGAATCATTGAAACGTCGGGTAACCCGACCCACCAAGCGGCCCGCACCGTTAATATAACCGGCCAGCGCTTCACCGCCGACGCCAACTTCCCGCGGCACGCTTTCCCCGGTGAGGGCCGCAGTATCCATAAAGGAACTTCCGTCGGTAATTTCACAATCAAGGGGGACACGTTCCCCGGGAGAGATCAGAATCATATCGCCGGGGCACAAAGAATCGGGAGAAACCTTAACGGAACTACCGTCGCTCTGCAATAGATTGGCAGTTTCGGGACGAAGGTCTATCAGGGCAGCAATGGATTTTTTCGATCGATCCACAGCCAAATCCTGGAAATACTCCCCAACCTTAAAGAAAAGCATTACGCCAACGGCTTCTTCAAATTCTCCAATGCAAAAAGCTCCCACGGTGGCTACGGTCATCAGGAAAAACTCATCAAGGACACCGCCGTGGAATAAGCCTTTGATGGCCTGCACAACAATGTCCCAGCCGATGATGATGTAAGCCACTACAAAGATACCAATTGGAATCCAATCTGTGACTGTGAGAAAATGCTCCGTCAACAATCCTGCGGCTAAAAGAATCAAGGACAAAATAATGCGTACCCCTTGATGATTTTCGCTGCCGCCATGGGCTTCATCATGGGAGCAGCAGGAGCAAGTTCCGATGCCGTCCAAAGCGGAACCATGACTATGCCCATGATTATGAGAGCAGTCACATCCATCGTGATCGTGATGGTGTTCGTGTCCATGGGAATGTTCTTCGCCATTGTAATGATGATGCTTGTGGCCGTGACCATGGGAACAACCGCAATCCCCGTCGTGATGGTGTTCGTGTTCGGCAGGACAGCAATCGTTGTGATGTTCCTCGTGGTCATGCTCATGGGTTTCACCATGAGAACAGCAATCGTGGTCGCCATGATGGTGGTCGTGACTATGCCCATGATCGTGACTATGAGAGCAGCCGCAATTCTCATCGTGATAATGCTTTTTACTCAATGCAAATGCCTCCTTTGTAAAGCGGCGTCAAAAAGCGCCGCCAGAATCTTGATGATCGTGGTATTGCAACGCAGAGGGACCGAACTCACTTCATTTTTGCGAATTGGTCCACTACACGCTGTAAACTTTTTAAGGTTTCCTCAGTTTCCCCCCGGGCGATACCATTGACCACACAGTGTTCAATGTGATCCTGCAAAAACAATTTTGCCGTATTGGTCAAGGCAGAGCTGACAGCAGATAGCTGAATAATAATTTCTTCGCAGTCACGGCCATTCTCCACCATTTTGCGGATGCCGCCGATTTGCCCTTCGATTCGGGTCAAACGGGAAAGAATATTTTTATGGCTTTCGCGGTTTTCTTGTTCTTTGGTCATGAGCTTCTCCTTATCCATATCTCCAAATACCATATACCCCCATAGGGTAATAGTCTCAATTACTAATATACTCATTTCTTTCAAAAAGTCAAGGACTTTTTTTATGGTAATTATCCCCCAAACAACAAAAAAGTCAAACTGTTTTGCTGACACAACCGTTTATTTTCCAAATCTTTAGGTCGCCGACTCTTACAAACAGTTAAAAAATAATATCTAAGGCAAGCTTCCTCAGAAGAATCATATGCCCTACCCCGGTATTAACATCCTCTCGCTCCTAGAGGTAAAATCTTTAACACTCCCAAAACAAGACATGACAAAACCTTATCATATTTGGTGATTCCAAATATGGAATCATTGAAAAAATACATTATTTCCCGACGAGAGACAAAGAACCCCCCGCCACCATCAATTATGGTGACGGGGGGCAAAATCCCTCAAAGAAATGATTTTATTAGTCATCAGCACTGCTGCTGATCGTAATCGTGTGGGATACCTGTTCCGACCAGGCGCCGCGGCTGTCCTTTACCCGCAAAGTAATGGTAACTTCCCCGGCGGTGTCATACCGCTCCTGACGATTTTCCCATTCATAATCCACGATATCATCGCCGTCTTTATCCGAAGCATCTATGGAAAAGACAACGGTTTCCCCAAGTGTATAGGATTCTTTATCTGTAGAGAAATCAACGGCAGGAGCTTTGTTTTTATCTCCCGGCACATAGATATCCAAGCGCTGGACAGAATCGGTATATTCCACGGCATAGCCCATGGCTTCGCATATTGAAGCCACCGGCAAATATAAAACCTTGTCCACCACCACAGCGCTGGCATCCCAGGTAACATCTTCACCATCCAAAGTCACTTTTGGATCATCAGTCTTTCCTGTTAGCTTACCTTTGGGACCTTTGACGGTAAAGGCACCGTCTTTTTCATCCCACTTCAATTTCATATCCATGATATGACAAAAATCCTCTGCAGGCGCCATGGTCACGCCTCCCGTCTCATATAGCCGTTGAGAAAGCGCCTTGGTGTCGCCATCGGATACCGCAGTATCGGAATTAATGAAAAACACCGCATGATCTATCGCTCCGCTGCCTCCTCCCCAAAAGGCCACTAGGAGAATCACTACGATGACCACAGCCGCAGCAATACCGCCAATGGCAAAAACCCTATTCCGCGGGAGAGAAGACACTTTTGTTCCTTGGGTCTGTCCTTGTTTGGCTTTCGGGACAGAGGGCTTTTTAGACGTTATCTCAGGCCGCTTTTCTTCCTCATAGTGGGAAGGGCTCTGCTCGCGAAAACTGCCCTCTGCGCGGCGATTTTTTTTCTTATCATAAGCCGCACGGTTGGATTGTTTTTTCATATTTCACACCTCTTGTATCTTAAAATCCTAGAGTCTCACCAATAAGCACCACAGTAAAATCCATACCCATGGTGGGACGTTTTAAAATAGTATAAGCACAGCAAATGCGGGTGGGACTGTTACAGTCAATGCAGTGTCCCGTTTTTCCACAAGGATTGGGTAAATGCAGACGTTTTACATTGGGAGGCGCGGCCAAAGTTTCAATGCGTTCCATGGCTTCATCAATATTAGCACATATTTTATTTTTTCCTGCCACTACAATGACACGACTGGGGCCATAAATCATCGCAGCCACCCGGTTCCCCGTTCCGTCACAATTCACCAAAAACCCTTGCTCCGTAATAGCATTGGAAGAGGACAGAAAGAGATCGGCGCGACCTTCGGCCTTACAGAGCACATCCTTTTCCTCTGGAGTTGCCCCGGTACTGTGATCAATGACGATCCCGCCGGCTTCCTCCACCTTGGAGGGAATGTCCAAAATTTTTAAGGTCATAGAGCCACCGAAGCCTACGGTTTGCCCTTTATGGAATTGTTTCAACAAATATGCCACGGCTTCCTCCCGGGTTTCAAAATAAACAGGATGAAAGCCATTTCGTTCTAGTTGGTGCATTACTCGGTCAATCTTTTCTTGTTCCATAGGATTCATGTCATTTCACCTCTTTCATCACCATGAGACGTCCCTCCATCTCGTTTACAAACTGCACTGCGGTACGGCCCGAAGGGCCGTGCTGCCATTTTTCCCAAATCAGGGCCTCTCGCCGAAGAACATCGGCAGGGATATCCAGCCCACGGCGGCGGGCCAGATCCGCCACCATGGATAAGAACTCTTCTTGATTGGGATTCAGAAAGGCAATGGCTAAACCAAAACGATCAGCCAGAGACATTTTTTCATCGGCATTTTCCCTAGCGTTGATTTCGCCGCCCTGCCGCTCGCTCCAAGTTTCCTTTATGAGATGGCGGCGGTTCGAGGTAGCATAGATCAATATATTATCACGCTGTTTTGCGAGACTGCCCTCTAACACAGCCTTTAAAGATTTATAATCGGTTTCAAAATCATCAAAGGAAAGATCGTCAATACAGATAATAAAGTGAAGACCGATTCCCTCCAGACAACGGCATAGCGCCCCAAGAGAGTCCAAATCCCCTCGGTCCAATTCTACCAAACGCAACCCTTGAGAGCAATACTTTGTGCCCACAGCCTTAACGGTGGAGGATTTGCCGGTTCCTCTCTCCCCATAGAGCAGCACATTGTTGCCGTGTCCTCCCTGCAAAAAGGCTTCGGTATTACGGCAAATCTGAGATTTGTGGTCTTCATACCCCAGCAGGGTATCCATTTCCACCAAGTCGGGATGAGTGATGGCGTGTATATCACCGTCTGACCAGCGGAAAAAGGGATAAAAGGCGAAATCTCCAAAGCCATGGCGACGGTAATAGGACACCAAAGCAACGAGGAAGGCTTCCATGTCCTTGCCTTCCAATAGCGTTACAAGGGCCTCCTCATCTTCTCCCCAAAGGGCATTGCGGGAAGCCGCGCGATAATTCAATAGGACTGCATTCCACTGGGGAAGTCCCTGTTGTTTCAGAGCCTTCAATTCCGCCAGAGCCATGTCCCACAGAGAGGAATGCTCCACATCATCACCGTTTAAGGCTCCACGTGAAAAAGGAGTATCGGCCATGATCATATCATAAACAGCGTAACGACTACGCAAATCACCGTTGACGCCATAGGCCTCCGCCCAGCGAAGCAGTGAATCTTCTTCCACTGTGGCAAAATTTTCAGTCAATAACAACGAAGTCACCTAGTTTCCTTGAAGAATGGATGCCATGATTCTCCCGTAATTTTCCAAAGGGAACGGGGCTTGATGCCAGCTGATTTCAGCAATGATAAAGCATCAGCATCCTTCTCCACCCCCAATGCCATACCGCAGCCCAAGCCGAGGTCTGCCGGGACATTCAGCCATTGTACGGGAATATCGCCCTGTTCCAAACACTCCTCCGCTTCCATGGTCTGGTGCATGGTGGCAAAAACCATGGCGATTTGTTCCTGACGAATCATGAAATCATCCTTTCCATATATCTTAACATAAATTCAAAAGAAAAACGATAACAAATTTGAAGATTTCCAGCGAATTTTCGTCATTTTCTGTGAACTATTCTATGGAATCTTGTGGAATTTGTGACATTTTTTTGAAGACCACCATACCACCCCGGTCATTCTTCCTTGATGCCTTTATAAATTATGGACGATATTGCTTTCAAGTAGAAACGCTTCGTATGGTCCAATAAAAGTTTTTGCTTGCCGACCATCCATAGACTCGCTGGTTTTCTTTTAATTTACCGTCAAATATGGTATAATATGATTAATATATTAGCACATGGACACCGTGAGGAGGATAAAATATGAAAGACCCCAGATGCGATGAACTGGCGAGGCTGCTTGTGGAGTACTCTACAGAACTAAAGCCTGGAGAAAAAGTATTAATCAATATGATCGGCGACGCCACACCTTTGGCCAAAGCCATTGTGGAGCAAGTATACAAAGCAAAAGCTCTACCCTTTTTGCACATTGAAAATCCCCTGTTAGAGGCCGCCTGGCTTAAAGGTGCCAGCGAGGAAATTTTTACGACTCAAAGAAAATGGGAAGAGCTCCAAATGAAGGAAATGGATGCCTATATCGGCATCCGCGCCACCGACAACAGCTTTACCAAGAAAAGTGTTCCCCCGGAAAAACACGAAATGAACAGCACCCTCTTGTGGGAGCCTGTCCACGGCCGTATTCGCGTCCCCAAAACAAAATGGGTGATTCTGCGTTACCCCAATGACTCTATGGCCCAGTTAGCCGCCATGTCCACAGAGGAATTTGAAGATTTCTATTTTGACGTCTGCACTGTGGATTACCAAAAGATGTCCGCTGCCATGGATCCATTAAAAGCGTTAATGGAAAAAACTGACAAGGTCCGAATTGTAAGCCCAGGCACGGATCTCTCCTTTTCCATCAAGGGGATTCCTGCGGTGAAATGCGACGGTCACATGAACATCCCCGATGGCGAGGTATACACCGCACCGGTAAAGGACAGCGTCAATGGCGTAATCCACTATAATACCCCCTCCCCCCATGACGGTTTTGTGTTTACCGACATGGAACTAACTTTCCGGGACGGAAAAATCGTCAAGGCCGTTTCCAACGATACGGAACGTTGCAATCAAATCTTCGATACTGACGAGGGCAGCCGCTATGTAGGTGAATTCGCCATTGGGGTAAATCCTAAAGTCACTAACGCCATGGGAGATATTCTCTTTGATGAAAAAATCGCAGGCTCCATTCATTTTACCCCAGGCGCTTCTTATGACGACGCCTTCAACGGCAACAAAAGCGCCGTTCACTGGGATTTGGTGCTGATTCAAACACCGGAATTCGGCGGCGGGGAAATTTGGTTCGACGATATTCTGATTCGCAAGGATGGGAAATTCCTCCTGCCGGAATTGGAACCATTGAATCCTTAAAAGCTTAAAAGCTTAAAAGCGTTTCTCTACTAATGATAGAAAGCCACAGCTTTCCATGATAAAAAAGATGGTGAAGTAAAAAACAATGAGAAGCAGCAAAATTATTAAAATTAAAATACAAGAGAGAATTTTTGATTTTCACTACGGCATCACTTTGGAGGATATTCTACTGTCCCTGCCCACTCAAAAGCATCCTGTGGTGGCGGCCTATGTCAATGGTTACCTCCAGGAGCTGAGCTACACCCTCATTGCCGACAGCACCATTGAGTGGATTGACATTGCCAATAATATCGGCCTAAAAATTTACCGTCATAGCCAGCGTTTACTGCTACTTTCGGCCCACAACAACGTGCTTCCGCACCGCCAGCTCCATATCAAGCATTCTTTGGAAAACGGTACCTTCTGCCAAAGCCGGGGCCGAGAACCTATGACATCCCAAGATCTGGAGCTTCTGGAAGCAGAAATGCACCGTTTGATTCAGGCGGAAACTCCCATTCGCAAGGTAACGATTTTTACGGAAGACGCTAAAGCATTTTACCACCAGCGCTGCGAGCATCAGGAAGCGGAGCTTTTAGAAGCGTCGGGAAAAAGCATGATTGATTTTTATGAAATTGACAAAACCGTCGAAGCTTTTCACGGCAACCTCGTCAGCAACTGCCGTTTTATCTCTCAATTCGACTTGGCGGCCTTTGAAGACGGCTTCATCTTGCGGGCGCCAAACATCAACGAACCAGAGGTTTCCTTTTCCGGCGTTTCCCGCATCGGTTCCCTGATGAACCAGTGCGACCGCCTGGTGGAATCTTTGGAAATTAGCAAAATTTCCGAGTTGAACCGTGCCATTGACCAAGGGAAAATCGGCCAAATCATTGAAATGGCGGAGATGATGCAGACACAGCAGCTATTCCAGATTGGTCAGGCCATCATCGACGACATTGCCAATACCCGTTTGGTTCTCATCGCGGGGCCATCCTCTTCGGGGAAAACAACCTTCTCCCACCGTTTAAGTGTATTTTTCCGTATCCACGGTATCGAGCCTGTAACCATTGCCATGGACGACTATTTTGTGGATCGTGACAATACGCCCCGCAATGATAAGGGGGAGCTGGACTTTGAGGATTTAAATGCTCTGGACTTAGAACGGTTCGACAGCGATCTGCGACGGCTCATTGACGGCGATGTGGTAGAGACACCGATTTTTGACTTTCATCACGGCGTACGCTCCGAAAATACCCGCAGGATGCAGATGAACGACAACCAGATTCTCATCATTGAAGGCATCCACGGACTCAATGAACAAATCGCCCAAGGTGTTGCCAAAGTCAACAAAAAGCGCATTTACATCAGCGCCCTGACCCAGCTTAATATTGACCGTTATAATCCTATCTCCAGTACGGATAATCGGCTGATCCGCCGCATGACCAGGGATATGCAATTTCGCAACACCTCGCCGGAAGAAACCATCCAGCGGTGGGAATCCGTGCGGATTGGTGAGGAAAAGAACATTTTTCCCTATCAGGAAAACGCCGACTTTTTCTTCAATACTGCATTAATTTATGAACTGGCAGTTTTAAAGCCCTTGATTGAACCGGAACTAAAAAAAATTACCACGGCCAGCCGTTCCTATAATGAAGCCCAGCACATCCTCTCCATTCTGGAGTATTTCAAACCCATTGACGCCTCAATGGTGGCTCCGGGCTCCCTGTTAAAAGAATTTATTGGAGGTTCCTCCTTTGCCGAAGCGTAAAAGTAATCGAAAACTAACCATCCCTCTGGCCATTGTACTTTGCATTGCCGCTGCCATTTCCTATTTGATACAGAACGGCGGCAATGACACAAAGGCTCCCGTGTCTTCCTATCCTGGCGATTGCACCATGGAGGTGCATTTTATTGATGTAGGCCAAGGCATGGCCACTCTTATTCGTCACCAGGGCGGCGATATTCTCATCGACACCGGCGACCGTGATGCCAAAGATGAACTCTTTGCCTATTTGGAGCAGGAAAAGGTCACTGAATTTACCTACGTCATAGGCAGCCATCCCCATGCGGACCATGTGGCGAATCTCGACGATGTATTATTGACCTATGACGTGGAAACACTCTTTTTGACCGACAGCCCCTATGATTCTAAGATCTGGGATGATATTCACTCAGCCATCAGCGATACGGGGGTGAATCAGGAATCCCCCAAAGCTGGGTATACATGTTCCGTTGAGGATGTAGTACTGGAATTCATGGCTCCGCTCCAAGACACCAAGGAATACAGTGATGCCAATGACTGGTCCTATGTGGTGAAGGTCACCCACGGCGGCGACACCTTCCTTTTCCCCGGTGATGCTACGGTTTATTCTGAGAATGAGATGCTGGCCTGGTACACCCATGGGGAGCTGGATGTTGACGTCTTTGAGGTATCCCACCATGGCTCTTATTTATCCAATTCTCCCCAATTTTTGCGGGAACTTACCGCAGATCAATACGTAATCTCCTGCGGCAAGGACAACCAGTATGATCACCCAAGTAAGGAGACACTGAGCCGCATTGAGGAGATGGACGGCGGGGAAATTTACCGCACCGATGAAGATGGCAGTATCGTCATGAAAAGCAGCGGCAACGGCATTACTGTGGAATGATCAACACAAGCTCCGGCTTTGGCCGGAGCTTTTCTTTTTCATTTTGATAATACTTGATATTTACACGAAAATATGGTCTAATATGAATTAGTATACACATGATAGAAGCATGAAAGAGGAATGAAATAATGACGCTATATCGCAAGGCCCGTATTGAAGATGTGGAGCCCATTTATCAGCTGGTGATGGGTCACGCCCAAGGCGGCACCATGCTGCCACGGTCACGGCAAAGCCTCTATGAAGGCATTCGGGAATATGTTGTGGCAGAAGAGCAAAATGAAATTATCGCTGTAGGGGCCCTACGAATTCTCTGGAGCGATCTGGCAGAAATCCGTTCTCTGGTGGTACGGGACGGGCGAACACGCCAAGGAATCGGACAGCGCATCGTGGAACTTCTGGAGGAGGAAGCCAAAGCTCTGGGACTCCCCCAGGTCTTTGCCCTCACCTATCAGGAGACCTTTTTCATGCGGTGCGGATACGAAAAGATTTCTAACAAAGCACTACCGCAAAAAGTATGGCGCGATTGCATCGACTGCCCGAAATTTCCCGACTGTGAGGAAGTGGCAGTATTAAAACGCCTGTAAAAGGGCATAAGGAGGAACTAGAATGAAATTATGGGGCGGCAGATTCGCCAAAAATAACGATGAACTGATGGAGGATTTCCATTCTTCCATCACCTTTGACAAACGACTTTATCGCGAGGATATCACCGGCTCCTTGGCTCACAGCGCAATGTTGGCCAAACAGGGCATTATTAGTGAAGAGGAAGGCAAAGCCATCCAAGAAGGGTTGAAGTTCATTTTAAAGGACATTGATGAAGGACATGTGGAATTCGACATCAAGGCTGAAGACATCCACATGAACGTAGAGACCATGCTGATTCAGCGCATTGGCGATGTGGGGAAAAAGCTCCATACCGGCAGAAGCCGCAACGATCAGGTAGCCCTGGATATTCGTCTTTATATGAAACGGGAAACCGACGAGGTCATTGCCCTGCTGGCGGATTTAAACGAAACCTTGCTGACCATGGCGGAACAGCATACCGAAACAGTGATGCCCGGCTACACCCATTTGCAAAAAGCCCAGCCCATCACCTTTGCCCACCATCTTATGGCTTATTTTGAAATGTTTTTAAGAGACATGGGCCGTTTGCAGGACAGCAAAAAACGCTTAGATTCCATGGTTTTAGGCTCCGGCGCTTTGGCAGGGACGGTATTCCCATTGGACCGCTACTTTGTGGCTGAAACTTTGGGCTTTGGGAAAATTTCTCAAAATAGTCTTGACGGCGTTTCCGACCGTGACTTTGCCTTGGAATTTTTGGCTGCGGCTTCCACCATTATGATGCACCTTTCCCGTTTCTCCGAGGAAATTATCCTGTGGTCATCGGGAGAATTCGGTTTCGTCACCTTGGATGACGGTTACAGCACCGGCTCCTCCATCATGCCTCAAAAAAAGAATCCTGACGCGGCGGAGCTGGTACGAGGCAAAACAGGCCGGGTTTACGGTGATTTGATGGCCTTGCTCACAGTGATGAAGGGCATTCCCCTGGCTTACAACAAGGATATGCAGGAGGATAAGGAAGCGTTATTTGACGCCGTGGATACGGTGAAAAAATGCCTGATGATTTTCAAACCCATGGTGGCAACCCTGACCATTAACAAGGCTCGAATGCGGAATGACGCCGAAGGAGGCTTTATCAATGCCACCGACGCTGCCGACTATCTGGCGGAACGGGGGGTTCCCTTCCGGGAGGCCCACGCCGTAGTGGGCAGCTTGATCCTCCACTGCGAAAAGGAAGGCAAAGCCCTGAAGGACCTGACCATGGAGGAATGGAAGAAATTTTCCCCGGTCTTTTCCGAAGATATTTATGAATTTGTCAAAATCGAAAGTAGCGTAGACCGCCGTCAGGTACCCGGGGGTCCCGCGCCGGAACGGGCCAAGGAAGCCATTGCCAAAGCCAAAGAGCGGCTGGCAGCGTTAAAGTAATATGAACCGCAAAAAAAAATCAGGCGAAGTCCTGGGCAAAGTCTCAGGCAAAGTCTCAGACAACGTCCCGAGCAAAATTTATATTGTTTTGATGGCGGTTTTCGCTCTAGTTTTCATCGGCGCAGCCTTGGGATTATTCCATTCCATTCACGGCTATCGGGAAGGTGATAACTTTTACCAAGAGCTGTACCAGGATAAGACGGAAATTGCACAAAGCGGTTCCGAGATGCCCACGGTGGATTTCCAAGCATTACAAGCCGTCAACAGTGATGTAACCGCCTGGCTTTACCAGGCAGGCACAGGCATCAATTATCCTGTGGTTCAGGGTAGGGACAATGACTATTATCTAAATCATCTTCTGAACGGCGATAAAAACAAATACGGCACACCTTTTATTGACTATCGAACCATCGACGTGTTCCACACAAGCATGACCATTATTTACGGTCATAACATGAAAAACGGCGCAATATTCGCCTCGCTAACAGAGTATAAAAGCCAAAGCTATTATGACGCCCACCCTACTATGACCCTGCTGACTCCCAACGGCAATTACACCTTAGAGATCTTCAGCGGCTTTGTCACCGATGGCAACAGCGATTTTTATCAACGAGAATTCAGCGGCGACGAAGATTTTCTGCAATATGTGGCTAATGTCACGGCGAATTCCGATTTTCAAAGCAGTGTGACCGTGGACGCCACCGACGCTATCGTGATGCTGAGCACCTGTGCTTATGATTTTGATGAAGCCAGGTATATCCTTTTCGCCAGGCTCACACCTATGGTCCAATGAAAAATATTCTCCCAAAATAAGAACGTCAAGGGGCCGGAAGTAAATTACTTCCGGCCTTATGATGCGATAGGCTCTTTTTGATTCATACAGATTCTTCAATGAGACAAAAGCAAACCAAAAACACATATAATAACAAAACATTAGTTAACTGTTTAAATTTTACATTGCTTCCATAATCTACCGTAAGCCAAAGGCTTTTCTTCGCAAGCAGGGATTTTCCAGGCCGTATATTTACCTCCGGTTTCGCAGAAAATAAAAGAAATTAATAAGGAGGTAGTTCAAATGACAACCAAAGAATTGCTTTATGTAGAAGACGCATTGGGTCATGCTAAATATTTCCAGACCAAATGCCAGGAAACCGCAGGTAAGATCCAGGATGCCGAATTGAAGGCCTGTGTGGAACAAATGGCCCAGAAGCATCAGCAGATTTTTCAGAATTTTTATGGCTTACTTTAATTTTTTCAGGAGGAAATGAGAATATGCAAATGCAATCGCAAACCAATGATAAAGACTTAATGGAAAACATTCTTTTACTGGAAAAAGGCGTGTGCGATCTGTTCATGCACGGCACCGTGGAATCCTCCACCCAAAATGTGCATCAGGCCTTTAATAGCGCATTGAACGACGCTTTGTGCATGCAGGACACTATTTATGATAAAATGGCCGCCAAAGGCTGGTATCCCACGGAACAAGCGGAACAAAACAAAATCAATTCCGTAAAACAGAAATTCAGCATGCAGTAAATCTCCAAAAGAAAACGCAGACCAAATATGAAGTGACCCCAAAAGTTAGAAAATAAAAAAAGCAAAAT
>CAZWWH010000005.1:0-88575 GCA_964637365.1 uncultured Peptococcaceae bacterium
AGGCAAAGAAAACAACGGGCTTCCCAACTGACCGGCTGGAAGAAATGCTGACAGCATTTGAAGCGTTCAAGAAAGAAGCACTGCAAAGGAAAAAGGCTGTAAAAGACAGAACAGCCAGCCCGAAAGAATTTACGGACTGGCTGTATCAGCAGAGTAATGTTATCGTTTCGCTGGCTAACTATTAGTAAAAATAAAATGCTGCAATATCGCAGCGTTTTTCAAAATTTCATTGCTTTTTTGCAGCGTGTGTGCTATACTTAGAGAAGTCAGGAGGCTGGTCATGAAACGATTAGGAGAACAGCTGAGAAAACTTCGTCAGGATTCGACTTTTAGTCTTAATGATGTCTATCAAAAAACGGGAATCCATGATTCAGTTCTCAGCCATATTGAAAAGGGCGAAACTCAAAATCCAGCCCCAGCTACATTAAAAAAGTTGGCTGGATTATATAATGTAAGTGTGATTTCTTTATACTTGCTGTGTGGCTATCTCGATGAAAACGACTTGACACAATATCAGAGGTGCTTTTCTGGCGTTGATCTATTGACTGATGAAGAAAGAGACCTCGTTCAGAAACAAATTGATATACTTACAAAGAAATCTCAGAGGTGATTCCGTATGATTTTTAGATTAGGTGAGTTGTTCTGTGGTCCTGGTGGGTTGGCTTACGGAGCAATGAATGCTCATATTGAAAACAAAAATTTTAGAATAATCCATCAATGGGCAAATGATTATGATGAAGATACTTGCGAAACATACAGGCATAATATCTGTCCGAATCACCCGGAAACTGTTTATCATGCTGATATCCGCAAGTTCAATTTGATTGGGCTTCCAGATATAGATGCTCTGGCATTTGGGTTTCCCTGCAATGACTATAGTGTTGTAGGTGAACAAAAGGGCATGGACGGTGTGTATGGCCCGCTTTATTCTTATGGCGTGAAAGTTTTGAATTTATACAGGCCAATGTGGTTTTTGGCTGAAAATGTAGGTGGTCTCAGAAATGCTAATGATGGAAAAGCATTTTCTAAGATTTTACTTGAAATGAGCGAAGCAGGTTACACACTGACGCCGCATCTATATAAGTTTGAACAATATGGTGTGCCGCAGGCCCGGCACCGTATTATCATAGTTGGCATCCGCAATGACATCAATGTAAAATATCGTGTTCCCTCGCCAGAACCATACAAAGACATTGACAACACCTGCAAAACTGCAATAGAAGTTCCGCCCATTCCAGCAGATGCTTTTAACAACGAAACTACCAAGCAGTCTCCTACGGTTGTAAAACGCCTGAGCCATATTAAACCCGGAGAAAATGCTTTTACGGCAGATATTCCAGAAGATCTTCAGCTCCATATCAATGGAGCCAAAATCAGTCAAATATATAAAAGACTTGATCCATCCAAACCTGCCTACACTGTAACTGGAAGCGGCGGCGGCGGAACCCATATTTATCATTGGTCTGAACCAAGAGCTTTGACCAATCGTGAGCGGGCAAGACTTCAAACCTTTCCAGACAGTTACCAATTTATTGGAAGCAAGGAAAGTGTTCGCAAACAAATAGGAATGGCTGTTCCATGCCGGGGTGCCCAGATTATTTTTGAGGCAATATTAAAAAGTTTTGCCGGAATTGAATATCCTTTTATTGAAGCCAACATCAATGAATAAGAACAGGAAGCAGAGCTGTGAACATCAAAGCTCCGCTTCCCGTTTTTTGTTGTTTGTAATAGCATAAAATAATTCTTCCAAATTACCCTCTGCCACTTTCCTTTTAAGCTGACACTCCCAAATCACAAAAACTCGCCATCCCATATTTCCCAGCTGGCGATAGCTTTCTTGATCTCTTGCAACGTTTCTTTCTATTTTGCCGTGCCAATACTCAACATTTGATGCAGGCCATACAAATCTTCCACAGTCATGCTTGTGCCAAAAACACCCATTGACAAATACCACTGCTTTATACTTTTTCAGCACAATGTCTGGACATCCTGGAAGTTTCCTGACATTTTTTCTATATCTCAGTCCTTTTGAAAACAGATATTTTCGAACAATTTCTTCTGGTTTTGTGTTCTTGCTCCTTATATGTGACATATTCATACTTCGGACTTCTTTTGTGTGATTATCGGCCATTTTGTCACCACACTTTCATTGAATATCATGAACCGCAAAATCCATATAATATTGTTCTTCGTCCAGTTTATAAAAAGTCACATCCGTTCTTCCATACGCCTCCAAATCTGCTTTTGTTACAAAAGCACCATTAGGCAATCCAAGTCTATTTCGGAAATATTCCCCTAACTGTGCATTGCTGAGAGGCGTCGTGATAGCCTTGTCACCTTGTTGCTGAACACGGAGAATTAACTGATGCCGGTCATCTGTGAGCACCGTAAAATGCTGTTCTTCCAAAGGAAAGAATCCTGTTCTGGCTATTTTAGTAGGTAATGGGATATATGCTTCGTTCTTATTGCGTTTACTCCGCTGCCCCCAATTAAGTCCAGATTTTTTACCAACATCTCCTGATCGCGAAAGCAATGAAAGCGTAACGGATGGGATGTCTTGTCCAGTAATACTTCCAACCAAATTGTTTTCTTCATCAAGAATCGGATGTGTTGCATGAAGCACAATCTGATCTTCAATCTCGCCATGATTGCAATAAATGGTATCTGGTTCTATTTTGTTATAATACGCCATAGCTTCCTGCAAGTCACATTCAGTCATAACTTCTCTGCGTTCACGACCAAATGCACTCTGTGTGAAATTAGCAGAGCCAATAAATGCTCTCATTGGAGTTGTTTCTTTCAGCCAGATATACAGTTTTGTATGAACGGGAGCATTTTCACATACATAACTGCACGAAAAACTTCCTACTTCTGCTGGCAGAGTTGTCGAATCCACAAGAGATTTAAACCCTTCATGAACGGATATGCTTAATCCATCATAAGGAACCATGCCGACAATCAGCGATATGTCGATTTTCTTTTCTGTTTTCTTCTCAATATTTTTAAAAAGCCATGAAGCCATATTTGGTGTGGCATATCCGCTTATAATAAGCAACTGGTCTGCTCCTGAGGACAGCGGCTCCCAAAATATCCTTTCCAGAAGTTCTGTATCAAACATTTTTTCACCCCCTGTAATCCTATGTTCTATTCTTCTGTTACATTGTAGTACACAACCCCGGACGGCAGTTTAATATTAGGAACCCACAATTTTCTTCCATTCCATCCTTTGTTTCCAGTAACTTTATACATAGTCAAAACAGTCTGCTCCGTGTATGCTGCGCCAAGAGACCAATCATTCGGGGACAACAATGCACCTGTTCCTTTTGCAACGTCTCTGTTTCTGCGTACAATTAAATATCCCTGAGCAGTCGGCTTGTCAGAGAGCATTGTATTTAGCACATCAGAAAATGCCTGTACGCTAAAGTCGTCCGCAGATGAAATATGTTTTAAAATTTCCTGCATAAGCCGGAGATTCACTTGATATATCGTTTCTTTATCGTCAAACGGAGCCAATAAACTGTCTAAGGCATCTATACTGTCGTTTTCCGGTGAAAACGGATAGTAATTTGTGCCGCCCGAAATCATGGAAACTTTTTTGTTGTCCAAAACATTTGCTCTGGTTGGATTTAACCCTTCCGGGTAATAAATTCTGATTCTCTCACTTCCATTTTCCACTTGTGAAATTATGGAATTATTTGTTGCGTTTATATCTGCAAACAGCTTATATAAAGGTTCATCAATGAAAACTTTCATCAGTCCAGGGTCTCGATCATATCCAAACATACGGCTGTGTTGCCACATTGTATCTGCTTGCGGCTTTTTGCTGGTTCTCGTATAATAAATCGTATGAAGCCCCGGAAAAGTCACCCCGCGTCCTAATGTATTTCCACCCACTACTATATTATATCCGCAGGCATATTCTTCGCTGGAAACTTCATTTTTTCCGTTCATAATCAGTATTTTAACACTGTTATTCAGCAACATTTTTTCTGCTTCCGCAAACAAAGAATCGAAGGACACCCCAACGCTCTTTTCCGGCTTCAGGCAGGCATATTCTTTTTCCAGCGCTTCTTTAAACGCGCCATGTAGATTATCCAAACACCAACTCAATTCTTTTTTGAAATCTGCTGCGAACCTACTGTGAACATTTTGCCTTACACTCGGATGAATCAAGCAGTTTGATACCTTTCCGCCGGATGCCGCAGTTTGCCCAGCAACAGCCAAATGGTGCAGAAGAACTGATCTTGTTGGATTGTCTAATTCTTCAAGAAAAGAAATGCAGTCAGCTCGCTTATTTTTAGGGAAGAAAAAATCTCCCCCTAAATACGATTCTCCAGGTTGGAAATAGTATGTAAAATACGGATGCCAGCCCGATGCCAATGTTTGAAGCAGTAGCGCCTGCGGTGTGCCAGTTACCTGCAAATAAATACTGCTGGAAGATTCATTTTTAATCATATCCAGGTATTTATTGATTGATGATTTTTTCCCTTTATTTATAAGCGTGTTCAAAGAGGCTGCATCTGCTTCATCATCAATAATAAACAAAGGATTCCCTTTCATAAAACCAGTAGAGTTCAAAATGCCAGCCCATAATTTCAAAATACGGTAATTTTTCTTCAACACAATAATGGTTGGTTCAATCAAACTGTTTTCTAAAAAGAGACCTCCATCTGTTTCTCCACAAATACAAAATCCCGAAAGATCTGACTTCACTCTATCAAGAGTTTGCTGCTGCAATACAACATTGTCTGTAGTCAACAACACAAAAACAGGGAACCCCAAATCAGCCGCTTTACACATGATCCCAAACATCTGTCCGGTTTTTCCTGACTGTACGTTGCCAAACAGGAGACCAATCTCATGACTGCTGAATGAAAATGTTTTTATGTACTGATTTCCTACATCCTCAGCTGTTTTTGAAATTGATTCTGCCAATTTAATATTCCCTCGGTCTGATATTGTTTTTAAATATCTATTTAGGTACTTCATTTTTACTAATCCTCTTCTGTATCGCTTGACTCAAAGGAGAACAACCAAACATCTAATTCATTCCCATTCTCGTCCAACGCTTTTTTGGCGGTTTTCGTCAACACCAACTGATTGCAGCCATATGCCTCCAACATTTCCTGTGTAATCATGCCAGTCCTGTCCGTATCTCCCCTTGTATCGTTTACCGGGGAAACAAGCCCTGCAGCCGCAAGTCTGCCTTTAATCCACCGTCCCATAATCAGTTCATTGCCAACCGCGCTGAACTGTTTGTTTCCATCACTTGTAGTATGCACTTTAAACCAATATCCATCATCTGTAGCCACAAAAAACGGCTTATTTTTCTCCGGGTAGCCTTCTGCTCGTGTAATATCTTTGCTTACCGTCAGCTGAGTTTCATACCAATCTCTCGCTTTTCTAGCACTTCTTGGGGCAGCATAGCAAACATTTAAATTCGATTTAGTAAAATGTTTTCCATCATCCAAATGGCGTTCTGCATATTTAGGAACCTTTAACGGAAGCACAAAGGAAATTTCAGTCAAATATTCCTGATAAAGAGAAACCTCCGACATCGGGATTTTTTCAACATTTTCAATGTTATTCAAAGAAGTGTTTTCTTCGTGAATTAAAGTCATTCCGGTAATCTCAGAAATATTTTCTGAACAAATTGGTTGCTTCAACCTCTGGACAAGACAACTTGCCTGACTGCATTCTTCGGCACTATCAATAAAAACAGCAGTCTCAAATTGTCTGCGATTTGAAGCCTCCAATTTTATAACGCCTAAATTCGCAGAGCCAATAATAGCCGAAAAAATGCCGCTGTCTTTATAAAAACAGTACGTCTTGCCGTGATATTTGAAAGACTTTACCAACCGTATTTCACCAATGCCTTTTCGATTCCATTCGGCATTTATGTCCAGTGCTGTGCGATAAGAACTTTCAGGCATCCCTTCAATAAAGTACATTCCAATATTTAAGCAGATTTTCTGAATGTTGTACCGTTCAACCATATCGTTCAATTCTATCAATGATGCTTTAGAAATATAGCCTACTGCCAACTCTACCTGATCGGCTTTTTCAAACTGTTCATGAATACAATCAATTATAGATTGCTGTCCATTTTCCAAGCCAACAGGAAGCATATCTGAACAAATCAATTTCATCTAAGGCGCTCCTTCCGTGGTGAATATGCTGGATTTATTATACATCATAGCGTTACAAAATTCTACCTCCGAAGTCGATCTCTACTGAAAAAAGAGCAGACATTTCACTCAATTGTGGAATGTCTGCCCCTATCAATCTCTGCAAAACCTTTCTTAATTCCAAAGAATAATGTATAAGCGTGGTGTCGTTATGTCTGGTGTGGTATCTTTAACTATGGGAACCTCCCGTTTCCCATTTTGAGACAGTTTTATTGGAAATGTGAAGGGTATCGGCCAATTCTTGTTGGGTCATACCCTTTTCTTTACGTAGGGAAGAAATAAGATTGCCTGTTTTATGACAGTTCATGGCAGTGGTTCCTTTCATATGAATGATTTTTGATACGTTGATTGTATCCTATGAAAGAGGAAAAAACAATCCACGGAGCGGAGACTCCCAATGTTATTACTAATTTTTAAGAGGCGATATTTTATTTTAGATAATATTCATAGTTGTGATTTGGGAGCCATAAAATAATTATGACGTAAAGTTTTATATTGAATACGTGATTTTGTTTTATGGTGCAAAAAATTTGCATCAGTTTACTTTTGTTTTGCTTGTTTTTGCTTTTTGCAACATAAAAGTGTTTGTATTTATGCTGAGGAAAAAATAATAAACCTTTTGGCGAAAGATTTTTTATCAGAAATCCCCTGTAAAATAGTGGTGATAGAAAAATTCTGACAAAAATATGATGATGTTCTGATTTTTTGGTATATTTCTTGCTTTATAGATTGGCAAAGAAACAGAGAAACATGAAGGAGGTTGTACTTATGGAACAAACAAAAAAAGGGGGAAACCAGGTCCTCATCATCTCCGCGGTAATCACCGCTGTGTTTGTATTGTTCGGCGCTTTGTTCCCCGATGCCTTAGGTACGGGAGCTAACTGGCTGTTCGCGGTACTCACAGGGAAATTTGGTTGGTTGTATCTGATTACTGTATTTGCCCTTCTTATTTTTGCCATTTATCTTGCGGTGAGTCGTTACGGCAAAATCAAATTAGGGCTTGATGATGACAAACCGGAATTTACTAATTTCCAATGGTTTACCATGCTGTTTGGCGGCGGTATGGGCATCGGTCTGGTGTTCTATTCTGTGGCAGAGCCTATTATGGATTATATGTCCCCTCCCTCTGCTACCCCGGAAACCACCGAAGCAATGTATGAAGCCATGCAGACAGTGTTCTTCCACTGGGGGATTCATCCATGGGTTATTTATGCTGTGGCCGGTCTTGCCTTAGGGTATTTTGCCTTCCGAAAGGGAAAACCCTTTTTGGTCAGCTCCGCTTTTGAGCCCCTGATTGGGGACAAGGTTCATGGCCCCTTGGGGAAAGCCATCGACATTCTGGCTGTATTCGCTACCATTTTTGGGGTCGCTACCAGCTTAGGTTTGGGGGCAGCTCAAATCGCCGGCGGTCTCAGCTATGTATATGGTATCGAATCCAGCACATTGCTTACCTGTCTTATTATTGCGGCAATTACCATACTTTTTACTTTGGCCACGATGTCGGGCTTACAAAAGGGAATGCAGCTGGTTGCCGACATTAAGATTTGGTTATCCATCGCATTTATGGTTTTCATTTTCATTTTCGGCGGCGCGGTATTTATCTGCAACATGTTTACCGACACCCTTGGCGGTTATCTTGGCAATCTCATTACCAAAAGTTTGTGGATGGAAAACACTGATTTTGTTTCTGCTTGGACCGTATTTTATTGGGCATGGTGGATCGCTTGGGCTCCCTTCTGCGGTCAGTTCGTGGCACGTGTTTCCAAAGGCCGCTCCATTCGAGAATATATCCTGGCGGTTATGCTTCTTCCTGCGGGCTTCGGCTTTATTTGGCTCTCCATTTATGGCGGCGCCGCTTTCAATATCGACGCAACTATAGCCGGCGGTGCGATCCAAGCCGCTGTGGGCAACGATTACACCACGGGGCTATTTGCTCTGCTGCAGCAGCTTCCCGCTTATGCTGTTACCGCACCTCTGGGAATTTTGCTCATTGTTTTCTGCTTCCTGGGTTCGGCGAACTCCGCTACTTACGTTTTGTCCATGCTCACCTCTAATGGTGATATGGATCCCGGCAAAAAACTCCGTGCCGGTTGGGGCATTGCCCAAGGCGCTGTCACCATTATCTGCATTATTGTGGGTGGCACAGCGATTTTGAAAATTTTGCAGACGGTATCGATTGTGGTGGCTTTCCCGTACATGTTCGTAATGATTTTCATGTGTATTGCCATTTGGAAAGCGCTGCGCAGTGAATTTCCAACTCCGCAAAAAGAAGTAAAGGTTGTGTCTGCCAAAAAAACAGAAGAAAACGCCGAGTGATTTCTGTATTGTAACTTAATGCGGCCATCATGCCGTTATTATAAAATAAGTTTATTTTAGAAAAGAGAGAGGAGAATGTATTATGATTCCTAAGTTTGACGTGCTTACTCAAAGCGAAGTGGAAAATATCCACGAACATTCCGTGAAGATCTTGGAAGAGATCGGCGTGGAATTTACCTATGATCCTGCAGTTGAGGTCTTAAAAGAAGCTGGCCTCAAAACAGAAGGCCACAGAGTTTATTTCACCCGCGAATTCATTGACGAAATGATGAAAAAAGCGCCGAAAGAATTTAAACTCCATGCCAGAAATCCCCAAAAAACTGTTAACTGCAACCACACTGATTTGATTTTGACTCCTTCTTACGGCCCTCCGTATATCTATGACGCCCAAGGCAACCGTCGTTATTCCAATATGGAAGATTATGACAATATTGTTAAATTAGCCGGCGCCAGCGAAAATATTAACCACACCGGCGGTAATGTCTGCGAACCCATCGACGTTCCTGAAGAAATCAGACATCTGAAAATGCTTTACAGCCACATCAAAAATTCCGATAAAGCTTTCATGGGCAGTGCTTACGGTGTGATTGGCGCTTCCGATTCCGTGAAATTGGCGGAAATGATGTTTGGTGGCAGCGAAACCATCAAAAAGAACCCTGTTTTGATTACCTTAATTAACTCCATCACTCCCTTGAAATATGACGACAGAATGCTCGGCGCTTTGATGACCTATGCCAAAGCCGGTCAGGCTTGCCTGGTTTCCTCTTTGGTGATGTCCGGTTCCACCGGTCCCGCTACCATGGCTGGTACCATGGCCTTACAGAATGCTGAAATCCTTGCCGGTATCTGTCTCGCTCAGGCTGTCAATCCCGGAACTCCCTGCATTTACGGTTCCACCTCCGGCCCTGCTGATATGAAAACCTTGACTCTTTCCATTGGTACTGCTGAAACCGCCATTTATACTGCTGCCAGCGCTCAGATGGCACGTTTCTATGGTGTTCCCAGTCGTGGTGGCGGCGGTCTCAACGACACCAAATTGGTGGACGCCCAAGCCGGCTATGAAAGCATGCTGACCCTCTTTGCCGCTGCTGCTTCCGGTATTAACTATGTACTCCATGCTGCCGGTATTATGCAGTATTACACCGCTTTCAGCTATGAAAAATTTGTCTTGGATGATGAAATCGCAGGTCTCGTCAACAAGTTCCTCAAAGGCTACAATATGGATGAAAAAATGTTTGTCTTCGATGATATCAAAGACGTTGGCCCCGGCGGCCACTACCTCTATCAGGCCAGCACTTTCGAATTATTCCGTCAGGAATTGAGAAGCCCCGTGCTTTCCGACCGTCAAGGCTGGGAAGGCTGGGATGCAGAAGGCAGAAAAGATACTTGTGCCAGAGCCACTGAAATTTGGCAGAAAACTTTGGCTGAGTATGAAGCTCCTGCTTTGGATGAAGCTTTGGATCGCGAAATCTGCGAATTCATCGAAACCAGAACCAAAGAATTGATGTAATCAATACGAATCTTTTACTTTTCCATAATTGTCAATCAGGGACGGAGTATATCTCCGTCCCTGGATTGCAAATAAGACGAATAGAAGTATTTAATGGTAGATAGAGACAAGGAAAAGAAAGGGGAATTAATGTGAAACAATGGATGGAACATGTTGACAAAAAAGTGGCAGGTATTGGCGGTTTCATTTGTCTGGTATTTGTCGCTTGGGCATTGATCTTCCGGGAACAAGCGGAAAGGGTTCTGGGGAGAATTCTTTCCATTTTTTCCACTGATTTTGGTTGGCTCTATTTGATGGTCGTGGTCTTTTTTATAGGCTTCCTGTTCTGGATTTGCTGCAGCAAATACGGCAGCATTCGTTTGGGGAAGGATGATGATCGTCCAGAATACTCCACTTTGAGCTGGTTTTTTATGCTTTTTGCTGCCGGTATGGGCATCGGTCTTGTATTTTGGAGCGTGGCGGAACCCATGAGCCATTATCTCTATCCGCCTTATGGCGAGGGGAGTACCGTGGAATCGGCCAGCCTTGCCATGCGCTACACCTTTACCCACTGGGGATTGCACCCCTGGGCCTGCTACGGTGTGGTGGGACTGGCTTTGGCTTATTTTCAGTTCCGCAAGAACCAGCCTGCCTTGCTCAGCTCCTGTTTTATCCCTTTGGTAGGGGAAAAACACGCTAATGGCCTTTTTGGCAGTATCATTAATATTTTGGCTGTGGTCGCTACGGTGTTCGGTGTTGCCACCTCTCTGGGGATGGGCGCCATGCAGATTAACAGCGGCCTGCAATATGCTTTTGGGATTCCTTACGGTAACGGGGCCATGATAGCAATTATTGCTATCACTACCTGCCTGTTTATTGCATCGTCGGTTAGTGGCATCGATAAAGGGATTCGCTTTTTGAGCAATACCAATATGGTCATCTTCTTCGTGTTGCTTTTATTTGTCTTTTTGGTCGGTCCTACGCTGTTTCAAATCAATTTCTTTACCGATAGCCTGGGACAATATTTGAGTTCCTTGGTTTCTACGAGCTTTTGGACCGATCCCTTCAACCAAAGCGACGGTTGGCTGGGAAGTTGGACGGTGTTCTACTGGGCTTGGTGGATTTCTTGGGGGCCTTTTGTGGGCGGCTTCATCGCCCGCATCTCTAAGGGACGTACCATTCGTGAATTTGTCATCGGCACTCTTTTGGCTCCCGTGATTTTGAGCTTTATTTTTATGTGTGTCATGGGTGGCACCGCCATTCATCTCGATATGAGTGGTGTTTCCGGTGTGGCCACGGCCATGGGGGAAAATGTTTCCTACGCCCTTTTTGCCTTGTTAGAGCAGCTTCCCTGTACAGAGCTTTTCTCAATCTTATCCATTATTTTGATTTCTGTCTTTTTCATCACTTCTGCTGATTCCTCTACCTTTGTCTGTGCCATGATGACTTCTCGCGGTATACAAAATCCTTCGCCTCATATGAAAATTCTTTGGGGACTGGCGGAAGGAGCCATTGCCGCTGTACTTTTATTGGCCGGCGGTCTCAGTGCTCTTCAATCCGCGTCAATCGCGGCGGCTCTGCCTTTTATATTTGTGTGTTTGGGCATTATCGCGGCTTTGATGAAGGCGCTAAAGCAGGACCCCTTGATTATCTCCAGGTCCCATAGCGATAGATAAATGACGTGATTTCATGAAAACAGTATTTTAAATGAAATAGCTTTTTATTATTGACCAATAAAATTTTCATTGGTCTTTTTTATTTGGCAAAAAGTAACAGTTTATCAGTGAGCCAGAGGTGGCAGATTATAAAAAAAGATTATGGAGGTACTTTTGATGAAAAAAAGAGATCTCATTACCACCGAATGTTATGAGAAAGAGGATATTCTGAAGATGATTCGTCTGGGAACCACTTTGAAAAAATGCATCAAAGAAGGATATTATCCCCCGCTCTTAGCTCATAAAACCTTAGGCATGATTTTTGAACAGAGCTCCACCCGCACTCGTGTGGCTTTTGAAACCGCCATGGAGCAGTTGGGCGGTCATGCTCAGTATTTGGCTCCGGGCCAAATTCAGTTGGGCGGTCACGAAACCATGGCCGACACTGCCAAAGTTCTGTCCCGTATGGTGGACGTTATTATGGCCCGTGTGGATGAGCACCGCACCGTAAAGGAGCTGGCGGAATACGCCACGATTCCCGTCATCAACGCCATGTCTGATTATAACCATCCTACTCAGGAAATTGGCGATATTACCACGATTTTTGAGCATAAATGCGGCTGTACCAAATTCAATGATTTGAAAATTACCTTTGTAGGCGACGCTACCCAGGTCTGCGCTTCCCTAGCCATGATTACCACCAAAGTGGGAATGAATTTTGTCCATTACGGCCCCGCCGGTTACCATTTGAGCGAAGAAATCCAGGCGAAGGTCAAAGCCAATTGTGAAGAAAGCGGCGGTTCCTTTATGGTGACGGAAAATGAGGATGAAGCCATGAAGGACGCTGATTTCGTTTATACCGACGTTTGGTATGGCCTTTATAACGCCGAGTTGTCCAAGGAAGAGCGTATGAAAATCTTCATGCCCAAATATCAGGTGACTTCCGCTATGCTGGCCAAAGCCAAGAAAAACGTGAAATTTATGCACTGCCTGCCTGCCACTCGTGGCGAGGAAGTCACCGACGAAGTGCTGGACGGCCCTCATTCCATTGCCTTTGACCAGGCGGAGAATCGTTTGACGGCCATGCGGGCGATTCTTGTGACTTTGGTGGGATTGCCCCAATACCATGATTACAAGGTTTCTGCTGCCAAACACAAATTAGAATCCACCTTGGCAGAACTGTTCTGAATCGAGGAACGCTATGACAAAAACAAAGCAATTTCGTTTATTTGACGCCATTTTAGCCGCAGTATGCGTGGTTTTGGTGGTGGAAAGCGCCGCCCCTGCCGCTGCCATTGGCAATTCCCAATTTTTCTGGTGGGCCTTGTTGTTGGTGGGTTTTTTCCTGCCCTATGGTTTGATTTCCGCGGAGCTGGGCACCACCTATGAGGATGAAGGCGGGATTTATGACTGGGTAAAGCGGGCCTACGGCAAAAAATGGGGCTCCCGTGTGGCTTGGTATTACTATATTAATTTCCCCCTGTGGATGGGATCTCTGGCAGTGCTGTTCACCGATATCCTGCTCCAAATTACCGGTTGGGATATTTCCACCTTCTGGCTTTTGCTGATTCAGCTGGCTTATATTTGGCTGGTCGTGGGCGTCAGTTTTTTTAGAGTATCCGACAGCAAATGGATTTTGAATATTGCTGCCTTTTTTAAAGCGGCACTGATGCTGGTTCTGGGAGGTCTTGGCATTTACGTGGCATTGACCCGAGGCGTGGCCAATGAATTTACGGTGCCCTCCCTGTTCCCCAGTTTGAATGTGACGAGTCTTTCTTTTATTGCTGTGATTCTCTTTAATTTTATGGGCTTTGAAGTTGTGACGACCTTTGCTTCGGAAATGAAGAATCCTGGCCGGGAAATCCCCAAAGCCATTATCATCGGGGGGATTCTCATTGCCGCTTTTTATCTTTTGGCGGCCTTTGGTATCAGCGTAGCAATTCCCGTAGAGGAATTGAGCACTTCCGACGGTCTTATTGAAAGCTTTGGCCTTTTAATCGGCAAAACCACTGGGCCTCTGATTATGTTTTTTGGCTTGATGTTTCTTTACACCATTGTGGCCAACCCCATTTCCTGGTCTTTGGGCGTCAACTATGTGGCGCAATACGCTGCCAAAGAGGGGAGTTTACCGAAAGTGTTTCGCAGTGAGCGGAAGGCAAATGATATGCCTCTGGGAGCCAATGTGATGAACGGTGTCATTGCCTCGGCCATGGTGCTGGCGGCGCCGTTGATTCCCAGTGAGGATCTGTTTTGGAGCTTTTTCTCCCTGAATATGATTACATTGCTGCTTTCCTATGTGTTGATGTTCCCCGCTTTCTTAAAGCTGCGGCGCATTGACGGCAATTTGGAGCGGCCCTTCCGCATTAATGCCAACGGTTTCTGGCTTAAGGCCATGACCTGGGTGCCTATGATTTTACTCATTGTTTCCATTATTTTCAGCGCTGTGCCCTTGAATATGACCAGTGAAGAACTAAGCTTTAAGCTGCCCATTCTTATTGGCACCATTGTGGCGGTAATCATCGGTGAGATCATTGCCGCTTGGGCGGTGCGCAACAATGACCACGAAAGGAGTTCTTAATATGAAAACATATACTACAACACCAAAGGAAGACGGTTTCCGTATGCCCGGAGAGTTTGAGCCTCATTTGGGTACCTATATCATCTGGCCGGAGCGTACTGACAATTGGCGCCTAGGCGCCAAACCGGCCCAGGAGGTCTTTACGGAAGTGGCTTCGGCCATTGCCGACCACGAAGCCGTGACCGTGGCGGTGAACCATGGTCAATATGCCAATGCCCGCCATATGCTGCCGGACAATGTTCGAGTGGTAGAGATCGCCAATGACGACGCCTGGGTGCGTGACTGCGGCCCTACCTGTGTCTCCGACGGCAAGGAAATCCGTGGGGTGGACTGGCGTTTTAACGCCTGGGGCGGTCTGGTGGACGGTCTTTATTTCCCCTGGGACAAAGATGACGCTTTGGCACAAAAGGTTTGTGAACTGGAACGATTCAACCGCTACCGCCTCGACAACTTTGTCTTAGAGGGCGGCAGCATTCATACCGACGGCGAAGGTACTTTGGTCACCACCGAGGAATGTTTGCTGAGCGAAGGCCGCAACAGCCATTTGAACAAAGAGCAGATTGAGGCCGTATTGAGGGAATATCTCAACGTGGAAAAAATCATTTGGCTGAAACGGGGCATTTACAACGATGAGACCAACGGCCATGTGGATAATATTTTCGCCTTTGTACGGCCTGGTGAGTGTGTTCTGGCCTGGACTGATGATAAAAAAGATCCGCAATATGAAATTTCTCATGAATGTCTGGAGATTTTGGAGCGGGAAACCGACGCCAAAGGCCGTAAGTTAAAGGTTCATAAGCTCTATTTGCCCAAACCCATTCTGATTACCGCTGAGGAAAGCCGCGGCGTTGACGCCGTGGATGGTACCTTGCCCCGGGAAGAAGGGGATCGTTTGGCCGCTTCTTATGTGAATTTCTATATCTGTAACGGTGGTATCGTCTATCCCACCTTCCGCGATGAAAATGACAAACGGGCTGCCGATACTTTGAAGGAATGTTTCCCTGACCGTGAAGTTACCGGCATCTATGCCAGGGAAATTCTGTTGGGCGGCGGCAACATTCATTGTATCACCCAGCAAATTCCCATGGTTTAAGAGGTATTCAATATGAATCAGGAAAAAGACCCCCGCATCGTCATTGCCTTAGGCGGCAATGCTTTGGGCGATGATGCCGAAGAACAGCAAAAAAGAATTGAGGCGGCGGCCCCCGCTTTAGTTGGCTTAATTCGCCGTGGCTATGAAATCATCGTGACCCATGGTAACGGTCCCCAAGTGGGGATGATCAACAATGCCTTTGCCTACGGCAACAAGCAGGAGCCGAAGATCCCGCTTATGGAGTTGGCAGAATGCACTGCCATGAGTCAGGGATATATTGGCTACCATTTGCAAAAAGGCATCCGCAAGGAATTACGGGAACTGGAAATGCCTTGGCATATCGCTACTGTGGTGACTCAGGTGGTGGTGGATGAAAAAGATCCCGCCTTCGCTCATCCTCAAAAGCCCATTGGTCCTTATTATACCGAGGAAGAGGCCAAAGAGCTGCAGAAGAAGCATCCTGACCGCGTGTACGCCGACGACGCCGGTCGCGGCTTTCGCCGTATGGTACCGTCGCCCAAGCCTGTGACCATTGTGGAAAAGGAGTCAATTTTAAATCTTTTAGACCATGAATTTGTGGTCATCGCCTGTGGTGGCGGCGGTATTCCCGTGGTAAAGGAGGGCTGCTGCGGCTATCGCGGTGTTCCTGCTGTAGTTGACAAGGACTTTGCCGCCGCGAAACTGGCGGAGCTGGTAGACGCCCGTTACCTCTTTATTTTGACAGCGGTGGATAAGGTATCCATCAATTTTGGGAAGCCCGATGAGCAGCCCTTTGACGAGCTCACTGTGGAGCAGGCCGAGGCCTTTATTGACCAGGGGCAATTTGCTCCCGGCAGTATGCGGCCTAAAGTGGAGGCTGCCGTGGCCTTCGCCAAGAGCGGTCCCGGTCGTGTGGCGGTGATTGCGGCGTTGGACAAAGCCGCCGAAGCCGTAGACGGCTCCGCAGGTACCCGCATTTTTGTACCCATTCATTAATCGCAGTAAATCATCAAGAGCAACAACAATCCTGTTGCTAAGTCTGCCGATAAAGCCTGATAATCAGCAAAATCCCTGAATTGCGACCACCTATGGGCATATTCCGCAATTCAGGGGGTTTTACTGATTCTAAGCCTTTCTTGTCAGATGTTCATGCTGCTATTTTTTGAAAAAACAAAAAATTAGAATTTTCATACAATTTGCTACTTGATTTTTGGAAAAGTATCTGATAAACTTACGCTGTAAATAACACACATGAAGTGTGTCGCTCGAATAAAAGGTCCCGGGAAAAATAAAATCATTAGGATATTTGGAGCATGGAGGTCCTCAATTTGGGGAGCTCTTTTTTTGTTGAGAAAAATAGATTCAGGAGGGAAAAACAATCATGAAGAAATTTACGAAAAGATTGTTCATTGCTTTTATTGCTTGTTTTGCTTTGTTGGCCTTTGCCTCGTGCGGTGGCGATGACGCAAAAGACGACGCAAAGGCGTCGGATGGCCACAGTGTAGTCATTTCAATGGATCCGGAATCGGAGCCTGCCGCGGGGTTTGACCCTGTGATGGGTTGGGCTGCCGGGGAGCACACCCATGACCCTTTGTTTCAAAGCACTTTGTTGGTAACAGAAGATGACATTACGATTGGCTATGATTTGGCAAAGGAATACAAAATTTCTGATGATGGTTTGACTTGGACCTTCAAAATTCGTGATGATGTTAAATTTACTGATGGTGAGGCATTAACCGCCAGCGACGTGGCTTTTACTTATAATGAGGCCTTAAAGCAAGCGACAGAAACCGATCTTTCCATGCTGGACAGCGTGGAGGCTATTGACGACACGACAGCGGTGTTTCATTTGAATAAGC
Source organism: uncultured Peptococcaceae bacterium (assembly GCA_964637365.1). Taxonomy (GTDB): domain Bacteria; phylum Bacillota; class Dehalobacteriia; order UBA7702; family UBA7702; genus Cryptoclostridium. The sequence continues at coordinate 17,158 of CAZWWH010000005.1, forward strand.
CTTATTCTGCTTTCGGTTACGTCGCGGCTGTTGTGGGGATCGTACCGGAACATGCCTATGACAGTGCATCTTATGGACAAAATCCCATTGGTTCTGGTCGCTATATCTTGAAGCAATGGGACAAGGGGGAACAAATCATTTTGGAGGCCAATGAGGATTATTATGGAGAAAAGCCTTCCATTGACAAGGTAACGGTTGTATTTATGGATGAAGACGCCTCTTATGCAGCTGCCAAAAGCGGTCAGGTAGATTTGGCTTATACTGCGCCCGCCTTTACCCAGAAACCCGTTGACGGCTACGAAATTTTGGCTTTTGACTCCGTCGATATCCGTGGTATTAACATGCCTACCGTTCCCTCGGGAGCATCTACTCCTGCTGACAAAAATGGTGAAACGCTCCCCGCTGGTAACGATGTGACTTCTGAATTAGCTATCCGTCAGGCTTTGGCTGCTGCCATTGACAGGGAAGCTATTGTGAAGGATGTTTTGTATGGCTATGGTGTTGTCGCTTATAGTGATTGTGTTGGCGAGCCTTGGTATAATGATGCTATGGAAGTGGAATACAGTCCTGAAAAAGCAAAGGCTATTATGGAGAAAGATGGATGGACCCTGAATAACGAAGGCGTTTATGAAAAAGACGGCAAAACTGCCGAATTTGATATGCTCTATATGGCAAATGATTCTGCCCGTACCGGTATCGCTATGGCTGTGGCGGAAATGGCCCAAAAAGTTGGTATTAAAATTAACACTGTTGGTAAAAGTTGGGACGAAATTTCCTCTCTCTATTATGAAACGCCCCATGTGTTCGGCGCCGGGATGCATTCTCCTACAGGGGTTATCAGCCATTATTACAGCGATGAAGACACTGCCAATGGGGCTATGTATTCTAATGATGAAGTAAATGAACAGGTAAATCTGGCGCTTGCTGCAAAAACTGTGGAGGAATCTTATCCTTACTGGAAGGCTGCTCAAGCTCAGGTGGCGCCTGACAAAGATTCTCCGTGGATTTGGATTTGCGAGATTCAGCATATCTATTTTGCCAAGGATGGTTTGAAGGTTGTTGATCATAAAATTCATCCTCATGGTTATGGCTGGACGATTTTGAACAACGTTCATCAATGGTCTTGGGAATAATATATGACATTAACTGCGGGGGTGTAATAAGCGCCCCCGCAATGCTGATAAGAGGTGCCCTATGAAGGTTCAATCAAATACAGGAATTCAAATTGGTAAATATATTGGTGGAAATGTTATTAAGGCCGCTTTATTGATTATTGCCGTCAGCATTGTTGCTTTCATACTCGTTTCTGCTGCGCCGGTAGACCCTGTTCGCGCTTATGTGGGCGAAGTGGGAATGGCGAACATGAGTGATGAGGCTCTGGAGCAATTAAACGCTTATTTTGGCTTGGATACACCATTGGTTGAGCGATATTGGAACTGGTTCAAAGGCTTCATTTGTGGTGATATGGGAACCTCATTGATTTATCGTCAACCAGTGGCTGACGTGATTGCCGTAAAGTTTCTAAACTCCATGGCCTTAATGATTACAGCCTGGGTCATTTCTGGGCTCCTCGGTTTTATCCTCGGTATTATTGCGGGGCTGAACCGTGGAAAATTGATCGACAAGCTTATCAAGGGCTATTCACTTTTATTGGCCAGCACTCCGGCATTTTGGCTTGCTTTGATTATGCTGATGGTTTTTGCGGTATGGCTTCATTTATTGCCCATTGGCCTCAGTGTTCCCATTGGGGTAGATGCTGCGGAGGTATCTATTTTTGATACCTTGAGGCATTTGATTTTACCTGCTTTGACTTTAAGTGTCATCGGCGTGGCCAATATCGCCCTCCATACGAGAGAAAAAATGATCGACGTTATGGAGGAGGATTATGTACTTTTTGCCCGTGCCCGTGGCGAAAGCACGTTTCAGATTCTGCGGCGCCATGGATTAAGAAATATTATGCTGCCTGCCATTACCTTACAGTTTGCATCGATCAGTGAAATTTTTGGCGGCTCTGTTTTGGTGGAACAGGTATTTTCTTATCCCGGCTTAGGCAATGCCGCAGTTTCTGCAGGACTGGGGGGTGACGTTCCCATGTTACTGGGGATTGCGGTAATCAGTGCGGCGTTAGTCTTTACCGGGAATTTGATTGCCAATATATTATATGGCGTCATCGATCCAAGAATCAGGAGGGGGGAATGCTGAATGAGTAACAGTCTTACGGTTCCTGTTTTGCAGGAGGCAAAAAAGAGAAAATTTAATTTGCGGAAAAAGACGATCATTTCCCTGTGTCTGGCATTAGGATTCCTCGTTGCTGTGACCATCGCGGGTTTTTTTGCCGGTGATGCCGCCATTACCACTGATTTTACCCAGAAGAATCTTGCTCCCTCAATGGAGCATCTTTTCGGTACTGACTGGCTGGGACGGGATATGTTGGCTCGTACCCTAAAGGGCCTATCCATTAGTATTGTCATTGGTCTTGCGGCTTCTGTGGTTAGCGCGTTAATCGCTTTGATTTTAGGGACTCTTGCCGCTACCTTAGGGAAAAAGGTGGATGCTGTGATTACATGGCTCGTGGACTTATTAATGGGGGTACCTCATTTATTATTGCTGATTTTAATTTCTTTTGCCCTCGGTAAGGGAACCGTTGGTGTCACTGTGGCGGTGGCTTTAAGTCACTGGCCCAGTCTTACTCGTGTGATACGGGGTGAGATTTTACAAATCAAAGAGGCAAATTATGTGAAGGTGGCTCAGAAATTGGGGCAAAGCAATGTGACCATTGCTTTGAAACATATTTTACCCCACGTTTTTCCTCAATTTTTGGTTGGACTGATTCTCTTGTTCCCTCACGCTATCTTGCACGAAGCTGCTATTACTTTTTTGGGCTTTGGTCTTCCACCGGAACAGCCTGGTATCGGCAACATACTTTCGGAAAGCATGACGTATTTATCCATGGGAATGTGGTGGCTGGCGGTGTTCCCCGGCATTGCTTTGCTTGCTACGGTGATGATTTTTGATTTTGCTGGGGGAAATTTGCGGAAGCTGATTGACCCCTTCAGCGCACAAGATTAAGGAGGGGTACCATGAGTTGTCTCAATAAGCATCATATTTTGGAAATCGAGGATCTCTCCATTTCCTTTTCCCAATATGAAAAAGGGCTGCGGCAAATTGAATTGCCTGTCATCTCCAAGCTCAATGTTTCGGTTCATACCGGTGAAATCGTGGCGGTGGTGGGCTCCAGCGGTTCGGGAAAAAGCTTGCTGGCCCATGCGGTATTGGGGCTTTTGCCCAACAATGCCAATGTGCGGGGCCGCGTCTTTTTTAACGAGGAGCTGCTGACCCCCCAGCGCATTGAGGAGCTGCGGGGAAAGGACATTTCCCTGGTACCCCAAAGCGTCAACTACCTCGATCCCTTGATGAAGGTCGGCCCTCAGGTGCGCCAGAGCCGCAAGGATAAAAAGGCCATGGAACGACAGAGGAAGCTCTTTGACCATTACGATTTAGAGAAAACCACGGAGGATCTTTTCCCCTTTGAATTATCCGGCGGCATGGCTCGTCGTGTGTTACTTTCTTCAGCATTGATGGAAGCGCCTCAGTTAATCATTGCCGACGAACCGACGCCGGGGCTTCATCTGGAAATGGCCAAAAAAGCCATGGCCCATTTCAGAGCCTTTGCCGATGAGGGCAATGGCGTATTGCTGATTACCCACGACATTGAATTGGCCCTAGAGGTGGCGGATCGCATTGCTGTCTTTTACGCCGGAACCACGGTAGAGGAAGCTAAGGTCAGTGACTTCGCCCAGGAGGAAACCCTGCGCCATCCCTATACCAAAGCCCTGTGGCGAGCCTTGCCGCAAAATGGCTTTCAAGCACTGCCTGGAAATCAACCCTATGTGAAGGATATGCCTGAAGGATGCCCCTTTGGCCCCCGTTGTGAATCTTTCACCGAGGAATGTAAAGGGGATATTCCTGTAAAAATCGTGCGCTGCGGTACGGTGCGCTGCATCCATGGTGAGCCGGGAGAGGCGCCGCACCATCATCACGGAGAGGAGTGCTGAAATTATGTTGTTGGAAGCGAATGACCTAACTTTTGCCTATCGGAAGGGCGGGGAGAAAATTCTTGATAAATTCAGTATGACTGTGGAAAGTCACGAAAGGGTGGGACTTTTAGCCCCCAGTGGTTTTGGAAAGACGACTCTTTGTCAAATATTGGCCGGGTATTTGCGTCCTAACAGCGGAACTGTATTGTTGGACGGCAAACCTTTGCCGAAAAAAGGTATTTGTCCGGTGCAGATGATTTGGCAACATCCTGAAAAAGTGGTAAACCCCCGTTTGAAAATGGGGGATACCTTGGCGGAAGGTGATCGTATTGACTCCCGTATCATCAAAGAACTGGGGATCGAAAAAGATTGGTTCCACCGTTATCCGGGCGAGTTGTCTGGTGGTGAAATGCAGCGGTTCTGCATTGCCAGGGCTTTGGGAGAATCCACGCGGTTTATCATTGCCGATGAAATCAGCACCATGCTGGATTTGATTACTCAAAGCCAGATTTGGAATTTTCTCCTGAAGGAGGTGCGGGAGCGTGAAATTGGCCTTGTGGCTGTAACGCACAGCGATGCCTTGATGGAACTGGTGACTACCCGTGTAATCAATTTGGAGACAGAAGAACGGTAACCCCAAAGAGGATCGGAGACACTTGTAAGGAAGTATTATAAAATTTCGATAGAAGCGGCGTGGCGAATGGTAGTTACTCACAAAACAGTATTACAGACAAATGAAATAGGGTAGCTGCCATACAGGGTGCACAAAAAGACGAGTGAGAAGCGATTGTTTTTCAATCGTCTTTTTTGTTGCGCAGTAGAAAGCCATTTTCTAAGATAGAAGTAAAAAACCCTTCTCCTTGCCATTATCGCGTCCACAAACCCGTATAAATCAAAACAACCATGATAGTTAGAGGGCGCGGTCTACTGCTTTTGGCTTTGCTGCTCGCTATCTGTCAGAACGAAACTTCAAGATAGCTTTTATAAGCCGCGCCCCTATTCTTCATGGATATATATCGGGGATTGATATGCAGAACCTTAGTAATCAATCAACAGGAACAGCAGTTTTTCGGGATTGAATCGTTCCAAATGCTTCATAATTCCCTGCTTCAACTGCTTCATGGACCTCGTTTTGCCGTTTTCTATGCGGTTATAATGTTCTCTGCTGATACCGACAGCAACGGCTAGTTTCGTCTGTGATATGCCGTATCTGTCACGTTTTTCTTTTAATTCTTTGATAAAATCATTGTCATCCATTCTAAAATTCCTACAATCAAAAAAGGCAACTATCGTTCGTTGATAATTGCCTGTCATTATTAAACTTTTTCAAAAGAAAAGTAGTCAATCATATAGACAAACTGCTTGTGTCATGTGAGATACTAAATCTCTTAATATCTATATCTCAAAATCCATCTGTGCTAATTTTTTACCATTGGGTAGCATATGCTCCAAAGTTCTGATTGCATGATATCCAATTTCAATCATTGCTTCCTCTAATGCTTGTTCTTCCATCTGATGATGTACTTGTTCCAGTCCATCGAACACATGCAAATAAGGCGAATCCGAAACCCAATGATCCTCAATATTAATTTGAATGATACAAGAAACAAACTTCGGATTCACATGTTGGATTGCTTTCTGAAAACATTCATAACCAATATACTCAATGAGCAGATTTGCAATGACCATATCTGCTTTTGGTAGCTTATTAGTTCCATCTATTAGATTAATACATAAACATTCCAGAAGTCCGTCTAAATCTGGGTATCTGTGGATAACTTCTTTCAAATAAGAAGAATTGACGTCGACTCCATATACTCTTTCAAATTTGTCTTTTTGGATATGTTCAAGACCATTGCCACCTGCAATCCCCAATATCATTACACTAGAAATGGGATAAGTATCAAATTGACCTTTCATCATTTCGTTCATAGCCTGTAACTGCATAACAGAATCAAGTTTCATATGATTTTCATAATCAGTTAATGGAATTTCCTCCCATGGATTTTTCATTTGATTACCTCTTTTCAAATTTTAATTTATTATTTTCTATGATATTATATCATCAATATAAAAGCACGTCATTAACTATTTAGAATTAGACAAAAGGCTGTGATATTATTATGATTCTATATTACATACCTCAAAACTCTTTTATACCGCATAAATATAGAATATTTTGTACCTTTTGGTGTACAGTTTCCAGTTTTTATGCCCCCCCTTGTTAGATAACGGAGGCTTTATACAGGCTCGCTACGCTGGCCCGACTTTCGCATTCCTGCAAGGAAGGAAGAATGCTTGAGAAGATCTGAGGATTTTCCCTCATCGCTTTATTGGTATGCGTGCGAAGAAATGCTCTTTTACAAACTCAAATTGATATTACTGTTTCCATATCATAAAGTATTCTTTTTCGCCAGTATTTTCGTCGGTATTTTCCCATTGAATCTCAAAATTTTCTCTTTGGTAGAATTTTATTGCCCGTGTATTTTTTTGATATACACTTAAACCTAATTGCTTTTTAATACCTTTTACAAAGTCCAGCAACTGTTTACCTATACCGCTGGATTGTGCTTCATCCCAAACAAAAATTCCTGCGATATAATCATCACTTAGTCCAACAAAACCTTGTATTCTATTCTTGTTTTTATCTTCATAAACATACACTTCCGCTTGTGAAATCATTTCTTTCACTGCTTCAAAATTATCCTTCCAATATTGTGCAGGAATAAAATTGTGGGCTTTCATATTGGTATCAAACCAAATATCTGCAACTCTTTTTATATCTGTTTCTTGTAGCTTTCTAATCATGATAGATTCTCCATTCGTAAACGAATTCTGATTGAGCAAGTCATTGATATACACATATCATAGCATTGTTGAATCATATCATTATTCCTTTTCTGCTTTGTAGATCATATTTTTTTATCCCATAATTTGTCGGGAATGCAAGCATCGCCACGCAACAATTTCTTCTACTGGATGGCCACTGTGTTTTACCGTATCTCCTTTTTAATGTAATTTTAAGGGGAGGGCCATTGCTTTTTCTTATGGGTTCCTGTATGATGGTAACAGTGATAAGAGAGAGGTGAAATAATGAAAAAGCAGTTGCTTGGTATTCTTTTGATTTTTGGACTGGCACTTTTTTCTGGCTGTGGCGCGGAAGAAGATGAAAATGGTGGCTCCTGGCAAGCTGATATTGGAAAGGCCCAAGCCATTCGTATTGTGAATGCTGAAACAGACGATATCTTGGCAGAGCTTACGGGAAATCAGGAAATAGAAGCTTTTGTAACAGCTCTGGATTTAGACCGCTGGAAGTTATCTACTTTACCTGATCACGCTGAGTCCACGATGATTGTTTATCTTTCTCAGGAGCCTACTAAAACCTTATGGAATGAGGATTCCGAAGATTCTTTGGAAGAGGTAGGACATCTGACGGTATATCCTGATGTTTCTTATATTACTGTGACCTTTGTAGGCTTCTCCTTTGATTTTGAGGTTCCTCAGCAGGTGATGGAATCCCTTCAGCAGTATGCAGAAACCGAATATTAAATCAAAAAGAGAAAACGCTGTGTCTTTTGACACAGCGTTATTTTTTGTTTCAATAGGACATAAGATGGATTGGTTTATGGGTTTATTTCCCCACGGCTGTCAACATTGCCGAAACCATTTTTGCAGTTTCCGCCCGTGTGGCTTTATTTTGAGGACGAAAATGGTTGTCCTCATACCCATCAATGATATTTGCTTTTTGCATAGCGGTCACATAACTTTCCGCGTAAGACGAAATTTTATTATGGTCGGCAAATTTTTTTTGCGCGTTGATGCTGGGCAAAGTGCCATAATATTTTTGAGCAAAACGTCCCAGCATGGTAGCAATATCTTCTCTGGTGATAAAATCGTTGGGCGAGAAATAACCGGCGTAACCAGTTACAATTCCCTGTTGATAAGCCCAAGCAACATAGGACGCATACCATTGACCGGCTTTCACATCTTTAAAAGGAGAGGTTCCTCCATAATTGTCCGGATTGATTTTAGCGGTTTTTGCTAAAATTGTAGCCAATTCAGCACGGGTAATTTGGTTATCTGGTGTAAAGGTGCCATCTCCATTGCCGCCCAAAATATTCAGATCTGTTAAATCATAAATATAATCCGCCGCCCAGTGGGTACTTGGAACATCTTTGTATTCGCCTGGCTGTATGAGGCCCTGAACAGTGTAAACATAATAGGTATTATAGAATTGCCCATAGCTATCTTGGGATGACGTGGGGAAGGGAATACGACGGTTTTTGGCCGCTAAACGTACACCACTCGATGTCCAGCTCCAATTTTGTTCGATTAACGTCAATACGCCGTTTTCATAGCTTTTTACAATGGCGTAGTGGCCGTAGCCTTTCCCTCTTTGAGATGCCGTAGCATAAACGATATCGCCTTTCTTGGGATTATAGGTACGAACAATATTGTAGCCATTGTAGCTTTGCCCCAAACGAGAGGTAATATTTTTGATACCGTAAAGGGAACTGTAATAGCGGTTAATGTATTCCGCGCAGTCGTAACCGCTGCCGGAAGGATTATAATAGGCGGAGATGCCATTAAGGGAATCCACGACAAAATTGCTGTGAGTAATGGAAATGCGTTCATAGCCCAAACTGTAGTCCATGCCGGATTTGGCGGCAGAGAGGATCACTTCTGGGGCTTGATCCAAAGTAACGACAGAAACAAAGGAATCACCGGAAGACGATGATTCATCAGTATTCGATAAAGATACGTTGGAAGCTCCCTCGGTAGAGATTTCTTCTGCGAAGGTGACGGATGAGAAGCTAAGGAGTAGGATCAGAGTCACTAAAATAGAATATCGTTTCTTCATGATTGCTCCTTTTTCTTTTACCAATGTTCTTTCTTATTATAATAAAAAACCAAAGATTTTTCAATGGTTTATTTTTTCGTAAATGGGGAAATGATAAAGGGTAAAAGCAGCAATTAATGACAGTGTTGCAGAAACGATAAAAATCCCCTGGCAGACCCTGGTTCCATTAGAAATTCCTTCCATCAACCGTTCTTGGTTTTTTGGCGTTATGCAGGTGAAATTTGTTGAGAAATGATGTACATCTCGCGGAAGTCATTTGAACGCTTCCATTTTAGACCAGAACAGCGATTCCGTTTTGGAGTACCTGAATTTTTTGTAATATGATATGTTGAAAATTTTGTCAAAATAATTCGTTTGTTCAATTTTATCAAATTTAGTTTGGTGATTCTTTCAATTCTTTTGGCTTTTCATGATGCTTACAAGCGCTTTCATATCCCGTGGCAACGGTGATGATATAACGTGGGCTTGGCCTTGATGAAAAAAGCTCATGATTCCGCAGTGAAGAGCTTGACGGCGGATATATTGTGTATCGCCACCATAGAGGGTATCACCTGCCAAAGGATGGCCCAGATGCGCCATATGAACACGAATTTGATGAGTACGACCTGTTTCTAGCCGCAGCTTTAATAAAGTATGCTTATGGCCTCGCGCCAGCACTTGGTAATGAGTCACAGAGGGTTGCCCTGCCGGGTCAACTTTTCTTTGGATGACGGAGCCCCCTACTCGCAACAAAGGGGCGTTGACGGTACCTCGGTCTTCTTCGATGATCCCTTGGGTAATGGCGAAATAATCCTTTTCAATGGCAGAGCCAAGCTTTACTGCAGTGAGACGGTTTTTGGCAATGAGGCAGAGTCCCGTGGTGTGCCGGTCTAGCCGGCCTAAGGGACGAAAAGGAATCCCCGGATGAAGGTAGGAAAAATAGTTCCCCAGAGCATCGTTAAAGTCCCGAGTCGCGGGATGGACTAAAATATCGTCGGGTTTTTCAAAGATCAGAAGATCATCGTTTTCAAAAACCACAGAGATGCCCAGATCGCCGTTGGGCGGCAATACCGGCGCTTTATCGGGAAAATCCACAGTGATGACGTCTCCCGCCTTCACCGGGTCAATGTTGCGGCGGAAACTACCGTTGACACTGACGCCGCCCTCCTTTCTGAGCCGTTTCAGCATACTGGAGGAATATCCCTGTTCCTTTAAAAACTGTCCCACAGAGCAAGGAGCAAAAAGGGGAGGTACGCGATAAGATTTGACCATGAGCTTTTAACCTTTCCAATCAATAGTGACCTTAGTCTAGCAAAAAAATGATAGTCCGTCAAATGGTGAGAAAACATCAATGATAATAAAAAAGAGATAATGAAAGTAAAATTGAGAATTCATGAGAATACGGATGATTGTAAAATAATAAATGACAAAAAAGGTCAAGAAATATCAGAAATGGTCAAATATTTCTCTTGCCAATCATTTCCTGTGGGTATATAATAAGGTCAAGAAAGGTCAATAGACCGAGAAAGAAGTGATTCCATGAGTTCATTGGCAAGCCGTATTGAACGGTATATTAAAGATATGATGGCGGAGAACGGTACCAACTGCTTGGAGCTGAAACGCAATGAGCTGGCGCAGACCTTTACCTGTGTGCCATCGCAAATCAATTATGTATTGGAAACAAGGTTCCGTGATGAACAGGGCTACCATGTGGTGAGCCGCCGCGGCGCCGGCGGATGTTTCCAGATTATTCGTTTGGAGGTCACTGATGATTCGGAATTAAAGCAGCTCATTGATAAGGTCTCTCAAAGTGATATGACCCGACAAACGGCGGAAGGGCTTCTGAACCGCTTGCTGGAAGAAGATTTCCTCAATAAAAATGAGTATATGCTTTTGAATGCCGTTATCAGTCCTGACTCCCTGTCTTTGGCGGGGGAAAACGAAAATGCCCTCAGGGCGCAGTTAATGAAAAATATTTTAATCACGCTGTTACGTGTGGATTATTGAGGAGGCGAGCGATATGTATTGTGAACGTTGTGGGAAAGAGCATGCCGCAGTGACCGTGACCATCAATGGTCAGACCCAACGGCTCTGTTCCAAATGTTATAGTGAGCTTTACGGTTCCCAGCTGGCTTTGGGAGGGGGAAATCCCTTAGCGGCCCTCATGGGGATGCTGAGCGGCCAGGGTTTTGAAATACCTTACAGCCAAAGCCTCCAATGTCCCTCCTGCGGCATGACTTACCGCCAGTTTGTTGGTGATGGTAAATTCGGCTGCGCTCATTGTTATACGGCCTTTGCCGATTTTTTAGATCCACTTTTCCGTAAACTGCATTTTTCCACGGAGCATTGCGGAAAAATACCTAAGGATAATCCCAAAGTGCAGACAAAGGATCGCCTGGCCATTCTGGAAGCCCAAAAGCGGGAAGCTGTGGAGCGGGAGGATTATGAGCGAGCCAGCCGTTTGAAACGGCAGATTGAGGTAATAATGAAGGAGGGAGGAGAGGAATGACGGGGTATCGTGCTTTTAATGATATCAATAGTTTTTGGATGGAGCATCCCGGCGTTGACGATGATATTGTCATCAGCAGCCGTGTGCGGTTGGCCCGCAATTCTGCGGACTTTCCTTTTTCCGAACAAATCACCGTTCAGGAGGAACGAAAGTTTCTGGAGCGAGTGGCGGCCATCCCCAACCGCAAGGAGGAGAATGGCTTTGAGGATTTTGACTTCATTGACTTGTCCTTAATCCCCGTAGAGGAAAAACAAGTTCTGGTAGAAAAACATCAAATCAGCCCGGCGTTGGCCATGGCCGAAGGTGCTACGGGGTTGTTGATTAACGCTGCGGAAACCATATCAGTGATGGTCAACGAAGAGGATCATTTGCGAATTCAAAGCATTTTCCCAGGACTTTCGGTGCGAGACTGCTGGCGAAAGGCTTCCGCCGCTGATGATATGATTTCTCAATATATCCCCGCTGCCTTTGATTCCCGCTGGGGGTATTTGACCAGCTGCCCCACGAACGCCGGTACAGGAATGCGGGCATCTGCCATGCTTCATCTGCCGGCCATTACAATGACAGGGCAGGTCAAACGGTTCCTGGGAAATTTGCCTAAATACGGTTTTACCTTCCGTGGCTTGTACGGCGAAGGTTCAGCCTGCAAGGGGAATCTCTTTCAGATTTCCAACCAGATTACCATGGGTGTTTCCGAGGAAGAGATTATCGGCCAACTCATGGACATTGTGAGCAGCATCGTGAAACGGGAACGGGAAATGCGGGAAATCCTGATGGAGAGGGAACGCCTTCAGCTGGAGGATCGTGTGATTCGAGCCGAAGCGCTATTGACCCACGCCAAACTTCTAACCGTTGACGAAGCCTTTGACCTTCTTTCCGACCTACGTCTCGGTATTGACCTAGGCATTTTAAAACAGTATAATCCCAAAATTTTTAATACGTTGATGATTCAATCTCAGGTGCCCGTGCTGGAAAAATTTGCGCGGGAAACCAGAAATTCACAGAATAAAATGACGCCGTTGGAACAAAACCAACAACGTGCAGATTTGATTCGTAAAAAATTGATCGGAGGTGCAAAATCATGATGGATCGTTTTACCAACGGTTCTCGGCGTGTGATTGAAACGGCGGTCAACATCGCCCGTCAGCTTCACTCGTCGGTAGTGGGAACCGAACATTTATTGGCGGGGATCGCCTATACGGAGACTTGTGTCGCCGCGAAAATCCTCGCGCTGCTTCAATTTGACAAGCAAGGTTTTTTCCGTGCCTTACGGGAAACTGCGGAACAGGGCAATGTGCCCCATTCCATTGACTTCAGTCCTCGTTCCAAACATGTTTTTGATTTGGCGCGGGAGGCAGCTGCGGAACAAAAAGTAAATTATATCGCTACGGAACATATTCTCATTGGCATTTTGCGAGAAGACGAGGGTTACGGCGCTCAGGCTTTGGCCGATGCCGGCATTACCGAAGACCGTGTGTGGGAACTGCTGGTGAGCGACGGCAACGCCGCTCCTTCCGGTGCGCCTATGGCTTCCGGCGGAGGCGGGAAAAATGCCTATCCTGGTGGGAATAAGCCTCATAGTGCTGCCACCAAGGAATTGGATAAAAACAGCCGTGACCTTACCGCCATGGCCCGTCAGGGGGATCTTGACCCCGTCGTGGGCCGTGACCGCGAAATTGAGCGTGTGGTACAGATTCTCTCCCGCCGCAGCAAAAACAACCCGGTACTCATCGGGGAACCTGGCGTGGGGAAAACCGCTATTGCCGAAGGCTTAGCCCAGCGTATTGCTGCAGGAACCGTGCCCCAAAACATCATTGACAAGCGTGTTCTTGCCTTGGACTTGTCTTCCCTGGTGGCGGGAACCAAATACCGCGGTGAGTTTGAGGAACGTTTGCAGACGATTTTGAAGGAAATCAACGGCGCCAAGAATATCATCCTCTTTGTGGATGAACTCCATACCTTGGTGGGAGCGGGCTCCGCCGAAGGGGCCATGGACGCCGCCAATATTTTAAAACCCGCTTTGGCGCGTGGGGAACTCCAATGTGTCGGCGCAACGACCTTGGATGAATACCGCAAATACATCGAAAAAGACGCCGCTTTGGAACGGCGGTTCCAGCCAGTCATCGTGGATGAGCCCACGCCGGAAGATACCATTGAGATTTTGAAGGGGCTGAAGGACCGTTACGAAGCTCATCATCGTGTCACCATTACCGATGATGCCATTGACGCGGCGGTGAAACTCTCGGTACGTTATATTACCGACCGTTTCCTCCCGGATAAAGCCATCGATCTCATTGATGAAGCCTCTTCCAAGGTTCGTATCGGCGCTTACCAGGCTCCTCCGGATTTGAAGGGCTTAGAGGATGCGTTAGAGGCGGTTCAGAGGGAAAAATCTGAAGCCGTCAACAATCAGGATTATGAAAAAGCGGCGGAGCTTCGTGATAAGACCAAAAACCTGAAGGAAGAATTGGAAAACAAGAAGAAGGAATGGCAGGCTTCCCAAAGCTCCGCGGATTTGTCGGTCACAGCCGATGATATTGCTGATGTGGTGTCCCTATGGACGAAAATCCCCGTAAGCCGCTTGCAAAGTGAAGAAAAGGAACGCTTGCTTCATTTGGAAGAAACCCTTCATCAGCGCCTGATCGGCCAGGAGGAAGCGGTAAAGGCTGTCAGCAGCGCCATTCGCCGGGCCGGTGCCGGCTTGAAAAACACCAAACGTCCCATTGGCTCCTTTATCTTCTTAGGGCCTACCGGCGTCGGCAAAACGGAATTGGCCAAATCCTTGGCTGAGGCGGTATTCGGCTCCGAAGACGCCATGGTGCGGATTGATATGTCAGAATACATGGAACGCCATACCGTGTCCCGTTTAGTGGGGGCTCCTCCCGGATATGTGGGACATGATGAGGGTGGTCAGCTTACCGAGGCGATTCGGCGGAATCCCTACTCCGTGGTTCTGTTGGACGAAATCGAAAAAGCCCATCCAGAGGTATTCAACATCCTTTTGCAGGTATTGGATGATGGTCGGCTCACCGACTCTGTGGGACGTACCGTGGATTTCCGTAACGCCATTATCATTATGACCTCTAATGTTGGCGCTCAAAATGTTTACAGCACCAACAAGAGCTTGGGCTTCCTCTCCGATGAGAACGCCGATGAAAACGAAGATATGCGGGAAAAATACATGGCCGATCTAAAATCGGTATTCCGTCCCGAATTTATTAACCGTGTTGATGAAATCATCGTATTCCATCCTTTGGATGAGGAAAATATTGTGGCCATTGCCTCGCTGATGCTCAAGGAATTGTCCGTGCGGTTACAAGAACAGAACATCACCTTAAAAGTGACTGATGATGTAAAGAAATACCTGGCTGAAACAGGCTATGATAAAACCTTTGGCGCACGTCCATTGCGTCGCACCATATTGCAAAAAGTAGAGGATCCCATGGCCGACGCTCTGCTCCGAGGAGATTTCTCCGAAGGAGATACAGTGGAAGCTGTGATGGGAGAAGACGGAGCCATTGCTTTCCGCAAAGTATCATAAATATAATATATGGCTAAAGAATCCCGACGTCTTATGACGTCGGGATTCTTTCTATGGAGCGAAAGGTTGGAAAGAATAAAATTAATCAGGGATGAAACTGTGATTTTTAAGGGAAAGACTTTTCTTTTCCTTATATATGTAGTATAATCATAATGGAATATCATAATATGGAGAAACAGGAACTTGAAAAAAAGCAAAAGCGTTTTTGTTTGTGATAATTGTGGATATGAAAGCGTAAAATGGGTGGGGAGATGTCCCATTTGCGATGCTTGGAATTCTTTCAAGGAAGAGCGGTTGACCCCTCAACCCCGAGGCGGCATTCGATTGGCTTCTTCCTCGTCAGAGGCATGTCCTGTGGGGGAAGTAAATCTCGACGAAGGACAGCGCCTCTCTCTTTTTGACGAAGAGTTGGATTTGATTTTTGGTGGAGGCCTCGTCATTGGTTCTGTAGTATTACTGGGCGGCGAGCCCGGCATTGGCAAAAGTACCTTTTTGACTCAATTAGCGGCGGAGTTTGCCCGCCATCATGGTAAGGTGCTCTATGCTACCGGTGAGGAATCCCTTAAGCAGGTACGTCTCCGGGCCGAACGCATTGAAGCAGAGAACAAAGACTTCTATCTGCTGGCGGAAAACAACCTTTCCGCTGTTACGGAAAATGTGAAAAAAATTCAGCCCAAAGTCCTAATTATCGACTCCATTCAAACACTTTTTGATGATACTTTGGATTCGATTCCAGGCAGTGTTGGACAAATTCGGGAATGCACTGCCAAGCTTTTGGAGCTGGCTAAGAAAAACCAGGTAACGGTGTTGATCGCCGGTCACGTCACCAAGGAAGGGGTCATTGCCGGGCCTCGTCTGTTGGAGCATATGGTGGACGTGGTGCTTTATTTTGAAGGCCAACGCCACCAGGGCTTCCGCATTTTGCGTTCGGTAAAAAACCGTTTTGGTTCCACCAATGAAGTGGCGTTG
This sequence comes from uncultured Peptococcaceae bacterium, assembly GCA_964637365.1. Taxonomy (GTDB): domain Bacteria; phylum Bacillota; class Dehalobacteriia; order UBA7702; family UBA7702; genus Cryptoclostridium. The sequence continues at coordinate 33,054 of CAZWWH010000005.1, forward strand.
CTGGAAATGACGGAAAAGGGCTTGTTGCCCTTTCATAATCCTTCGGCGATTTTCCTAGCTCAACGGGGCGATGCCGCTCCCGGCAATGCTGTCAGCGCCATTATGGAGGGAACGCGGCCGTTTCTTTTGGAAATTCAGGCTCTTGTGGCCAAAACGCCCTATGGTAATCCCCGAAGGCTTGCTACCGGTATAGAATTTAACCGTTTGCTTTTGATTATCGCCGTGCTGGAAAAGGTGGTGGGGCTGCCCTTAGCCATGGAGGACGTCTATCTGAACATCACCGGCGGCATGAAAATAGACGATCCTTCCTCGGATTTGGCAGTGGCTGCCGCCATTGTTTCCAGTTTTCGGGGACTCCCTTTGAAGGAACATACCATTCTTTTGGGTGAAATCGGCCTTGGCGGCGAAGTACGCGGCGTTGGGGAAATTGATAAACGTATCAAAGAAGGGAAAAAATTCGGCTTCGATACCTTTATCATTCCGTCATTTCTCTTGAAAGAGCTGAAGGACATGGAGGGAGCCAATTTGGTTCCGGTAAAAACGCTGAAGGAAGCGTTATCACATATATTTTAGGAGTGATGTATATGCGCATGGAAGGTAACTGGCAAAGAGACTTACGCAACGCCTTGGAATTAATCGCCCCGGGTACCGTAATTCGTGAAGGGGTAGAAAATATTTTGAGGGCCCATACCGGCGGTCTTTTGGTGATTGGCGATGGCCCTGACGTCCGTAATATTGTGGAAGGTGGATTTTTGATTAACGAAGAATTGAATGAGGCTCGCCTTTATGAATTGGCTAAAATGGACGGTGCGATCATCCTCGACGAAAAAGGTGAGAATATTTGGCGGGCCAATGCCCAGTTACAGCCGTTATCGGAATTGAAATCCGATGAAACGGGGATTCGACATCGAGTGGCAGCCCGCACCGCGGCGCAAACCGGCGCTATCGTCATTGCTGTGTCCCAACGCCGTTCTATGATTACGATCTATCTTGGACGGAAAAAATTCATTCTTTCGGATATCGGTACTCTTTTGACCAAAGCTAACCAGGCACTGCAAACCTTGGAGCGCTATTGCCAGGAGTTAAAAAAAGAACTGGATAATCTCAGCATGTTGGAATTCGATGATATGGTTCTCGTAAATGACGTCGTGAAGGTGGTGCAGCGTGGGGAACGAGTGAAGCGTATTTCTGACGAATTGGATTTTTATCTTATCCAAATGGGGATCGAAGGACGTTTGATTCGCATGCAGATGGATGAGGTAACCTCGGATCTCGGCACGGAAAGTCATAGCGTGCTTTTAGATTATGCGGAAATAAATGATAAAAAGAGTATTCAGGAATTGGAAAAACGGTTGTCTGAAATGGACGATGAGGACTTGATGGATAAAACTTCTGTCGCTAAATTCCTTGGTTTGGGCAGCGGCAGCGACTTGTTGGAGCATCCCCTTTCGACCAGGGGATACCGTATTTTAAGCCGTGTACCCCGTTTGCCGGCTCCTATTATCAATAATATTGTGGAATACTTTGGCGGTGATTTCCAGCAAATTGTCAGAGCCTCTATTGAAGAGTTGGATGATGTGGAAGGCATCGGGACTGTGCGTTCCAATACCATTCACCGCAGCTTGTTGCGGCAGCGGGAGTATGCCAGTAATCATCCCATCAACTTGTAAGCGTTGGGATTCCGCTTTCAAAGCGAATCCCCATGATATGATATATAGGAATTGTATGGATTATGGGAGAGAATTTTTGTGAAGGAAGATGAATCAAAGGAGGTGAAAAAAGTGAAGTATATTCGGACTGTTTTACGATTTATTTTAGTCATCGTTGGCATGATTGGTTCCTATTTTTTGGCTGCCTATGTGATGGATTTATTTTTCCCCGCAGTGGATACCTTGGTACATTATATCGTTGTTATCCTGTCTGGGATTCTTGTTGGTCTTATTCTGTTTCTTTTTTCTTCTCACATCGTGCGCGGCTTGGAAGTTTTTTGCGGAACTGTTGTTTCCAATATGGCAAAGCGTTCCTCTCGGGAATTATTGGGGGGATGTGCCGGATTGATTTTGGGCTTGATGATTGCCAATCTCATTGGGAATCCACTGAGAGAATTAGCCTGGGGGCCTTACGTTACCATGGTTTTATCCATTTTTCTCGGTTATGTAGGGTTTTGGGTTGGTATTGGTAAAAAGGATGAAATCGGACGTTATTTGAATCGACCCAAACAGCAAAAGGAAAAAATTAATAAAAAGGAAGCGCGTTTTGCGGCGCCTGCGGTGTTAGATACCAGTGTTATTATTGACGGACGTATTGCAGATATTTACCGTACAGGGTTTATCCAATCTCAGCTGATTTTACCCAATTTTGTTTTGGATGAATTGAAACGGGTGGCTGATTCTCCTGATCCTTTAAAAAAGAATCGGGGTCGCCGCGGGATGGACATCCTCAACGATTTGCAAAAGGATTATCCCGATGCCTTCATCAAAACCAATATGGATTACGAAGACATCAAGGAAGTGGATATTAAGATCATTCGTCTGGTCATGGACATGAAGGCCCGAATTTATACCAATGATTTTAACCTGAATAAAATGGCTCAAGTGCAGAATGTCACGGTGCTCAATATCAACGACCTGGCTAACGCTGTGAAAATGGTGGTGTTACCAGGGGAAGAACTGATTGTCCGAATCATTAAGGAAGGCCGCGAGGCAGATCAGGGGATTGCTTATTATGATGATGGTACCATGATTGTGGTAGAGGGCGGTAAAGCCTACTCTGGCGTGACTTTAACCGTAGTTGTGACCAGTGTGCTGCAAACTACGGCAGGACGGATGATTTTTGCGAAACCAAAGTGAGACTGATGGCGGAATATTCTGCATGGTGCTAATATGCTTCCATTGATTCAATGTATCCGGCGATGTATTCGACGGTGCTATGGGTATGAAAACCGTGCGGTGTCTATTTTTTGTTGATATGCTAATATTTTTATATATCACATAAAATTCTGACGGAAATTTTCTTTGCCCTATGGTAAGGCTTGCGGTATAATAACACTGGAAAGAAAGAACAATACCATGAAAATCAGTGTGATTATTCCTGCTGCCGGCTCCGGTCGGCGGTTAGGGAAGGATAAAAATAAAATACTTCTTGATTTTTTGGGAAAGCCAGTGTTGGGATACAGTCTCGATTTGTTTTCCCGAGAATCTCAGGTTGCGGAGATTATCATTGCCGCTGCCCAGGGAGAGGAGGTGCTTTGTGATGCCATTGCCCAAAAGTATTGCGGTGAAACTCCCTTTAAAGTGGTGACCGGCGGAGCAGAGCGTATGGATTCCGTATGGCACGCTTTGGAACGGGTTTCACCCGCCGCCGATTATGTGATGGTTCACGATGGAGCCCGCCCCTTCTTGGACAAGGCGACGCTGCGGCGTCTGTTGACGGCGGAATTTACCGATGGCGCCATTTTGGCCCTGCCGGTAAAGGAAACGGTAAAGGCGGTTTCCGCTGCCGGAGACAGTAAGATGATTATATCAACTGTGCCGCGCCAAAATTTATATCATGCCCAAACGCCTCAGCTATTTCGTAAGGAAGCGCTGATGGACGCATATAAAAAAGGGATTGCCGAGAGCTTCACTGCCACTGACGACGCTTCTCTGGCAGAAAATCTCGGTTATCATATCCGAATCGTCGAAGGCTGCGAGGACAACGTAAAAATCACCACGCCGCACGATTGGGAAACATCATTGCTGAAGGAGAGCAGGAAAATGATACGAATCGGCTCCGGTTACGATGTTCATATTTTAGGCCCTGACCGTCCTTTGATTTTAGGCGGTGTCGCCATTCCCTTTGAACGGGGCCTAGTGGGACATTCCGATGCTGATGTGGCTGTTCATGCCCTGATGGACGCACTGTTGGGCGCCATGGCTATGGGTGATATCGGTCAGCATTTTCCCCCCTCGGACGATGCCTATTTGAATGCCGATAGTATAGAGCTGTTAAAACATGTTTTTGAAATGATGGAGAGAGAACATTTTCATTTAGTCAATGCGGATTTGACGATTATGGCGGAACGGCCGAAAATGGCCCCCCATATCAAAGAAATGAGAGAAAACATCGCCGCCGCGTTGCAGGCCGATATTTCACAAATCAGTGTGAAAGCCACCACAACAGAAAAGCTCGGTTTCGTCGGCAGGGAAGAGGGCATCGCCGCTTCGGCTGTGGTTTTACTGGAACAACTTGACTCGGAACGAAATTAGGAGGAATCGACAATGGAATACACTGTCAATTTTAAATCCCATGGCAAAAGTGTTGCCGTGGAAGAAGGAAAAACTATTCTTGACGCCGCCGCCTTGGCCTCTATCGCGGTGGAAGGGAACTGTGGCGCAGCCGGTACCTGCGGCAAATGTAAAGTCCATGTAGTAGAAGGCTTTGACCCCAAGGCGGAACGTATCGGCGCGAAATTCTTTACGGAAGAGGAAATGAACGAAGGTTGGGTTCTGGCCTGCAAATATGAAGTGCATCAGGACCTCACCGTGGAAGTACCCATCCAGAAGGATGCATTTAGCCGTAAAACGAAGCTGAATTCTCTGTTGGACAACATTAAAATTAATTCCCCCGTGAAAAAAGTCTATCTGGAAATGGAAAAGCCCTCCATTCAAGACCAATGTCCGGACTTTGAGCGGATCATCCGCGCTTTGGAGCTCGACATCACAAAACAAAAACCCACCAGAGGTTTGTTGGCCATTATTCCCAAAACCTTGCGCGACAATCAATTCTGTGTCACTGCTGTGGTCAATGGTGATGATCTGATGTGGCTTGAAGGCGGCGATACGACTGACAAAAAATATGGTATGGTATTTGATATCGGCACCACCACTGTGGTGTGCTTGCTGATTAACTTGGAAACCGGTGATATTGAAGGCGCTGCTGCTGAAACCAATCCTCAGAATGTCTTTGGCGCCGACGTTATTTCCCGTATCAACTACGTCATCTCCAAACAGGAAACAGGCGAAGGTTTGGCTCAGTGCCATGAAAAGGTCACTACCTGCATGAATGATTTAGCATTGCGCGCCGTGGCCGAGGCTGGCGTGGACAAATCCATGGTTTACGAAGCTACCGTGGTAGGGAATACCACCATGAGTGAATTATTCGCCGGCGTGGATCCCTCTTATCTGGCTCCATCTCCTTTTATTCCGGGCTACGTTTCCGGCGTTCATATGACAGGGAAGGAATTGGGTTTCGATATCAATCCGGAAGCCCATGTTTACCTCTTGCCCAATATCGCGGGGTACGTCGGTTCCGATACCGTTGGCGTCATTTTAGGTACCCATATCCATGAACGTCCCCAGTATAGCGGCGCTATTGACGTCGGCACCAACGGGGAAATCGTGCTGGCGGGGAATGGCCGTATTTTGGCTTGCTCCACCGCTGCCGGTCCTGCTTTTGAAGGTGCGCAAATCAAGTTTGGGATGCGCGCTGCCGAAGGCGCCATTGAGGCCGTCTACATTGACAACGAAGCCGGTACCTGCAAGGTGGACACCATTGGCGATAAAAAAGCGAAGGGCATCTGTGGTTCCGGTATCCTCGATGCTATCGCTCAGCTCTATAAAAATAATATCATTGATTTCCGCGGCAGATTCCGCGGGGACGCCGAAGACATTCATCCCGATTTGAAGGAACGCATGATCAAAACCGATGAAGGCTATGAATTCGTTTTGACCACTGCCGAAGAATCTGTCAAAGGCCGTCCCGTGGTGATTTGTCAGAAGGATATTGGCGAACTCCAGTTGGCCAAAGGCGCCATTTACGCTGGGTTCAAAGTGCTCATGTCGGAAATGGGCATCACTGTTGACGATATGAAGGAAATCATGATCGCCGGCGCTTTCGGCAGCTATATTAAGGTAGAAAGCGCCATGGCCATTGGGCTCTTCCCTGAATTGCCCAACGGCAAAATTATTTCCATTGGGAACGCCGCCTCTGAAGGGGCCAGATTGGCGTTGGTATCTCAGGAAGAACGGGAGCTCTGCGCTGAATTGGCCAGAAAAGCTGAATATATTGAGCTTTCCAGCCGTAACGATTTCCAGGATGAATACATTATGGCAATGTATTTACCCCAGTAATTTTAGGATGTTGTGTTACCGGAAAACTCGGTCTTTTTGACAAGGATGATGGAATATAGTATGGAAATAATCGGTATTCTTTTATCGGTGATTGCCATTGTATTGCTTGTTATGGTCCTTCTGCTGCTGAAGCGGCAGAAGGACTTTGACGGCAAGGATGAGAAAATCACTGCCCTCCGCCAACGGTTGGCGGGGATGGAACAACATTTGACCTCTCTGAAAGAACAACTTTCGGAAGAGTCCCGTGCCAATCGAGAGGAAATCACCAAGCATATTCAAGGCTTTGGCCAGGCTGTTCACAGTCAAATCAGTGAGCAGGGGCTGAACCAGCAGAAGCAAATCGGCGAGCTGACCCATAGCAATGAGGAAGGTATGGAGCGGCTCCGTACTACCATGGATCAGAAAATGGAGATCATCCGCAGCGGCAACGAGGTCAAGCTGGAACAAATGCGGAAAACCGTTGAGGACAAGCTGGCAGAATCGGTAAACCGCCTCAATGAGCAGGGAGTCTCCCAGAATAAGCAGTTGGCGGAATTGTCACGCGGTAACGAGGAGAGCCTGGAGCGCTTGCGTATTACTATGGATTCCAAATTGAATCTGATGCGAGAAAATAACGAAGCCAAGCTGGAGCAGATGCGAAAAACTGTGGACGAAAAGCTGGAAACCACTTTGAACCAGCGCATCAATGAATCCTTCAATCTGGTGAACGAACGTTTGGAACAGGTTCATAAGGGGTTGGGGGAAATGCAGAGCTTGTCCACAAATCTGACGGATATCAAAAAAATCTTCTCCAACGTCAAATCCCGCGGGGTTTGGGGAGAAGTGCAGTTGGCCCATATTCTGGAAGAAATTCTAACACCGGAACAGTATGAAGCCAATGTCGCCACGAAAAAACGCAGCCTAGAACGGGTAGAATTCGCCGTTCGTTTGCCGGGCCGTGATGGTGACAGCGGCGTGATTTATTTGCCCATTGATTCGAAATTCCCTGTCGAGGATTATCAGCGTCTGCTGGATGCTGAGGAAATCGGCGATCCCGTTGCCGTGGATACCTGCCGCAAGGCATTGGAGAGGGCCCTGAAGAACGCGGCCAAAACCATTCACGACAAATACATCAATCCACCTGTGACTTTGGAATACGCTGTGATGTTTTTGCCTACGGAAGGGCTTTACGCAGAAGCGCTGCGGCTTCCCTCCTTTATGGATGAGGCGCAAGAGAAATACCAGATCATGGTGGCTGGACCCACCAGTCTCGCGGCGCTGCTGAACAGCATTAAGCTGGGCTTCCGCACTCTGGCCATTCAGGCGAAAAGCGGTGAGATTCGGAAACTGCTGGGAACCATTAAGACGGAAATGGGGCGTTTTGAGGATGCTCTGGAAACCGCCCAGAAAAAAATCAGCGAGGCTGACAACGCTTTGGGTAAAGCCAGCGATCGCGGTCGGATTCTTAACAATAAACTGAAAAAAGTGGAATTGCCACAGGGACAGGAAAAAGAATCATTGTCCAATGAGGCTTGATATTAAAAATCTAAAAACGTTTGGCTTTTTCATCAATTGGGTATATAATACAATATAGTTATATAGTTATATAGTAGAAGGAGATTGGATATCATGGATAATTATCGTCTGAGATTTGCTCCCAGCCCCACCGGGCCTTTGCACATCGGCGGCGCCCGTTCCGCGTTGTTCAACTATTTGTTGGCCAAAAAGCATAACGGTACCTTTGTCGTTCGTGTAGAGGATACGGATTTGGAGCGCTCCAGCAAAGAATCGGAAGAAAATATCAAAAACAGCCTAAAATGGTTAGGCATGGATTGGGATGAAGGCATTGACGTGGGCGGTGAATACGGCCCCTACCGTCAGATGGAACGCCTTGATATCTACAAAGCCGCCATTGACAAACTGTTGGCCGAAGGAAAAGCCTATTACTGCTTTTGCAGTGAAGAGGAATTGACAGCGGAAAAAGAAGCCCAGCAAGCCAAAGGTGAAACCCCGAAATACAGTGGTAAATGCCGTGACCTCACTCCGGAACAGCAGCAGGAACTGCTGGCCAAAGGCATCAAGCCTGTGATTCGTTTCCGCGTGCCCGAGCATGAGCAGGTGGTTATTGACGACTTAGTGCGTGGGGAAGTGACCTTTGATACTGATGGGATTGGGGATTTTATCATTGTGAAATCCGACGGAATTCCCGTTTACAATTTCGCCGTAGTTTTGGACGATGTTACCATGAAAATCAGTCATGTGATCCGTGGGGAAGAACATCTGTCCAACACCCCGAGACAAGCGGTAATTTATGACGCTTTGGGCTATGAACGTCCGAAGTTTGCTCATATTTCCCTGATTTTGGGCCGTGACAATGAAGGCAAGCTGACGAAAATGAGCAAGCGTCATGGCTCCACCTCCGTAGTGGCTTATCAGGAAATGGGCTTCCTCCCCGAAGCCATTGATAATTTCCTGGCACTTTTGGGCTGGGCTCCCGAGGGAGAAGAAGAATTGTTCACTTTGGAAGAGCTGACCCAGCAATTCTCCTTGGAACGGGTTTCTAAAAGCCCCGCTGTTTTCGACATGGAGAAATTAAAATGGATCAACGGTATGTATATCCGTAAGGCCTCTGCCGAACGTTTGCTGGAATATGGTCTTCCCTTCCTGAAAAAGGCTGGTTATGTCGATGAGGAACCCACCATGGAACAAATGATTTGGGCCATGATGACCATTGAGGCCTTAAAGAATCATATCAGCTGCTTTAGTGAGTTGCCGGAAATTGTTGATAAATATCGTGGAAAGGTCTTCTATAATGATGAAATCTTAGAGGATATCAAAGCCAATAAGGAAATCATCGTTACGGTTATGACCGCAATGAAGGAAAAATTAGAAGGTATTCAGACCTTGAATGCTGATACCTATCAGCAGATTCTGAAACAGATTCGCAAGGAAACGGGTTACAAGGGCCGCAACCTGTTCCATTCCATCCGCGTGGCTAAAACCGGGGAAGATCATGGTCCCGATTTGGACAAGCTGGCCATTGTGATGGGCCGTGACTTGATGTTGGAACGGACCAATGAGTTCTTGGAATTCGCCGCGACGCTTTAAGGAAAAAATCGCCGCGCCTTAATGATGGAGGCGCGGTTTTTCTATTTATGAAAACAGGAAGAAAGACGCTCTGTTCTTAATGGGGAACAGAGCGTTTGCGCATCATTTTACAGCGACGGAGAGAATATAACAAACCATTTGAAGAAACTGTTTGAAACTGCGGGCACGATGTTTCAAATAATATTTCACACTATTTTTACAGTTTATTGATAAAAATGTATAGTTTAACATTTATACTAAAAACGTAAAAGCATATGAGGAGAAATATTATGAACGTTTCTTTATGGAAAAAACATTGGCAGAAAGCGGTCTGTGTATTTGCAGTGTTGGCTGCTTTTGTCATTGCGATTTTGGGAACCACGGTATGGGCCGCCGACGCCGCAGAATTACCCGGCGCCCCCTATGATGATGAGGGAAATTATGATGTCACGATCCCTCATATATTGGTGAATCAGGTCTATGGCGGAAGTGACGACGGATATGCTTCCCACAGCTTTATCGAACTTTATAATCCCATGGAGCAAGATGTTTTTCTAGAGGGATGGTCAGTGCAATATCGTTCTTCGGAAGATGGCGCCCAGGCCGACGCTTGGGCGAAATATGACCTCCACGGAACCATTAGAGCCAAGATTACTACTTGATCCGCTATCCGCTGCGCTGCCATGACCGATGATTCCAATGTGGCTTATCAGGTGCCATCGGGCGATGGTCAATGGAAAATGTCTCTTCATAACAAAGGCATATCTGTGGCTTTGATGAGCAATCAGACTCTTTTGGAAACCAATGACGTAATGTCCGCAGCGGGTTTTGTGGATTTGGCCGCGGCCAATGGTAATGATGGCGAACCAGAACAATATGCCCCCGCGGTGGAAACTGCTGCTGATATTCAGTCCAAGAAAAAGGCTATCCGGCGGGTAGGTTTTGTGGATACCGATGATAACAGCGCCGATTTTGTCGCGATCAATTACAGCAATCCTGTTTCCGATGACCTTGGTCCTCATGGTGCCGCTCCGGAATTTACTGATGTGGCGGAAGACGCCTGGTATGCTTTGGCGGTGCAGTACACGGTGGAAAAGGGCTGGTTTCGGGGGATAACGGAAACGGCCTTTGGTCCTGATGTAACCATGACTCGCGCTATGTTCGTCACTGTTTTGGGACGCCATGAGGGAATCGCCGACGCTTCCGCCGATACCCCCAGCACCACAGACTTTACCGATGTAGTTCTTACGCACTACTACGCCTCTCATGTGAACTGGGCGCAGGAAAATGAGGTTGTGGAAGGTTACAGCGACACGATTTACGCTCCCTTTGATGATGTTACTAGAGAACAAATGGTGACCATGATGTACCGCTATGCTGCTGTTACGGGAAAGGACATTACCGTAAACGGTCTTGATGGTTTGAACCGCTTTAAGGATGGCGATAAAGTGGCGGACTGGGCCCAGGAAGCCATGGCTTGGGCTGTGGAACAGGGGATTATCTAGGGAATGGGGGACGATATGATTTCTCCCAAATCTACTGCCATCAGAGCACAAGTGGCCACAGTGTTACAGCGCTTCTTTACTGAATCAATATAGCTGTAACCTCAAATGATGCTCCTTGAATCAATTTCACATAAGTCACAACGTACCAATTTAGAATCATAAGAAATCGCTTCTTACCATTTTGAGTATTCGCGGAAAACGCCGAAGGATCGCTTTTGCCCTCCTTCGGTGTTTTCTCCAATAAAATGGGAAAGACTATGCCTTGTCAGCCATAAAAGGGATGAAGATCTCGAAGAATTTTTGGGGTTTGGCGCAAGGAGATTGCCATAATCGCGGCGAATGTTATAAGGATATGGAAAGGGGTTTGTCTGAGGGCTGTGATTCCGTCATAGTGATTCCAGAAGAAAGGTGTTTGTATGTTTGATAAGCGAATGAAGCGAGTCCTTCTATGTATTACATACGGTGTGGTTTTGGCTTTTTTACTGAGAGATCTCAGCGGCGTGGCATCGTTTTTGGTCTGGATTTGGCAGATCATTTCTCCCTTTGTGTTAGGGGCCTGCCTTGCCTTTATTCTCAGCATACCCGTGGGATTCTTTGAACGGATTTGGCTGAAGCACATCAAAAGAGAGCGTTTTAAAAAAATGATGCGTCCTCTGTCCATCGTTGTTTCATTAATACTTTTTATTGGCATTGTTGTGCTGGTGATTTTTACAGTGATTCCGGAATTGGTACGCTCCTTCGCCAAAATTGCAGAAGAAATTCCTGGTTTTCTCGTTCAGACCCAGGAGTGGATCAACACTTTGCCAGTCAGCTGGAATGAGGTTCAGGATTATTTAGGAAAAATAGAATTCGATTGGAATTCCACGAAGGGAAAACTGATTCAGTTGGCCCAGAATTCCATTTCTGTGTTCTTTAGTTCCACTGTTGGCATGGTGTCGTCGGTGATCGGTGTTTTCGTGTCCTTTGGTATCGGTATTGTTTTTGCCGTGTATCTCCTGTTTGCCAAAGAAAAGGTGTCGCTTTGGAGTAAAAAGATTTGTTACGCTGTTCTTCCTCAAAGAGTTGCCGACAGAGCTGTAGAAATTGCTCGTTTATCCCATGGCACCTTTGCCCGATTTTTGACAGGACAATGTACCGAGGCTTTAATACTCGGCGGAATGTTCTTTGTGGCAATGACGATTTTGAGAATGCCTTATGCTCTGTTAATTGGTGTATTGATTGCAGTGACTGCGTTAATTCCTATTTTCGGCGCTTTTATCGGCTGTATTGTCGGTGCATTTTTGATTTTAATTGTCAATCCCATTCAGGCTCTTTGGTTCATTATTTTATTCCTCATCCTCCAGCAAATTGAGGGGAACTTGATTTATCCCCATGTGGTAGGGAATTCTGTGGGACTCCCGGCGATTCTCGTGTTGGTAGCGGTGACGGTAGGCGCCAATCTTATGGGGGTCTTAGGGATGTTGCTCTTCATTCCCATTGTTTCTGTTCTCTACGTATTGTTGCGCCAAGGCGTCGACCATCGTTTAGAAAAAAAAGGCATTGATGGTACTTTTTAGGATCCTAAGCTGTAAGGAAAAGCATATCTTTATAAAGACGTGCTGATAAGCTGAAACGAAAGACTTACCCCTATTCCTTTTCGATGGAATAGGGGTAAGTTATTTTATCATCTTTCCCAAATTTCAATGATCTGGAATATGGGGATTTCCATAATCGAAGGATTATTTTTTCGGAAAAAGTTCCAACAGCGCAATGGCGGTTAATACCAGAATAACGCCAAAGCCTTGCATTGGAGCGATTGACTCTCCTAAAAAGGCGGCGGCCATGGTAATACTGAAAACAGGCTCCATGGAGCCAACAATTCCAACCTTGCTGGGCGGAAGATATTGTAGTCCCCAGGCATAAAAGATGAAGGCTAAGGTATAAGGAATGGCCAAAATCAATATGGAGAGAAAATCCATTGCGCTGGGTATTTGTTCCGGCAAACAAAAGGGCAAGGTCAAGCAGTACAGCAGGGATGTGACGGTAAAGCAGCAAAAGTTGATGGCAAGTCCACTGTAAGAGGAAGAGAGATTCTTGACGAAAATGGCGTAAATAGCGATGCCTGCCGCGGCGCTCAGCACCAAGAGAATTCCGGGAAGGGACAGTTTTCCCAGATCCGCGCTGAAGATTCCAAGGGTAAGAAGAATGCCTAAAAACGTCAAAATCATCGCGGTAAGCGTGACTTTCGTGGGCTTTTCTTTATAAACGAAGATGGAGGCAGCCACTAGCATCGCAGGATAGGTATAAAGCAACACCACGGCTATGGAAACGTCGAGATATACTAAGCTCAAAAAATAGCCGGCAGAATAGACGAATAGTACAAAGCCCAAAATGATAAAGGTTTTTATGTCCTTTTTGGCGATGGAGATCTTTTCCTTTTTCACCATGAGAACTAAAAAGCCCAGAAGGATCGTGCAGATAATGGTGCGCAAAACCAATGTGAGCATTGGCGGTAGGCCGTCTGTAATAAGGAATTTACTGATGATACCGGTTAGGGCATAGCCCAAACTGGATAGTAAAACATAGATGAACCCTTTTTTACTTTGCGTCATAGTCGCTCGTTGCCTTTCTCTATTGTCCGAGGTTTTTTCTTGATAAAGTTGAGTAAAAGATGCCCCTTTTCCATAAAAAGAATTCCGCCGAATACCAGTACGCAGCCGAGGAATTGCCATATGGTGAGGCGCTCACCCAGAATTAAAATGGCCATAGAAACACTGAGGACAGGATCTAAAGTCACCAAAAGACTGGCCTTGCCCGCGTCAATATACTGCATGGACAGAGCATAAAGCGTATAGGCCGCCAAACCCACCAATGCCATGACGATGATACCGATGAGAGCTGTGTTCTCCCAAGAATACGAAGCAATATGTGGTGTGCCGATAAGAAAGAAAATGGGAAATCCCATAAAATAGCACCAGGAGTTTACAGTCCAACCGGGATAAAATGCATTGAGCTTTTTCGTAAAAATTGTGTATAGGGAGCTTAAAAGCCCGGACATCAGCCCGATAAGAATACCGAAAATGGCAGAGGGCATACCAAAAATTTTTGCACCCCCATCAGCAGACAGGGAGCCGATATTGAAAATCTCAATGATGAAAAGAATGCCCAGGAAGGCCATGATCATAGCTATGACTTTTGGGGCTGTAAAGGCCTCTTTCAGCATGATGCGGGATAGAAGAACCGTAAATACCGGTAAGGTGTAAAGGAGCACCGTGGCGACAGCCGCATCAATATAATAAAGGGAGCAATAGTTGCACACAGAGATAAAGCCAAAGCTGAGCCCATTGAGAATGAAGAGATGAAGATGTTCCTTTTTGATTTGGAATACATAACGGGCAGAGCAAAGTGCGTATATCAACAGTAGTACAGCGGGAATCATGCCCCGCAATGTCACCACCACTTGCCAGGGCAAACCTACGGCAAACATCAGTTTCCCTAAGATTGGTCCCAGGGAATAGCAGAAGGCCGCCAGCAGACAAAGAATCACTCCTTTGTGTTCGATGGATTTCGTTGCCATAATGAGACACTCCTTGCACAGTGCTGCGGAATAGGTTTTTGGGGTCTCCTTAGCCTATTTTTTTTGAACGGAGGAAGTTTAGTACGAGATATCCTTTTTCAATAAAGATGATGCCGCCCAAAACTAAGACGCAGCCAATGAATTGAAAAATAGTCAAATGCTCTCCTAAAATAAAGATGGCCATAGTTACGCTGAAAACTGGATCTAAGGCTACAAAAAGGCTGGCTTTGCCGGCGTCAATATATTGCATGGAAAGGACGTAAAGGGAATATGCGGCAAAACCAATCATGGCAATGGCCAAAACGCTGGCCAAGGAGAAGCCACTCCAAGAAAACGCAGCAATTTCTCGAAATCCCACAATCAGAAAGATGGGGAATCCAGCAAAAAAGCACCAACAGTTTACGGTCCAACCGGAATAGTATTGATTGAGTTTTTTGGTGAAAATGGTGTAAAATGCGCTAAGCACGCCGGACATGATGCCGATGAGGATGCCGAAAATTGACGAGGGAATTCCCAACACTTTGGTGCCGTCCGAAACAGCCAGAGAGCTGATATTGAATACCTCAATGATAAAGAGTACACCGCAGAACACCATAATCATAGCGATAATTTTCGGAGCAGTAAAAGCTTCCTTTAAAATAATGCGGGAAAAAATTACGGTAAACACCGGCAAGGTATAGACCAGCACCGTGGCGACGGCCGCGTCAATGTAGTACAGGGCGCAATAATTACACACGGAAAATAGGCTGAAGCTGGCGCCGTCTAGAATAAACAGGGGCAAATGCTTTTTCTGGATTTGAAAGACCTCCCGAGAGAAACAAAGGCTGTAAATCAGAATCAGCATTGCCGGAATCATGCAACGTAAAGAAACGACGACTTGCCAGGGTAAGCCCGCGGAAAACAGCAGTTTTCCGGTAATGGGTCCCAGAGAAAAGCAAAACGCCGATATGATACAAATGAGAATACCTTTTTTTTCCATAATAACTCCTACCAATTACGAATTAGGAGATATGCAATATGTTTTATGTATAATTATTTTATAAAAGAAAGAAAAAAATCAATTTCATTATAGCACCGACCTGAAAAAAATGGAATAGTTTTTGACGAAATGATGAAATTTTTGCGAAAGACGTGGTTTGATTTTATAAAGTGGCCAAAATCTTGCGAGGATAGGGCGAGATAAACGTTACCGAGAGGATGCGTTTTGCATGGTATGAAATAATATGGTATAATAAAAGCACGTAATCACAGTGGGGAGGGATTGCATGAATCCTGTGGCCTTTACCATATTTGGCTGGCCGGTACGGTGGTATGGAATACTCATCGCATTAGGGCTTCTGATTGGTATTTTTATCGTAACACGTTTGGCCAAGCAGCGAGGACTGAACGAAGACCATGTTTGGACCGTACTGTTGGCGGCTGTTCCCTGTGCCATTATCGGCGCCCGGCTATACTATGTGATTTTTCAGTGGGAAAATTACGGCTTTGACCTGGGAAAAATCGTCGCTGTGTGGCATGGCGGCTTAGCCATCCATGGTGGTATCCTCGGTGGAATTTTAGCGGTATTCCTGGTATGCCGTCATTACCGCATGAGCTTTGGTTCCATGGCGGACTGCTTTGCCCCTGCGCTGTCCTTAGGACAGGCCATTGGCCGCTGGGGAAATTATATTAACGGAGAAGCTCACGGCTATGCCACAGATTTACCCTGGGCCATTGAAGTCAACGGTGAAATGGTTCATCCCACCTTTTTATATGAATCTCTGTGGGACTTGGCAGTATTTTTTGTGACGCTGTTTTTATTCAAACGCGCGAAGCGAAACGGTAATATTTTTCTATGGTATTTAATGCTTTATTCCGTGGGCCGTTTCATCGTGGAGAGTTTCCGTACCGATAGCTTAATGGTGGGCCCCCTGCGTCAGGCCCAGGTCATCAGCATTGTGCTTTTTGTTGTAGCGTTAGTAATATATCTTGGGGGACGGCGCAAAAGCGCTGCGGAACCGGAAACCACAAACGCGGTGAAACATAATCCCAAAGGCAACCGGGCCAAGTCAGAAAGGAAAAAGCAGAAAAAGCAGAAGAAATAATGGATTGCAAAGAGGCTGCTATTCACAGGTTTATCCGGTGGATCGCAGCCTCTTGTTCCAAGAAAGTATTATTATTTTTTTTCGTCTTCTTTTAAAATTGTAATAATTTCCGTTAAAAGTTTTTTTAGCATTTCTCTGTCGTTGGCTTTGGGTTGAGGAATTTGCTGTTGGGGCGGTTTGGGAGGGCCCCCGGGAGACATTCCCATAGGCATCATGGGCATCATAGGCATTCCTCCGCTGGGGCCTCCTGTTCCGTTCATCGGGGGCATTTGCCCGCTCATAGGGGGCATCGGCGGCACGTTGCCATTGGCGCCACCTAGCAGTCCCGCCAAGGCTCCAAGGCCGCCTTGGGGATTCATGCTGTTTCCGCCACCGTTTCCCATCCCTTGCATGGGAATGGGTTGTTGATTTGGGGGTAAGGCTCCGTTGTTCTGAACAAAACCATTGCGGCGTAACGTCTCCATGAGGTCGTTGAGATTGACCATGGGTCCGTTGGAGTGTCGATGTCTTTTACTCATAGAATCACCTCTTTTCAGTATAATACATAGACAGAAAAACGGAAATTATGACGACAGGATAAAAAAAAGAGTCTTTTCACTTTTGGGTAATTATAGTATAATATATGGAAAAGATGAAGTTCGGAGGATTTCCCAATGAGCAAATATTCAAAAGATGATATTTTAGCCAGTGTCCGAGACCATGGCATTCGTTTTGTCCGTTTGCAGTTCAGCGATGTGTTCGGTGTTCTGAAAAATGTCAATATTCCCGTATCACAATTAGAAAAAGCCATGGATGGGGAAATCATGTTTGATGGATCTTCGGTGGAAGGTTTTGTCCGCATCGAAGAAAGCGATATGTATTTAAAACCTGATCTTGATACTTGGCAAATTTTTCCCTGGAGTTACCAGGAAGGCGGTCTTGCCCGTTTAATCTGCGATATTTACACTGATAAAAATGAGCCCTTTGAGGGAGATCCCCGGTTTGTTTTGAAGAGAGCACTGAAAACCGCCAGAGATATGGGCTATATTATGAATGTAGGCCCTGAAGCAGAGTTCTTCCTTTTCCATACTGACAGCGCGGGGCGTCCCACTTTGGAAACCCATGACCAAGCGGGATATTTTGACCTTTCTCCCATTGATTTGGGCTCCGCTGCCCGTCGAGAAATGGTAAATTCCCTAGAAGATATGGGGTATGAAATTGAGGCTTCGCATCACGAATGCGCTCCTGGCCAGCATGAGATTGATTTTAAATATGGTGACGCCCTCTCCTCTGCCGACAGGATGCAGACCTTTAAGCTTGTCGTCCGCATTGTGGCTAAACGCCATGGGCTCCACGCTACTTTTATGCCGAAGCCAATTTACGGCATTGCCGGTTCCGGAATGCATATGAACCAGAGTCTTTCTACCTTGGACGGAAAAAATGTTTTTGACGATCCCAACGGCGTTGACGGTCTTTCGGAAAATGCATACTATTATATTGGCGGCCTTTTGAAACACGCGCGTGCCATTACCGCCATTACGAATCCCACGGTAAACTCTTACAAGCGTCTTGTTTCCGGATACGAAGCCCCTGTTTATATTGCTTGGTCCGGAAAAAACCGCAGTCCTTTGGTGCGTATTCCCGCGAAACGCGGCGTTTCCACCCGGGTGGAGATGCGCAGCCCTGACCCAACCTGTAACCCTTATTTGGGAACTGCCGCTATGCTTGTTGCCGGATTGGACGGTATTAAAAATAAAATTGAACCGCCGAAAGCCTGCGATTATAATCTTTATGATCTCACTGATGATGAACGGTTGGCCCGGGGCATTGGCTGTCTGCCTGTGAATTTGGCAGCGGCTTTGGAGGATCTCAAAAGCGATATCGTGATTTCAGAGGCTTTAGGGAATCATGTCTTTAACTGCTTCATCGAAGCCAAGGAAAAAGAGTGGAAATCCTATCGTACCCAAGTAACTCCTTGGGAAATTGGGCAGTACTTGACAAAATTCTAATGAATCTGCCTGAAATATCATTTTAAAAAACCGTGAGGCTTTAACGCCGAGGAGGATATGATGAAACTGCATTTTACAAAAATGAATGGTTTGGGCAATGATTTTGTACTTTTTGACGGACGTGATGGAAATTTGCCTGAGGACCTTGGGGCCTTAGCCCAAAAGGTATGTGACCGTCATTTTGGTATCGGAGCCGACGGCATTTTGGTGGTGCTTCCTTCGGATATGAATGATATTCGTATGCGCATTATTAACAGTGACGGTAGCGAAGCTCAGATGTGCGGCAACGGTATCCGCTGTTTTGCCGCTTATGTATATGACAGAGATATCGTTTCCACCAAAGAAATGACCGTGGAAACCGCTGCGGGGACGATTCGTCCCGTATTGATTGACGCGGAAGAAAATCGTGCCATGGTAAAAGTGAATATGGGAACGCCCCGTATCAAGCCTTGGGAAATTCCGGTGGAGGTAGAAGGGGATAAGGTGATAGGTATGCCCATGGAAATCAATGGCTACCATTTTGATTTGAACTGCGTTTCCATGGGAAATCCCCATGCTGTGACCTTTTGGCGCAATCTTGACGAGGCGCCGGTGGCGACCTTGGGGCCGGTATTGGAGCGCCATCCATTGTTCCCGGAAAAAACCAATGTGGAATTTGTGGAAATTATGGATGTGGATGAAATTCGCATGCGTGTTTATGAACGAGGCTGTGGAGAAACCCTGGCCTGTGGCACTGGGGCATCCGCCTCGGTCGTGGCCTCGATTTTAAATGGTTATACTGATCGAAAAGTAAAAGTCCGCCTATTAGGCGGCGTCCTGGAGTGCGAATGGTGTGACGACGGCAGTCTTATGATGACGGGCCCCGCAGCCTATGTCGCAGAAGGGGAATATATTTATCAAGAGGCTGAAGAGTAATATTATCTCGGCCAGCTATTTTACAGGAATCTTGGTATTTGTAATTGATCAACCAAGATTGAAAGGAGTACCCATGAAACAAGAAGCCAAACGCATTCGTGAAATTCCGCCGTATCTGTTTGCTGGGATAGAGAAAAAAACCCAGGAATACAAGGACAAGGGCGTTGATATCATTAGTTTTGGCATCGGTGACCCAGATCTTCCCACGCCTGACTTTATCATTGAAAAAATGGCGGAAGAGATCAAGAACCCTGTCAACCATCAATATCCTTCCTCCGCGGGGATGCTGTTCTTCCGTGAGGCAGTGGCCAACTGGTACAAAAGAAGATTTCATGTGGAATTGAATGCTGATACGGAGGTTGTGACCCTTATCGGTTCCAAAGAGGGGATTGCGAATATTAACTACTGTTATGTGGATCCCGGCGATATCAATCTAGTGCCGGATCCGGGGTATCCCGTTTATGGCATTGGCACTATGCTGGCCGGCGGCGAGCCCTATTATATGCCTTTGAAAAAGGAGAACGGCTTTTTGCCTGATTTAAAAGCCATTCCGGAAGAGATTGCTCAAAAGGCTAAGATTTTATGGATTGGCTATCCCAATAATCCCACGGGAGCCACTGCTCCCATTTCCTTCTTTGAAGAAGTGGTGGCCTTTGCCAAGAAGTATGACATTCTTGTTTGCCATGACAACGCTTATTCTGAAGTTTGTTACGATGGGTATCAACCCCCCAGTTTTTTGGAGGTGGAGGGCGCAAAGGATGTGGGCATTGAGTTTAATTCCCTATCCAAGCCTTTTAATATGACAGGCTGGCGTATTGGCTTTGCTGTTGGTAATGCCCAGGTTATCAGCACTTTGGCTCGTTATAAAAGCAATGTGGACAGCGGCGCGTTTCAGGCTGTGCAGGCCGCGGCCATTGAGGCTCTTAACAGCGACCAGGCAGCGGTGCAGCAAAATCGTGACGTATACGCCAAACGCCGTAACGTGATTGTGAAAACCTTTAACGATTTGGGTTGGAATTTGGAAGCACCCAAAGCGACTTTTTATATTTGGGCTCCGGTACCTAAGGGATATACCTCGGCTTCCTTTGCCGAATATGTTTTGGATAAAGCTGGTATTGTCATTACTCCCGGCAGCGGTTACGGCCCTTCGGGGGAAGGATACTTCCGTATTTCTCTGACGATTCCTGAAGAGCGTGTGATGGAAGCCGCTGAACGGCTGAAAAAACATTTGGGAAAGGTAACTTTCTAATATGGTGACATATCATTCCGCTGCAAAAATCAATTTGCTTCTGAAGGTTGAAGGAAGATTACCCGATGGATATCACCGTCTTGTTTCGGTGATGCAATCGGTATCTTTGTTCGATTGTTTGGATTTTGATTTTGAACGGCGGAATTTTTCTTTGCACTTAAAGAATGCTGACTTGGATTTGGGATCCGTAGAAAAAAATATCATTACCCGCAGTTGGCGGCTGATGAAGGAGCGGTTTCACCTCCCTGGTGAAGTGGCAGTGACTTTGGATAAACGGATTCCTGTAGGAGCGGGTTTGGCCGGCGGCAGCGGTAATGGCGCCGCCATGTTTCACGCGGTCAATGATTATTTCCATTTGGGGCTGTCACTTGATGAGCTGGCGGCTTTCGGTAGTGAGATCGGGGCCGATGTGCCCTTTTGCATTCAGGGTGGTACGATGCTGGCTCGTGGGAAGGGAGAAAAACTGGAAAAATTGCCGCCGTTAACCAATACGGAAATTGTTCTGGTCAATGGAGGATTTTCCGTATCCACCGCTGAGGTATTCCGTAGGTTTGATGCTCTGCCGCCCTGTGAGGAAACGCCTTCGCTTAATAGGATGGTTGAGGGACTCGTGCAGAAAACCCCGGAGTTGATCCAGAGCGCAATGTACAATGATCTGGAACGGGTTACCATTCCGATGTGTCCTGCTTTGGCAGAGCTGAAGGAACGTATGACATCCCTGGGACTTCATCCCCTAATGAGCGGCAGTGGCCCGACTGTATTCGCCCTGATTCCATTGGATGGCGGAGTTTTATTGCGACAACGATGGCAGGACCTTGGGGGAAAATTATATTGCTGTAGCCCTGTGAATCAGGGGGTTTTTCGATGAACAAAAAATTGTTGTAATATTCGACAAAAATCATAACAATTTGCAAAAAATTGCAGGAAATCCTGATTTTTTGTAGAAGACTTTCTAAATCAACAAGATTCCCGTTGGATTGCTTACGGAGAAGGGGGATGTTTTTGTGAATATTACAGATGTGAGAGTACGAAAAATTTTACCCGAAGGGAAAATGAAAGCGATTGTTTCTGTGACTTTAGACAATGCCTTTGTGATCCATGATATCAAGGTTGTGCAGGGACAGAGTGGATTATTTGTCGCCATGCCCAGCAGAAAAACGCCCACCGGCGAGTTTCGGGATATTGCGCATCCGATTTCCCAAGAATCCAGAGATATGCTCCAAGATAAGGTTTTGGCCGTTTATGAACAGGCTTTGGTTGAGGAAAGCATCAAGGTAGATTCCACCGAGACAGAATAAATTTTGCGTTTAAAATCTCAATTTAGAAGATGAATTGATTTTTCTGATGCATGGGATTATAATAGAAGAATCAAGGGGGGAATTTTTGTCCCCAATGAGAAAAAAATGATTGGGTGCTCCTGTCATTTTTTTCTGTCTGTATAGGAGTGATTTTTTTGCAACGATATGCTGTGATTCTGGCGGCGGGAAAAGGCACCAGAATGAAATCGGAGTTGCCCAAGGTTTTGCATGAGGCGGCATTCCATCCAATTCTTCATTATGTATTGACTGCGGCGGAGTCAGTTTCCGCCGAAAAAATATTGACGGTGATTGGCCATGGCGCAGAGCAGGTAAAGGCTGTCTTTGGAGGCCGCACTGAGTTTGTGTTGCAGCGGGAGCAAAAGGGTACGGGGCATGCGGTGATGGAAGCGATGCCCGCTTTGGCTGAGGTCCATGGCACGGTGCTGATCCTTTGTGGTGACACGCCGCTGTTGCGGGGGGAAACTTTGGACGCCTTTTTGCAAGCTCATGAAGCAGAGAAGGCGGCCTGTTCCGTTTTAACAGCCAACATTGATAACCCCTTTGGCTACGGACGCATCATCCGCGGGGCTAACGGCGCTTTGCTGAAAATTGTGGAACAGAGGGACGCTACCCCAGAGGAGCAGGCCGTTACGGAAATTAATAGTGGCGTTTACTGCTTTGACCTGGATTTTCTCCGCGAAGCTGTAAAGGAATTAAAAACCGATAATGACCAAGGGGAGTTTTATCTTACCGATACCGTGGCCATTTGCAACGGACAGGGCAAAAAGGCCCTG
This sequence comes from uncultured Peptococcaceae bacterium, assembly GCA_964637365.1. Taxonomy (GTDB): domain Bacteria; phylum Bacillota; class Dehalobacteriia; order UBA7702; family UBA7702; genus Cryptoclostridium. The sequence goes on from CAZWWH010000005.1 coordinate 55,619, forward strand.
GCTTGGATTGTGGAGGATTTTGAGGAGGTCAAGGGCATTAACGACAGAAAGCAACTGAGCGAAGCGGGTGCCATCCTTTTTCGCCGGAAAAACGAGGCTCTGATGGCTCAAGGCGTCACTATGATTTCTCCGGAGAATACCTTTGTGGACCCGGAAGCTGAAGTGGGTTGTGACACTGTGCTGGAACCCTTCTGCACCTTGCGGGGAAAAGTGAAAATTGGTAAAGGTTGTACCATCGGTCCCCGTTCGGAATTAAAGGATTCTACCCTTGGCGACGGTGTACGTTTTTGGCAGAGCATCGCGGTGGAGGCAACATTGGGGGATGATTGTAATATCGGACCGTTTGCTTATCTTCGTCCCCAAACGGCTTTGGCGGATCAAGTAAAGGTTGGCGATTTTGTGGAAGTGAAAAACAGCTCTATCGGGCAAGGTTCCAAGCTGCCACACTTGGCTTATATTGGCGATTCTGACGTGGGTTCAGGCGTTAATATTGCCTGCGGTACCATTACCTGTAATTATGATGGTTTCAAAAAATACCGTAGTACCATTGGGAATCATGTTTTCGTGGGGTGTAACGCGAACTTGGTGTCTCCTGTTACCGTTGAGGATGGCGCTTACATTGCCGCCGGTTCTACAGTAACGAAAAATGTTCCTGCCGATAGCTTGGCTGTGGCCCGGGAAAAGCAGAAGAATATCGAGGGCTGGGCCCGCAGCTTCCGTTCCCGTCACAAAGATAAGGAATAATTTTAACTGTGAAATGTTAAATTTTATTGGCAAGTTCTGTTTGGGGAAAAAGCGCGAACTTTGTAGAATCTTGGAGATTATACAATAAATTTTGGTGAAGAAAAAGGAAAATGGCTGTAAATAGCCAATTATTATATGGTTGTTCTTATTTGGTGACGGTTGATTTATTTTTGTGGAGGAATGGCAATGAATGATAATACCTTAAAACTGTTTGCTGGAAATGCCCATCCCGCCCTTGCCCAGGAGGTGGCGGAGCACCTAAAAATGAATCTTGGGGTATCGACGGTGAAGCGCTTCCGCGATGGTGAAATTGCGGTAAATATTGACGAAAGTGTACGTGGCGCTGACGTTTATATCGTGCAGCCTACTTGTCCCCCGGTCAATGATAATTTGATGGAACTACTAATTATGATTGACGCTATGCGCAGAGCTTCGGCGCGGCGTATCACCGCCGTGATTCCTTATTATGGTTATGCCCGTCAAGAACGGAAAAGCAAAGCCAGAGATCCCATCTCGGCCAAATTGACGGCAAATCTTATTACCGCTGCCGGTGCTCATCGTGTCATTTGTATGGATCTCCATGCGGCGGCCATCCAAGGGTTTTTTGATATTCCTGTGGATCATCTCTCGGCCATGCCGATTTTGGCCAATTACTATAAAAAACGTCAGTTTGATGGGGAGATTGTTGTAGTTTCTCCTGATATTGGTGGTGTATCCAGGGCTCGGAATATTGCGGACCGGCTCCATTGCGGCATCGCCATTGTGGACAAGCGCCGTCCCGCTCCCGGGGAAGCGGAGATTATGAACCTTATCGGCGATGTAAAGGGAAAAATTGCCATCATGGCCGATGACATCATTGACAGCGGCGGTACCATTACTTTGGGGGCTGAAGCGTTAATGAATATGGGAGCCAAAGAAGTTCATGTTTGTTGCAGTCATGCGCTGTTTAGCGGCCCGGCAGTAGAACGCTTGACCAATTCCTGCATCAAAGAAGTGGTGGTGACTAACACCATTCCCCAAAGAAATGACGCAGTCATCACCAATGATAAATTTAAGGTGCTTTCTGTTGGCTCTTTATTGGGGGAAGCCATTCGCTCTATCAATAATAACCTTTCGGTCAGCAGATTATTTGAATAAAAAGTTATTCGTCTTGGGCCCCTTGGGCCCTTTGGGCCCTTTGGGCCTTTGACACTTTTTGTGATATATAGGAGATTCCCGCTTTCGCTCGCTTTGGACGTTGTTCCGGTGCGGAAGCGGTTTTCTTTTCTTCCATTTTTGTGGGGGCCGTCAGTGTTGACTGCTCTTCGGGAGTAATTTCGGAGCAATAAGTTTTATCCCGATGGGAAAGTGCGGCGATTTTTGCGCCGTAGCCGTTTTTTCGCCAGGTTTCTGTTTTGGTTCTCAGGGTACGGCGGGTTTCCTTGAAGGAGGGGATTTTTTGTTTTAAGTCGCTGATGGGTTCGCTTTTCATGACGGAAGATAGTTCCTTAGATTTGGGCGCTTCCCTTACTTTTGCTGTAGTGGTTTTTGCGGCATGGGAACGGGGAACGGTGCCTGGCGCCGTGATGATCACATCGGAGCCGAAAACAGTGACATCTTCAATGGGGAGTTCATTTTTCCCTTTGAGTAAATCATCAAAAAGGCCGTTTTTTAAGGTAATACGGCTAATGGCGCCGGTGTTTCCGTCGATGATAAAATCCGCGGCTTTCCCCAGGAATTGGCCATTTTCTGTCATGACGCTGAGTCCGTTTACGTCGGGCATGGCTTTGAGCAGTGGCAGCAGGTGAGGGAATTCCTGTTTCCTCCCCAGAGCGTTGGCGGTTTCCACGGTGATAGCTTCTTTGCTGATGCCTTTTATGTTTTCAAAAGGGAGAATGGATTCGTCCCGGAACCGTTTAGTACCTCCTACAATCAGCGCCGTAACCGCGCGGGCGGCGGGGTCCAAGACGTAATCTTTTATTTGTCCTAGCTTTTTGCCGTCGGTAATACTGAACACCGTGAGGCCCAGGAGTTGCTTGCTTTGTAGTTCCATGGTGATGCCTCTCTTTCTTTTCCGCCTGAAAAGCAGCGGAATGCTTTCGGGAAAGAGTATGTTTATTTCCATAAAAATATGATAGAATATAGAAGAGTCATCTTAATGGATGGAAAGGGAACAATGGTATGAAAATGATTGTGGGGTTAGGGAACCCGGGGAAAAAATATGAAACCACCCGCCATAACGTGGGGTTTATCACTGCGGATTTAATTGGCGATGAACTGGGGGTGGAAATCAGTCAGAAAAATTTCATGGGGCTTTGCTGCGAGGTATTTCGCAACGGTGAAAAAATTATTTTGGTAAAACCCCAGACCTTTATGAATCTCAGCGGCCAGTGTGTCGGCGAGATTGCCCGCTATTATAAAATTGACAATGAAGATATTCTCGTCATTGCCGATGACCTCTCTTTGCCCGCCGGCACTTTGAAGCTGCGGCCCAAAGGAAGCAGCGGTGGCCATAACGGTTTAAAATCCATCATCTCCCATTTGGAGGGCGATGATTTTCCCCGTTTGAAAATTGGCATTGGGCGGGGAAGAAATGACGACGTCATCGACCATGTGCTGGGACATTTCGGCGAGGAGGAATGGAAGCTCATTGCCGATATGATGGAAAAAGGGCGAGACTGTGCCTTGCTCTGGCTGGATCGAGGGATTGACGAGGCTATGAATCGATATAACGTCTTTTCCAAGCTGCCGAAGCCGCCCAAAAAGAAGAAAGGCGATGAGGAACTCCAGGAGAACGAAATGCCTGATAGGCAAGGGACGGAATCATGAATTTTGGCAATAACGCATATGATAGAGAAGGATTAATAAAGGAACCATGATGAAAGTGGATCAACTGGATTTTTTATGGAAGGAGATACCCCTATACCGGGAGATTGCGGAGTCTGGTGGGAAAACAACGCGAGTAGAGCTTACGGGGCTCACCGATGAGCTGAAAACCATCCTCTCTGCTTCTCTCACGGCGGAACAAGGGAAAAATGTTCTATACGTCGCTAAAAGCGAGGAACAGGCAAAGAAAATCAGCCGCGCTGCGGCGCATTTTTTGTCCGCCGATATGGTGGGGTATTATCCCAGACGGGAGCTTTTACCTTATGAGACTGCGGCGGGAAATCGGGAATCGAGCCGTCAAAGGCTTCGAGTGTTACACGGGCTTTTATCCAAAAAGCCCTTTTTTGCCGTGGTTTCTGTGGGAGCTATGTCCCAGCATTTGGTGCCGCCTGGGGCTTGGCGAAGTCTGTCTTTCTCCCTAGAAGTCGGGGCTACTATTGCCTTGGATTCCTTAGTGGAGCGTCTGGTGGATTTGGGATATCGCCGGGAGGTTCTAACAGAAGAGCCCGGCTCTTTTAGTCTGCGCGGCAGTATTGTAGATATCTTTTCTCCAGCAGTAAAGTATCCCTTCCGTTTGGATTTTTTTGACGATGAATTGGAATCCATTCGTCTCTTTGATCCTGAGAAGCAGACCTCAATGGGGACGGTGAAGCAGGCGGTAATTGTCCCAGCCGCGGAATTGATTTTTCCCAGGGATAAAACCGAGGAGGGCCTGGCCGCCATGAAAGCCGAGGCTATGGCAGTGGCCAAAGAATTAAAGGGGCCTCAAAAGAAACAGTGTGTGGATAAATCCAACCGCCTTTGCGACGCGGTGCGGGAGGGGTTTCGTTCCAATGATTTGGAGCAGCTATTGCCTTATTTTTATGAAACCTGCGGTGTGCTGGAGGATTATCTCGGCGACGGCATCGTGGTAATGGAGGAAGCTGCGGAATTACGGAAAACCCTTTTGAAAGGCGATGAAGAACTCCTCGATTTTTACGGGGAGCTGTTTCAGGAAGGGGAGGTTTGGCCCTCTTATCTGAAAAATTACCGCAGCCAAAGTGAGATATGGTGTTCTCTGAATCAACGAAATTTGCTCCATTTAGCCTTTTTGCCGGGGCCTACGGGCTTAGATATTTCTGTTTCGGAATCTCCGCCGCTGCGGGAATTCTCCTTTCAGCGAGAACGTCAGGAGCGGGGGATGGAATTACAGGAAATGTCGGAACGGGGAACTGTGGTATTCTGCGGTACCGACGATGCCATGGTTGAGCAAATGAAGGGCTTTGCTGAAACGTGGCATATCCGCAATTATCGGTTATGCCGCTTTCCTTTGGCAAAGAGCGCTGAATTTTATCAGATCCCCGCTTGGCTCATTGGCGGTTCTGACCTGTTTCATCTGGCGGAGGAACCGCGCCGTGCCGGAAAACGGCCCAAAAAAGAAAAGGGAAAAGCCATTGAATCCTTTGTGGACTTGAGAGAAGGGGACTATGTCGTCCACGAAAACCATGGCATCGGCCAGTATATGGGAATTGAGCATTTGAAGGTTGGCGATACGGAGCGGGATTATCTCAATATCCGTTACCGCGGTCAAGATAAGCTTTATGTGCCTACGGATCAGTTGGATCTGCTGCAAAAGTATATTGGCAATACCGATACGCCCCCAAAGGTAAATCAACTGGGGGGAAGAGAATGGAAGGCTACCAAGGCAAAAGTGCGCTGTTCCGTTCAGGAAATGGCAGGAGAGCTTTTAAAGCTTTATGCCCAGCGGGAGGCGGAAAAAGGCTTTGCTTTTTCCCAGGATACCACCTGGCTCTGGGAAATGGAGCAGGATTTTCCCTTTGAAGAAACCCCTGATCAGCTTGACGCCATTGCCGATGTCAAGGCTGATATGGAAGAGGAGAGGCCTATGGACCGCTTGCTTTGCGGCGATGTAGGCTATGGCAAAACCGAAGTGGCCCTTCGCGCGGCCTTTAAAGCGGTTCTGGACGGCAAACAATGCGCGGTTCTGGTGCCTACCACGGTTTTGGCCCAGCAGCATGAACGAACCTTCCGGGAGCGTTTGGCGAAATTCGGCGTAACCGTTGGCGGTTTATCCCGTTTTAAATCACGGAAGGAGGTCAATGAGACCTTGAGCGGCCTTGCCGCCGGAACTGTTGATATCATTATAGGTACCCATATGCTTTTTGGTAAACGGGTAAAGTATCATGATTTGGGGCTTCTGGTCATTGATGAGGAGCAGCGGTTTGGCGTAGCTCATAAAGAAAAGCTAAAGGAATTGAAAAAAAATGTGGATGTTTTATCCATGTCTGCTACGCCCATTCCCCGAACCCTCCATATGTCCCTTTTGGGGGTTCGCGATATTAGTATTATTGAAACGCCGCCGGCCTTTCGCCAGCCAGTACAAACCTATGTGATGGAGCGGCAAAACCGGGTAATCAAAGAAGCCATCGTCCGAGAGATGCTCCGGGACGGACAGACCTATTTTATCCACAACCGTGTGGAGGACATTCAGGAAGTAGCTGACGAGCTGCATCAGCTGGTTCCCGAGGCCCGAATTCTGGTGGGTCACGGTCAAATGGCCGAAGGCGAACTGGAGCAGGTGATGGTGGACTTTATGAACGGAGAGGCCGATATTTTGCTGGCCACCACCATTGTGGAATCGGGGTTGGATTTTCCCAACGTCAATACATTGATTGTGGATGAATCGGATCGATTGGGACTGTCGCAGATGTATCAACTCCGTGGCAGAGTAGGCCGCAGCAGAAAGCAAGGGTATGCTTATTTCTTTTATCGCAAAGGAGAGCTCTTAGCCATGCCTGCTAAAAAGCGTTTGGCGGCTATTCGGGATTACACGGACCTGGGTTCCGGCTTTAAAATCGCCCTGCGAGATATGGAAATCCGCGGTGTCGGTAATATTCTGGGACCGGAACAGCACGGCCATATGGCCTCGGTGGGCTTTGATATGTATTGTCAGCTAGTGTCTGAAGAAGTGCAGCGGTTAAAAGGCGAAGATGTGCCTGAGGAAAAAGCAGAGGTCGCCATTGATGTGGCCTGTTCGGCCTATTTACCGGACGAATATATCGGCGACAGTGATATTAAAATTGAAATGTATAAAAAAATCGCGGAAATTAAAAGTCAGACCCAACTTAAAGCACTGCTCAACGAAATTGAGGATCGCTTTGGCGCGGTGCCGGACAGCGTTTATCATCTTTTTTTGGTGGCTCGTCTCAAGATTTTGGCGGAAAAGCTTGGAATTATCGCCATTTCGCAACAGAATCGTTCCTTTTTGGTCACATTCAAAGGTCTTAATCATATAGAGAGCCGCGACATCGCTGACCTGATGGAAAAATTTGGCCGCCGCTTTGGCTTCAAAATGGGAGAAACCCTGGAAATGACGGTGCGCTGCGATAAGCTTTCCAATGTAAAGGCGCTGCTGCTGTTAATAAAAATTCTTGTTTATCTCTCAGAAAAGAGGGAAAACGAAAAAAATGTTTAATATATATTAAGACTGTACTTTATCCTATCTGCGAGGTCATGGAAAAGGCAATGCCGGGTCTTGGACTTGATCTGAGGGAAAGATAAGGTGATTTCATAAAAAGTAGAAAGGTGGAGCTTGAAACCGTATGAAAAAATTACTTACAGCTTTTGTTGGCCTGTTGATGGTGTTCTCGTTGGCAAGCTGCGGTGGCAGCAATGTGGCAACGGTGAATGGGGAAGATATTTCCAATGATGAATACACGGAGTATCTGGAGGGCGTTCTTAGCATTTATGAAGCCAATGGCTATACCATGGAAAATGAGCAGCTTTTGTCCATGAGAGACACTGTGGTCAATGAACTGGTCAATACCAAATTGGTGGAACAGGCAGCGAAGGAATTGGACTGTTATCCTTCCCGAAAAGAAATCGACAAGTACTATGAAGAAAAAATGACGGAAATGTACGGCGATGTGAAAACTGGTGAAAAGTACATCGAATCCTACGGCCTGGATCTGGATTTTTTCCGCAACAGCTATGCTGTTTCTCTTTGTCAGGAAAAAATCTCCGAATCTTTGGTTCCTGAGGCATCTATGACGAAGGACGAGGCAAAAAAAATCTACGATGCGGATCCCGAAGCTTATAACACTCGTACCGTATCCCACATTTTGATCATGCCCGACGCCGGCGATAGGGAAACTGAAACGGACGACTCCGGCAATACCATCTACACTGATGAAGAGTGGGCAGCTGCTGAAGAAAAAGCCAAAGAGTTGATTAAGAAATTAGACGATGGCGCTGATTTTGCTGATTTGGCTAAGAAGAATTCCGATGATACTGGCAGCGCTGAAAACGGCGGTGCTTTAAATGGGGCATTCACCAAGGAAGGCAGCAATTATGTCCAGGAATTTACTGACGCGGCCTTTGCTCTGGAAAAGGTTGGCGCTTATTCCAAAGAACCGGTAAAATCCTCTTATGGCTATCACATTATTAAAATTGATGATATGACCAGCGATGATAACATGGACGACGTACTCCAAGGTATTATTGATGACGACCTGGCCAGCCAGCGTTCGGAAAAGTTAACTTCTTATATGGATGAATTTGAAGCTGACGCTGTTATCGTTTATTACGATGAAAATGGTAAGGAAGTAAAAAAGGAAGAAGAAGCTGACGCCGAAGGCGATGACAGTAAACAAGACAAAGCTGCTGACAGCGAATCGACTGATGGGGATGCCACTGAAGACACTGCCGCAGAATAATGAATTGCTGAAATAGAAAAGGAGCGTGAAACAGGATTTCTGTTTCAGCGCTCCTTTTTTGTACATGATGGGGGAAAGGAGGAACACTGTGAAGAATTATCCGATTTTGTTGCTCCATGGTGCAAACTGCCGCAATGACGGAAAGCGTCACTATTATGGACGCCTACCAGATATTTTGAAGGAAATGGGATGGGAATGCCACTTACTTTACGGCGATGCTTGGGGGACGATTGAAAGCAACTGCCAAAAATATCAAAGGCAGATTAACCGGATTATGCGGCAAACCCGTTGTGAAAAGGTGCATTTACTGGCACATTCCAAAGGCGGTTTGGAGGCCCGTTACTTGGTATCTTCCATGGGGATGGGAGGTCGAGTAGCTTCTGTGACAACGCTGTCAACGCCCCATCATGGTTCCCGTACTGCTGCAGTGTGGGCGGCGCGCCCTAAACGACTGCGGCTTATTGGTTCGCTGCTGGAAGTCTTTTGGAGGAAAAGAGGAGATACAGCACCTGATGTGACTGCGGTGGTTCAAGCTTTAACTCCCGAAGCCATGGCGATATTTAATAAGAAAAATCCTGATGTTCCGGAGGTTCATTACCGTAGCTTTGGGGCGGCACTGGGGAGAAGTCGTCTAGACCTTGGCATGGTATTTTTGTCTCGTTGCTTGACTCATTGGGACGGAAAAACTGATGGGCTGGTGTCGCCGGAATCTGCGATATGGAGCGAAAACCACTGTTTCATTCACGATATTTCCCATCGTGATTTGGTGGATAATCGTCGTAAAGATTTGAATCATGGTCATGATATGAAAGCTTTTTGCGAGGAGCTTAGCAAGTGGTTGGAACAGGTGGAAAAAAATAAATAGGGAGGATGGCGATTTTGTATGGGAAATCGCTTGAATGCGAACATCTTACCAAACAGTATTCCTTAAAAATGAATTAAGGGTAGTGCTGGAATAGGCGAGTGAGAATACTCGTCTATTTTTCATACAAAAAAGTGTTGATTTTGTGGTCTAGCCTCATTTTCGCATTACTGAGAAACGTTTTATGAAATGGAATCGTTGATGGAAAAGTATTCTTTACTGATATGGAAGGTCGTGTCTGGCGGTATCAGGTGGGATGGATTGAAGTTCTGGAACCCGAATCAGTGGAAGAAATGGTGGTGCCCAAGGCGAAAGCGGATTGGGACTTAACTCTGTTTACTTGTACGATAGGAGGACAGACCCGCCGGGTGGTTAGGTGTATCAGGATTGAGGGCGAATGAAAAGGATGTACTGGACATGGGGCAAACTTTTTACCAATTGATGACAATATCTGCTGGTCTGTGGAGATGATAAAAGTGAGAAATTGTAAAAAAATAATACTACGAGATTAATGAGAATTAAAAGGTCAAACGGCATAGCCCGTAGGCTACGCCATTTCCCGAAAACAATTTTATACTGTTTTGACGAACACTGTCTTAAAAAGCGGTGTTTTTTTATGGTTTTTGAAGATGGATGCTTTTGAGCACAAGGCTGGTTACCAGTGCCCCAAGAGATATGGAGCAAAAAAACAATAACATCTGAGGGGTAAAAAATCGTCGCCGGTCTTGGGTGAAAGGTTACCTTTTCCAAATTGTGAGTCTGGTGTGATGTTGTCATTGGAGGAATTATCCGCATAGATAAATTGGAAGGAGGTTCCTTTCTCCATCGGAGCCGTGTCATTGGTTGCCGCAAACAATAGGGATGGAGAAAGGAGAGAGACACACAACAAGGATAGGGTCAAAATTGATAGAAAACGAATCTTATTCCGCATCGGTTAAGGCAATGCCGTAAGTCATACTGCCAGTATAGGTAACGCCTTTGGCCGTAGTGGGAGCGACGACGGGTTTTACAACGTAGTTGACGGTACCGTTATCGGTAAAGGAAGCCAGTTCTGTGCCGGTTGCGGTATCTTTCCCAGTGGTTTCCACGGTGGTACCATCTTCCGTGATGATTTGATAACGAAGAACTTTGTTTATGCCTTGATTATCTTTGCCTTCCAATACCATTTGGTTGCGGTAGTAGTTAGTACCAGCGATGGTGACAGCAATTTCTTTTCCACCGAGATTCGCTACATTTTCCGCCGTGATATCCACAGTGGTGCCATCTTGAGCAATGGTGACAGCCGAAGGAATGGTCACGGTATAGATGGGATCATTCTGTACGGTAAAAGTAAAATCAGTACCCAAATTTTCAGTAGTTGTCTGGTCTGCGGTAGCAGCAAAGGCAGGCAGAGAAAAACCAAGACACATGGTGGCGGCCATAATGGCGGAGAGTAATTTTTTCATAATTGTTCCTCCTGAATGATAATAAAATAGTATTTATAAAAACGCTGCGTAAAGCCGCTGTTTTATTCCACGGTAAGCTCTGTGGAAACTTGGGCGCGGTTTAACGGCGTTGTTTTGTCCATGGTGTAAGGGGAAATTTCAATCATGAGGGTGTATTCTCCAGAAGGCAGCGGATGATTTAGTGTAATCTCCTCAAAGGCTTGACCCGGTTCAAGGAATTCCGAGGTGTAAAGAGGTTCGTTCTCTTCTTCTAAATAAAGGGTGAATAGAAATAGACAATCGTTATCTTCGGGGTTCCAAAGGGTGATGGGAACCTTTTGGGTATCAGCGGGGAAATATAGATGGGAGTAACCGGGGATTTTGATACCGGGGTTTTCCGAAGCATAGGCAATTAGGTTTTTGCCGTCCCATTCCGTTATGGAATCATCTTGTCCTTCGGTTATATGTAAAAGCATGGCCATTGTGACCAAGGCTGCCATGATAATAACGATGGAAATGATGATTGCTATACGTGTTTTCCTGATTGTCATGGAGGATTATCCTTTCGTTGAGGGTTGTAATTTATTATAGACGTGAAAATCAAGAGATATAGAGGAATTTCGTTAAATCTTGGTTAAAATGAAAAGCCAAATTATATGCTTAAGAACGTAGTAGTTTTAAAAACTAGTTTCCAATAAATACGATTATATTTTTAGAGATAATAACAAAATGGAATCACCAAACTGTTGCTTTTTTTCAAAAAAAACAAGTATAATGAAAATAGAGATCAATACGCAACGGTAAAGTGATGGAATCGGGTGTAAATCCCGAACGGGCCGGCCACTGTAAATTCGTAGTCTCCAAAGTATCGACGAGTATTATGAAAAGTCAGAATACATCCTTTGTCGGAACCTCTGGGAACGGGGGACGCCTATGGTCTGTGTCATAACAGGCATGGATAAGGGAATCATAGGCACGACTGCTGATAAACGCTTACTTCTGTGTTGCTTGCTTCAAACCAGACTTGAAGCAGCGGACTTGGATTAAAGTTGTTCATAACAGCCTATTTGTCGAAAAGACTTCTTCGACAATTTGACCGTATCTTGGAGTGAGATACGGCATTTTTGTTTTATAAAAAGGCCGATATTCATGGGCGTAATGACCGTTGTCACAAAAATGCAATATCAAGAAAAGAGAAATCGCGCGTTATTCATTGCATTGATGATCACGATGTGAAAAACGAAAAAAGAAAGGAAAGAAGCATGAAAAAAACACTGATTGTTCTGTTGTTGACGCTGGCCATGGTATTATCCATGGGTGGGGCTGTCCTTGCCGAAGACAGCAGCGTCTACACAGTGTCGGTAGCTACCAGCGACCTGACCCTGACTGCAACAGACAGCCAAGGAAAGGCTGTGACACTAAAAGACGGCGGTATTGTAGATAGTTATCACCAGTATACCTTTGAAGGGGCTCCCGGTACCTACACTTTCTCCGCGGTAGATGAAAAGGGTAGCTGGGGAACGGTGACAATGAAGATGGATGCTGAAACATCTTCTGTGGTACTGCGGGCGACGACCTTGGCCGTCAGCACCAAGGTAGACAGCAATTATCTGTCTGCGGATCAGTATCGTATGGAGGTTTTCTGTCCTACGGATGTTAGCGTAACTCCTGGGATTATTGATGTGGCGGACAATGGCCAAAGCAAGAACCGTTATCTCTTTTATGCCAACGGCAACGCTACCGTATATGCCGCTGCGGTCTATCCCGTGGATGAAAGTTTAACCCTCCAGTTTGCGCAGTTATCTAGGGCTGTAACAGTGGGTACCAGCGTTAATGCTTTAACCATGAGTATGCCCCAGGCCGTGCAGGGAGTATTTACCGTACCCCATGGCGCTGACTTAAAAATTGAAGCAAAATTAGTCAATTATAAAAATATGGAGGTTACCTCCTTTACCAAGGTGGAAGGAGACACCACCGATACTTATACTTATAAGCTGCCGAAAAGCAATTCCAGCCTTACTTATCGCTGTACTTTGGCGGGGAAGGTAACCCGCGCCGGGTATTTGACCACTTCGAAAGATTTTGAAAAAGAAATTGTCTTTTCCGATGAAGCTCCGGACGCGCGTCCCGGCTATGCTGCTGATGGTGGCAGCGGTTATGGCTATGTAGAAGACAGTATGCTGATGAATATCAGCGACAGCAACTATATGGTCATGGCCCAAGGTGATACCTTCCGTATTCGTCCCTATCGGGCATGGCAGATCGTAAATAATACTTCCAGCAATTTGATGATTGAGCCTGATTATCATTTTCGTGTGGTAGAAGGCAACTCCGTAACGGTGGACGCCAAAGGTCTGCTGACGGCTGTAGGAAATGGTGTCAGTGTGGTGGAAGTGACCTATGACGCCATTGATGTCGATGGCTGCGGTATTTACAACGGCATTTATGGTGCCGTGGATCCTGACCGCAAAGGCATATTTGTTGTCAATGTCGGCGGCAAAGCTGATTCTTTTGATACCGGTATTAAGTTGACAGAGTTTGATACTGTCTACCATACTGACAAAGAGGCCGGTTCCTATACCTTTACACCTCCGACAGGGGCAACGGTGGAAGTGAATGGTAGCACTGTGGCCGCTGCAGAGGATGGCTCTGTGACCCTGCCTTTGCAAAATGGCAACAATATTGTAAAGGTGACCAAGGGAAACGATGTACAGTATCATGTAATTAAATGTAAAGAAGTTACCATCAATATTAAGAACACCACCAATCCTGATGCTACTGTGGTGAAACAAGGCGATACCCTTGAGATCTCCTTTGAAGGATTATCCATGCCGATTCCCAAAATGAGCGGGATCTATAACCCCGGTTATATGGGAACTGCCCGTGTGCTTTATGAAATTGCCGGCGGCGGTTCTATGGGCAGCAAAGGTGTGCAGTATAATCTTATTTCCAGCAATACCATCAGCGCTACCATGTGGCAAAGCGGAACTTGCCATTTGCAGAATGGGCATATCAGCTTAACCAGTATGGGGGATCCATTTGGTGAGCACCGCACCATTGATGATAGTGGACGTGGTGCCAACTTTAACGCATTGGAACGAAGCGGAGAGTTTAGTCCTCTGCCAGATATCTCCATTGAAGTAGAACCCAACAGTGAAGTGGTATTTCCTGAAAATTTCAGCGATCTTTCCAAATTGGTCATGTACCATGGTACCAGCTCTTTTGTGTGCAGCTTCAGCAAATCCTTGAGTGCCACGGCTGCCAAACCCATTGATCCTAACACCGTCGTGACCTTCACCTCGGCGAAATGGAAAGAAACCTACGATATGGTAGCCACTGCTACGACTTCACAACCGCAGGTGGATATTACGGTTCAGTATGGCCATGGCACAGAAGGCGACGGCGGCACCGCCAAGCTGTTGTCCGGCGTGAAAGGCACTTTGGGAACAGGTATTATCAGCGCTGACAAAGTGAATTATCTGGATTTTGTGGTGACTCCCACCGACGAATCCCTGGGTAGTCCTAAAACCTACTCCATCTTAGCTTACAACACTGACACGGTGAAAAATCCCGGATTGAAAGATATCACTTTGTCTATGGAAGAAGGCGTGACATTAGAAGCTGGCCAAGGCGTTTTAAGCTCCGACAAAGGAGAAGGCTTCTTCCTCTCCCAACGTGAATATGTTGCTGAGGTTCCCTGTGACGTAAGCAAGGTGACTTTGAACTGGACAGCCATCAACGCTGCCAGCAAGGTAAAAATCAATGGCACTGAAATTGTTGAGGAAGCCTCTTCGGAAGTATTGCTTACCTCTGGAGAAAACAAAATTACTTTGGAAACCACCGCTGCCGATGGCAGTGAGGCTATTGTTTATACGATCAACGTCACCAGAGCGCCGAAGCCCGAAGCTCCCCTCAATGATTTGCGGGTATACAATGCTTATTCCATCAGTGCTTCCACAGCTTTACTCCAATACTCTACGGACAATTACGGCGACAATATTCCCCGTTTTGACGCCAACACCAGAGAGTATAACTTGGCGCAGCAAATGGATGGAGCATCCTTCTATCTTCGTTCCAAATTTGATACCACTTATCAAACAACAGTGTCTGTCAACGGCGGCAATGCTGTTGAAATCAAAAATGATTCTTATAAGTCCTTTTCCTTATCTGCCGGTAAAAATAAGGTAGTCATTACCGTGACACCTCCAGAAGACAGCGAGTACGGTGTGGGCCAATATACACTTTATGTGGACTATTTACCCTGTGTTACCTCAATGCCTTTGAAAATAGACGGTGTCGCCCTCGATTTGGAGCCGGCCTTTAAAAAGGATATTAATCAGTACAACGCAGTAATTCTTGATAGTGCAAAGACCTTGACCATCGATAGGGCTTACACCAAATCAACGAATACCGTGAAGGTCAACGGGAAAGAGTACAATGGCGGCTATTTCAGCTGCGATGTGGATATTACAGATTTGGATAAGATCGAAGTCGCCGTTAGCGGCGGCAGTGGTGAAAATGCCTTGAGCAATACTTATACCATTAACCTGAAAAAGGCTACTACTGGCTATCTCACCATGAATGTGACTCCCACCGACGCTACGGTTAAGATTTTGGATGCCAAAGGGAATGAAGTAAAGCCCGATGAAAACGGTAAATATGCCGGTATGTTCACGGAAAAGGTTTATACCTATTCGGTTATGAAGGAAGGATATATTCCTGCCAAAGGTACTGTGCCTCAGGAAGCAGCTCCCGTGATCAATGTTGATCTGGAAAAGGCCGTTCCCATGGATATCACCTTCAGTGTCCAGGATGGCAACCGTTATCTTATGTCCCGTCAGACAGTGAAACCTGTGGCAGGGTTGGCAGAGCTTTACGGCTACTCTTATGGCGATAATGTAAAACCTGCCGACGTGACTGCTTTAGACGCCTTGGTAGCTGCTCATATTGCTTACTATGGCGATGAATTTACTCCTGAAACTGCCCAAGATTTCCTTGATATTGCGGAAAACAGCGGCATGATTCGGAGAATGTTTGAGAAGGAATCCTCCAGTTTGGGCTTTGCCGTCAACGGGCGCTGCCCCAATGATGGTGTACAGGTAGGGAATGGTTATACCGGTTATGCTGTTCATCAAGGGGTAATCAGTGCCAATGATGTTGTGGAATTTTTCTTCTATCAGGACAGCTACTGGAGTGACCAGTATGTATGGTTTGAACAGAATGGCAAAAAGACTGAAGCTGTTACCGTGGCACAGGGGGAACCTGTGACCTTATCCCTCCGGGGCTTCCCCTATGGTTATTACAGCTACGCTACGGAAGAATACATCGCTATGATGACCAGCGATATTGCCAATGCTCAGATTTCCAAGGTAAATATGAGTAACGGTCGTTTGGTCGCCATCAAAGATGCAGTCACTGGCAGTGACGGCGAAGCTCGTGGCAAGGTGACTCTGACCTTTGACAAAGCCGGAACTTATGTCATTTCTGCCAAAGGCGCTGACTCCAATAATTATCTCATCTCACCTTGGTGCGTGGTGACCGTTACGGAGCAGGGTTCTCAAACCGTGATTGCTATGGTCGAAGCCTTGCCGGAGACCATTACCGCAGAACAAAAAGCCGATGTGGAAGCTGCTCGCAAAGCTTACGATGCTTTGAGCGATGAACAAAAGGATTTAATTCCTGATAATATCCTCAAAAAATTAGAGGATGCGGAAAACGCTCTTAGCGCTTTGGAGGACGCTTCGGCACAGAGTGTGGTTAAAATGATTCAGGCTTTGCCTGCTCCTCATAAAGTGACTGTCAATGATGAGGAAGCTGTAAAGGCCGCCAGAGCTGCTTATGAAGGTCTCAGTGCCGGCGAAAAAGCCAAGGTTACCAATGTGTCCCGTTTGGAAGAAATTGAAGACGCTTTAAGTGGCCTAAAGGTAAAAGCCGTAAACGACGCCATCAATGCCTTGCCTGACCAAGTTACCTTGGAGAATAAGAACGCGGTGGAAGCTGCTCGCGAAGCCTACGACGCCTTGAGTGACAAGGAAAAAGGCGAAATTGCTGAGGAAACCTTGGCTAAATTGATCCAGGCTGAAGAGGCCTTAAAAAATACTCCCCACACCTTACCTTTCAGCGATGTTGCGGAAACCCAGTGGTTCTATCAAGATGTGGTTTACGTTTATGAAAATAATATTATGAGGGGCATGACTGACACCGTGTTTGGCCCTCAAGAATCCATGACCCGCGGGCAATTCGTTGCCATTTTAGGCCGTATGTCTGGAGTGGAGGACAGCAATCCGAAAACTCCCGTTGAAACCAAATTTGGTGATGTGAAAGCGACTGCTTATTATGCGGCTCACATTGCCTGGGCTACGGAAAAGGGTATTGTCAATGGTGTTTCGGAAAGCGCCTTTGCTCCTGAAGAAAAAGTGACCAGAGAGCAGATGGCTGCGATGATGGCTCGCTATGGAGAAGCTATGGGCATTGATTTGCCTGCAGCCGACGGAAATGCCTTTGCCGATGATGGAAAAATTTCCGCATATGCAAAAGAGGCAGTTTACCGCATGAAAGCTGCTGGAATCCTTCAAGGTCAAGGAGGGAATCTCTTTAATCCCAAAGGCAACGCCAATCGAGGCGAAGCTGCCAAAGTGATCCATCTTTTCATGGAGCTTTAAAATCAGCAAAATTATGAAATGTAGAGACAGCCTGCGGGCTGTCTCTTTTCTTTTTTTGATTTATGGCTGTATGATCCCCATATCTGATGAAATAAATGATTGAGTTATTATCCGTTAATGCTGTGATAAAAAGAATCAAGGAGCGTGACCTTATGAATGAAGCGGGGATCATTGATTGGACTGAGCAGCAATATTCCTTGCAATTTTGGTAATTATTGTAACCTCTATTCCTGCCAAAGCATGGATCTATCACACCATTAAATGATTTAGTTTGTCGCTTTCATCGTAGGCAGCGTTTTTGTGACTTACGATTTTTCCAGGAAACCATGGAATGAGAGAAGAAACAGAAGGCGGCTCTTTGGACAAATTCTGCATAAATTCCTCTGTTTTACAGATACTACATTTACTTGAAAAAATGTTAACACTGCAAACGGAGGAGTTTTTATATGAAAGCAACAGGAATTGTGCGAAGAATCGATGATCTGGGCCGCGTGGTCATCCCCAAAGAAATACGGCGTACCATGCGCATTAAGGAAGGAGACCCTTTGGAAATCTTCGTAGACCGTGAAGGGGAAGTGATTCTGAAAAAATATTCTCCCATTAGCGAATTGGGAGATTTTGCTCGGGAATATGCCGGCGCTTTGAGTGAAACGTTAGGCACCACCGTGCTGATTGGCGACAGGGACTCCATTATTGCGGTGAGCGGCGGTTCCAAAAAGGAATTTTTGGATAAAAATATTGGCTCTATTGTGGAAAAGGTTATGGATGACCGCAGAACCTTGCTGGTCAACCGTATTCAGGAGGAAGTGGATAAAAATTATCTATCCCTCATTGATAGCGATGAGCCCAATGACATTACAGCCTTTTGTATCGCCCCCATTATCCCCATGGGCGATGTCATTGGTACGGTGATTATTTGTTCCAAGGATCCCAAAGCCAATATGGGGGATTTGGAACAGAAGCTGGCGGAGACTGCCGCTGGTTTTTTGGCCAAGCAGTTGGAACAGTAAGTTGTATCTCATCAATGGTTTATGATTAAGCCGGAGCAGCTCTTTGTTTGTTTTGCACTTGACAGGAAATGGCAGTGCGGGTATAATAACGGTGAAATATGAAAGAATGGAGATGAAAGGATGCGTAATTTTTCTTGCTAACAATTGATGGTATGCCCTGGAGGGAGCGGGACTCCCTGTATTTGGCGTACTGAGCAGGAAAGTTACGTTTAAATTTCATGGTCGTATGATATAAGGTGAGGAATCTTTGGAGGTTCCTTTGTCGTGAATGCAATTTGACCGCAGGAATGTACTTTCCTGCGGTATTTTTGTGTTTGGAGGTATGCCGTATGACCGCGATTTTTGTAAATGATTTGACTTTTGCCTATGATGGCAGTGATGATGTGATTTTTGACCATGTGAATTTGGCTTTAGACAGCAAATGGAAGCTAGGGCTCATTGGACGGAACGGCCGTGGAAAAACCACCTTTCTCCACCTTTTGGAGGGGAGCTTAAACCATGGCGGCGCGATTGTTTCTTCGGTTCCCTTTTTCTACTTCTCTTTTGTTCCTCGGGATATTAAGACTTTGACGTTGGAGGTTGTGGAAGACCTTTCCAACGCCTTACTGTGGCAGATTCAGCGGGAGCTTTCGTTCTTACAGATGGAGGATGAGGTACTTTACCGACCTTTTGACACTTTGAGCCATGGAGAGCGCACCAAGGTACTTTTAGCAGCGTTGTTTTTAAAGGAGGATGGTTTTTTACTGATTGACGAACCGACCAATCATTTGGATATTGAGGGGCGAAAGGTCGTTTCCGATTATCTCAACCGCAAGGAAGGGTTCATCGTGGTGTCCCATGACCGCGCTTTTCTTGATGGATGCGTGAATTATACATTATCCATTGAGCGCAATGGAATACGGGTGCGGAAAGGAACTTTTTCCCAATGGCAAACAGAAAAAGATATGGAGGACGCATGGGAAATTGCCGAGCATGAAAAACATCGGCGAGAGACGAAACGACTTTCTGACGCCGCCAGGAGAGCGGAACAATGGTCAATAGTAACGGAGAAATCGAAAAAGAAGAAGAATGGTCCTTCCAATAGTGGTTCTGGCAAGCTTGACCGAGGGTATTTGGGACATCAGGCCGCAAAAATGATGAAGCGGGCCAAAACCATTGAGACCAGAAGAGAGGAAGCCTTAGAGCAGCAGAAGGCATTGTTGAAGAATCTGGACACCGCCGAAGTATTAAAAATGCACCCTTTGGCATATCATGGGGAGCGATTAGCCTATGGCCGGGGATTGATATTCTCTTATGATAAAAAACAGATTTGCGGGCCATTATCTTTTGAGTTATGCCGTGGCGACCGATGGGTGTTACAGGGCAGAAATGGCGCGGGGAAAAGTACTTTTTTGCAGCTCTTGGTGGGGAATTGTCAAGCGCAATGGCAGGGAGAATTTTCCATGGGAAGTAATATTACGATCTCCTATGTGCCTCAAGACGCCGATGGCCTGGATGGCACAGTTCATGCGATGGCGAAGGTTTGGGGAATTGATGAAACCTTGTGGATCACCAATATGCGGAAGCTCGGTATAGAACGCCGCCAATTTGAACGAGATTTATCAGAGTGGAGCAGCGGCCAAAAGAAAAAGGCCATGTTGGCTAGAAGTCTCAGTGAAGAGGCTCATTTATATCTTTGGGATGAACCGTTAAATTATCTTGACTTTATTTCCAGACTTCAACTGGAGGAATTGCTGAAGCAGTACGGTCCCACCCTGGTTCTGGTGGAGCATGACGCGGCCTTTTGTAGAGAAATTGCTACCAAAGAATTGTTGTTTTAAAAATGCCCAGCTGCACCCGGAAAATCAAGCTAAAATTTATATCATCAGAAAAGAATGAATGAAAAGCCGTATCCAGAAGGATGCGGCTTTTTTATGGAAGAAAGGAGACATGTCCATGGAGGATGAGGGCCGCAAGGTGGATATTTCCGCTGTGGTAGGAAAGAGATACGGTGCTTTTTGGCGGTATCGAGGACGCTATCGGGTGGTCAAAGGGGGGCGCGGTGCAAAAAAAAGTGCTACTACGGCGTTGTGGTACATCTATCATCTGATGAAATATCCTAAGGCTAATTTATTGGTGGTACGGCGTTATGTCAACGGTCATAGGGACAGTACTTGGGCTCAACTGAAGTGGGCTGCCAAACGGTTGGGTGTGGCAAATTTATGGAAAAGTACACGAACACCGCTTTCCATGGAATATTTACCCACAGGGCAAAAGATTCTATTTCGGGGCATGGACGACCCAGAAAGCATTCATTCCATTACTGTGGAGCGGGGGTACTTATGCTGGGTTTGGGTGGAGGAGGCCTTCCAAATTGAGGAGGAGGGGGCTTTTGACAAGTTGGATATGTCCATCCGCGGCGATATGGAGAAGGGATATTTTAAACAGTTGACTTTGACCTTTAATCCTTGGTCAGGGCAGCACTGGTTAAAGGAGCGTTTTTTTGATTGTCCTTCCGAGGATGTACTGGCGCTAACCAAAACGTATCTTGACAATGAATTCCTTGATGACCACGACCGTGACCTTTTTGAGGAAATGAAGCGCCGATTCCCACGGCGGTACGATGTGGAGGGTTTGGGGCAGTGGGGCATTGCCAGTGGACTGGTTTATGAAAACTGGCGGGTAGAGGATTTTGATTGGCGAGAAATTGCTGCCAAGCGTTCTGATTCTCGAGTGCTGTTTGGTTTGGATTTCGGTTTTACCCATGACCCCACGGCTTTGATCGGTTGTGTTGTCGATGAAGGGAAACGGGAGATTTTTATTTTTGATGAGATTTATCAAAGGGGAATGCTCAACAGCGATATCGCCCAAGGGATTTTGGATCGCGGCTATGGGAAATGCCGCATCATTGCCGACAGCGCTGAGCCCAAGTCCATTGCGGAGCTGAGGCGTTTGGGAATTTCTAAAATCACGGGAGCTAAGAAAGGCCCCGACAGTTTGCGCCACGGCATTCAGCGGCTGTGCGGTTATGAGATGGTAATACACCCGCGCTGCGTTCATACCAAAGAGGAGTTGGAGTCCTACATCTGGCAGGAAAGCGGCGGTATGCTGCAAAATATCCCTGTGGACTGTAACAACCATCTGATGGACGCGCTGCGCTATGCTACCGAAGGATTGGATCGTAATATCTTAGTTTTAAAATAGGAGGTAATTTATGAAATCACTGACGGAAATTTTGGGAGCACGAAATTGGAAGGCATTGGAGAAGTTTTGTAATGAATTGGTGGCATCAGAAATGTTAAGAAACGGCGCCGCCATGGAGGGAAAGCGTTATTACGAAAATGACAATGGCATCCGCCGCAAAAAGCGCATGGATGAATTGATGGCGGTAGCGCGGAGGGACCGCAACCCGTTACGCAATGCAGACTTCCGTATTTCCCACAATTGGCATCAGCTTTTGGTGAACCAGAAGGCCTCGTACCTATTTACCTATCCTCCCATGTTTGACTGCGGTATTGACAGCGTCAACGAAAAAATCAGTACGGTACTGGGAGAGGATTTCCCTCGAAAAGTAAAAGACCTGGCCATTGACGCTGCCAACTGCGGTATGGCCTGGCTCCACTGTTGGGTTGATTCCAAAGGGCGGTTCCGTTATCATACCGTACCTATGGAGGAGATTTATCCATTGTATGACAGTGGTTTGGAACCGGCGATGGAATATTTGCTCCGCATTTACGACGGAAAAAATCAAGATGGGAGCATGGTGCGGAAGGTGGAAATTTGGAATGAGCGAGAGGCGCTGTTTTTCCGAAAGGAATCCAACGGAGCATTGGAGCCTGACGGCTGTTTTGATGGCGGAGCATACAGTTGGGAGCATGGTATGGGAGAGATTCCTTTTGTGCCCTTTTATAATAACCGCAGCCGCAGCGGTGATTTGACCATGGTGAAGGATTTGATAGACCAATATGATTTGGTGGTTTCAGGCTTTGCCAATGATCTTTCCGATATTCAGGAGGTCATTTTTGTGCTGCGGAATTACGGCGGCGAGGATCTTAACACCTTTTTGTCGGAACTAAAACGATACAAGGCCATTAAGGTGGAGGGGGATAGTCTCAGCGCCGGCGGTGTAGAGACCATGAGCATCGAGATTCCCATTGAGGCTCGAGTAAAATTTTTGGAAATTTTGAAGCGGCAGATTTTTATCTCGGGACAAGGGGTGGATCCAGACCCCGCTTCCTTTGGCAACAGCTCAGGTGTGGCTCTGAAATATCTATACAGTCTTTTGGAAATCAAGGCGGGGCTGCTGGAAACGGAATTCCGCGCGGGTTTTAAGTCCTTTCTCCGCATGGCGCTCCGTTATTTGAATGTTCCGGAGGATTTGCCTGTGATGCAGATTTATACGCGGAACGCCATTGAAAATGATTTGGAAACCGCGGAAATCGCCCAGAAGAGCCAGGGAGTCGTCAGTAAAGAGACGATTTTGCGCAATCATCCCTGGGTGGAAAATGTTGGTCAGGAAAAGGAGGCGCTGGGTAAGGATATTTTTTCGGAGTAAAAACCCGTGGATGAAAATAGACTTTAGAAAACAAAACTCCCGATGTCTTGTGACATCGGGAATTTGTTAAATCAGTGTCTTTGCTTTTTCGTAGACAGCCTCGACGCTTTTGCGGAACTCGGTGCTGTCGATTACTTTGCCATCGGGCAAGTTATAGAAATTAAAGGGATCGAATTTTTGGCAAAGGGGTTTTAATTCATTCTCCATCAGCTGGGAAAACGCTGGATTTTTTTTGTCCAGCTGTTTTGCGTGGAGAGAGTAGGTCACGGGAAAATCGTAGGAAAAATCCTCATCAGAAATATTTCCCGCCAAAAAGGATCCAATTTTTTTCATTACAGTTTCTATCATCATAGTGTATTTATTATAGCAAATTTTATCGGGAAACGCAAGTTGCCCGGCTGTGCCCGAAAACTCTGATTATAATGAAAATCACAGGGGCGAATCAGTTATTTATACTGGTACTCCGTACCCTATTGGCCCTTTTTTGGCATTTTTGAGGGTGGATCAAAAAGACCGCAGGGGTGGCGGGTAACACCTAAAAAAAACGAAGTGGGAGGTAACAATGGAAACATTAAGAGAGCTTTTAGGAGAGGAACTTTTTGAGGCGGTATGCGTCGCATTGCGGGGAAAGGGCCACGATGGACGAGACGTGGAGCTGGCAGTGGCCAATGACGGCAGCTATTTGCCCAAAGGGAAATTCGACGCTTTATTGGCGGAAAACCGAGACTTAAAGGAACGGCTGAGCCAAGGAGACGGTATGACTGCTGTGGTTGCTACCTTAGAGGAAGAAAAAGCGGCGCTGAGCCAAGCGTTATCTGAGGCAGAGGAAAAGATGGCGACGGCAGAGGCTTCCTGGCAAAGCCGCATGGATCAAATGACCTTTGACCACGCCTTAGACAATGCTTTGACGGAGCATCATGTGAAAAACGGCAAGGCGGTTCGTGCTTTGCTAGATATGGATGCCATTGGCTGGGAGGACGGTTCTTTGGTGGGGGTCGGTGAAGCTTTGGCTGCGGTAAAAGCAGAAGCCCCCTACCTTTTTGAAAACATTGGAGAGTCTCTTCCTTACCGTCCTCGGGGCGGGCAGTATGTTCCTGATTATTCCAAAATGAGCGACTCCGAGTACTATCAATTTCTAAATATGAAAGGATGAATGATTAATGTCAAACACATTTTTAACAGCCCAAGAAATCGCGAGACAAGCCCTGCCTATTTTAAAGGACAATCTCGTGTTTCCCATGCTGACTTACACCGATTATGCCGAGGACTTTGCCAATGTCGGCGACACCATTCAGATTCGAAAACCCCCTGTTTATGAGGCCAAGGAATTTAACGGTACTATTGAGACCCAGGACATTGTGGAGGATAAGGTCTTGGTGACTATGGATAAAATTGCCGATGTTTCGGTGGAGGTTACCGCCAAGGAAATGGCGTTGGAAATTGAAAACTTCACCAGCCAAGTCATTGAACCCGCTGCCATTGCCATTGCTGAAAAAATCAATCGTGACGGATTGAGTCTCTACAAAGATGTTTATACCGTCGGCGGCACGGCTGGAACTGCTCCTTCCTCCTTGGAGGATTTGGCCGCCGCCAGAAAAGTTCTGAACATTAACAAAGCCCCTGTATTCCCCCGTTATGCCGTGTGGGATCCTGAGGCTGATATGAATTTCAGCGTGATTCCCGCCATTGTCAACGCCGAAAAAAGCGGCAGCACTGAGGCGCTGCGAGAAGGTTCTATCGGGCGTATTCAAGGGGTGGATAACTATATGTCCCAGGCCATACACAGCCATATGCCCCAGGTGAACGCCAGCGGTCTTACGGTAAAATCCGCCGTCACCGCTGGCAGTGACTCTCTGAGTATCAGTGGAACAGCCTTGACAGGGAAATTCATCAAAGGCGATATTCTCACTATTTCCGGTCAGACCTATACCGTGACCGAAGACAGCGCCGATTCCGCCTCTAATACCGTTGCATCTGTGAAGGTGGCGCCTGCTTTGCCTCAGCTTGCCGCAGGTACTGCTGTGACGGTGGCCGGCGCTCACGCCGCCAACCTGGTATTCCATAAAAACGCTTTCGCTTTTGTAAGCAGACCGTTGGAGTTGGCCCGTGGGGCTGAAAGCTATGTGACCTCCTTTGAGGGCATTACCTTGCGCGTGACCTTTAGTTATGACGCTGCTACCAAGAAGCAGATGCTCTCTATTGATACGCTTTATGGCTTTAAAACCATTTATCCTCAGTTAGCCATGCGCTATATGGGTTAAAACGGAGATGGGGTTTATGGATAAAGAGTGCGCCACAGTAGATGAAGTGAGGGAAATGGTGCTCCGTCGTTTGGGCCTGGACAGTGCCACCGATGAGATTCAATGGGCTGTAACAAAGGCTGAAGATATTATCAAGGGGTATTGCTGTTTGCCTGCGGTGCCAATAGAGGGGAAGATTCTTTGGGCGGATCTCAGTTATGACTTGGCCCAGGAAACTACTGGCATCGGTGGATTAGCGGGGAGCACGGTGGTCGCCGCTTCCATGGGGGATGTGTCCTACACCTTTGGCTCCGGGGATCATAGCAGCATGACCGCAGATTTCCTGGCGGAGAATTACCGACACCGCCTGGACAAAATGAGAAGGGGGCTATTTCGTACATGAGCTGGCGCCGTCATAACTTGAAGGTATTTTATCGGGACCGCTTTTCTCTTTTTCGTTCCCAATGGCAAAAAGGTGAAGATGGCTTGCCATTGGAGGTATTGAATAAAACTCCCTTATGGGAGGAGGTGCCCTGCTATCTCTCTATGAATAAAAACTCTTTAGGGGTGGCCGGCCGTTTGGACCATCCTCGTGATGACGACCCGCAAAGAAATGTGGAGGAGCAAGCTTTTTTGCTTTTTTGCGGACGAGAGTGTATCGTCATGGCCGGAGATATTCTCGCTGTGACCCATGAGGGCGTTACACGTAATTATGTGGCGGGGGAGCCACATTTATATCCTGAGTTTCAGGAATTTTTGGTTTACCGGAGGGAGGATGCTTAATGGCAGAGGAGCTATTGCGTCGACTGCGGCAGATGCTGCAAGAAGGTTTTCCCGGGGAGATGAGCTATGGAGAATATGTGGGACAGGGATTTCATCGTCCCGGATTTTTTACCGAATTGAAGCGCATCATTATGCGCCGAGGTGTAGGCGGAAGGTATCGCATTCGGGCAGATGTGGAAATTCGATTTTACGATGATGAACGCAGTGGACAGGGGGCGGCCGACAGAAACGGTCGTCTCCACCGCAGGGCCATGGAGCTCTACGATGTGTTAGATCTTCCCGGTATGATCTCTTTGGAAATGTCCCACAGTATCAAAAACGGCATACTGATTGTGACAGCCTCTTATGTATTTTACGCAGAAAAGTCCCAGGCTGAGTTTGGGGCTTTCATGAAAACGATAAATTTAGAAATGGAGTGATGAACGATGGCCGGAGGTAATTGGACCTTACAGGATAAAATTCGTCCCGGCGCTTACCTGCGCTTTAAAAATCAAAGCGGCGGCACCATCGGCCTTGGTGGCAGTGGTGTTGTTACCATTGCGGTGGAGTTGGATTGGGGGCCCCAAGGCATTTTGCAGGAATTGACTGCAGAGGAAATGATTAGCAGTAATATTTTGGCAAAGCTGGGGCACTACAGTTGGGAGAACGCTGTGCTTCCCCTTTATGAAGCTCTGAAAAACTGCGAAAAGGTACTGTATTATAGAGTGAACAGTGGCGGAACAGCTGCTGCGGCCCTTTTGGGGACATTAACGGTAACCGCCAAATATCATGGCAGCCGCGGCAATGATTTGGCCGTAGGTATTACTTCCGCGACCGGAGGCTTTGAAGTTGCTACTTATTTAGACGGAGAACTGGTGGAATGTCAAACAGTTAGTGCCAGTGGTACTCCTCAGGATAATGATTGGGTCTCCTTCCAACTGAGCAACACCTTATCGGCCGCAGCTGTTACCGCTCTGACCGGAGGCAGCAACGGTATTGCCACCGCAGAGAATTATGGAGCATATTTGACGGCGGTAAAGGGAAAGGACTGGCAGGTTATGGCCTTGCCCACGGATAACAGCGACGTATTGCCCACAGTGAAGACGTACATTCAAGATTTGAGAGAAAACAGCGGTAAAAAAGTGCAGGCTGTCGTTTACGACTACTGTGCTGACTATGAAGGTATCATCACAGTAAAACAAGGCTACGTTCGTGACGGTGTAACCATTGCCCCGAAAGATTTTACTGCATGGGTAGCCGGTGTTACGGCCGGTGCAGAAACGGCCCAGAGCAATACTTACCGTATTGTAGACGGTGCTGATGAAATCATCGGGGAAATGGACAGCGCGGCTATTGAGTTCGGCCTAACTCAGGGATATTTCCTTTTGAGTCGTCGCACTGACGGCACCATAGTGGTAGAGCAGGATATTAACACTTTGATTTCTTCGGCGACGGAATTAAGGAAAAACAGGATGCTCCGTACTCTGGATCGCATCGCCAATGAGGTGGCACATCGCTTTGAAACGGGATACTTGGGGAAAATCGACAATGATGGCGCCGGCAGGGATTTGTTTAAACAGGAGTTAGTGACTTATTTGGAATCTCTGGCTGCCGCAGGGGCATTGGAACGATTTGATGATGAAAGCGATATCACTGTGAGCCGTGGTACCAGTGCTGATACTGTGACGGTGATTCTGGCAGTGCAGCCCGTGGACGCCATGGAAAAACTTTATATGACGGTGGAGGTGCAGTAAGTGAGTATTTTCTTAAAGATTCAGGATACCGTTGATGGCAAGCTGGGCAGTGTTTATCTGACAATGGAAGGCCGCCGCTATGAGGTGCCGGGCATTCAAAAGATCGAGGCTCACGATTCGGTGAAGGAGCGTACCATGAAAACCGTGGGCACGGTGCGTACCCAAACTGCTGTGGCTGGTGTGGAGGGAGTCGGTACCATGACCATCCACTATTATGCTGTGGCAATGTTTGGGAAAATCATTGAGACTTACCGCCGTACCGGTACCATGGTGCCCTTTGACCTTTTAATTGTCAACTATGATAAAGGAACCGGGCTGGGGCGGCGGTCCTCTTCTTTTTCTAATTGCACCCTCTGTGGCGATGTCCCCCTGGCGGTGCTGGATAGTACTATTGACGACGCCTTGACCATTGATTTGAAGTTTAAATATGATGATTACCGGGTTCTGGAAAACTTCACAGAACCCAAGGCCATTGGGAGGGAATAAGATGACACTAATGGATTTTTTATTAGCACATCCGGTGGAAGGGCAGGAAGAGAACGTAGTGGTTTCCGAACGGTTGAAGGATCAACCTTTTGTGATTCGTGCCGTGACAGCGGAAGAAATGGACCGTTACCAACGGCGTTGCCGCAGAAATCGTGAATTTGACGGTGGGGCTTTCCAGATGTTGTTGATTATCAATCATTGTATTGCGCCTGACTTTCGAAGTGTAGAAGCGCTGGAACAAAGCGGCTGTGCCACGCCGGAAGCCTTGGTGCAATACGTTTTGAAGGCTGGAGAGATTGCGGCTTTGACCAAGGCGATCTGTCGTTTCAGCGGCTTTGACGGTGAGATCAGGACTTTGGCCAATGAAGTAAAAAACTGATGGAGGAGGGCGACGGAGAGGCCTTTTATGCCATGTGCGCCCTCCATTTTTTCCATTGGCATCCCCAAGAATTTATCATGCTGCCACTGCGGGAAAAAGCCGCGGTGGTCGCCATGATCGACCGCCGTTTAGAAGCGATGAGGGAACGACGGTGAAGAAAGGAAGGGGAATATGTATCGCATTGCATTAAAAAACTTAACAGACCGAAGTTGGCTAATTGTTCCAAAGGCTCCGGAAAAAATTGAATTTTCCATGGGGACGGACCCGGTGTCTTATGATTTGATGACCCAGGGGGAAACGGTGATTCCCGGTCATAGACAGGGAAGGCGGATTTCCTTTAGCTCTACATATCCCAAGGACAGGGAGAAATTTAGAGTCTGGTTAGAAACGGCCATTGAAAAGAAGCAGGTGCTGCGCTTGGTATTATCCAGCAGCACCGTTGACCGCAAGCAATATTATGGGGAAAGTCTTAATGTGATGATCGAGTCTTTCCGCCATTGGGAGCAGGGCGGAGAACCCAATGTCGTATTTTATGAAATCGTTTTTAAGGAATACCGCCCCTATGCTTTAAAGGTGGTGAAATAATGGCAGAAAGTATCATAAGTTATCAGAATGGTCCTAGAATGGAACAAATGAAGTTGTTGGTCGAAAGCCGGGTGATTAGAAAAGTCTTGGATATTACTGATTGCATTACTACAGTGGAGTGGGAAACGGTGCGTATAGGTGCTCCCGCTAAGTTTTGTTTTACGGTATTGAAGACTGATGGGGTGAATTTTCACGAAGGTGACTCTGTGGTTTGGCAGGACGGTAATGATATTTTATTCCGCGGGGTAGTGTTTCGCAAAGAGAAAAACCATCTTGGTGAAATCTCTGTAACCTGCTATGACTGCCTCCGTTATCTAAAGGCCAAGCAAAGCTACAATTTTACCGGTAAAACAGCAGGGGAAATGATTGCAAAAATCGGTGGCGATATGGGGCTATCCTGCGGCAGTCTAGAGAATACCGGCTATGGAATTCCGTCTTTGATTGCTGATGACCAGACTTGCATGGATACCATTGCCAAAGCTTTGGAGCTGACAGGAATGGCCACTGGGCGTAGTTACTGCTTTTATGCTGATAACGGCAAATTGACTTTGAAAGCTGCTACGAAAATGGTAAGCCCTTATATTTTAGGCAGCGAGAGCTTTGCGGAAGGCTATTCCTATTGTACCTCGATTGATGACGGTGTCTATAATTACATCAAGCTGGTGCGCCCTAATGAATTGACGGGACTTGGAGACGCTTATGTAGCGGCAGGCAACGACTCCATTTCACGGTGGGGCAAGCTACAGTATTATGAGCGGGTTAATCACGAATTGAACGGGGCCGAGATTCGAGAAATGGCCAAGAAGCTGCTGCTCCGTGATAACCGTTTACAAAGGCATTTGCTCCTTCAGTGTATGGGAATTTCCCAGATAAGAGCAGGGCAGGTGGTACGCATTGATATTCCGGATATGGGGGAAATCGCCGCCGCGGGATTTCTCACGGTGGAGCGAGCCCGCCATGTGTGGAATCAAGGCCACCGAATGGAGTTAGAGTTTTCGATTTTCCGTGAAGCGGATTTGAAGTATGCCATTACGATGTCGGAATTTTCCGAGTATATTGATGTGGTGAAGAAAGAACCTGCCTCAGAAAAAGCTTCCGGTGGCACGAAAAAAACAAAGGACGGTGGCTCTGGTGGCGGTGGCAGTGGGAAATACCGTTTACCCTTCCATGGTACTTGGCGAGTATCCACCCCCTTTGGAAAAACCGGCAAATACTGGTCCTGCGGCTGGCACACCGGCGTTGATTATGTAGGCATGAGTGATAAAACTGTTTATGCCATCAGCAGTGGTAAGGTGACGAAGATAGGACGCAGCGGTTCTTATGGCAACCATGTGATCATCCGTCATGGGGACGGATATAGCAGTTTGTATGCCCACTTGGCAAAGATTTCCGTTAGCAATGGACAAAGTGTGACTACCAATACCAAGGTGGGTATTGAGGGCCAAAGCGGCAATGCCCATGGAGTGCATCTCCATTTAGAGCTGCATAAAGGGTCCTACCGTTATCCGCCTTCCCCGAGAATCAATCCCCATGTATATATTTTGACTCACGCATAAGGAGGTATTGGATGATTGAAACAATTCGCAGCGCCGTGGAGGAAGTTTTGAACCATTGGCAGCTGACCGATTATGTCCCTGCCGTTGTAGACGAAGTTGCTCCCCTCCGTTTAAAGCTGCGGGAGGATCTCTTTTTGACTGAGGATAACTTGATTTTTGCGGGGGCAATTGGAAGCCTTGTCATTGGGGACCGTTTGGTGCTCCTGCGGGTACTGCGGGGGCAAAAGTATCTTGTATTGTCAAAGGCGGTGACATTATGACCTTGTATTATTTTGAATCGGTGCTCCCAGAAACAGCAATGGAAATAAGTGATGGGAGCATCTTAGGGGATGAGACGTACCGCTTGACGGAGCGCCGACATCGCTTTCGTGGAACTTGCAGTGGCAGTGATAGTCTACAGCAGAGCATAGCCAAACGGCTCAGTACGGAGCAGGGAGCATATTCCTTATACAGCGATGATTACGGCGTTGCCTTTGATGATCTGTGGGACATGCCCATTGCTTTGGTGGAAACGGAGGTTGAGGAGAGGATACGTCGTGCGCTTTTAGTGGACGACCGCATTTACGGAGTAAAGGATTTTGAGATTCAACGCTGTGAAAATGGATTGTATATTCAATTCACTGTTGCCACGGCAGAAGAAGAAACCACGATGGATTGGAGGGTGGAATATGATTGACCCCTTGGATTATACCATGGAAAGCATCTTAACGATGCTATTGTCTCGGATACCCGATACTTTGGATAAACGTGAGGGCAGTGTGATTTATGACGCATTGGCTCCGGCGGCTCATGAGTTGGCGCTTCTTTATGAATCTATGGCGAAAATGTTTGAAGAAAGTTTTATTGAGACAGCCACCGGCAATGCTTTGGAAAAACGATGTGCCGAATTGGGGGTAAACCGTCGACCTGCTACAAAGGCCGTTCGCTTAGGATATTTTTATGGTGATGATGGGAATCCCATGGACATAGCGGTGGGAATGCGATTTGCCACCATTGACGGTGATAACAGCGTGAACTTTATCGTGATGAGCCGAGTAGAGTTAGGGGTATTTCACTTGGAGGCTGAAATTGCCGGGGCTTCGGGCAATGTTTACGAGGGAGAGCTCATGGCCTTACAATACACTGCTGGCTTGGCAAAGGCTGAGCTTAAAGGGGTTCCAGCGACTGATGGAAGCGATGCAGAAAGCGACGAGGATTTGAGAGCACGTTATTTCTACCAAATCACCGATGAGCCTGCCAATGGAAACTGCTCCCAGTATATCCAGTGGGCTTTGGAATACCCTGGCGTGGGCAAGGCTAAGGTATTTCCATGTTGGAACGGGGTAAACACCGTAAAAGTAAGCATTTTAGCCAGCGATGACGAGCCTGCTTCTGCAGAGTTGGTGTCGGGCTTCCAAGAATATCTTGACCCTGGGGCCAAGGGATTGGGAAATGGGAGAGCACCCATTGGCGCCAAAGTGACGGTGGCAACGGCTACTAGCAAAACCTTAGATATTTCATTTACAGCGCAGTTAGGGATGGGACTTTCTGTCGATAATGCCAAAGAATTAGTAACTGCTGCCCTAACAGAGTATTTGAAAAGCGTATCCTATCGAAAATCAAAAGTATATTATATGGAAGTAGGTGCTGCCATTCTCAGTGTGGAAGGAATCGAAAGTGTTTCTTCTTTAAATCTCAACGGCACTTCCGGCGATATCCTTTTAAACGATGAGGAAATTCCCAAGCTCGGTCAAGTCACTATGGGGGTGGCACAGTAATGGAAAACAAATTAGGCAGCCTTATTCCTGGATTTTATGGTGATACCGAGGAATTTCAGGCCCTTTGGAAAACAGAGGAAAAAGCTTTTCAAAATGCACGTGGCACGTTGAATGACGTTTATCTTGATACCACAGTGCTGCAATGCTCTGAAGAAGTGCTGGCACGATGGGAGCATGCTTTGGGGTTGGAAAGTGTGGGAGCACTTTCTCAGAGAAAAATGGTGATTATTGCCAAAATGAGAGGTCAGGGCCCCTTATCTGAGGGAAAAATATGCAATATGCTGGCATCCTTTACCGGCGGCGAAGCTACAGCTATCGTGAGTTTTTCTCCCGGCGTTATTTTAGTGCAAGTACTCCCACCAGAAAATGGAGAAATTTATGATTTTGGGGAGCTTGAAAAGGCTTTGACTCCGCGAATCCCCGCTCATTTGAGATTAACGGTGGAACGATATTACAGCACCTGGGGTGATTTGGCATCTGCGGCCAATGATTGGATCCAAGTATATGCCGGATTTTCCGATTGGGATGGAGTTAAAAACTATATTGAAAGGTAAGTGAGCAATGCAGGAAACAACGAATTATCAGTTAAAGAAGATCGAATTAACAGACTCGCCGCCGGATA
>CAZWWH010000006.1:0-86809 GCA_964637365.1 uncultured Peptococcaceae bacterium
CTGTACAGCAGTTGCCGTTCATTTTTCGATTACTGTTTTACGGACACCCGGCTATGAAAGCGGCCTATATTTTTTTAATATATCAATATTGATAAAAACACTTGGCGATGGAAAGTCACAATGAAACTTTGGATGAGATAATATATAACAAGATATAAACATATATTTTTCAAATTTTTGAAGAAAAGCTTGACTTAAAGTGAACTATAAGTGATATGATTTCATTAGTGAATTAAGAATATGATAACATAAGGAAGTGAAAACATGAAAAAATTAGGATTTGGCTATATGAGACTGCCATTAATGGATAAAAATGAACCAACATCGTTTGATTATCAAATATTAAATCAGCTGGTGGATACCTTTATGGCCAAAGGATTTACCTATTTTGATACTGCCTTGACATATCATGGCGGCCACAGTGAAGAGGCGCTTCGTAAATCCTTGGTAGAACGGTATCCGAGGGATCAGTTTGTAATTGCTACCAAACTGCCGCCACGTGTTTTGAAAACCGCAGCGGAGCAGGAAGAAATCTTTCACAGTCAGTTAGAGCGCTGCGGTGTTGATTATTTTGATTATTATTTGGTACACAACCTCGGTGTCAGCGCATATGCTCAGGCCGAGGAATTTGGAACATTTGATTTTGTACGTCAAAAGAAAAAGGAAGGGAAAATCAGAAACATTGGTTTTTCTTTCCATGATACACCGGAACTTTTGGAAAAAATTTTAAAAAAGCACCCCGATATGGATTTTGTACAACTGCAAATAAACTATCTTGATTGGGAAAATCCAAGCATCCAGTCGCGGCGCTGTTATGAAATCGTCCGTAAATATGAAATGCCCATCATTGTGATGGAGCCCTGCAAAGGCGGTAATTTGGCCAAAGTCCCCGAAGAAGCGGAACGACTGATGTGTCAACATGCCCCCCAAGCCTCTGTTCCCTCCTGGGCCATTCGCTATGCCGCTGGGCTGGAGGGGGTGTTCATGGTTCTCACCGGTATGAATACCATGGAGCAGGTCATAGACAATACAAGTTATATGGACGATTTTATTCCCCTCAATGCTGAGGAAGAAAAAATACTTCATCAGGTGGTGGATTACATCCATCAAGATACTGCCATCGCTTGCACTACTTGCCGCTATTGTGAGGAGGTTTGTCAAGAGCATATTGCTATTCCTGACTATTTTTCCTTGTATAACAGTGCCAAACGGGCAGTAAGCGATAACACGTCCAGTCAACATGTTTACTATCTCAATCTTGCCTCTACTCATGGCAAAGCCGGAGATTGCCGGGGCTGTCAGGAGTGCGAGACTGTTTGTCCTCAGCATCTTCCCATTGCCAATCTGCTGAAGGATGTTTCCCGACAGTTTGACCACGTATCTCTGCCAGGAAGATCGTAACGATAAATGTTTGCTTGGGGTAGAAATTCTCTACTTGCCCATAAGGCATTCTTGCGCTATTAAGAAAATCGTAATAAAATATAACATTATGAAAAAACGATTTTAATAGGGGAAAGGGGGAGCTCATGAACAAAAGGGAGTTATGTAATCGTTATATATTTTTTGTATTTGGGTTATTTGTGATGTCTTTCGGTGTTGCTACTATGATTCTCTCCCACTTGGGAAATTCTCCTATTTCCAGTCTGCCCTATGTGTTTAGCGAGGTATTCCCTCCAACGGTGGGAATGTGCACTTTTGTGATGAATCTAATGCTAATGGTAGTGCAGCTCATGATCTTGGGAAAAAATTTTCCCAAAGCTTATTGGTTGCAAATTCCCGTTTCCGTCCTTTTTGGCGCGTTCGTAGATTTTTGCATCTTCTTATTGGGAGCTGTAGCGCCATCTACATATTTGTATCGTTTTCTTTGGCTAATTGGGGGTTGTTTATTGTTGAGTCTCGGTGTCAGTATGCAGTTTACTGCTAATGTAGTGTTGCTTTCCGGGGAAGCTACAGTCCGTGCGATTGCTGACCGTTGGCACAAGGATGTGGGAAATGTGAAGGTGGCTTTTGATATTACGCTGGTTTTGTTAGCGGTGGTTTCTTCTTTGGTATTTCTTGGTAAAATCATTGCAGTCCGGGAGGGAACTGCCATTGCAGCCGTTTGCTGTGGGTTTATTGTTCGCTGGTTTAACGGTAAACTTCATTTCGTAAATGAGCGGTTCCTGACATTTCATCAGGTTTCATCCGGTATCAATCATCAGAAAAACTCATAAATATTAAATTGACATATTATCTGTCTCTCTCCCATCTTCTATGGCTTCGGGATTTGTAAAATAAGGGTTATGATTAATTTTTCAAAAATATGATTTTTATTTCATTTTCAAAGTTCTGGGACTTCATCTGTTTTTTGATTTGTGCAAGATGTCTGAACCTATGGTATCCAAAGAAAGGTACCTTGAAAAATCAAATATCATTTTAAGAATGGAAATTATAAATTTTAGAAAAATTATGTGAAAGACTGGAAAAATAATGTGAATATTGTTTGTCCATTTGTAGCATAATAGAATAAATTTGAATATAAAATAAAAAAATACAACATTAAAATCAGGGTAATAGTGAATAAAGTCCTGATATTGTTATTGATTATTGTAGCGTTATCGTATAAAATAATAAAGAGAAAATAATAGCACTATTGCGTGGTTTTTATAACAATTCATTGCTTATTCATAAATCATGCTGTTGTGGGCAGTATTAGCAAAGAATACATGCAATAGCGATATTGATGAGGTGATGCGAATGTCTATTGATTACAGCTTAATTGGGAAACGAATTGCAAAAGTACGGAAGAGCAGAGGTTACACCCAGGATAACTTAGCAGAGCGAGCAAATTTGAGTAACAACTACATTTCCCATATTGAGAAAAGTCACTCGATTCCTAGTTTAGAAACATTTGTAAATTTATGCGAAGCCCTTGAAGTCACTCCCGACGAGATTTTGTTGGGCTCCGTAAAAGAAAGTGAAACTTATCTCAATTCGGAAATCGACAATAAACTCAGTGGTTGCAGCCCTTATGAAAAGGAAATGATCGATGGGTTCATTGATTTGTTGCTGTCTAAACGGGACAAGGCATAAGGTTTCTTGAACGAATGGAGTACTTCCCGAAGAATTGAAGAAATCTCTTTTGAACGTTATTGGCGCTTCATGAGGTTTATTGAAAATCGGGATATATAAAAAGCCGCTACTAGGCGGCTTTTTTCTTTTGGGCCTGACGCCCTTGAGGTGTGCTCTAAAATGTGTTATCATATATTTTATGGAGGAGTAGTCCTTCAAATAAAGTATGGAGCCAGTTATGACAATTACGGAGAAAAACAGCACGCATCAAGAGGAAGCCTCTCTGCGCCGCCTTTTGGACATTATGGCAGCCCTGCGTGGAGAAAATGGTTGCCCTTGGGATAAAGAACAAGATCATAAATCCTTGAGAAAATATGTGATTGAAGAGGCTTATGAAGTGGTGGACGCCATTGATCAGGCAAAGGATGAGTTAGTCATCGAAGAACTGGGGGACCTTTTACTGCAAATCGTGTTCCATGCCCAAATCGGGAAAGAGGAGGGCCGCTATTCCTTCACTGAGATTGCTGACGGTATCAGTGATAAGATGATTCGCCGTCATCCCCATGTTTTTGGTACAGAGCATTGCGACACCGCAGGTCAGGTCATGGTGACTTGGGCTGCCGTGAAAGCGAAGGAAAAAGAGGGGAAAGATGGACGTCGCATGGATGTGCCTTTGGCCTTTCCCGCCTTATACCGCGGGGAAAAGCTTCAAAAAAAAGCCGCAGAGGTAGGCTTTGATTGGGATCACAGCGATGATGTACGTCAAAAAATTTTAGAGGAATTGGCAGAAGTGGATGAAGCCATCGCCCAAGATGACCGAGAGCATCTGAAGGAAGAAATGGGCGATTTGCTATTTGCTGTGGTGAATTGGAGCCGCTTTCATCATATTGATGCCGAAGAGGCACTGAGAGAAAGTAATCATAAGTTTGTCACACGCTTCAACTGTATGGAGGATTTGATTGTGGCCGATGGTAAATCTATGGAGAACATGACCCTTTCTGAGATGGATATATATTGGGAGAAAGCTAAAAAAGTTTTGAAGCCATAACATTGGAATAGCGTTTCCGTGAGTGGGGCATACTGACACCATCAGTTATCCCATGAAGGAGGCATTATTTTGCATAAAGGAGCATTGATTGAAGCTGCGGCGGAATTGGCGGGACTCAGTCAAAAAGACACGGCCCTGGCTTTTAACGCTGTAGTAGAAACGATTTGCCAGAGCTTAAGCTGTGGGGAACCGGTGCAAATTTTAGGTTTTGGTACTTTCGAAGTTCGAAACCGCAAACCCCGTCGGGGGCGGAACCCTCAAACCGGCGAGCCCATGGAAATTGCTGGCGGTGATTATCCAGCATTCCGTTGCGGAAAGCTGTTAAAAGACGCTGTGTCGAACCAAGATAAATAAACATAGAGAAAAAAAGGGAGAGCAATTTATGAGACTGGATAAATATCTGAAGGTCAGTCGTTTGATCAAACGCCGCACTGTTGCTAAGGAGGTTTGTGAGGCTGGACGCATTCAAGTCAATGGACGTCCTGCCAAAGCAGGTCATGACTTGAGCGTAGGTGACGTCCTGGATATTGCCCTGGGCAGTCGCCGGTTGAAAGTGCGGATTGTGGAAATCAAGGAAACCGTTCGGGCCGACCAGGCCGATACCCTTTACGAGGTATTGGAGGATGTGAAAGTCGAGCGGGAAGAAATGTTTTAAAACAAAAAGCCGAACCAATGAAACATCATTGGTTCGGTTTTTCTTTGTTCAATGCCTTTTAAAAACCAAGGGAGGCAAAAAAGGCCTTGTTAAAAATTACGGCGCTATGATCGGGGCGGAGCGTTTCTGTTTTAAGATGAAAGCGGAATGCGCTTTCCTTATCTCCCAAAGCATAGCGGCAGCGGCATCGCCCCAGCGCAGGTAAAAAGTCATAACAATCGGGACAAAGAAAACCGCCCCGCTCCGGACAATATGGACATTGCTCCGCGATCCCATACCAAAAGTCTGCAATTTCATATTGATGGGCCTGGAAAAATGAGTCACCCAGATCGCAGCTGATTTCAGCTCTAGGAGCGTCCCATAAAAAGCTGCGGAACAAAGCGAAACGGGCATTGTCGTCTTGGCCCAAAGCGCTATAGCAACGGGAAAGATCACGGCAGCAGTCAATACGGTTTTCCAGCCAGCTGTCTTTCATCGTTAAGAACTGTTCAAAAGCCGCCGCGGCCTCCTCCATATATCCGTGAAAATATAGCTCTCTTCCGTAATAATATTGTTGGCGAGCATCGAGCGTTTCTCCATTTTCAATCATTGCTTGAAAAATTCTTAGATTACGGTCCGCATCTCCCTGTCCTTCCTTGCGGTGACACACTGCGGACTGCCAAGTTTGTATGGGCCCTTGGGGAGGAATTACCTCATGAATCCGGCCTTGCCAACAAAATCCGCAATCTCTGCGCACCAATCGTTCTCGCCGGTAAGTAAAGGTGGGATTGTCATTTTCATCAAATGCCACGTGGTAATCCATCATCACCATGTGAGGTCCTTCTTCGAGTTTTTCCTTTTCCTGTTGAAAACAAATGCGGTCTTTTTCTTCGATTACGTCATCGGCATCAAGCCAAAAAAGATAATCGCAACTTCCTTGGGAAAAAGCATAGTTCCGCGCCGCGGCAAAATCGTCGCACCAGGGGAAATCGAAAATTTTATCAGTATACTGGGCTGCAATGGATTTGGTATCATCGGTGGAACCGGTATCTACAATAATAATTTCATCCACCAGGTCTGAAACACTGTCTAAGCAGCGGCCTAAAACGGCGCTTTCATTCTTTACAATCATACATAAACTGATGGTTTTCATGGAATGCCTCCTTTTCCTTCTATGGTATGACATTTTTTCGGTGAACGTGATGTCAAAATCCCTATCATCCGCATAGAATGTACCATGACAGCGGAACCTGTCATTTAAGATAAATTGAAAAGGAATGGTGATTGCATTGAATTATAGAAATTATTATGGGAGAAACAACGATCGTTGCCGCTCTTGTTGCCCCTGTGGAAATCAAGGTCCCGTTGGACCTACCGGTTCTACCGGCCCCCGTGGAGCAACTGGCCCCATTGGCCCTACAGGTTCTGAGGGTCCCATTGGCCCCCGAGGAAATACCGGTCCTCAAGGCGCCACCGGTAATACCGGCGACTTTGGACCCACTGGCGCAACTGGAGCAACCGGTCCCATTGGTCCCCGAGGCGCCACTGGTGCTGATGGTGTAACCGGACCCACTGGTCCCAGGGGGGCTATGGGTTGTCCCGGCATTACTGGAGCAACGGGTTCTACCGGAGCCACAGGGCTTACAGGTGCGACAGGCGCCACTGGCGCCACGGGTCCCACCGGTCCTAGAGGTGTCACTGGAGCTACTGGTCCTACAGGACCTCGCGGAACTACGGGTAATCCTGGTATCACAGGCCCTGCCGGCCCCACAGGCCCCCGTGGTATTACTGGTGCAACTGGGCCTAGAGGTGCAACCGGCGCCGAAGGGGCGCAAGGTTTGCGTGGCTGTCCCGGTGCTACAGGTGCAACTGGTGCAACGGGGATTACAGGTGCAACGGGCGCAACGGGCCCTGCCGGGGCCACTGGTTTGGAAGGTCCCCGAGGCATCACTGGGGCTACTGGAGCGACCGGCCCTGCTGGGGAAGACGGTGAAAATGCAGTGTCGACCGCTGCTATGTTCTACACTCCCAACGGAACTTTGGACGGCGAAACGCCCCTTGATGTATATACCGTAGTCGAAGACGAAAATGGCTATATTACTAGCGATACCGGTCAGCGGATTCTTTTACAGCCCGGTTTGTACCATGTCACTTATTTCCTCTCGGTGCGAACCAATGAAAGCGGCGCCATTCGTATCATCCCCAGAATTGGAGGCGAATGTCGAGAGGAATTCATCATTGGCGGCATGCTTACCCGTTCTTGTGTTGATGAAAGTTACTCTGGTACCTACCTCTTGGATTTGGATCAAGAAACTGATCTTGTGTTCTTCGGTGACAGTGATATTGAAAACTGTGATTGTCACGATGGCTTTGAACGGTTCGACCTTCATCACTCAATATTCTTAATCAGAGCATATGAATAATATTGGAAAGGGCGTCGCGATGCGGCGCCCTCATTTTTTTATTAATATTGAGACAATAGGATTGAAAATAACCATTCTTGGGTTGCGAAGATTTTTTGATTAATTGTAAAATTCTACGTAGTGAAAAAGATAGCAAAAATAAACTACTATATAAAATTGTTGAAATTGTTTTACAATAAAAAGGGGAATATAATGAAAGCATCATGGAGAAGAGTTCGTTTTCTTGTCTGTCGGAAGAGGAAATAATTTTTCGTGTCCGATTGGGCATGATTAGAGATAAGGAAAAAACTGTTGGCAAATATGGAGAGGAATAATTATATGTCTGTTAGCTTCTCAATCGCGCAAAAACAGCGTTTGGTGGAACTCAATGCCGAAGAATGCGCTGTGGAACAGGAATTTGAGGATGTGAAATCTAGGGAAAAGGCCTTTAAAGAAATGGAGCAAGCCCTTATCAATGAAAATAGGGACGCTCTTTTTGCCCTGCGTGACGGCGTTCGTCGCCCCATCCTTTGCGAAATTGAAACAAAATTGGTAAAGTGGCTCACGGAGGAGGAAGGCTTTACGCAGGTTGTTACTCCGGTAATGCTGCCCGCGAAAATGTTGGAAAAAATGACGATCGGTGAGGAGCATCCTTTGACCAAACAGGTTTTTTGGGTGGACAAGAACAAATGTCTCCGTCCCATGCTGGCGCCGAATCTTTATGACATGATGCGCAGTTTGCAAAAGGTTTGGGGCAATCCTGTGCGCATTTTTGAGGTGGGTCCATGCTTCCGTAAGGAAAGCCAGGGGGCAGAGCACCTCAATGAGTTTACGATGCTGAATTTTGTGGAATTAGGCGGCGTTAAAGATGGTGAACAGATGGATCGTTTGCGTCATCTGGCAATCAGGGCGATGGAAGTCATTGGCTTTGACGGATATGAGCTTATTTCTGAAGAAAGTGTTGTCTATGGGGAAACTCTCGATATTGTGGCCGAAGATTTGGAAATTGCCTCCGGTGCCTACGGTCCTCATTTCCTCGATGATAAATGGGGTATTTTCGATACCTGGGTAGGCCTCGGCTTTGGCTTGGAACGAATCGCTATGATGAAGGAAAATTATCACAATATTAAACGCGTGGGACGCAGTCTTGCGTATCTCAATGGCGCTCGACTCAATATATGACCGGCGAATGCGACTTCATCAATAAAAAACTATAAAAGAATGAGAGGTATTGGAGCCAATGACAAGACTTACCACTGAGTGGATCCAAAATATGGAAAAAGAACTTCCGCAATGGACTCAGAAATTGGAACGGCAGAGCAATATGTCTTTACTGAATCTGGCTTCTCTCGGCGGCGACGTGTCTCGTGGCCGAGTCAAAAGTGCGTCATGGCGTTTAAAGGTAGCTGTGGTGCCTGTTACTGCCGGTCTTGGCATTATAAGTACGTTCTGTCATCAGGTGGCTGCCATTATTCATCATATGGGCTTTGAAGTTTTTGTAACCAAAGCTACCGATGTGTCTGGTATATATGAGGCCACGCAAAATGGCGCCGGCGTGATTTTTATGGCCGATGACAAATATTTTTTGGCGATGAATTTTAATAAAAATTTAGTTGTTGAAAATTCCGATGCTACTGCCCGAGGCTTTGTGGCCGCTTTAGAAGGCGCTGCCGGTGGTTTACGGGATAAAGAAGTGCTGGTTATGGGCGGAGGACGAGTGGGGCGTGCCGCACTATCATTCCTGCGATGTCGAGGTGCAGAC
The DNA here is from genome assembly GCA_964637365.1 of uncultured Peptococcaceae bacterium. GTDB lineage: Bacteria > Bacillota > Dehalobacteriia > UBA7702 > UBA7702 > Cryptoclostridium. The sequence goes on from CAZWWH010000006.1 coordinate 8,898, forward strand.
GGCGTGGTTTACGACCAAGATGCTGAAGTACTGAAGCAGCTTCAGGCAGAAGGATGGCGTACGACCAAATGTCTTGAGAAGGTTAAAGAATATCCCCTAGTAGTGGATTGCACCTTTTCAGAAGGTGGCTGGCTAAAAAAGGAAATGCTTCATCCTGAAGTAATCTTTGCTTCTCCTGCTGTTCCTCTTTCTTTGGATGAAGAAGCAGCGGAGGCATTAGGCGACCGGGTGATTCACGATTTATTGCAGCTGGGAGTCATCACCATGCTGGCTATGGCCTGTTAAGTTGATTTTGATTATCATACCGACCCATTGTGATTTTTTTGCTCCGATGGGTCGGTTTTTTTGTTGATACTCCTTGATTCGCGTTTTTATGTATGATATAATAACCTTGCATATGGGGGATGGATCGTGATTGATCATATGGACTCTAAATCCATGCAGCCGGGTGAAACTCCCGGATTCCCCGCCAGAATATCTTTTTTGAAGGGAAACCTTCACGTTTTAAATAGATAAAAATAACCGAAAACCGGACTTTGCCGTCTGGTTTCTCTTTTATCCGACTCCTGCAGGCGGGGGCTGCGTCAGACGGAAATTTTATAGGATTATGGAGATCGATTATGAACACAAAAGAAATCATCGCCAAGGCTTTGTCGGAACAAGCTTTGACGAAAGAAGAAATCATCGCAGTCCTTTCGGCTACCGAAAAGGATGTATTGGATGATTTGTTCCGTTCTGCCCAAGAAGCCCGCGCTAAGTACTTTGGAACTAAAATTTTTCTTTATGGCTTTGTCTATTTTTCCACCTGGTGTCGGAATAATTGCAGCTTCTGCTACTACCGTTCCTCTAACGATGCTACTATTCGTTACCGCAAATCCGGGGATGAAGTGCGAGAAATCGCCAAAGGCCTGGCAGAATCCGGTGTGCATCTTCTTGACTTGACTATGGGAGAGGATCCGGAATACCATAAGGAAAATTTTCAAAGCGTTTTGGATCTGGTAGAGCAGATTCATGAGGATAACCATCTTCCCATCATGATTTCACCAGGTGTGGTCAGCAATGATTTGATTGAGAAATTTGCTGACAGAGGTGTTGCATTCTATGCGTTGTACCAAGAGACATACAATCGGGAATTGTTTAAAAATTTGCGATTGCACCAGGACTTTGATGAACGAATGAATGCGAAAGTTTACGCCCGCCGTCAAGGAATTCATATTGAGGAAGGTCTCATGACAGGCCTTGGGGAGACGGTAGAGGATTTGGCCGACGCCCTTTTGGCTATGGGAGAATTGAATGCCAGCCAACTCCGAGTGATGACCTTTGTACCTCAGTGCGGTACTCCCATGGAAAAAATGGAAGCCCAAAATCATGATATGGAACTGAAAATTATCGCCATGCTTCGTTTGATGTATCCCGAGGTTTTAATTCCTGCGTCTTTGGATGTGGAAGGTCTGGCCGGTCTGACCAGCCGTATTATGGCCGGTAGCAACGTTGTGACCTCCATTATTCCGCCGACTTCGGGGCTGGCCGGAGTTGCCCAAAGTACCAAGGATGTGGCTGATGGCAGCCGTACCGTGGCCGGCGTAACGCCTCACTTAGAATCCATGGGGCTCCGCGTTGCCACGGTGGAAGAATATAAGGAATGGCTGGCCACGCACTAATGGAGAAAAAATATATTGTCGTTATTGGTGGAAAGCTTCAGGGGATTGAGGCCCTTTATCTCGCTCAAAAGGCGAACATCGAAACAATTTTAATTGATAAAAATCCTCTTGCGTTAGGGCAAAAATTTTGCAATAGATTTCTCTGCCAAGATGTGATAGACTATACAAGAGATTTGCTGTCCCTTTTCCAAAATGCGGCCTTTGTGTTGCCGGCATTGGAGGATCTGGAGACATTGCGAGTTTTGAAAAAACTCAGCGATGAACACGGGTTCACGCTGATTTATGACGAACACGCTTACAGTATTTCGTCATCGAAAATTCTTTCGGATCAGGCCATGGCCCAACGGTCTTTGCCGGTACCCCTATATTATCCGGAGGGAAGCTTTCCCTATGTGGTGAAACCTTCTACTGCCAGTTGTAGTCAAGGGGTGCAAAAAATCAATACACCTGAGGAAATGGAGTCCTTTCTAAAAAATCACAGCAGAGAAGAATGGGTGATTCAGGAGTTTTTGGAGGGGCCTTCCTATTCCATTGAAATCATCGGGACACCGGGAAATTACAATACGTATCACATCACGGAATTGTTTATGGATGAGGGATATGACTGCAAACGGGTACTTTCCCGACCAAATTTTCCGAAAATTTTAAAAAATCGCTTCCAAACCATTGCATTGGAGTTGGGAGAGATGGTACAATTAAAGGGTATTATGGATGTGGAGGTCATCGAGAAAAACGGTGAACTGAAGATTTTGGAAATTGACGCCAGAATCCCAAGCCAAACGCCGATTACGGTGTACCATGCCACAGGTATTAATATGATATGTGAGATGTATCAGAAGTTTTATGACGCTTCTTTTTCGACCGAGGTTTGGGACAAGGAACGATTTGTTTCTTTGGAGCAAATTGAAGTCAATCACGGTCGCATAAAAATCTCCGGCGAGCATATTATGACCCACAGTGGGGTTGTTTCCTTAAAGGAAAATTTCTGTGGGGCGGACGAGGCTATCACCGACTACAAGCCGGGAGCCCCTTCCTGGAATGCCACGTTGATTAATATTGCGGACACTGCTGAAGCCTTAGATACAAAGAGGGCTAAAGTATTCGACGCCATCGGCGTTCTGCAGGGCGAAGCCATGGAGGTCATGGACCCTGAACCTATTTTATGAATGTTATGCACGGCGTGCAAACAGAAATAAAGTACTTTATTTTTAAAGGAGGATACTCAAATGCTTATCGTAGGTGAACTTATCAACACCAGCCGTAAGGCAATCAAAGAAGCTGTTGAAAAACAGGACAAAGCTTATATCCAGCAGATCGCTCAGGAAGAAGCTGCTGCCGGCGCAGACTACATTGATGTAAACTGCGGCACCCAGTTCGGCAAAGAAGTCGAAACCATGGAATGGCTTGTAAGAACCATCTGTGAAGTTATCAAAGACAAACCCCTCTGCATTGACAGCCCCGACGCTGGCGCTTTGGATGCCGGTCTTGCTTTGGTAAAAGAATTGCAGCCCCAATTCCAGCCCATGATCAACTCCATCAACTTTGAACAAGAACGTTACAAAGAAGTTCTTCCTCTCGTAACCAAATACGATGCTAAAATCGTTGCTCTCTTGATGGATGACACTGGTATGCCTGTTACCGCTGAAGATCGTCTTGGCGTTGCTGACAATCTTTACAAAGGCCTTACCGAAGCTGGCGTTCCTGAAGAAAACATCTACTTTGACCCCCTCGTAAAACCCATCAGCGTTTCTGACAAAGCTGGTTTGGAAGTTTTGCAGACTGTAAAACTCCTCACCGAAAAATATCCCAAATGCCACAAAATGTGCGGTCTTTCCAACGTTTCCTTCGGTCTCCCCAACAGAAAAGTTTTGAACAGCTTCTTCGTTGCTCAGACCATGGTTCTTGGTATGGACGGTTACATCGTCAATCCCTGCGATAAATTGATGATGGGTACCATCGCTGCTGGTCAAGCTCTCATCGGCGACGACCAATTCTGCATGGGTTACCTCACCGCTCATCGCAACGGCTTGTACGACTAATAGTGATAAGGTTTTTAGGGGAGGTCTGGGACCTCCCCTTTCACTTTCTCAGGAGTGTGAATTATGGCTGCTGAAAGTAACAAAAGATATTACCGCAAGCATGTAGATTTTTTCCGTTTGTTAGAAAAAATTAAATTGTGGCCTTCAAGAAATGGCACCCTTCATGGGATCCGATCCATTAAAATTAAGGGCGAATATGCCGAAATCACTACCCATTGCGGCAAAACTTTTATGGTTCGCAATTCCAAAAGCTGCCGGGCGGCCCGTTGGCTCAGAAACAAATGGATGAGAGGAACCTGTAAAGCCTGTAAAATCCCAGACTGGAAACTGGAAAAATATTCCAAAACCTATTTTACTCAGAGCTATGGCTCTGAACTTAATGATTAACGTAATTTTCCTATTGAATATTCCGGGACAACCCCGAAAGATGATAGATCAATGCTGCCATGAGTTCGGTTAGACTTTTGGATTTCGGAACGCATTATGGCATTAATATTCGACGTTCCTTTTGGTTGATATAAACACCAAACCCATACTTTTTTAAAGGAGAATTGTTATGGAACTTAAAACTTTTATGGAAGGTATCAAAGCGAAAAACCCCAACGAACCAGAATTTCATCAGGCTGTGGAAGAAGTTGCGATGACTTTGATTCCCTTCATCAACGAACACCCCGAATATGAAAAAGCAAAAATTCTCGAAAGAATCGCTGAACCTGAAAGAGTCGTAATGTTCCGCGTTTCCTGGGTAGATGACAATGGTGAAATTCAAATCAACCGTGGTTTCCGTATTCAGATGAACAGCGCCATCGGCCCTTATAAAGGCGGTTTGCGTCTCCATCCCTCGGTCAACCTTGGCGTTTTGAAATTCTTGGCTTTTGAACAGGTCTTTAAAAACAGCCTGACCACCCTTCCTATGGGCGGCGCCAAAGGTGGTTCCGACTTTAATCCCGCTGGCCGCAGCGATGGCGAAATTATGCGTTTCTGCCAGGCTTTCATGACCGAATTATACCGTCATATTGGTCCTGATCTCGATGTTCCCGCTGGCGATATCGGTACCGGCGCTCGTGAAATTGGCTATATGTTTGGCCAATACAAAAAAATCCGCAATGAATTTACCGGCGTTCTTACTGGGAAAGGCCTTTCCTTCGGCGGCAGCTTGATTCGCCCCGAAGCCACCGGTTATGGACTTCTCTATTTTGTTAGGGAAATGGTGAAAGAAAAAGGTGAATCCATTGAAGGTAAAACCGTGGTGATTTCCGGTTCCGGGAATGTTGCTCTTTACGCTACGGAAAAAGCCCAGCAATTTGGCGCTAAAGTGGTTACCTTGTCTGACTCCAACGGTTATGTCTATGACCCCAATGGTATTGATCTCGCTGTTGCCAAACAGATCAAAGAAGTGGAACGCGGCCGCATCAAAGAATACGCCGAACGTGTTCCCGGCAGCGTTTATACCGAAGGTTGCCGTGGCATCTGGTCCGTCAAGTGCGATATTGCTCTTCCTTGCGCAACTCAGAATGAAATCAACGGCGAAGAAGCTGAAATTCTCGTTAAAAACGGCGTAAAATATGTGGCTGAAGGCGCTAATATGCCCTCCACACCCGAAGCCATCGACGTTTACCTCAAAAATGGTATTTACTATGCTCCTGGGAAAGCTGCCAATGCCGGCGGCGTTGCTACCAGCGGTTTAGAAATGTGCCAAAACTCCATGCGCTACAACTGGACTCGTGAAGAAGTCGATGAAAAATTGCAGCGCATCATGAAAGACATTTATGACAACGCTTATAGTGCTTCCCAAAAAGCCGGCGCCGAAGGCAACCTCATGGTCGGTGCTAACATTGCCGGTTTCATCAAAGTTGCTGACGCTATGATGGCACAAGGCGTATAATCGCAGACTTATTATGAATATGAATGTCCGATGGCTGGAGCGCTCATTCGGAAAAGTTCCCAGGCAAAGCGTCTGTGTGCTGTTCCTTTGGCTCTTTGGCTATCGGGCATTTTCTTTTTTAGAAATTTGTTTGACTAATGGCGTTTCGCTATATCTCCTAAACCTTACATAGTTTGTTGGATGCCAGGGGACAAGGAGCCATTACTATTTCAGCAAATCAGGAAAAGACAGTGGCGCAATTTTTTTATATACTTGATGCAAGGTGGTGAACCAATGAATTACCATGACGTAATGGAAAAGTGCGCGGCATATATTCAATCCCATGCCGAAGAGGATATCACCGCGTTACAACTGGCTAACAATGCAGGCTATTCTTTGTATCATTTCTGTCACGTGTTCCGTGCTTATTTCGGAATGTCTGTAGGGGAGTATATCCGCTGCTGCCGTTTAGAAATTGCCGCCCGAGAGCTCGTCAAAGGCAAAAAAGTGATCACAACCGCACTGGACTGTGGATTTGATACCCATGCCGGCTTTGTTAAGGCCTTCCGAAATCATTATGGTATGAGTCCCACGGAATATCGCCGCCAATCAGAAAAAAGGAGTGGTTTTTGTATGGAACCGAAAATTGTAAAAAAAGAATCCGTCAAGGCATTTTGTTATGAAATTTCTCCCCAAAGTGTTCCCATCGATACCATGGAGTCCGCTGCCTATTGGTGTGACGTAAACTTCAAAGAATATCCTCCCTATCCTCAGGGCTGTAACGATATGGGGGAATTAGGGGTATGGCTCCATCCCCAGGCCGATACCGGCGACCTTAAATATTACTTTGGCTATGTTACCGATGATGCGAAAGCTGCCGAAGGCTTTGTGACCGTTGAAATTCCCGCTGCGGAATGCGCTGTTTTTGAAGCTGCCGAGGAAAAAGTAACGGATCCTAAAGTCATTGCCCAAAAAGTGAAAGAAACCTGGAAGTACATCTTTAAGGAATGGTTTGACAGCAGCGCTTATGCATACGATGAAAGTAAAATTTGCTTTGAACTCTACCAAGATTCCAAAGCGGAAATTTACGTTCCCGTAAAAGCAAAATAAAAATAATGGGCCACGGTTTTAAACTGTGGCCTTATTTTTTTATAGTGATCGTTTCATTTAACGACAGGTATAGCCGCCGTCTACAGCCAAGGTTGTTCCTGTAACAAAGGAGGCCTCGTCAGAGGCCAAATAGAGATAGGCGTTGGCGATATCTTTTGGCTCTCCCAGATGACCAATGGGGTGGAGTGTAATGGAGTCAGCGCAATATTCTTCGATGGTCTGACCATTTTGGCGGGCGTCCTCATAGGCCATAGGGGTGAGGATATAGCCCGGAGCCACAGCGTTGACCCGGATGGGCCAGCCCTCCTCGGAGCAATAGAGCGCAGCACATTTAGTCATGGCTTCTACCGCCGCTTTGCTTGCACAGTAGGAGAAAAAGACCGCGTCGCCCACCAGGCCATCGACAGAAGCGGTATTCACAATGGCACAGTTTTCTCCATTTGTTTTCATGGCCTCGATGGCCAGTTTGATGCCGAGGAATACACCGGTTTGGTTGGTGGCGATGGTGGTTTCCCAAGAAGCTATGGTAGTTTCCGCTACCGTTTCTCGAAAACTGACCCCAGCATTGTTGATCAGGATATTTAGCTTCCCAAAGCGGTTCAAGGTTTCTTGGATACATTGACGCCAACTAACATCGTCCGTGACATCAAGGGACAGAAATACGGCACTATCAGGATATTGCTGGCAAATGCGGGCCGCAACCTTTTCTCCTTCAGCTCGATTTCTGCCGGCAACAATGACTTTCGCTCCTTCCTTGGCGAATAATTCCGCCGCAGCTTCTCCAATACCTTTGGTTGCCCCTGTGATGATAGCGACTTTTTCCTTTAACCGAGTCATAACAGCCTCCTAATTCCCTTTTTACTTTCATTGTACCATAATTTAGACTGATGGCAAAGTAGAAATTAGGCAGCGTTTTTTTTAACCAATATTGGAGTTGTCGTTCCATCGTAACGCCGCAGTTCTTGGTGATAGTAGAGCTTCAAACATATCAGCATCAGAAACCAGCTTGCTGTATAGGAGGCAAAAATTACATCCATACTGGAATGTAACGGCAAAAGACAGCGGCACCAAACCACTCGGAATAGACAGTAAGACAAAAAGGTGATGACCATCGGCGGCAATACGCGTCCCATCCCTCTGAGGCCCCCGATGTAAACTTGATTGATGGCATAAGCCCAGTAAAAGGGAAAGGTAAAAATCATGGCACGGCTGGCATATCCGATGACAGCCTGCTCCTTGGTGAATAATGACAGGGCTTGTTGGGTAAAGCAAAGCAGAAACAGGGAAAAAACTATGGAAATAAACAGGCACATCTTAATACCTTTGGTCACACATTCTTTGGCTCGTTCTAATTTGTTCGCTCCCATGTTCTGTCCCACAAAGGCGGTAATGGCCATGCCCATGGAAAACATGGGAAAATATAAAAAACCCTCCAACTTTGCGTAAACCGTCATGGCTGCGATGGCTGAAGAACCAAAGGAATTGATGTCTGTCTGAATCAACAACGAGGAAATACTCATAAAGATTGCCTGAACTCCGGTGGGAATTCCCAAAGAGAATACGCTTTTTAAATAGCGCCAATGAATTTTAAGCGCTTTGAAGTGAAATTTCCCATTCATGAGCTTTCCCAGTACCAGGATAGCGGAGACCCACTGGGCGATGATGGTGGCTGCCGCTGCGCCCTGTACATCAAAGTGAAGTACTACAATAAAAACAACGTCCAGGATCAGGTTGACCAAAGACGAAACTATGAGATAAATCAATGGCGCCACAGTATTCCCAATTGCCCTTAAAATAGCGTTTCCCATGTTATAAATTAGTTGGGCGCCAACGCCCCAGAAGCAGATTCTCAAATAGGATCGAGTGGATTCCATGATATCTGTCGGAGTTCCCAAAAGCCGCAAAAAAAGATCGGCACTGACAATGCCGATAAGGGTAAACAGAAATCCCGCCAGAATGCTAATGAGCAGAACGGTTTGGGTACATTCTTTCAACTCCTTATGGGCCTTGGCTCCGCAAAAGCGGGCGATGACCACACTGATTCCTGTGGAAATCCCGATGAAAAAATTGGTGATAATGGATAACAGCAAACTCGAAATCCCCACTGCGGCTAAGGCGGTAGACTGGGCAAAGTGCCCGATGATAGCGGTATCGGCAATGCTGTATAATTGTTGGAATACTTGGGAGAGAAGGATGGGAAGACTGAAAACAGTCAGCTGTTTCCATAGTGTTCCCTCGGTTGCGTCGATTTGCCGTTGCTGCAGAATTCTCTGTGCCATGGTACCTCCTTGTGATAAAATCAGCCATGGCCTTATTTTATCATGGGGAGGTTTTGTCCCGGTATTGCTATTTTTTTATCCCAGGGTATCAGAAAATTTTATGGAATCTCTTGTAATCGTTCATGGATCATGCGAACTAAGCTGTCTGCCAACGGGCTTAATGGCTCATCTTTTCTTTTGATATAGCCAAAAGCCACTTGACCTTGAAAGCCTTCCACGGGGATGACATGAATGTTCTGTTGTTCCGTATCTTTTTTCATCCAGTAGCTGCCCAGATTCCCTAAGGAGGTTTTTTGGAGCAGTCGCACCATGGTATGGTCACTGTTGGTGATGACGGTGCGATTCAGTCCAGTGATCGCTTTACCGTCTTTGGATTGACTGTTCATAAAATCGTAAAAGGAAAAATAGTCACTGGGGGTTTGGACAAAACGAATCTGCCGCAAATCCTGCACCGTTACGGTTTCCTGATGGTAGAAGGGGCTATGGGGCCCTGCGCACAGTACTACATCTGTGGCTCTCAACAAGATAAATTCCATCTTATTTTGTTGCAGCTTCTGCCCGAAAGCAGTTTTTTGATTCTGAGCCGCATAAACCAATCCCATTTCCGCTTTCCTGCTGTTGACCTGTTCGATAATATCTTCCGTTTCCCCTTCCATAAAACGGAAATGAATATTTTCGTTTTCATGAAGATGATAGAACTCAGAAAGCAGTTCCGCTGTTTTACTACTGTGGTTGGAAATCACCGAGAACACCCGTTGTTCATGATCGTGAAGAGTGGATACCATCAGATCCAGATTCTTTAGGACATTTTGGGCGTAATGATAAACGCTTTCTCCTTCTTCGGTGAGGATGACGCCTCGGGCTGTACGATGAAATAGTGGTTTTCCCACCTCTTTTTCCAGGCTTTTAATGACCATGCTGACATGGGGTTGGGAGGTATACAGGGCTTCCGCTGCCTCGCTCAGACTTTTCTTTTGGGCGCATGCGATAAAATATTGTAATTGGTTGATGTCGATCATCCGATTTCCTCATTTTCCATTTTTCTGTATTGTATCACAGACTCGGTATTTTGGAAAACTTTTCTTGAGGTATTATTACAAATCAAGTTCGGATAAGGTTTCATTGCCGTCGCGATGATGAGCGGTGATTCGTTTCCCCGAGAGTACATAGACTGTATCGCCAATACGTAAGGTGCGGCTGGTGAAGTATTCGTAGTTATTGGCATTGTCACAGTGGGAAACCACTGAGGTCTCTTTGATGGTTTTGCCGTCAATGGCAAAGAAATATTGGCCTTGAGTGGACCATTCTCCGTATTCATCCGGAGTTCCATTGGTCTTGGGAGCGTAAACAGTGATGGGTATGGAGAGGATTCCCTTTTCATTGTCAAAGTAAAAGGCTTTATGGTTCCCCAGCGCTTCGGAGTCAGTGCCCCGTCCACCAATGGTGACGGAGTCCAATTCTTTCAGATTTGTAACATCAGCCACGTTGAAAAGGGAAATTTTCAGTCCTTGGTCATAAGTCATAGATTCCTCAGATCCTTCGGATCCTTCGGATCCTCGAAGCGGGACGGAAACAGCATCTTTGCCAATGCCAATGAGTGTTGTTTCATTGTAGGGATGGAGGTATTGGCTGTAGCCGGGAATCTTTAGTTCCCCCAGAACCTTGGGATGCTTTGCATCGGAAAGGTCCAGTACAAACAAGGGATCTACCTGTTGAAAGGTGACGAGATAGGCTCTGTCACCCATAAAACGGACGGCGTAGATGGATTCGCCCTCCGCCAAATCGGTGAGAGAACCCATGGTGTTTAAGTCCTTATTGAAAAGATAAACGCTGTTGACCGTGACGCCATTTGTTGTTTGGGTTGTTGCAATGCGGAAGGTACCGTCAAATTCATCCATTGCAAATTGATTGATAATGGTACCGGGAACCTCTCCCGTAGCGGTAGGGGTGACCTGATCCTTGTCAATATCAAAACGGCAAAGGGCTGTCTTTTCGGTTTGTTCCATCCAGCCGTATTGGTTTAAGGCCAGATACAGGGCATTTTCATTCATGTAAAATTCATTGCCGCCGCCCAAAAAACTTTGAACGTTGATTTCATGTTCACCCTTTAAGTTCAGTGCCCCAATATTAGTCATCTGACGGCCGGGGGCGGGGTCACGGGGACAATAGTAAATACTGTTATACCCCACCGAAAGGGCTTTTTCCCCTGTGAAACTATCTCGATACTGGGGGAGGGAATCTTCAGTGGTTTGGGTTTCATAGTTTGGATATATTTCGGTAATCATATAAAGACAGCCATTGGACAGCCGGGAGGTGAGATAATGCCCCTCCATGGTAATAGTTCGATTCGGCTCTGTGCTGACGGTATCAGTAATGGGATAGATTGCAATGGTGACGCCGTATCCTCTATCTGCGGCCGTGTCGGTTGCAATGATGGTATCATCGGCTTTGGCAGTATTACTTAAAGTAGAAATGCCGCCAAAATCCTGGGTGATGACAATCAGTTCCTCTTCTGTAAGGTAAAGGGCTACACCATATTCTCCCGACTCATCGGCGATGTCAATGGTGTTTTCCTTTTTCATGGCGCCATCGCTTTGAACGCGAACCACCGTGACCTTTTGCTGATTCAGGGCACAAATATAGTGGCCATTGGTCTTAATGATGTCGCCTTCATCCACTGTGGCAATTTGGTTGTTCGTGGCGGAAAAATCGCTGGCATACCCTTTAGAAACGTCGGAATACTCTGTCATACGATTGGATTCCATAGCGCTGTCGGCAGTAGTTTCGTATTGCATGCCGCTTTCATTGCCTTGGAGCGATAACAAATGCTCATATGTGGCCTCGTCGCCTACTATGGCAATGTAGTCGTCGGAGACATTGTCGTGCTCCTGTGCAAATAAATAGTACCATACCGTCGAAGCGATCAAAATGAGAAATACTGTCAAAAGTATCCATAATCCTCGATGTTTCATGTTTCCTCCTTTGCAATAAAACGTTTTGTGCTTTGCTTATGGCTGCAATCTACTTATTGCAGATAAGGTATATAAGGTATATAAGGATCGATATCCTCCGCAGTCAAAAACATACCATAATATTCCTCCATACATTTGCCCGGTTCAGTAATTGCCTTCCTATTTTTACCATGCGTTGCCTGTTTTTTATGCTTCACTGTTTTGGTCAATGGATGAAACCTCTTCGCTTTTGGGGTGAGTCCTAATACGGCGACTGCAATATATCGAATCTTATTGATTAAACGAAGGAAAAAAGCGCATTGTTCCAACAGGGAAAATTCCATGGCAAGAGAATATTCAAAAAAAGTCGAAATAATATGAAAAAATAGTAAATTGCATATTGAAATTTTGTTAATTTCTCGTTACAATAGAGACAATCGGCAAAGGTAATGTTACTTTGTTGATTCATTTTTTTCTAAATAATTTAGAGGAGGAAAATCATGAAAAAGAAACTTTTAGTGTTGGCTTTGGCAGCTCTTATGGTTTTTGCCTTCGCGTCTTGCGGCGGCGACAGCGACAGTACGTCTAAAGACAACGAGTCCAAGGGTATCGCAAAAGAAGATATCAAAGTCGGTTTCGTGTACATCGGAGCCATTGGTGACGAAGGATGGACCGACAGCCACAACGACGGTAGATTGGCTCTGGAAAAAGAACTCGGTGTTGAAACCGCTTACATGGAAAACGTAACGGAAGATTCCGGCTGCGAAGACGCAATCCGTAATCTTATCGACCAAGGCTGCAACGTCATTTTCACTACCAGCTTCGGCTTTGGTGAATGGACCCAAAAAGTTGCTGCGGATTATCCTGATCTCTATTTCATGCATGCTTCCGGTAATATTCAGGAAGACAATATGTCCAACTACTTTGGACGCATTTATCAGGCCCGTTATCTTTCTGGGATCGCCGCTGGCATGAAAACTGAAACCAATAAAATCGGTTATGTCGCCGCTATGGGGATTCCTGAAGTTGTCCGTGGTATCGATGCTTTCACTCTTGGTGTTCGTTCTGTGAACCCCGAAGCCACAGTGGAAGTCGTTTGGACAGGTTCCTGGGGGGACGCCGCTGTGGAAAAAGCTGCCGCACAGGAATTGATTAACAAGGATTGCGATGTTTTGACAAAGCATCAGGACACCGCCGCTGTTCTCTTGGCTGCGGAAGAAGCTGACGGCGTTTCCTGCATCGGCTATCATTATCCCACCGCCAATGTCGCTCCCAATAGCTACCTCACCGCCCCCGTTTGGAATTGGGGTCCCTATTATGTAGAACAAGTTCAGAAAATCATTGATGGTACCTGGGAAAGCGAAAGCTACTGGGGCAGCGATGTTGTTGAATTGGACACTCTTTCCGACCTCTGTGCTGAAGGTACTGAAGACGCCGTCAAAGCCGCCCAGGAAAAACTTGATTCCGGGGAATGGGATGTATTTTATGGCGAAATCAAAGACCAGGATGGCAATGTGAAGGTAAAAGAAGGCGAATCTTTGACCGATGAAGAAATGCTTTCCATTGACTGGTTTGTGGAAGGCGTTATCGGTTCCATCAAATAAATTGCTTGATGAATGGAGACGACATGAGCGAGCGTGCTTATATAGAATTAAAGGGAATCTGCAAGAGCTTCGGTTCGGTGCAAGCCAATAAAAATATCGACTTTTCTCTGAGAAAAGGGGAGATTCATGCGCTCTTAGGTGAAAACGGCTCCGGTAAAAGTACTTTGGTTAATATGCTGTCAGGGATTTATGTCCCTGACAGCGGTTTTATTTTCATGGATGGAAAGGAAACACGCTTCGATTCTCCTAACGACGCTTTGGAGGCCGGCATCGGCATGGTGCATCAGCATTTTAAGTTGGTTAATGTGATGACGGCCAAAGAAAATATCGCTTTGGGACAAAAAAAGGGGTTTTTCCTGAAACCAAAACAGCTAACCGAAGAGCTTAATGCCATTGCCAAACGTTATGGCCTGAACCTGAATCCCGACAAATATATTGATGAAATGTCCGTCAGCGAGCAGCAAACCGTGGAAATTATGAAAATGCTTTACCGCGGCGCTGACGTCTTGATTTTGGACGAACCTACGGCAGTATTAACGCCGCAGGAAATTGAAAAATTCTTTGCGATTCTTCGCAATATGCGTGACCAAGGCTGTTCCATTGTAATTATTACCCATAAAATGAACGAGGTGCTTGAAATTAGCGACCGTGTTACCATTCTCAGGAAAGGGGAAAGCATTGCTACCGTCAATACCAGTGAGACCAGCGCCAAGGATTTGACGGAAATGATGGTGGGATATTCCATCGATCTTTCCATCAATCATACGGAAACGCCAATGGAATTGAGAAAACCATTGCTTACGGTAGAGCATTTGGAAATTCATGGCGAAAACGGCGCGAAAATTATCGATGATATAAGCTTTCGTCTGTTCTCCGGGGAAGTGCTGGGGGTTGCCGGTATCGCTGCCAGTGGTCAAAAAGAACTTTGCGAAGCCATTGTGGGCCTTTATGACGTTGCGAAAGGCAGTGTGAAATTAAAGGATGAAGAACTGTTGAGTATGAGCCCTGTGGATATTATCAAAAAGGGTGTCAGCATGAGCTTTGTTCCTGAAGACCGCCTGGGTATGGGCCTTGTGGGGTCTTTGGATATTGTAGATAATGTGCTGTTGAAAACGTATCGTGATCCCAAAGGGCTGCTGGTGGACCGCAAGGCCGGTGAAGTGGCAGCTAAAAAAATTGTGGAGAAATTCGACGTTAGCACACCGTCCGTTCACCATCAGGTGAAAAAGCTGTCCGGTGGTAATATCCAAAAGGTGTTACTGGGGCGTGAAATTGATTCGGACCCCCAAGTGCTCATCACGGCGTATCCCGCCCGAGGGCTTGACATCGGGGCCGCCTATCATATTTATAATGTCATTAATGAACAGCGGGAAAAAGGCGTCGGTGTCCTTTACATCGGCGAAGACCTTGACGTTATTCTAGAGCTTTGTGACCGCATTATGGTCATGAGCCATGGATGTATTATGAAAATCGTAGATGCCAAATCTGTCACCAAAGAAGACCTTGGTTTGATGATGTTGGGTGGCACTGCTGATGTGGAGGAGGCCCATTATGCTTAAAATTGTAAAACGAGCTGAAGTCACTCCCCTCCAGTCCATGACACAGCGATGCATCGCTGTGGTAGGGGCTTTAATTGCGGCAGCCATTTTTATGCTGGTCATGGGATATAATCCCCTGACCATTTTCTGGAAGCTGATAGAAGGTTCTCTGCTTTCGGAATATCGCTTTCAGCAAACCATCAATAAGACCATCCCCCTGGTTGTGATTTCTTTGGGAATTGCCATTGCTTTTAAAATGAAATTCTGGAACATTGGCGCTGAAGGTCAGTTTTTTATGGGAGCCTTTGCTGCAAGCTACTTTGCCTTGAATTTTACATTTCTGCCCAAACCGTTGCTGATTCTCATTATGATGGTGGTTGCCATGATTGCCGGTGCTTTTTGGTGCTTTATTCCCGGGATATTAAAGGCCAAATGGGGAACCAACGAAACGCTGGTTACTTTGATGCTGAATTATGTGGCGACAAAATGGATTATGTTTCTGCAATACGGTCCCTGGAAAGACCCAAATGCCGCGGGCTTTCCTCGCATTCCTGTGTTTGAGGACGTGGCAGTATTGCCGAAATTGTTTGGAATCCATATTGGTTGGATCTTTGCCGTGATTCTCGTGGTAGGCGTTTATTTCCTCCTCAATAAAACAAAGCTCGGCTATGAGATTACCGTAGTAGGGGAGAATGTGTCCACTGCGCGGTATGCGGGAATGAATGTAAAAAAAGTCCTTTTGATTTCTGTTTGCCTCTCCGGAGCCATCTGCGGTTTGGCCGGGATGTTACAGGCCACTGGTATTGAGCATTCCCTGACCTACCAGCTCAGCGGCGGCATTGGTTTTACCGCCATCATCACCTGTTGGCTGGCACGGTTAAAACCGGTGAACGTCGTACTGGTTTCCTTCCTCTTTGCCATGCTGATTCAAGGCGGCGCTTACCTGCAAGGGTCGCTGCAAATTCCCTCGGCCGTATCCGGTATTTTGCAGGGAATTATTCTCTTCTTTGTATTGGCCAGTGATTTCTTTTCCCAATACCGTTTTGTGCGGATGAAAAAAACTGTCCCAACTAAGGAGGTGGCCTGATGGGTATTTTGACAACCATTGGTTTGTTTTTGCAAACCTCCATGCAGATGGGAACTACCATTCTTTACGGCACCCTCGGTGGTATTCTGGGTGAAAAAGCCGGTAACCTGAATCTTGGGGTAGAGGGTATGATGTTAATGGGGGCGGTTATGGGCTTTATGGCTGGGGTAAAAACCGGCAGTGCGCTTTTTGCTGTATTGATTGCGGGCTTGGCCGGCGCTTTGGGAGCGCTAATTTATGCCATTGTTACCGTAACCTTCCGGGGCAATCAAATTGTTTCGGGGCTTGCCTTGACGATATTTGGCACCGGTTTTTCCGGATTTGTAGGAAAAAGTCTTTCCGGCGTGGCTCTGCCCGCTTCAGTCACCAAGGCTTTCGCTTCTGTGAAAGTGCCTTTCCTTTCAGATATTCCCATTTTAGGGCCTACCATATTTAATCAAAGCGCCTATGTTATGGCGGCTTTATTCCTGGCAGTTCTCATGTATTTTTATTTTAAAAAGACGAAAATTGGTCTGAACCATAAAGCCGTCGGGGAGAACCCCTCGGCAGCTGACGCATCAGGGATCAATACTACACTGTATAAATATGTGGCTTTGGTCAGCGGCGGTTTCCTTTGCGGCGTTGGCGGTGGCTATTTGACCTTGGTATTCGTTCCCCGTTGGCAGGAGGAAATCACCGCCGGACTGGGCTGGATTGCCGTGGCTTTGGTGATCTTCTGTACCTGGCATCCTCTCAAAGCCATTCTCGGCGCATACTTTTTTGGAATGTTGCGAGCTTTAGTGTTTAAAATACAAGGCGTGTCTATTCCCCTATTCGGACATCATATTACCATAGCTTCAAATCTTTTGGATATGCTCCCCTACTTGATGACCATTGTGGTTTTGCTCATTGTGACTTTGGGGAACAATCGCAAGCATCGACCGCCTGAGGGCTTAAGCAATCCCTTTTTCCGAGAGGATCGCTAAGCTAATTGTTTTTGAATCACGAAACTTGAATACCCGCCAAAACAAAACTGTTTTCGGCGGGTATTTATGATGAATGAAAAATCGTTGGATAAAGTGACAGATGATATTTTGTTGTTAAAAAAATACAGCCGCCTCAAAGAGACGGCTGTCGTTCGTTTTATACATCCATTTTTTGTTGGTAATAGCGAAACACCAGCTTACTGAGAACGTAGTTTAGCAATACCACCACAAGGCCGATGATTACTTTGGCTAGGAAGTCATGCATATGCAACAGATGAACCATAAGGAACAGTAGGAGCATGTCTACACCGCCGGAAAAAGCACGCGAACTGAAAAAGGCAAAAATTTCCCTGGCTACTAAAACAGTACCACTGGTGTTGCTGTGAAATACCCAGCGACGATTTGTTAAGTAAGCGAACAGCACAGCAAAAAACCATGCCAAAATATTGGACCAATAAATGGACACACTTAACAGGCGGGTAAAAATAAAATAGGTACCCCAGTTTACCACAGTGGTAAAAATGCCAAAAAACATATATAATACCAGATCTCTCTGGTTTGTCCATAAGTTTTTTACAAGTTTTTTCATTTTCATAATCATGTCGCAAGGAGAATCTTTGTTATCTTGGGTTATTCTTTCTTTCTTGTTCTCCTGTATCCTCCCAAACCATGGTCAATTCTCCATCAATCATGGTCAAACCAAAGGTGCCGTCTTCTACAGTTTGTGCTTCTGTTTCGGCCTGGCCGTCAACCAGACGATACCATTTCATCTTTGCACCGCATTCATGGCAGGGAGCCACAAACCAATATCCAGTGTCATCATGGCCATATTTCGCAATATTGCCCAACGTGCCAAAGCAGCGGGAGCATAGAATTCGTGCGCCGTCCCGATAGGCGGGATAAATTTTTTTGGCTTTATTTGACGGCTTCATAACCCTTGCGGAATCCTTTTTTATTGACTTCCAGGAATTTGGCGGGAATATTTTCTTCCATGACTTTGATGCATTCTTCCTCAGCCAAGCCAAAGGCTTTGGCCCAAGCGCCCAAAAGTACCATGTTCAGGGACTTGGGATTCCCTACAGCCTGAGCCATGGCATAGGCTGGAAATAGGGTAACGTCAGCTTCAATGGATTTCAGATAGGCTTCCAGGTCTGTGGGATATTCCATCGTGCCCATTGTCACGGGCATAGGATTAATTTCCATTTCGTTGACGATGACATGGCCACCTTTTTTTAGATAGGGCAGTGCCCGCACAGCTTCTAATTTTTCAAAAGCTAGAATATAATCGGCAGTACCTGGGGCGATAATGGGAGAATAGACCTTTTCCCCAAATCGAACCTGGGTAACAACACTGCCGCCCCGTTGGGACATGCCATGAATTTCTGAAACCTTAATATCATAACCTTTGCTGATGAGCAAACGGGATAAAATGCGGGCAGCCAAAACCGTGCCCTGTCCGCCAACGCCGGCAATGAGGATATTTTTTACTTCACTCATCTTATTCCCCCTCCTTTCTGATGACATTATGGGGGCAGATATTAACGCATAAACCGCAGCCCACGCATTGATCTCCATGGATGATGGGAACGTCGCCGGTGTTTTCAATGGCGGGACATCCGATTTTCAAGCAGCGTTTACACTTCATGCAGCGGTCGGCGTCGATATAAAGGGCCGGGCGGCTTTCCTTTAGCAGTAATTCGCAGGGCCGGCGAGCAATGATTACCGAGGGCTCTTCGGCGGCCATTTCTTCTTTTAAGACCTTGACGGTACCGTCTACATCAAAAGGATCCACCACAGTGACTCTCTCAATGCCGATACCGTGAATTAAGGCTTCCAAGTTGATGGCTTTGGTGGGCTCCCCTTTGACGGTGCGACCCGTCAGGGGGTTTTGCTGATGCCCTGTCATTGCGGTGATGCTGTTGTCCAGAATCACGCAGGTGCCAATGCCTTTATTGTAAACCATATCCACCAAACCGGTGATGCCGGAGTGGATGAAGGTGGAATCCCCAATCACAGAAACAGTTTGCTTGGCGAATTCTTTGCCGCGAACTTTTTCCATGCCGATAGTCATGCCAATGCCAGCGCCCATGCAAATGGTGGTATCAACGCTTTGGAGCGGTGGCAGACAGCCCAGGGTGTAGCAACCAATGTCGCCGATAACGTTGGCCTTTACCCTCTTTAAGGCGTGGAAGGTGCCTCTGTGGGGGCAGCCGGCGCAAAGCACCGGAGGCCGCATTGGCAGGTTTCCTTCGTAACAATAAGGAATTTCCTGTTTTTTCCCCAGGAGTTTTTCGGCAATGATCTCCGGGAAGATTTCCCCACAGCGGGAGAATACCTCTTTGCCAACAACCTCCATCCCCATGGCGCGGCATTTATCTTCGGTAACGGAATCCAGTTCTTCGATGACATAGACTTTATCTACCTTGGCGGCAAAGTCTGCCAGCAGTTTTTTCGGTAAGGGATTGGAAAGTCCCAATTTTAAAACGGAAGCATCGGGCAGGGCTTCCTTGACGTATTCATAAACGATTCCCGAGGCAATGACGCCTATGGAGGTATCGTTGATTTCCATACGATTTAATGTCGATGTTTCGGCGTATTCTGCCAATTTTTCCAAACGGGCTTCGGCTTCTTGATGGCGAGGCCGTGCATGGGCCGGAATCATGACATATTTTTGAGGATTCTTTTCATAAGGCTTAGGTTCCCGTTCCTCCCGCTGGCCTTTTTCTACCAAAGACTGGGAGTGGGCAACCCGTGTGGTAAGACGGAGCATCACAGGGGTGTCAAAGGTTTCACTGATGGTGAAGGCCACCTTGGTAAATTCCAAACATTCCTGGGAATCTGAGGGCTCCAATACGGGGATTTTCGCGAATTCCCCCAGTTTTCTATTGTCTTGTTCATTTTGGGAGCTGTGCATCCCCGGATCATCGGCGGAAACAAAGACAAGACCTCCATTGATTCCGCTGAAGGCCACGGTCATTAAAGGATCCATAGCTACATTGACGCCGACATGTTTCATACATACCAGGGCTCTGCCACCGCCGATGGCAGCGCCAATGCCTACTTCCATGGCGACCTTTTCATTGGGCGCCCATTCGGCGTAAAGCTCTTCGTATTTGGCGGCATTTTCCGTAATCTCTGTACTGGGAGTTCCTGGATAAGCCGCGACAACATGAACGCCAGCTTCCCAAGCGCCTTGGGCAATGGCTTCATTACCGGTCATTAATTGTTTCATTGTTGTACCTCGTAATACCTTGAAATTCTCTTTTATGAGCATTCATCATTTTTTATGGTCATTGTATATAGATATTAATATTATAGCAGAAATCATAGGGGAATTCCACTATTTTTATCCCCGGAAACCCTGGGAACTTTTTTCGTTTCTAAAATACAGAGGATAATCATTGTGTTTTATTCTTGTCAAGGGCCGGGAGATTATGGTAAGATAAAAACAAAGATTTGCCGCTATGATTCTATCGTGACAGAGCAGCAAAGTTTAAAGGAGGAAACATGAAACATAAAAGTACATTTAGAATCTTTTGGCTTCTGGCTTTATGCCTTGTGATATCTTTTGGTTTTTCCTGGGGCATTTTGGCAGATGAAACCGAAGATACCGCCGTCTATTCCTACAGCGCCGGCGACATTTTTGATGTCCCCGCTGACGAAGGGGATATTGAGTATTTTGGTTATGCGGAAATCAGCAAAACACCGCTCTCCACTGCCAAATCCCTGATCAATTCCTTGAAGGTATATCCCCAGGTCACTGGCTACGCTTCCATTGACAATAAGGTGAATTCCATTTTGGCTCCCTATGCAAAAAGCGATACCTATACAAAATTGAAAGCCGCTTATGATTATTTGGTTCGTAACGTGGATTTTGATTGGGGCGCTTATAATGAACGGAATTGGTATGGCTTTGCCAAACCATATCATTATAAAGACTTTGTCGGGAAATATCAGTGTCCCATTCCCAATGCCGTCATTGACCGAGGCTACTATGCGATGTTTTATGGAGAAGGTGTTTGCTACAATTATGCGTCGGCCTTTGCCATTATGGCTCGTAACATTGGGATCGAAGCCTATGTTCATACCGGTACCTTTGTATGGAGTCCTACCTACAGCACGGTTCACGCTTGGGTAGAAATCCCCATCAACGGAAAAATGTATATCTTTGATCCTCAACAGGAATACCGTGCCTCCAATGATGGTCGCGGCACCATCCCTTATAAATATTTCTGCTTGAGCCATTCTGATGACTCCCGTTTTAACTGGAATACCCAGGAAAATAGAAATCGTGATGCTTCTTTTATTCCTGTTACCTCCCGTGGGAAACAAGTCAAAGCTGATATTACTGTCACTGCCAGTGAAAGCGGTACTGCCAGCGGCGGCGCCCGTTATGACATGAACGGCACCTGCACTGTCACGGCGAAACCCAAAAGCGGCGTGACCTTCCGCGGCTGGTATGAAGGAAACGCTTTGGTTTCTAAAGATTTAAACTATACCTTTAAAGTGACCCGTGACCGCGATTTAATTGCCATGTTTGGCGATGACATTTTTGTTGACGTGACTTCCGATCAGTGGTTCTCCGACAGTGTTAAGGGTTGTTACGACCTGGAACTGATGAAAGGAATGACTGACGTTACTTTCTGTCCTGATACCAGTATGACCCGGGCCATGATGGTGACGGTTTTGGCCAGAATGTCCGGTGCTGATCTTTCTCAGTACGAAGGTAAATCCGAGTACCAGGACGTTGCTTCGGATAAATGGTACTGTTCTGCGGTGAATTGGGCTGAGAAAAACGGCGTTACCATGGGGATGTCGGAAACGGCCTTTTGTCCTGAAGTAAAAGTGACCAGAGAACAAATGGCTACTTTCCTTTACCGTTTCTTCGATATGATGAAGCTGGAATTGCCACAGGCAGATGTGGCTATGAACTTCAAAGATATGACTTCCATCCAGGATTGGGCTTGGGAAGCGGTTGACGTGATGCAGCGTGCGGAAATCGTCAAGGGCTATCCTGACGGCACGTTCCAGCCGCAAAATGATTTGACCCGCGCCGAAGCCGCTACCATGCTGTTCCGCTGCTATGGTGAGGTTCATGTGGTGGTGGAAGGTGAAGGTTCCGTTGACGGCGCAGGATACTATCTTTGGGGTTCCACTGTAACCTTAACCTCCACCCCTGCCCAAGGCGCAGCCTTTGACGGATGGTATCAAAAAGAGCTATTGTCTAAGGATAATCCTTATTCCTTTGTGTTGAAAGAAACTGTCGACAATTTATCTTGTAAGTTTATCGAAGCGTAAAGTGACAGTGCTTTTTAAATTGTATTTATATCCCTCTCGAATGAGAGGGATATTTCTTTTTCCTCCTGAATAAGGTATAGGGGAGGGAATGTTATGACGAAACAACAAAACCCCATGGGGCCAAAAAAAATAAAAGAAGATGAGAAATCCGATTCCATGGATAAAAAAGAAAAAGTGCGCCGCTGTGTGTCCGATGCCCTTGATTTGCCTACGGATTTAACCTGCCATTTGCCCCGTATCGTCCTCTCCGGCGACAGTGAATTGCTTCTGGAAAACCACCGCGGTATTCTACAATATAATGATACTATGATCCGTGCGGCCTATCGCGGCGGTATTCTGGAAATCAGTGGGGAAAATCTTTCTCTGCCGATTTTGAAACCGGATATGCTGGCTGTGGAGGGTACCATTATTACCCTGCGTTTTGTACGAAGTTAAGGAGGAACACCATGTCCCTGAGCCATGATTTACCGGGCTATTGCGTGATTGAAATCAGCGGCGGCTCCATTGAACGGTTTTCCAATTTAGCCATGGAGCGCAACATTGTGCTTTGGGATATCACTGTCCTGGGGCCGGAGCGCTGGGAGGCCAAAGCTGCCTTAAAAAGTTTGGGGTCCTTGCGCCGTATCGGTCATATCACCGGTTGCTATATTACTATTAAAGAGGGAAAGGGCCTCCCTGCGGTATTGCGCAGACTGCGCCGTCACCGTCTGCTAGCTGCTGCGGCCCTTTGTATAGTATTGGCATTGGTGGTTTATGCACACTCTGTTCTTGATGTTGAGGTCATTTCAGATCAGGACATTCCGCAAAAAGTGGAACAGGAGGTGCGGTCCATTGCGGCGGAGCAAGGAGTGCGCCCCGGACTGTTCGGAATGTCCTCTGATTGGGAGGATATCAGCAAGGAAATCCTGCGCCGCTGTCCGGAATTGTCCTGGGTGGGATTCCAAAAGAACGGTGTCACTGTTGAAATCCGGGTAGTTCTACGGGATACTGCCGACGATGAAACCACGGTTCCCGGACACATCGTTGCCGCCAAAGACGGCGTTATTGAAGAAGTTTTGGTCCTGCGGGGAAAGCAGTGTATCGAAGTGGGGAAGCCGGTGAAGGCCGGCGATGTGATTATTTCCGGATTTGTCACTTATGAGGATGAAGCCGGTAATGAAATTTCTCCGGCGGAATTGCTCCATGCCAAAGGGATTGTGCGAGGAACCTCTTGGTATACCGCGAAAGGATACGCCGGTCTTACGGTGGCGGATTCTCATCCCACTGGCAATGAGTCGGAGAGCTTTTCTTTGAATCTTATGGGCAGGGAATACCTGTTATGGGGTTCCAAGCATTTTGATTTTGCCGAATACGACACGGTAGAAAAAGAAATGTCTTTGCCCTGGCAAAAGACGCCGTTGTTTCATTGGCGTACTGTGCGTGAGGTGGAAAGCGCCCAACGGCAAATCTCCTCTGATGAAGCTATGGCCCAGGCCGAAGATATCGCACGAAAAGAGGCAATGAAAAAAATTCCCAAGGACGCTGAGGTCGTTGACGAGAGCTTTCGTTATTTGGGTGAGGAAAACGGAGCCGTAGGGGTAGAAATTACCATTGAGACCAAAGAGGAGCTTGGAATTTTTCGAGAGATTGAAGAATAATGAATCAACCACAGCAAAAGCAATACGCTCTTTGCTGTGGTATTTTTGTTGAAAGCCACGGAAAGAAATCGGATTTTCATGAGAAACACGGAGTTTTTTGCCATTATCAATTATTTTTGTTGAGTAATTGAGGAAATGGGGGTATAATAACCTTGATTAAGTTTGGCTGTCAATCAAGGAAAATCACAGACAAATTTTTTTGCTGCCACCGCTTATGTATAGATTCTGATGGAAAATGTGGATCCGATGGATCAAGTTTTATCTGTTTTGAGCCTTTCTTGCAGCCTATCTTTTAAATTTCAAGTCTTTTGATGAACTGAATGATTAAGTATATCTTAATTTGGGGAGGCAAAGTAAACAACGGTTATGAATGAGTTGGTTTTATCTTTGGGCGATGAAGCGGAGTCCGCTGCCATTTTGGGTCAACGTGACGCAAATTTACTTTTGATTGAAAAGGCGCTTCCGTCCAAAATTCTGGTTCGAGGAAACGAAGTCCATATTCGCGGCACCGAAGAAGAGCAGGCAAATGCCCGCCGCGTATTTGAGCATCTAAAAACCTTGGCTGCCGCTAATGTAGAAATCAATACCAATGTAATTAATTACGCTTTGGCCAGTGCTACAGAAGGAAAAGAGGAAGTGGCCAAAGAGCTTACTGGTAATATTTATGTGACCCCTCGGGGCAAGCAGATCAAAGCCCGTACTTTGGGACAAAAAAAATATGTTGACGCCTTGAAGCACAACGACATTGTTTTTGCCATTGGACCTGCCGGGACAGGGAAAACCTATCTTGCTGTGGTCATGGCGGTGTTAGCGTTAAAACAAAAAGCAGTGCGGCGCATTATTTTGACCCGTCCAGCGGTGGAAGCAGGGGAAAAATTGGGGTTTTTGCCTGGTGATTTACAGGATAAAGTGGATCCCTATTTGCGTCCTCTTTATGATGGACTTTATGATGTTATGGGCAGCGAGGCCGCCTCTAAGCTTATGGAAAAAGGTGTCATTGAGGTGGCGCCTTTGGCCTATATGCGGGGTCGTACCTTGGATGATGCTTTTATCATTTTGGACGAGGCCCAAAATACCACACCGCCCCAAATGAAAATGTTTTTGACTCGTATTGGTTTTGGCTCCCGTGCGGTCATCACCGGTGATGTTACCCAGGTGGACTTGGCTGCTGGGGAATGCTCCGGTTTGATTCATGCCCAAAAAGTTTTAAGAAATGTTGAAGGCATAGAGTTTTCTTATTTGAGCCAGTTGGATGTTGTGCGCCATCCTTTGGTGCAGAAAATCATCAACGCCTATGAGCGGGAGGAGCGTCATGGCAAAGAATCCTAACCGCCTTGTCATCGGACATCGCATTTTTTCTAAGCAGGATAAAGAAAAGCTCACGGACAGCTTTCAATGGCTTCGTTGGCTTATCATTATTGTGGTTACCTTTGGAGTCTTAATTCTCCGCTCCTTTGGGGGGAGTGAGACTCTGAGCGTCGGCGATATTTGCAATGAGGATATCTATTATGAAGGCAGCACTCTGTCTTATATGAGTGACGTTAAATACGAGCAGGCCAAAAAAGCCGTGGCAGAACAGGTCAACGGCGTTTATGTCCTGGATGAGAAAAAAATTATTGAGGCGCAGAATCGTTTAACCTCTTTTGTCGATGAAGTTATCAAGACGAAAAATGCGGAGGAAGGGGATCGGTCAGGACTTTATGAAGCCCTTTTGGGCGAGGATTACAGTTCCGATGCAGTAGCGATTTTCGATAATCTGCCTTCTGAGCGTTTATATCAGCTGGAAACTATATTCCGCAGCTATTTGGAACAGCTCTATGCCAGCGGTATTAAAGAAAGCGAAATGGAGGATTTCACAGAGAAGTTTCGGCAGCAGATCGCTGACAGTGAAGTGGGCGACGATGAAAAGCAGGTGCTGAATATCTATTTAAACGCTGCGAAGATGGAGGCCAACAATGTTTATGATAAAGCTGCCACTCAAACGATTCTTGACGCTAAATTAAGCGAAGTGAAGCCTGTGGAGGTTACGGTGCGCCCCGGCCAAATCGTGGTACAAAAAGGTACTAGCGTCACCGAAGAGCAGGTGGAGATGCTAAATAAAACGGGTCTTGCGGAACATGATAAGAATTTCCTTTATTATCCGGGGATTCTTCTCTACGTTCTCTGCCTGTATTTCCTGATTTATATTTATTGCCGCCGTTTTTCCCCTTATTATGCCTACGACAACCACGGCATTCATTTTCTAGGCACCTTTTTGGTAGGCTTTTTCGTGATTTGTCAGGCCATTATGGTCATTACCTACAGCATGAATGGTACTCTATATAGTGTTTTGGGGTATCTTTTGCCTTTGCCTGCTTTGGCCATTGTGTTGACTACCATGATTAACCAGCGATTTTCCTATTTTTTGGTGGTCATTGTCTCAATGTTCATGGCGGTCATGACGCTGAATCAGCCTTCTTATCTCATCGTGGCTTTGGTTTCCTCGCTCTTCACCGTCCATATGGTGGGTCGTGTGCGGGAACGATACCAGCTGGTGAGCTTCGGACTTTATATTGGTATCATCAATATGGTGCTGATTCTTTGTATGGGCTTTATTGGCGGCCAAAATACCACAACGTTGTTAATTGCTTCTGTGGTAGGTTTGGCCAGCGGTTTTTTTTCCTCCTTGCTGGCCTTGGGGGTTATCCCCATTGCAGAAAATAAATTTAACATGAGCACCCCCATGAAGCTGATGGAGCTTTCCAATCCCGGTCATCCTTTGATTAAACGTCTCATGACCGAAGCGCCGGGAACCTATTACCACAGTGTTTTGGTGGGAAATTTAGCAGAGGCTGCCGCCGATGCCATTGGTGCTGATTCTCTGCTGGTGCGGGCGGCCTCCTATTTTCATGACATCGGCAAGCTAGAGCGGCCTCAATATTTTGTAGAGAATCAGGAGCCTAACATGAATCCTCATGAAAAATTGACGCCCTCTTTGAGCGCATTGATTATCATTTCCCATGTCAAGGACGGGGTGGAAATGGCCGAGGCCTATGATTTACCTCAAGCGATTGTAGATATTATCAACGAGCATCATGGCAACAGTGTAGTGCGATACTTCTATCATAAAGCCCAGGAAACCGCGGAAAGTATTGATGATGTGCCCAAAGAAGCCTTCTCCTATCCCAATCCCCGGCCTCAGACCAGAGAAAGCGCCATTGTGATGATGGCCGATAGTGTCCAGGCCGCGCTTCAAAGTCACAATATCCGTTCCAAAGGGGACATGGAAGCCCGCATTCATGACATCATACACGCCCAACTTAACGATGGGCAGTTTGAGGAATGCGATCTTACCTTCCGAGACCTCCATAAAATTCAGGAAGCCTTTGTCAATGTGCTAAGTGGCTTGTCTCATTACCGTATCGCCTATCCCTCCTTGTCCTCTAAGGGCAAAAAAATCCTGGTGGATAAGCTGAAAAAGAAAATGGGCGACAGCAATGGGGGGATTTCCTTTCTCATGGATGAGGCATTAGTTTGTAAGATGCCGCCAGAGGAAGAGACTGCGGAAATACATGAAGACGATGAA
Source organism: uncultured Peptococcaceae bacterium (assembly GCA_964637365.1). GTDB lineage: Bacteria > Bacillota > Dehalobacteriia > UBA7702 > UBA7702 > Cryptoclostridium. The sequence continues at coordinate 36,496 of CAZWWH010000006.1, forward strand.
ACATTGCCTTCGTCCGATGATAGTACAACGAAAAAGGATTGAAATCTATGAAAATAGAAATGCGCAGTGACCAGAAAAATCTAATTCTCTCTCAAGAGGATATGGCATTTTTGGCCAAAGTGATGAACCACGCCGCCAAAGGTGAGGGGGTTCCCCGTGGCGCTATGGTAACGATTTTCTTCACTGACAATGAAACGATTCGTAAATTTAATCGAAAATTTCGTCAGATTGACCGGGCTACGGATGTTCTGTCTTTTCCCACAGCGGAGTCCGGGGAGGGCTGGGAGGATTACAGCATGTTGCCGGGGTTAGGTCCCGTGCCCCTAGGGGATCTGATTATCTCTTTGGAACGCTGTGGAGAACAGGCTGCGGAATATGGCCACAGCTTCCGGCGGGAGCTCTGTTTTTTAGCGATTCATGGCCTTTTGCACCTTCTTGGCTACGATCATATAGAGTCTGGTGAGGCTAAGGTGATGGAAGAAAAGGCTGAGGAATACCTTCTTGCCATGGGGGTGACCCGGGATTGAAGACGAAAAGCCTCTGGGAAAGCTTTGGTCACGCCTTTGATGGTTTGATGCATTGCATCCGTCATGAACGAAATATTCGCATCCACCTTACCATGGGCTGTTTTGCCTTGATTTTGGCCATCGCCCTGTCGGTGCGACCCATCCATCTCATCGTTTTGGTATTGGTTATCGCCGCAGTTATTGTCAGCGAGATGATTAATACTGCGATTGAAAACGTCATTGATCTTGTTTCACCGGAATATCACCCTTTGGCCAAGATTGTGAAAGATATTACCGCCGGTGCAGTACTTTTTTCTTGTATTGCTGCGGTTATCATCGGTTGCTTGATATTCATACCCTATTTATGGGCGTTACTATAGGATTCCCGAACTTTGAAACTAAATCAGGAGGTTATGATGAAGAAATCTGCCATTCTTACCTTGTTGTTGCTATGTTGTTTCAGCGTTTTCTTATGGGGCTGCGGAAAGAAAGAAGCCGAGGAGCCTGTTCCGACTCCTGAACCGGAACCACAGTTGACTTATTGTCCCCTGGATCATGCGGTGATTGATACTATGCCTAGCCGCGTCTATGCTGTGGCGGTGGATAATGGCCCCAAAGCGGAGCCACAAACCAATCTCAGTCAGGCAGACCTTGTTTTTGAAGTCCCGGTAGAAGGGGGAATTAATCGTTTTTTGGCCCTGTTCTACCATAATCAACCCGACGTCATCGGGCCGGTACGCAGCGCCCGCCATTATTTTATTGAATTGGTTCAATCCTTCCACGCAATTTACGTCCATTGCGGTGGTAGCGAAATGGCCTATGATTCCATGGGCAGTGTTGAGGATATCGATGAGATGGCGGCGACCTCTACCTTCTGGCGTGATAAGTCCCGTAACGCTCCGGTAAATCTCTATACAAGCTGGGAAAAACTCAATGAAAAGACTTCAGAAAACGGTTGGAACGATCCCCAGGCCACCACGGAATTTTCTTTCTATGATGAAGATGAGCTGACTGCTCTTCCCCAAGGGAACGCCACGGAAATTCAGATTCCATATACCTATAAGGCCGTAGGGTACACTTGGGACGCGGCGCAAAAATGTTATCTTCGTTCCTCCGATGGAAATTCCCATGTGGATCAAGCCACTGGCGCTACTCTTACAGCGGACAATATTATCACTATGAATATCAATACCCGTGTGGTGGATGAAAAGGGGCGTCTTGACATGTCCTTTGCCGGGAACAGCGGCAGCGGTTATTTGTTCCAAAACGGTAACTTTCAGGAGATTACTTGGTCCATGGCATCTACCGACACTCCTTTGGTCTTTACCTTGGCCGATGGCAGCGCCGCCAAATTGGTACCGGGCCATACCTTTATCCAAGTGGTTCCTTCTCAGATTTCTGTGAGCCACAATGGCACTGCTCCGGAAACCACGGAAGCTGCCGGAGAAGCGGGAGTTGAATAATATGGCAGAAAAAGAATTTCGTTCTGGGTTTATTACCATCATTGGCCGTCCCAACGCGGGGAAGAGCACTCTGCTCAATACGATTTTGGGGCAAAAAATCGCCATTGTTTCCGATAAACCTCAAACCACTCAAAATAAAATTCGTGGCTTTTACACCACCGAGGATGCTCAGCTGATTTTTATCGATACTCCGGGGATTCATAAGCCTAAGCATAAGCTGGGGGAATTTATGGTAGAAGCGGCCAAAAGCGCCATCGGCGGTGTGGATTTAATTTTTTATATCGTTGACGGCTCGGAAAAGTTTGGCCGTGGGGAAGAATATATCATTAAAACTCTGCCCAAGGATATTCCCGTTTTTCTTTTGCTCAACAAAATTGACCTGATGCCAAAAGAAAAAATTTTAGAATTGATTGCCTTTTATCGTGAAAAGTTTGAATTTGCCGAAATTGTTCCCATCTCAGCCTTGAAGGATGAGAATATCACCCATTTGCTGGATACTGTCATTGGCTATCTGGAGCCGGGGCCTTGCTTCTATCCGGAAGACATGGTAACAGACCAGCCGGAACGGGCCATTATGGCGGAAATTATTCGGGAAAAGGTGCTGGAATTGACCAAGGATGAAATCCCTCATGCTGTTGCTGTGGAAATGGTGGAGGTCAAGGAGCGGCCCGACGGCCGCGTTTACGCCAATGCCACCATTTATGTGGAACGTGATTCCCAAAAGGGCATCATGATTGGCAAAAATGGCTCCATGCTAAAGGAAATTGGCCGCCGTGCCCGTTTAGAAATGGAACGAACCTTAGGTTCCTCCTTTTATCTGGAATTATGGGTTAAGGTTAAAAAGGACTGGCGAAACAAAGAAATATATTTGCGTAATTTTGGTTTTGACAAATCAAAAATTAACGAGTAAAATAATTTTGTCATAAAATAACAAAAAGCATACCAAATACTCAGATTGGTATGTAATAATGAACCAAATGGATGAAATTCCAATATCATAAAACAAAGGCGGTGAGATTATGGACGGTGTCCCTCGATGGTGCCTTGCACGAAAACAGTATAATCCAAAAAGCAGGGAGCCGTTTCGCCGTGTCTCCCTGTAAGAAGGGAGATTTTTATGGATATTCAAGAAAGATTAATCCGTCTGGAACCCTTTATCGAAACCCGGGATTATCCCGCCATTGCTGCGGTGCTGGCGCCTTCTGCCCCGGTGGATATTGCCGAACTCCTTTCCCATCTCGATGAGAGTTTCATTTCCTCGGTATTGCAGTATCTTCCCGCTGACGTCACAGGGGAAGTGTTGAGCCACCTTGACGCTGAATTGCTGCCCCAAATTATGAAGGATTTAGGCAGTGACCGCAGCGCCCAAATCCTTGATACCATGTACTCCGATGACGTTGCCGATCTTCTGGGAGAATTAACGCCTATTGAACAAAAGGAAGTCTTCGATCTCATGGAGGATGAAGATGCCGAGGACGTCAAAGGTCTGATGGTTTATCCCGACGATACCGCCGGTTCCATTATGACCACGGAGTTTGTGGCACTGAATCAAAATGTTACTGCGGAGGAGGCCATCAATATTTTACGGGCAGAGGCTCCTTCCGCTGAAACGGTTTATTATGTATATGTGGTGGATGATGACGAAGTTTTGGTGGGCGTACTGTCCCTCCGTGACCTCATTGTTACGCCGCCGCACTGGCCCTTAGAACATATCATGCATACCCATGTAAAATGCGTGGATGATTATATGGATCAGGAGGAAGTCGCCAATATGGTGTCCCGTTATGACATCATGGCTGTTCCTGTTGTGGATAAAGAACGGCGGCTGGTAGGGATCATCACCGTTGATGACGTTCTAGATGTAATCGAAGAAGAAACCACGGAAGATGTCTTTCGTATGGCCGGTGTTCACGAAGATGAATTGGAAGAGGATGATTCCGTTCTCAAAATGATCGGCCGTGCGGTAAAATCCCGGTTGCCTTGGCTGTTAGTAACGCTGTTCGGTGGGATTTTGTCCAGCACCATTATGCGGGGACTTCAATCGGAGCTAGAAGCTGTGGTGGCCTTGGCTTACTTCACCCCATTACTTTGCGGTATGGGTGGTAATGTCGGCACCCAAAGCGCCACGGTTACGGTGCGTGGGTTGTCAACAGGACAAATTTCCCCCACGGGTTTTTTCGTTACAGTATTCAAAGAATCCAGTGTGGGCTTGTTGGTTGGGGCCTTTTGTGCGATGGTATTGGCGTTGGTCGCCTGGGTTTGGCAAGGCAGCGCTGCTTTAGGAATTTTGTTGGGAATTACCTTAATTTGCAACATGGTCATCGCCGCTACCGTTGGGACTGCCGTTCCTCTTCTATTGAAACGATTCAATATTGATCCTGCTGTGGCTTCGGCGCCTTTTATCAGCACTAGCATCGACGTGTTGGGCCTGGTGATTTATTCGGTGTTGGCATCGTTGTTCATTCCGATGATGACGGGGATTTGACCAATGCGTTATTATTCTGCTGATGCCATTGTTATCAAAGCGATGGACTATAGTGAAAGCCATCGGATTTTTACCTTCTATTCCCGGGATGAGGGAAAACTATCGGCCATTGCCCGTGGCGTTAAAAAGCAAAAAAGCAAGCTCAAGGGATATCTTCAATTGGGAAATCGTTGTAACCTGCTGCTTTATCGCGGCCGCAGTCTTGATATTGTGAGTCAGGCCACTTCGGTTGCATCGTATCCTCACATTAGAGAGAATCCCAAAGCCTATTTATATAGCTCCTATTTGTTGGAGCTCCTTGATTCTTCGGTACCGGAACGGGAACCGAATCCATCGTTATTTGATTTAACTCATGAGGTCCTCGGGGCTATGGCGGAATTGGAGCCTGTATTAGCGGTGCGGTATTTTGAAATTCACCTGCTGCGTTTGTTGGGGTATGACGCCGATTTTCGTTGTTGCGTTTATTGTGGGAAGCCTTTGAAGGAGGGCTTTCTCTCCCCGCGTTTTGAAGGCGTGGTGGGAGAGGAATGCGGCAGCGGTTATCCTGTTTCTCCCCAGGCTCTCTACGCCTTACAGTACTACCGCCAAACGCCTTTGGAGCGCATTGGCCGTTTGAAGGTCAATGCCGAAACGGAAAAAATGATGGCCAGAGTCACTCGCCATATGCTGGACTTTCATCTGGAACGAAAGCTCCGCTCTCTAGATGTGCTGCGAGATCTAACGTAATAAAAGCGACTACAGAAAATAGTCGCTTTTTTAATGGAGAAATGTAACCTCTGTTACGGTAAATTTTGTCAAAGTACAGTATCCTAAAACAGAGGTGATGAACATGAGCCGACAAAAATGGATTCGTTGGTTGTTAATTTTTATCGGGGCCTTTGGCGGCATTGCCGCTGTGGCCTATCTTGATATGGGACTCAATTTGCCGATGCTTATTGCCAGCTTTGGTGCTACCGCTGTTCTCGTTTACGGTGTGCCGGATTCTCCCCTGGCCCAGACAAAAAATGTTTTAGGCGGCCATGTGATCTCTGCTTTGGTTGGTGTTACCATTGTGCAGTTGATGGGGTGCGCCTGGTATTCCGTGGCTCTCGCCGTAGCCTTGGCCATTGTACTGATGGATATCACATCCACCACCCATCCGCCGGGAGGCGCTACCGCTATCGTTTCAGTGCTGGGTGGTGAGAATTATTGGTTTGTGCTGTGTCCAGTGTTAATTGGCGCTGTGATTTTGGTACTGTGGGGAAAACTGATTTATATTTTTCGAAAACGGAACCAAGAAAGGGATGATAACGGCTGATTTCTAGGTTGAATCATCTTAGGTCCCCCCTAATCGACTGTAAATATTACTTTGGAATATGCCCTTTGAACGCTTTACGTCTTCCAAACACTCTTGTGATATGGAATTTGTGCGACAGGTCTTGAAAAACCTGTCGCTTTTTTTATGATTTCCCTTTGCTATAAGCGACATTGTTTGCGGTGGTTCGGCGATATAATAGAGCCATGGCCTTGGGAAAGGGGGCGCGGCATGACCACCTATGTCATCTATGGGGACCTGCTGTTTCTTACCAACCTCATATTGGATTTGGCTTTGCTCATTGCCGTGAAGCGCTTTGGTAATTTTCCGGGACCAATCTGGCGGATTCTACTGGCAGCAGTCGTTGGCGCATTCCTTGGCGTTGTCTCTCTGACTGCACGCTGGGCGGTGCTGCGCACGGTATGGGGAAAGCTAGCAGCTACGTTACTCATTGTGTCGGTGGCATATTCTGTGAAAGGCCGGCGTCTGATTTTGGCCTTTGTCTATTTTTATCTCATTGGTTTTGCCATGGCAGGAGGGGTTATGGCCCTGACCTGGTTGGTCCAGGATGCGGGATGGCATAATTCTCAGCTGCCATATACGGCATTGGGCTTGGGCGTTGCTCTTCTTCTGGCGTTAGCCTTTTCCCATTGGGGGGCTTCCTATGTTAAAAAAAATCTGCGGCGCAGCGTTATGACGGAACCTTTGGAAATCGTTTTGGGAGGCAAAAAGGTTTCTTTGCCTGCTTTAATGGATACCGGCAATGAACTGCTGGATCCTGTTACGGGCCAACCGGTGATTATTGTGGAATATCGCGCTGTGGAAACACTGCTGCCTGATGGATTTCGCCATGCTTGGCGCCGATGGGGGAAAAGCGATGTGACTCAAATTATGACAGAGACCGATGAAAAATCTTTGGGGCTTTCTCTGCGTTTGGTACCCTTTTCCAGCATTGGTAAAAGCAATGGGATGCTGCTGGGTTTTTGTCCCCAATGCATTATATTACCCCAACGTAAAAATGCCGTGATTCGTCACGCCGTTGTTTGTTTATATGATGGTGCCATCGGTTCCCGTGAGGATTGCCGTGGTATTGTGAATCCTGCGATTCTGGATATGGTATAAGGAGGAGAGCTTTCATGGAAGTCGGTGGATTACAACAGGTTATGGCGGTATTTTTTCCAAAAAAGGAACGCTGCGAGCCACGAACTGTGTTTTATGTGGGAGGCAGCGATGTTTTGCCGGCTCCGTTGACCCTGGAGGAGGAGCGGGATCTTTTAAGCCGCATGGGCACCGGCGATGAAAAGGTTCGAGCAGCTCTTATTGAGCATAATCTTCGTCTGGTGGTTTATATCGCCCGCCGTTTTGAAAACACTGGGATTTATATTGAAGACCTCGTTTCTATCGGTACCATTGGTTTAATCAAAGCGGTAAATACCTTTGACCCCTCCAAAAAAATCAAGCTGGCCACTTATGCCTCTCGCTGCATTGAAAATGAAATTCTAATGTTTTTGCGTCGTAGCTGCAAGACCAAAGGAGAAATATCCTTTGATGAACCACTGAACGTGGATTGGGATGGTAACGAGCTTCTTTTATCCGATATTATGGGCACCGACCCGGATCTCTGTTCCCGAGGGTTGGAGGAGGAAGTGGATAAAGCATTGCTGCATATGGCCATGGAAAAACTCACTGATAGGGAACGGGTCATTGTGGAGCTACGCTACGGCCTAAATGATGAAGGTAACGAGAAAACCCAAAAGGAAGTTGCCGATGTGCTGGGTATTTCCCAATCATATATTTCCCGTTTGGAAAAGCGCATCATCAAACGTCTTCGTAAGGAAATCCTGAAAACCATCTAATGCCTTTGACAAGTGCTGTAAAATTTGGTATGTCAATGTCAAATTTTTGGGAGAGGAGGCGGGAGTATGAAGGGTGACCTCTATACCATCGGTGAAATCGGCAAGATTTGTAAAGTTCCATTATCGACTCTGCGCTATGATGACCGCATTGGCGTTATAAAACCGGCTTTTGTTGATCATAAAACAGGATATCGCTATTACGACCGGGAAGCCTTGATGCGAATCCCGGTTTTGCGGTTTTATCAGGAAGCGGGGGTTCAATGGAAAGATATATCCAATATGTTAGATTAGGAGAATCTCACCATGTTGGGAGGCCTCCCCATTTTCCCGGCATGGTGTTTGAGAATTACCTCATTAATAATGATTTGTGTTCGGGAATATTTCAGTCTCAAAGCGTTACTGTGGGACCGCTGTTCATCGCTTTTTCTCCAGCGGAGCGTCGTTTAGAGGGCGATATGGAGGATGTAATGCTATATATTGAGAAGCGTTCGAATTGTCGCACAAGTTATTAGGTGGTTTCTTTACCGTCTTTTTCTTGTGTGGTTTGTTATCATCGGGGAGATTTTTATTGAAAAATTTCGCTGTCTTGGCGTCCCTTTATGGTGAAACCGCAGTTTTTGTGATAAAATAAATGATAATGTTGATTTCATCCACCGACAAAGGAGGAAGCGATATGAAGAAAATAGGTATTCTTACCGGCGGCGGCGACTGCCCCGGCCTCAATGCTGTAATTCGCGGCGTGGTCAAAGCTGCCCATCGAGAAAACATTGAAGTCGTCGGTATTCTAGACGGCTTCAAAGGGCTGATGGAAAAGCGATTTCAGATTTTATCTCCCAAAGAAGTACAGGGAATTTTGCCTAAAGGCGGCACGATTTTAGGCACTACCAATCGTGACAACCCCTTTCACTACCCTGTTTTGGATGGAGAAACCATCGTGGTTTATAAAGATGAAAGCCAGCGGCTTTTAGATAATGTAAAGGAAATGGGGTTGGATACCATCATTGTAATCGGCGGTGATGGCACCATGAATATTGCTCATGAAATGGCTGGTCTTGGTCTTAAGGTCGTGGGAGTACCCAAAACCATCGACAATGACCTTTCCTCTACGGATCAAACCTTTGGTTTCGAAACAGCAGTCAACACTGCTACCGAAGCCATTGATAAACTCCATACCACAGCGGAGAGCCACCATCGTGTGATGATTTTAGAGCTAATGGGACGGGACGCCGGGTTTATTTCCCTTTACGCCGGCTTGGCTGGCGGCGCCGATATTATTTTGATTCCAGAGATTCCCTTTTCCATTGAGGGGATCTTGAAAAAAGTTCATGCTCGTGCCCAACGAGGCAGCCGTTTTAGCATCATTGTGGTGTCCGAAGGCTGTAAGTTGGGCGGGAAACAAGTGGTGGAAGGGGAGAATCTAGGAAATCCTTATAATACACACCGTCTGGGGGGAATTGGTGAAGCTTTGGCCCAGGAAATTCGAGCTGTCAGTGATTTAGAGGTTCGTACCACGGTGTTGGGGCATTTACAGCGGGGAGGCAGTCCCGCTCCCTTTGATCGCATTCTTTCCTCCCGTTATGGGGTTGCCGCATTGGAGGTTGCCAAAAGCGACGCCAGTGATGTCATGGTTTGCCTACGGAACGGCAGTATTGAAACCGTGTCCCTGGCGGAAGCCACCCATGGACAGAAATCTGTAAATCCCTTGGGCGAATTGGTCAATACCGCCCGTATGCTGGATATATCTTTTGGTGATTGATGGGGAGTTCAGAATTGTCCTCACAATTTATGATTTTGTGTTTTGTCGAAAATTATGACTGGCGGTGAAATTCCGTTGACAAATCCTAGTGAAGTGGTATAATACATACCATCAAAGCAACGGCGCTATGAAATTTTCCATAGCGCCGATTTTATTTTAAAATATAGGTTTGCAATACAAAGCTTATTCAAACCAAAAGAACGATAAGCACAATGGCGTGTACCTTTCCTTTTTGGGGTACGCGCCATTGATTTTATAGATGAATACTTTTTAGGGGGAATGTTATTATGTTTTCATCTGTTGACACACTATGGGTTTTGCTCGGCGCTTTGCTGGTATTCTTTATGCAAGCTGGCTTCGCCCTAGTTGAAACGGGACTCACCCGCGCGAAGAACTCCGGCAACATTATTATGAAAAATGTAATGGATCTTTGCCTCGGCACCATTATTTTTTGGGTCATCGGTTTTGGATTGATGTTTGGGACAAACGCTGCTGGTGGCCTGATCGGTATTCCTGATTTCTTCGTACAAGGCGACTATTCCGGGAGCTATCCCACTTACGCCTTTCTGATTTTCCAAACTGTATTTTGTGCTACTTCCGCTACCATCGTATCCGGCGCTATGGCGGAACGTACCAAATTTTCGACGTATCTTATTTTCAGCTTCCTGCTCAGCGGTTTGATTTACCCCGTATCCGGTCATTGGATTTGGGGCGGAGGCTGGCTCTCCCAACTGGGCTTTCATGATTTTGCCGGTTCCACTGCCGTTCATATGGTTGGTGGTGTGGCTTCACTCATGGGGGCCAAAATGGTTGGTCCCCGCATTGGGAAATATAACAGTGACGGAACGGCCAACGCTATTCCCGGTCATAATCTGATTCTTGCCGCTCTCGGTGTTTTCATTCTCTGGCTCGCATGGTTCGGCTTCAACGGCTGCTCTACCGTATCTCTCTCCGATGACGCTGCCATGGAATCTGCTTCGGTAATTTTCGTCAACACCAATATGGCTGCTGCTGTCGCCGCAGTGGCCACGATGATTATCACTTGGATAAAATACAAAAAGCCTGATGTTTCCATGACCTTGAATGGCTGCCTTGCCGGTCTTGTTGGTATCACCGCTGGTTGTGACGCGGTATCTCCTGTCGGCGCTTTCTTTATCGGCCTCATCGCCGCCTTTGTAGTAGTATTTGGAATTGAATTTGTTGATAAAGTCTTGAAGGTTGACGATCCTGTTGGCGCCATCGGTGTCCATGGCCTTTGCGGCGCTGCCGGTACCATCCTGGTAGGTTTCTTCTCCTTGGACGAAGGCTTGCTTTATGGTCATGGAGCTTCCTTCCTGGGTGTACAGTGTCTCGGTGTTGTTTCCGTTATCGCTTGGATCGCTGTTGCCTCCGCCATCGTATTCGCCATCTTAAAAGCAACCATGGGCTTGCGGGTCTCCAAAGAAGAAGAAATTATCGGCCTTGATATTGAGGAACACGGCTTGGTTTCCTCTTACGCGGACTTTATGCCCAAAACTGCTACTCCTGTCGGCGCGATCCCTGCGCCTGAAATCCGTACAGAGGTTCCGGAATCCGAAGCCATTCCTGTGGAGGTTCATGCGATTCCCGGTGTATCCAAAATTTCCAAAGTTACCATTATTACCAATGAAAATAAATTTGATCTCCTGAAGTCGTCTTTGGAAGCCATTGGCGTTACCGGGATGACCATTACCAAAGTGCAAGGCTGTGGGATGCAGAAAGGCAGAACCGAATATTATCGTGGTGTTAAACTGGGTATGCACCTGCTGCCAAAAATTAAAATCGACATTGTTGTATGCAAAGTACCCGTTAAAACCGTGGTGGATGTGGCCAAAGCCGCTCTTTACACCGGCCACATCGGTGATGGCAAAATCTTCGTCTATGATGTGGAAAATGTTATAAAAGTCCGCACCGGTGAAGAACACTACGACGCCTTGCAGGATGATTGATCCTTATGATGTAACCTTTGGAATTATTGTAACCATGAACCCTCTCTCTGAATCAAAATCTCCTTATTCTTATTTTTGAGTTGCCAATCGTTCAATATTCTGTCAATGGAATAAGGCGGTGATCATTTGTGGTCACCGCCGTTTTTTGTAATTAGGCAGGGAATTAAAAATCAGAAGCGATGCAATTTTTGTCGCTTCTGATTTTTTTATTGATTTGTTTCCAGATGATGTTTTAAATAAGCCACGGCCTCTTTGTATCCTTCAAAGCCCATGCCGCAAAAGGTTTTGATACAAGCCATTCCTGCATAGGAATGGTGGCGGAATTCTTCCCGTTCATAAATATTGGAGAGATGCACCTCCACCGCCGGCAGAGCCACGGATTTCAATGCGTCAAGGATGGCGACGCTGGTGTGGGTGTAGGCGGCGGGATTGATGATAATGCCGTCGGCATTGTCGTAAGCTTCCTGGATATAGTCCACAAGGTCGCCTTCATGATTGGACTGGAAAAATTTCGTTTTGATTCCCGCCTGATCGCATTGGTCTTTGATATAGGCGATGAGTGCCTCGTAGTTTTGACTGCCGTAAACGGCGGGTTCTCTCAAACCCAGTAAATTGATGTTGGGGCCGTGGATAATATAGAATTTCATAAGAGGCTCCTTTCAATCACCGCTAAGGCTTCTTTCAGCTCCATGCCCGTGACGGAAAAGTCGGGTTGTAGTTTGTCGCTTTTTTCCGAAGCGGAGATTAGAATTCCATTTTGGGTAAAGGCGTCACGGTTTAACATCACACTTTGATAATCGGCTCCAATGACTACGCCGTTTTGTTTGCCCATGGCTTCGGGGAAGCTATCGTACAAAAACTTTCGTTTTAAGACATAAGCCACCCGCTCCGCCAAACGCATATTGTCGATGATGACTAAATTGGAAAAATCCGCCCGCATTTTGCGGTAGACTTCTTCGCCCTTTTCCGGGGGAATGGGATGGCCCTGAAATAATTCCGCAGCGCAGCGGGCCTGTTCCACCAGCATAGGAAGACCGTTGGAGCAAGGAAGTTTGCGCTTTTTGGCCTGTAAAAGAAAGGCTGTGGACAGGGGATTGTAAATGACGTCCAAAACCCCTTCTAAATGGGTGAAGTCCTCTAAATGAACCAGCAGTTCCCCATTGTTTGGGAACATTCCCACCGGGGTGGCGTTGACGAGGATTTCAGCGTCCAGATAGCAGCTGCGGTCTTCGTAACGAACCCCTTCATAGAGAGAGACCGTCACCACTTCTCTGGCTTTTTGGTCTTTGGCCGCGGCTCTGGCCATGATACCGGTTCCACCGTCACCGAGGATGACGACCTTTTTCCCCGCTAAGGAAATGCCGGCTTTTTTCGCCATATGCAGAAAGCCGAGGTAGTCGGTGTTATCGCCAAACAAGGTGCCATCATGACGGCGTACCAGAGTATTGACGCTGCCGATATCCTTGGCTCTTGGGGAAATTTCATCGCAAAAGGGAATTACCGCTTTTTTGTAAGGAATGGTGACGTTTAAACCAATATATTCGCCGTTTTTGATAAAACCCTCCAACTCATCGGGGGCCAGACTTTTTAATTCATAGTCATTGTTGCCGAACATTTTGTGAATAGCCGGGGAGAAGCTGTGACCCAGCTTTTCCCCGATTAAACCGTATTTCATGATGTCGCTCCTTTCAGCAGATCTCCGTATAGCTTCCCAAGTAAGAGAACTGTGGAAGTTCGCTTTCCAGTTGACATAATAATTTTAGGACATCCTCTGAGTAGCAGGAAGCGTCGATATCAAAATAAAACATGAATTCAAAATCTTTCCCGGGAATGGGGCGGCTCTCCAACTTTGTGAGGTTCAGTCCCAAGGAGGAAAAGCGGGTGATAACCCTGTAAAGGGAACCTGGGCTGTGGGGTACCGTCAGCATTAGGCTGATTTTGTCAGCACCGGGATAGATTTCCAAATCCTTGGTGATACAGATGAAACGGGTGAAATTGCTGCCGTTGTCCTGGATGTTTTCTCCCAAGATATTAAGGCCGTAAAGGGAACCGCAGTAAACCGAGGAAATGGCGGCGATATCATTCCTCGGCGATTCTGCCACCATCCGTGCGGCGGTTGCGGTGTTTTCGCAAAGGGTAATTTTGATTTCAGGCATTTGTTTTAGGAAATTATAGCATTGGGAAATGGCTTGTTCATGGGAGACGATTTCCTTGATGTTTTCCATGACCACGCCTTTTTTGGCCAGCAATGCGTGGTCAACTTTGAGGCGTAAGCTTTTTACAATGTAGAATTTGTATTTTTTCATCAAGTCATAGACTTCGTTGACAGAACCTGCGGTACTGTTTTCAATGGGCAAAATGCCGTAGCGGCAAAGTCCCTGTTCCACCCCTTGAAATACTCCCTCAAATTCCTGGAAGTACATGATATTGGGAATGTTGAACATCTTGTCGCAGGCAATTTGTGAATAAGCGCCCTCAGCGCCCTGGCAGGCCACAGTGGCCTTGGTGGGAAACATCCGGGGCGTTGTTTCAATGGCCTTGTTGATTTCCTGTTCCATGGCGGGGTCCGGGTTAATGAAACGGTTTTGATAGGCGCGGCTCAAATCGAAAAGCATGTTGAACAGCGCTTTGCTGTATCCGGCGTATTCTTCGTTGACGCCGTTTGCGATCCGGTTGATGATTTCCCGTTCTCTGGTGCGGTTCACAGCCGGCAGTTTGTTGTCATATTTATATGTACCGATTTCTCTGGCCAAATCCATGCGTTTTTCAAAAAGCTTCGCCATTTGGTCGTCGATAATGTCAATTTGTTCTCGAGCTTCGTTGAGATCCATATTATTTCTTCCCTTCCATGAGATAATCTAATAAAGTGACTGCCATCACAGCCTCCACCACGGGGACGGCCCTTGGCACGATGCAGGGGTCATGACGGCCTTCAATGGCTAACTCCTGTTGGGTTTTGTCGTTGAGATTTACGCTTTGCTGCGTCTGCCCAATGGATGGTGTGGGCTTGATGGCCACTCGCATGATAATGGGCATTCCTGTGGAAATACCGCCGATGATGCCGCCATGATGATTGGTTTTTGTTTTTAGGATTTCGCCGTCATAGTAATAAGCATCGTTGTGTTGGGAACCCAGCTTTGTGGCCGCCTCAAACCCCATACCGAATTCCACTCCGCGCACCGCTGGAATGCCAAAGACCGCTTTGGCCAGGGCATTTTCCAAACCGTCGAACATAGGATCGCCGATGCCTGGAGGCATACCAATGGCGCAGCCCTCAATGACGCCGCCAACGGAATCCTGCTGTTCTTTGGCCAGCATGATTTTGGCAATCATGGTATCTCCAATGTTAGAGCTGTTGACGGGAAACTCCATTTTCGCGGGAAAATCTAAATCCTCTTTGGTGACGTGAACCGGGTCAAAGGGTTTGTCTTGAATGCCGCCAATCGCGGCGATGTGACTGCCGATATAGACGCCTTTTCTTGCCAAAATATCTTTGCAAATGGCCCCGGCAAAGCAGAACGGCGCCGTGAGCCGTCCGCTGAAATGGCCGCCGCCCCGGTAATCCTCAAAACCCTCGTAGCGCAAACGAGCGGGATAGTCGGCATGTGAGGGGCGGGGGACATCTTTTGTCTTTTCGTAGTCCTTAGAGCGGGTGTTGGTATTTTCAATGATGGCGGTCAGCGGCGCGCCGCAGGTTTTACCGTTGAACACTCCGGACAAAATGCGGGGAGTGTCGGCTTCCCTGCGCGGAGTGGACCAGGGCGTTTTCCCCGGTGCCCGTCGTGCCATGAATTCCGCGATACGGCTTTCATCCACCGTTTCCCCAACAGGCAGACCGTCGATAACGATGCCGATGGCCTCGGAATGGGACTGGCCGAAGACCGTGCATTTGATATGTTTACCGAATTCAGAGGACATTGCTTTTTCCTCCTAACCGTTGATAATCCTCAAAAAATGTGGGGTAGCTTTTGGATACTGCCTCCGCGCCCTCTACGGTAATATCTCCTTGGGAGGCCAATGCGGCGATGGACATGGACATTACAATGCGGTGATCGTTAAACCCGGAGACCTTGCCGCCTTGAAGGGGGGTGCCTCCGTGGATGATGAGGCCGTCCTCCAGTTCCTCCACGCTGCCGCCCACGGCATTTAAGCACTGGCTCATGGCGGCTAAACGGTCGCATTCTTTAATGCGAAGCCGCTTGGCGTTGATAATTTTCGTGGTGCCTTGGGCCGTAGCGGCCAAAACCGATAAAATTGGCACCAGGTCGGGAATTTCCTTGGCGTCAATGGTAATGCCGTGGAGAGGAGCGGGGCTCACAGTGATGCTGTGCTCTGTTCGTTCTACCTTGGCCCCCATAGCTTCCACCAAATCTGCCATGGCTTTATCACCTTGATGGGATTGAAAATCGAGATTTTTCACGGTGACAGTGCCGCTGATAGCCCCGGCGCCCAGCCAAAAGGCGGCGTTGGACCAGTCGCCTTCCACTGTTACGGCTTTGGGGGAGCGGTATTGCTGTCGTCCCGGGATATGATAGTCATTCCCTTCTTTGCGGACTTTGATGCCAAATTGAGATAAGGTTGCCAAAGTCATGTTGATATATGCTTCGGATTCCGGTTTGGAGGTAAGATGAATCACGCTGTCACTCAACAGTAAGGGCAGGGCGAAAAGAAGCCCCGAAACGTACTGGGAGCTGACATCTCCCGGCAGCGTAAAGGTTCCTCCGTGAAGCTGACCAGAAACGGTAATGGGAAGCGTTTCCCCTTTGCAGATACCACCATGGCGGAGGATTTCCGAACGCAGGGGCTCCATGGGACGTTGGGGCAACTTGCCGTGGCCCATAAATGTAAAACCGTTGCTGCCCAAAGCGGCGGCAACGGGAAAAAGAAAGCGCAATGTAGAGCCGCTTTCGCCGCAGTCCAACGTTGCGGTGGCGGGCATTTCGTCAATGGGGGAGATGGTCAGGTGTGTGTTATCGGACCTTTGGCTCCATTGGGCCCTTGCGCCCCATTGGGCCCTTGCGCCCATGGCCGTGACCACCCGTAACGTGGCTTCCATATCCTTGGACCAGGTGTTCAGAGTGATGACTGTAGGAGCGTCGGCCAAGGCCGCGCAAATCAGGATCCGATGGCCGTCGGATTTGGAGGCGATGGCACTTAACGTGCCGCTGAGTTTCGTTGGTGAGATGATTCTATCCATAAAATTTAAGATTCTCCGATGGGTTTCAAAAATGTTTGCATATCGTCTACGGCAACAGGATGGAGAAAACATTCCCCAATGGTTTTCGGTATGACGAATTTAATGATGTCGCCGCTACGTTTTTTATCGTTTTTCATGATATTGATAAGTTGTTTTACGGGATAGGGACTATGAATTGGCAGACGGTGCTTTTTCAGTACCTCTGTGATAGGTCCTTCGCAGTCCTCATCGGAAAGCCCGCTGTCCTTTGCCACCTTCGCCATAAGCGCCATGCCGATGGCAACGGCATGGCCATGGGTAATGTCAAAATGACTTTCCTTTTCAATGGCATGGCCCAAAGTATGGCCAAGATTTAGAAGTTGGCGGGAGCCCCGGTCGAATTCATCCTCTTGCACCAGCCGCTGCTTGATGGTGAGACAATGGGCAATGATGGTTTCCATCTGTTCCCAGAGATCCTCTTCACGCAAAATACGAAAAAGCTCCGTGTCTCCCAACACACCGTATTTTACCGCTTCGGCAATGCCATCGGAAAAACGGTCATAGACCTGGGTTTTTAAGGTTTCATAGTCGCACCATACCAGGGAAGGTTGATAAAATGCCCCTGCTAGGTTCTTTCCGGCTTTGAGATTGACGGCGGTTTTGCCGCCTACCGAGGAATCAATGGCAGCCAAAAAGGTGGTGGGCACTTGGATATAGGGAATTCCCCGCAAGTAGGAGGCCGCTGCGAAGCCCGCCATATCGCCTACCACACCACCGCCTAAGGCTACGATGATGTCGCTGCGGGTTAGCTGTTCCTCTGCCAGAAATTCCAGAATTTCGCCGTAAGTGGAGAGCTTTTTGGAATGCTCTCCGTTGGGGAAGGTAAAGGTTGCAACGGTAAAGCCTGCTTGCTCCAAAGAATATTTGGTGCGGGAGAGATAAAGGCCCGCTACCATATCGTCGGTGATAACAGCGACTTTACAAGGTTGAAACCGCTCCGCCGCAGCTTTTCCTAAATCGTCAAGGATGTCGTTTCCAATATATATATTATAAGGGATATGGGTGTTAATGGTCAAGGTTCTCATAAAGGATCCACCATTTCTTTTCGTTCTCGTCCTTCCTTCAATAACTGACGGAGGGTATCTGCTTTTTTGTTACGGATGGCGTCGGCGTATTCTTCTAAATGGCCGATGATGGTCTCAATTTCTGTGAGAAGATGGTCGCCGTTTTCCAGAAACAGTTCCGTCCACATCACTTCCTCCAGCCGGGCCACACGGGTAAGGTCTTTAAAGCTGCCAGCGGAAAAACCGTTGTGAACCACGGCGCCGGGGCTTTTCACATAGGCGTTGGATACCACATGGGCCAGCTGAGAGGTATAAGCGATATTTTTATCGTGATTGTCGGCGGTGGTGATTTCAATATGGCCAAAACCAATGGTCAGAAAAAACTCGCCGATGCGGTCAACAATGTAACGGGGAGTATCCTCATGGGGCGTCAGTATCATGGAAGCTCCCTGGTACAGCCTGGGGGTAGCATTTTTGTAGCCCGCTACCTCCATGCCGGCCATAGGATGGCCGCCGATAAAGGTAAAGCCGTGTTTTTGGGCCACAGGCCGTAAAGCGTCGCAGACATATCGTTTCACGCCGCATCCGTCCACCACCACTGTATCCCCGCTGATATGGGGAGCGATGTTTGTGATATATTCCACCGCAGCTTCGGGATAAATGGCGATGAAAATAATATCGCACTGAGGGATGGTGGTTTCATCAAGCTTTGCGGTGATGACGCCGTCTCTGATGGCATTTTGGAGTATCTCTTCGGAGCAGTCTGCGCCGAAGATTTGGTCTTTACGATATGCTTTGATGGCTTTGGCCACGGAGCCGCCGATGAGCCCCAGGCCAATGATACCGATGTTCATGAGGATATGCCGCCTTTCTTATTTTTGAGCCTGAATCAGAGGGAGCAAAGTGCGAATCTGCCCCATCAATTCATCAAAGGCTTCGGGAGTCAGGGATTGGGGACCGTCGCAAAGGGCATGAGCAGGGTCGTTGTGGACTTCGATGATCAATCCGTCGGCACCGGCCGCTACTGCTGCCAAGGACAGAGGTTTTACCAAACGAGCCATTCCAGCGGCATGACTGGGGTCGATGATAACGGGAAGGTGCGTCAGCTCTTTCAAAACGGGAACAGCGGAAATATCTAAGGTATTTCTGGTGTAGGTTTCAAAGGTACGGATGCCGCGTTCACAAAGAATGACATTTTGATTTCCGCCAGCCAAAATGTATTCGGCGCTCATGAGTAATTCCTGAATGGTGCTGGAAAGACCACGTTTCAGCAGGATGGGCTTATCAACCTTACCCAGTTTTTTTAGAAGTTCGAAGTTTTGCATATTTCTGGCGCCAACTTGAATGACATCGACGTTTTCAAACATGGGAAGATGGGAAGCGTCCATAATTTCCGTTACAATGGGAAGACCGGTGGCCGCTTTGGCTTTTTCTAAAAGTTCCAAGCCTTCCCCGCGGAGTCCCTGGAAAGCATAGGGCGAAGTGCGGGGTTTGAAGGCTCCGCCCCGGAGCATTCCTGCGCCGGAGGCCTTGACGCTTTTGGCAATGCCAGTGAGCTGTTCTTCTGATTCTACGGAGCAAGGCCCCGCGATAACTTGGAAGTTGCCGCCGCCGATTTTGATATCGCCAATTTCTACCACAGTGTCATCGGGATGAAATTTGCGGTTGGCATTTTTGTAGGGTTCTTGGATTCGTTTGACGTCTTCTACAATATCAAGACCGTTCAGCAGATCGATATCCACGGCAGTGGTGTCGCCGATGAGACCTAAGATGGTTTGAAATTTCCCTTTGACCAGATGGGTTTCCAGGCCCAGGCTTTTGAGCCATTCCATCAAATGTTCGATTTGTTGCTGCTCGGTGTTTCTTTTCAAGAGTAAGATCATGATAATTACCTCCATAAATAAAAATATAAAATAGAAATATGAAAATGAATTCAGGGTAACAAAAAAACCGCAGCGTGTCTGCTGCGGTTCCAATCCTTAAAAGATACTAAGAACTCACTATTTATGCTGCAGCGAAACACGACGAATAAACTTTACCATAAAAGTAGGTAAAGTAAAAGTAGCCGTATTCAGCTGTGGCATTAAGATGAGCCATGGTAGTTTCTCCTTGTTTCAGATTGCATTTATAATAGCACAATGCTTTTCATTTGTAAAGTAGAATATTTGGAAAAATTTTGTTAAATTTATTTTTCCCTATCTTGAGATAATAGTGCTAATCTATGGTAGTGTGCATCGTCTTTTACGCATACTACCACATCGGGTTTGTACTCTTTGATGTATCCCCAAGCGCCGAATTTTTCGTAATAACGAAAATCTACAATATAGTAAAGAAAATTTAAAATTACAATAGTAGATTAAAAAACCGGGGTAAAAAATTCTTACCTCGGTTCTTTTTATAGAATGAACTTATTTCACAAAATGGTCGATGAAATATTGATGAACAGAAAAATTATCCGTTAGCTCAGGATGAAAGGCTGTGACCAAAAGGTTGTCCTGCCGGGCTGCGACGATGCGTTCATCGACTTTTGCCAGAACTTTAGCTTTTTCTCCCACTGAGATAATATATGGCGCACGGATGAACACCATGGGAATGTCTCCCAAAGGCTCCATCGGGGCTATAGTGCTGAAACTGCCTAGCTGGCGACCGTAGCCGTTTCTCTGCACCGTCATATCCATAACGCCAAAATGGACAGTGGGATCTGCCTCAATGGTTTTGGCCAGCAAAATTAATCCGGCACAAGTGCCCAGCACGGGTAGGCCATTTTGAATTTTGTCGCTCAATCTATCGAACATATCCAGCTGGTGCAGGAGCTTACCCATAACGGTACTTTCACCGCCGGGAAGAATCAGCCCGTCGAAAGGACGCTCCAAATCGCTTTTTTGGCGCAGCTCAAAGGCATTTACACCGTGCTTTTGTAGGATATTGATGTGCTCTTCAAAGGCGCCCTGTACGGCTAAAACAGCGATATCCATTATTTGCCCCGTTCCGCCATGAGAATTTCAATTTCGCTTTCATTGATGCCCACCATAGCTTCACCCAGGTCTTCGGAAAGCTCTGCCAAAATCTTGGGGTCGTTATAGTTGGTCACGGCTTTGACAATGGCATTGGCACGTTTTTGAGGATTGCCGGATTTGAAAATGCCGGAGCCCACAAAGACGCCTTCAGCGCCAAGCTGCATCATTAACGCGGCGTCGGCGGGAGTTGCCACACCGCCGGCAGCAAAGTTTACCACTGGCAGTTTGCCGTTTTCATGGACGTATTTCACCAAATCGTAGGGAACTTGAAGCTGTTTGGCGGCTTCAAACAATTCATCCTCCCGCATATTTTGTACCTTTCTGATTTCCGACATGATAAGGCGCATATGGCGTACGGCCTGAACCACATCACCAGTGCCGGGTTCCCCTTTGGTGCGGATCATGGAAGCCCCTTCCTGGATGCGGCGGAGGGCTTCGCCCAAATCTCTAGCGCCACAAACAAAGGGTACTTTGAATTGGGTCTTGTCTATATGATAAATATCATCGGCAGGGGAAAGCACCTCACTTTCGTCGATGTAGTCGATTTCAATGGCTTCCAAGATTTGTGCCTCTACAATGTGGCCGATGCGGACCTTAGCCATAACGGGGATCGATACAGCCTCTTGAATACCTTTAATCATTTTGGGGTCGCTCATTCTGGAAACGCCGCCGGCGGCGCGAATATCAGCGGGAATTCGTTCTAAGGCCATAACGGCACAGGCGCCGGCTTCTTCGGCGATTTTCGCCTGTTCCGGGGTGGTGACATCCATAATGACGCCGCCTTTCAGCATCTGGGCCAAGTTTTTGTTTAATTCATAACGATTTTCAGTCATTTGGGGTTCCTCTTTTCTTGATGTCCTTGACTTTTGTTGGTTTTTCCTTATTATAATAGTAACTGATATGATTGCAATAGTCAGATCTGTTTTTTTTAACCATGCCAGTTTAGGGGAGGGAACGTTTTGTTAACAATTCCGCTGCAGTTCGATTCCAAAGAGCCGCTCTATCAACAGATTTATTACTATATTCGCCGCGCCATTGAAACCGGCGCCATTGAAGCCGATGAAAAATTACCCTCAAAACGGAAGCTCTCGGCTCATCTGAGGGTCAGCGTCAGCACAGTGGAAACGGCTTACGCCCAGTTGAAGGCGGAGGGATACCTCTATACTAAAGCCAAAAGTGGCTGTCACGCCGCGGCTGTCCGCTTGGAAAAGGTTCGTTCCAGATTTCATGCTCTGCCCCAGTCCTTACGGGAGGAAACAGAAACGCGGCCTTTTCTGTATGATTTTCGTACTGATCGGGTAGACCCCGAGGCTTTTCCCTTTTCCGTCTGGGCAAAGCTCACCCGTGAAGTGCTGAGCGAAGGAAAAACCGAGCTGCTGGAATCGGTACATCCCAAAGGCTTGTACCAACTGCGGGTGAACATTGCCGATCATTTGCTGCAGTTTCGCGGTATCGAAATATTGCCGGAGCAAATCATTATCGGAGCTGGTTGGGAATATTTATTAACATTGATCATTCAGCTTTTGGGTCGCAGCCGCTGTTACGGTGTAGAGGATCCCGGCTATCAAAAGGTGCCTAAGATTTTGCGGAGCCTGGGCTGCTCCGTCTGTTACTTACCCATGGACAATGAGGGAATATCCATGGACGCTGCTGCATCGTCCATGGCGGAGGTGCTCCATGTGACGCCGTCTCATCATTTCCCCTTGGGGACCGTCACCTCGGCAGTGCGCCGCCGCGACTTGCTGCGCTGGGCGGAGCAGGGAGAACGCTATTTGATTGAAGATGACTACGACAGTGAATTCCGTTACGAAGGCCGCCCCATACCCGCCCTCTTGGAAATGGATCACGGAGGCCGTGTCATTTATATTAAGACCTTTGCCAAAAGTCTCGCACCCTCCCTGCGTATTGCCTATATGGTATTGCCTTTGCCCCTATTGGAGCAGTATGAGAAGCAGCTGCTTTTTTACGCCTCCACGGTGTCCTCTATTGAACAGCAGGTCTTGAGTCGTTTTATTGGCGGCGGTTATCTGGAGCGCCATTTGAACCGCAGCAGAAATCTTTATAAAAAGCGGCGGGATATTTTTATTGAAACCATGCGAAAAAGCTCTTTAAGTTCTCGCCTGGAGATTCTGGGCAAAGACGCGGGCATGCACCTGCTGCTTCGGGTAAAGGGTATGACAGAGCAGGAATTGGTAGCGAAAGCCCAACAAAACAGTATTTCCTTAAATGGTCTTTCCCGTTATTACCACTATCCAGAAACCGCGCCCCAAAATACGGTAATCGCGGGCTACGCCGGCTGGCAGGAGGAACATCTGAGACAGGGGGCGGCAGCCCTGGCCCAAGCCTTATCCGAGCCATAAGTCCAAGAACATCATGACGGCGAATCCCAACATGGATAGAGCGGCCACAGTCTTTTTGTTGCCATTAGAGTGGGCTTCGGGATTGATTTCCGCGAAAACCACGTAGATCATGGCGCCGGCGGCGAAGGCCAGGGCATAGGGGAGAATGGCAGTACAGGCCACGGTCAATATGGCGCCAAGTACCGCGGAGATGGTCTCCACGAAAGAGGACATCTGTCCGAATAAAAAGGAACGCCCAGCGGAAAAACCGTCCCGCCGCAGGGGCAGGGAAATGGCGGCGCCCTCGGGGAAATTCTGGATGCCGATCCCCAGAGCCAAGGCCAAAGCGGCTACCATGGTATCGGAGGATATGGCGGCTCCCACGGCGACGCCAATGGCCAGACCCTCGGGAATATTGTGGAGCGTCATGGCGATGAACAGCAAGGCGTTACTGCCCAAATGGCGTTTTAGCTGCTTGGCGCACTTTTCCCGAAAGCCGCGAATGGGAATAACCTTGTCAGCAAAGAGCAAAAACAGTACCCCTACCAAAAAGCCGCTCATTACCGGAATCAAGGGATTCAATCCCATGGCCTCGGCATGGCTGTGAGCGGGGTTCAGCAGGGAATAAAAGGATGCCGCCAACATAATGCCGCCGGCCAGCCCCAGCATTCCGTTCATCATCTTTTGGTTCAGATTACGGAAGGGGAACACCATCGCAGCGCCTACCGACGCCGGAATCCAGGCGATCAGCCCTGCCAGGAAACCTTGTAGGGGGGCGGGAAGCGATAAAAACCAATCCATAATTTCTCCTCTTTTCGATAAAATCTCATGGTATGGTATGCGATGGTTTCCTAAATGGTGCATAAAATTAACCAGTCCCACTGTTGCATCTTTTAACATATTTATGGTATAATTTCTTAATATTATAAAATTGCGATGCGCGGAAACGCGGAAAGAAGAAAGGATATCTCAGCATGAAATGGAAACTTTATATTCCCGATGGCGTACAAGACATTCTGGCTGAAGATTCGTTCATGAAACGGAAGCTGGAATATACGATGATGACGACGTTTCGACATCGCCATTTCCATGAAATCGCCACGCCGTCCATTGAGTTTTTCGACTCATTTAGCGGTCAAAAGGATATCATTTCTCAAGAAAATATGGTGAAATTCTTTGACGCCGAAGGCCGCATCCTGGTGCTAAAGCCTGATCTTACCGTGCCCGTGGCTCGTGTGGCGGCGACCAAATATAAGGATATTCGCCCTTTAAAAGTCTGCTATTGCCAAAATATTTTTCGCAATAAAAAGGACCGTTATTTGGACTTGAAGGAATTTACCCAAGCCGGCTGCGAAATCATTGGCGTAGGTGATCCAGCCGCCGATGGCGAGCTGATCGTCACCGCCATTGAAAGTCTAAAGAATGCGGGACTTTCAGATTTTACCATTGAGCTGAACCAGATCGATTACTTCAAAGGCCTCATGGCCGACAGCGGTCTTGGCGAAGCCGATGTGGAAGCCGTGCGTCAGTTGGTGGATAAAAAGGATTTCCTCGGCCTGGAAAAGAAAGTGGAGGAACTGGGCATCACTGGCGACCTGAAAACCGCTGTCACAGAGCTGCCTTATCTTTACGGCGGCGTAGAGCTCTTGAACCGTTTGGAAAAACTGAAACTAGGAGAATGCTCCCGCAATGCCTTGAAAAATCTCAGTGATGTTTTGGTATATCTGGAAGAGGCTGATTGCCTTAAGTGGATTGCCATTGATATGGGGATGGTTCCTTCCCTGCATTATTATACCGGTCTTGTATATCAGGGGTTCGTCCCCGGCATGGGGATGCCCATTTTATCCGGCGGCCGCTATGACGATTTGGTAGCGAAATTTGGAGAGTCCGCCCCTGCCACTGGTTTTTCCGTCAATGTCAATTATTTGATGGAAGCTTTGAAGCGAGACGGAATGCCCGCCATGTACTGTGAGGAGGATGAATGATGGAATATTTAAACGTCGCATTGGCCAAAGGGCGTTTGGCCGACCTCTCCATGGAGTTTTTTGAAAAAAGCGGGATTCGCTGTCCTGAATTTGATAATCCTGAGCGCAAGCTGATTTTATTTGATGAAACGAAGACCGTCCGCTTTTTCCTGGGAAAACCTTCGGATATTCCAACCTTTGTGGAATACGGTGCCGCCGATATTGGCATCGTGGGGAAGGACACCCTGTTGGAAGAGCATCGTGACCTCTATGAGGTTTTGGATTTGGGATTCGGCGCCTGTAAGTTCAGTGTAGCCGGCCCCCCGGAATTGAGGGAATCCTTGGATACCATTCACCGCAAAAAGGTGGCGACCAAATATCCTTATGTGGCTCAGGAATATTTCCGTGAGCAAAAAAAAGAGCGGGTGGAAATCATCAAAATCAATGGCTCTGTGGAACTGGCTCCCTTGGTGGGCCTGGCCGATGTCATCGTTGATATTGTCCAAAGCGGCGCTACTTTGGACGCCAACGGCCTGGTGGTGTTGGAGGATATCTGTCCCATCAGCGCCCGGATGGTGGTGAATAAGGTCAGCATGAAAACGAAGAATGACCGTATCATCCAATTAATTGAATCTTTTAAGGAACAACTTTTGAAGCGAGGTAACTGAAATGCGCAGATTTGATTTTAGAAATTCCTCGGATTATAGTGAATTGCAAAAATTCCTCGATCTGAGAAAAGAAAATAACAGCAGCGATGTGGAAGGCATTGTCAAAGACATCATTGCCAAGGTTCGTGCCGAAGGCGATGATGCTTTGCGGTTTTATAACGCGAAATTTGATGGATGTCAAGTACATGACTTAAAGGTCAGTGAACAGGAAATCGAGGACGCCTTTGCGGCCATTGACAAGGATTTACTGGCCTCCATTGAGAAGGCCGCGGAAAATATTCGCTATTTCCACGCCAAACAAATGGAGAATTCCTGGTTTGAGCAGAAAAACGACGGTACGACTTTGGGAATGCTGATTCAGCCTCTGAAAACCGTGGGCATCTATGTGCCCGGCGGCGCCGGCGGCAAAACCCCTTTGCCCTCTTCTGTCTTGATGAACGCCGTTCCCGCCCAGGTGGCAGGTGTGGAAAACATCGTTATGGTGACGCCTCCTTCCGCCGACGGCACCATCCCTGGTGTGACCTTGGTGGCCGCTAAAATCGCGGGCGTGAAGGAAATTTATAAAGTCGGAGGCGCTCAGTCTATCGCCGCTTTGGCCTATGGTACTAAAACCATTCCCGCTGTGGACAAAATTACCGGTCCCGGCAATGCCTTTGTGGCCACGGCTAAAAAAATTGTCTTTGGTCAATGCGGTATCGATATGGTGGCAGGCCCCAGTGAAATTTGTGTCATTGCCGACAGCACCACCAATCCCAAATGGTTGGCGGCGGATCTTCTCTCCCAGGCAGAGCACGATAAATTGGCATCTTCCGTTTTGGTGACCTACGACGAAAACCTTTATCATATTATGGAAGAAGAAGTAGAAACGGCTTTAAAACCCCTGGAACGGTACGAAATCGCCAAGGCTTCCTGGGATGATTACGGCGCTATGATTCTTTGCAAGGATTTGGATCAGTGCTTTGAAGTGGCTAATATTGTGGCTCCCGAGCACTTAGAATTGTCCATTGAAAATCCTTTGGCTTATATCCACAAACCGAAAACCGCCGGGGCTTTGTTTCTGGGACATTACACTCCTGAAGCTCTGGGGGACTATATGGCAGGCCCTAATCATGTGTTGCCCACCATTGGTACTGCCCGCTTCTCTTCGCCCCTCAATACCATGGACTTTATGAAGAAAACCACGGTGCTTTGCTATAATAAAGAAGCCTTTCTGGCGGTTCAGGACGATGTCAGCCGCTTTGCTAAGTCTGAAGGCTTGACGGCCCACGCCAGAGCCGCCGAAATTAGAGAATAAATTCATAAATATAAGAATTGAGTAGAATGATGAGCAGATTCTGGAACGAAAAAACCAAAGGGCTGGAGCCCTATACCCCCGGCGAACAGCCGAAAAATAAAAAGCTGGTGAAACTGAACACCAACGAAAATCCTTATCCTCCCAGCCGTGCCGTGCGGGAAGCCATCGCTGCTGCCAACAGTGGCGACCTGCGGCTTTATCCCGACCCCGAGGCTACGGCATTGCGGGAGGCGTTCGCCCGCTATGTCGGCGTGAAAGCGGAAAATGTTTTTGTGGGCAATGGCTCCGACGAGGTGCTGGCCTTTGCCTTTGACACTTTTTTTGAAAAGGGGAAACCCGTTCTTTTCCCTGATATTTGTTACAGCTTTTATCCTGTTTACTGCAAATACTTTGAAATTGATTACGAAACCGTGCCCTTAAACGAGGATTTTACCGTGCATATCGACGGTTTCAAAAGGGATAACGGCGGGGTCGTCATCACCAACCCCAACGCTCCCACGGGCATCGCCTTAAACCGTGACCAGGTAGAGGAGATTGTAAAAGCCAATTCCGACCACGTGGTCCTTATTGATGAAGCCTACGTAAAATTCGGCGCCGAAACCGCGGTGCCTTTAATCGAGACCTATCCCAATTTGCTGGTGGTGCAGACCATGTCCAAGTCTCACTCTCTGGCAGGGCTACGGGTAGGCTTCGCCGTCGGCAGCAAGGAACTGATTGAAGGGCTCAACCGTGTAAAAAATTCCTTCAACTCTTACCCCGTGGATCGCCTGGCCCAAGCCGGAGCCTTGGCCGCCATTGAGGACAGCGCCGTGATTGAAAAACGCTGCCGCCGCATTGCCGCCACCCGGGAGGGGGTTAGCGTGGCTTTACGGAGCATGGGCTTTGATGTGTTGCCCTCCAAAACCAATTTTATCATGATTCATTATTGGAATGCCGATACTGAAAAAATGTTCCAGTACCTGAGGGCACAGGGAATTATCGTACGGCATTTCAAAGCGCCGCGGATCGGCGATTATCTCCGTGTCACCATCGGCAGCCGCAGTGACATGCGCAGGTTTCTCGATGCCGTGGAAGAATATATCTCGTGAGGTGAGTCAATGAGAACAGCGGCGATTGTACGAAAAACGAATGAAACCTCGGTGGAAATCCGTCTTAACCTCGACGGAGAAGGCGTCGGTGAAATCAACACGGGCATAGGCTTTTTTGACCACATGCTAACGCTGTTTGCCAAGCACAGCGGTATTGACCTTTACGCCGATATCAAAGGCGACTTGGATGTGGATGGACATCATACCATTGAAGATACCGGCATTGCCTTGGGCCGTTGCCTGAAGGATGCCCTTGGGGATAAAGTGGGCATTCGGCGCTACGGCAGCGCTCTGATTCCTATGGACGAAACCTTGGTTGAGGCTGCGATTGATTTGTCCGGCCGCAGCTATCTTGTGTTCAACGGGAAATTTACCGCTGAGATGGCAGGAACCTTTCCTCTGGAAATGGTGGAGGAATTTTTCCGCGCCGTGGCCTTTAACGGGGAAATGAATCTCCATCTTAATTTGCGCTATGGCAAGAATAACCACCATATGGCCGAGGGAATGTTTAAGGCTTTTGCCCATGCTTTCAAGGCTGCCGCAACCATTGAGGGCGATATCGTCCTTTCTACCAAAGGAGTGTTGGAATGAAACAATTTCAAATACTACCCGCCATTGACATGATTGACGGCCAGTGTGTCCGTCTGGTTCAAGGGGATTACGCTCAAAAAACGGTTTTTGCCCCGGATCCTGTGGCTAAAGCCAAGGAATTCAAAACCATCGGCGCCGACTCTATCCATTTGGTAGATCTCGACGGCGCCAAAGAGGGCCATCCTGTTAATCATAAAATCATTGGGGCGGTGAAAAAAGAGACGGGGCTTTTTGCCGAAGTGGGCGGAGGTATCCGCACCATGGCGGATATTGAAATGTATCTGGATGCGGGTCTTGACCGCGTCATTTTAGGCACCTCTGCCGTACGCAACCGTGATTTGGTAGAGGAGGCCGCCCAAAAATACGGCAAGAATATCGCCGTGGGCATCGATGCCAAAGACGGCATGGTGGCCATTGAAGGCTGGGAGGAAAAAAGCGCTTTAAAGGCGTTGGAATTCGCCAAAACCGTTTCGGATCTTGGTGTTGCCACCATTATTTATACGGATATTTCCCGTGACGGAATGCTGATTGGCCCTAACTTAGAGGCCATGCAGGCCATGGCAGAAGCCGTCCCCGCTACGGTCATCGCTTCCGGCGGTGTTACTAGGGAAAGTGATATTGAAGATTTGAAGCGAACCGGTGTCGGCGGAGCCATTATCGGCAAGGCCATTTATACCGGCGATGTAAAATTGGAAAATTTATTTTGATTGGGTGGATAGAAAATGAGCGATTTTGTAAGTGAAGTTAAATTTAATCATCATGGTCTCGTTCCCGCTGTGGCCTATGACAACATCAGCGGCCAAGTAGTGATGCTGGCCTATATGAATGAGGAATCTCTACGGAAAACCGTGGAAACGGGCTATGCCCATTATTTCAGCCGCAGCCGTCAGGAGCTGTGGAAAAAGGGAGAAACCAGTGGTCATCTTCAAAAGGTCAAAGCCATGAAGCTGGATTGCGACGGCGATACCATCCTTTTGGAAATTGAGCAGGAGGGCGCCGCCTGCCACACTGGCAACAAAAGTTGTTTTTACCGTGAATTCAAAGATGGCCAATGGGTAGAGGCGGAAGAGAATACCTCCATTGCTCGGGGTATGGCATTGGAATACGGTATCATCAAGGAGCGGGGGGAAAATCCTGTGGAAGGCTCCTACACCAATTATCTGTTGGAAAAAGGCGTCGATAAAATCTGCAAAAAGGTGGGCGAAGAATCTACGGAAGTGGTCATTGCCGCCAAAAACCGTTCCCATGAGGAACTGACCTATGAAACTGCTGATTTGATTTATCACGTTTCCGTTCTTCTCTACGAACAAGGCCTCACTTGGGACGATATTGGTAAGGAAATTCTTTCCCGCCGTAAATAATGTAAACGATTGCATGTTACCCATATTGGAAAATTCCAATATGGGTAACATTTTTATACAGAAATTATCTCGTGATAAATTTGGAAATTTTGGTGAATTTTTGTGAGTTTATGGAAAGTTGCGGCGTGATATTGTATAATAGGGTCGGAGGTTTCTATGAGTAATTTTGTTCATCTTCACAATCACAGCGAATACAGCCTTTTGGACGGTTTTGCCCGCATTGACCGTATGGTGAAAAAAGCCAAGGATTGCGGTATGACTGCCTGCGCCATTACGGATCATGGGGTGATGTATGGCGCTGTGGATTTCTATAAAGCCTGTCAGAAGGCAGGCATCAAAGCCATTATTGGTTGCGAGGTATATGTGGCGCCCCGTTCTCGTTTTGATAAGGATCCCGCCAAAGATAAAAAAAGCTACCATCTGGTACTTTTGGCTAAAAATGAAATGGGCTATAAAAATCTTTGCACCATGGTATCGAAGGCATCTTCCGAAGGATTTTACTACAAGCCTAGAGTCGACAAGGAGCTGCTTCGTGAATATCACGAAGGCGTGATTGCCCTGTCGGCTTGTCTCGCTGGGGAAATTCCCCGGGCCTTTCAGGAGGACGATTACGAAAAAGCCAAAGCCATTGCCTTGGAGCATTTGGAGATTTTTGGCGAAGGCAACTATTATCTGGAAATTCAGGACCAGGGGCTTGATATTGAGCCCGCTCTGAACCGCCGCATTGCCGCCTTGTCCAAAGAATTGAATATCCCTTTGGTGGCCACGAACGACGTTCATTTCATTGACCGTGAGGACTACCAGTATCATGATATTTTACTTTGTATCCAGATGGGAAAAACCCTGGATGATCCCGATCGTATGCGTTTTGAGACGGATCAGTTCTATTTCAAAACCGGGGAGGAAATGGAAGAGGTATTTCGGGATTATCCCGAGGCCATCGCCAACACTGCCGTCATTGCCGACAAATGCAATGTGGAATTTCACTTCGCGCCGCCCTATTATCTGCCGGAATTTCCTGTGCCCGAGGGCTATACAGTATTGAGCTATCTCAGAAAGCTCTGTGATGACGGCATCAAACGCCGCTATAAGGAAATCACGCCGGAAGTGAAGGAACGGCTGGAATACGAGCTCAGCGTTATCATTAAAATGGATTTCCCCAGCTACTTCCTGATCGTTTGGGATATGATCAACTATGCCAAGGAGCATGGCATCATGGTTGGTCCCGGCCGTGGTTCTGCGGCTGGCAGCATCGTGGCCTATGCTTTGGGTATTACCGACATTGACCCTCTGCAATATGATTTGCTTTTTGAGCGTTTCCTCAATCCCTCCCGTGTGACCATGCCAGATATTGATACGGACTTCTGCATTGAGCGCCGCGGCGAGGTGTTCCAATACCTGGCGGAACGGTACGGCCACGACCGTGTGGCGCAAATCATCACCTTCGGTACCATGAAAGCCAAGCTGGCGGTGAAGGACGTGGGCCGTGTTTTTGATATGCCTTACAAAGAAGTGGAACGTGTGGCCAAGCAGATTCCCGATGACCTGGGCATGACCATTGAAAAGGCCTTGAAGGAAAATCCAGATCTCAAGGCCATGTACGATAATGAACCGCCGGTGCGCCGTCTCATCGACAGCGCCATGAAAATCGAAGGGATGCCCCGTCATCACGGTCTCCACGCCGCAGCCTTGGTCATCGCTCCCGATACGGTTTCCAATTATCTGCCGGTTCAGAAAACCGATGACGGAGGCTTGGCGGACCTGGCTACCCAGTACGCCAAGGAAACCGTGGAGGAAATGGGCCTTCTGAAAATGGATCTTCTGGGCCTCAGAAACCTCACGGTCATTCGTGATGCCATTGCCAATATCAAAGCCACTCAAGGCTTTGATTTGGATATTTCCGCCATCCCAATGGACGATAAAAAAACCTACGATATGCTGGGCAGAGGCGAGGGCAACGGCGTGTTTCAGTTAGAAAGCGATGGGATGCAGCAGGTTATGCGCAACCTGGTACCGGAGAATATTGCGGAAATTACGGCGCTGGTCGCCCTTTACCGTCCCGGCCCCATTGAAAGCGGCATGGTCAAGGACTTTACTGAGCGAAAACACGGTCGCACTCCCATTGTTTACGATCACCCCATCTTGGAGCCGATTTTAAGAGAGACCTACGGTGTCATTCTTTATCAGGAACAGGTTATGATTATTGCCCAAAAAATGGCAGGCTTCTCTTTGGGACAGGCCGACTATCTCCGAAAAGCCATGGGGAAAAAGAAGCCCGAGGTAATCGCGGGTTTCCGCACTGACTTCGTGGAAGGCGCCGTGAAAAACGGCGTGGATGAAAAAATCGCCACGAAAATTTTTGACCTGATGGAGAAATTCGCGGGCTACGGCTTCAATAAAAGCCATTCTGTGGCTTATGCCGTGGTGTCCTATCAAACGGCGTATCTCAAGGCCAATTATCCCGCGGAATACTCTGCGGCGCTTCTTACCAGCTTAATGGATAAAACCGATAAGCTCACAGCTTATATTGAGGAATGCCGCCGTTTGGATATGGAAATTTTGCCTCCGGATATTAACGAAAGCCGTCTGGACTTTACCGTTGTCAATGGCGGTAACATCCGTTTCGGTTTGGCGGCAGTGAAAAACGTGGGCCGCAGTCCCGCGCAAAATATTGTGGAGGAACGCGATGCCAATGGCCCTTTCACCTCTTTGCTGGACTTTTGCGAGAGAGTTACCGTTAACAGCCGTATGCTGGAGAGCTTGATTCAAGCCGGCGCTTTCGATTCTATGGATATGCACCGCGCACAGCTCATGGCGATCGTGGACAAATGTATGTCCATGGCAGAAAGCTCCCGAAAGGATCGGGAAGCCGGCCAAATGAGTCTTTTCGATTTTGGCATGGAGGAAGAAACCGAGGAGGAGCAATTCCCCGAAGTGCAGGGCTTGAAGCCGTTCTCCCGAGAGGAAATGCTGAAAATGGAAAAGGATATGTTGGGGCTTTTCCTTACCGGACATATCCTCGACGGCTATACCTCCTATTGGAAGGATTACCAACTGACTCACATTGAGGATTTGCCCTCTCTGGGGGATAAAAAAGAGGTTTGCATTGCCGGTATGTTGACGCATTTAAAGGTCAAAAGCAATAAATCCGGTCAACGCTTTGCCATGTTTGATTTTGAGGATTTAACAGGCAAGGTACATTGCTTCGTTTTTGCCCGTGTTTTTGAACAGGTACGCAGTCATTTAGAAGAAGACTCCATTTTGGTCATGCGGGGTATGGTGAGAAACGAAGATGGCAAGGTAAATTTTAATGCCAATGATATTGCCGGGCTGAAAATGATCCAGGCTTTGGGCGTTCCCACGACTCGTGGCGGAGGCGTCAACATTTGCTCCAACGAGGATGTGGATCTTTATGATGCTGGGGGACTCAGTTTGCCGGAATGCCCCGACACTGCCGAAGAGGAAGCTTCCCTGCCATCCAGGGAAGAAAATGAGTCTTTGGGCGTGGTATTGCCCGATGTGGAAAAAACCTTGATTAAACGCATTTATCTTAATATCGATCCCGGGGAACAGGGTAAGATGGAGGAATTGGAGGTTCGAAAAATTTTGGCCTGCCATCCCGGTCCCCATTCCGCTTTTGGTTACAACAAATCCAGCGGTATGGCGAAAAAATTCGGTCTGACTGTTTCTGGTGATGATGAGATGCTATCCCGACTGGAATCTCTATTGGGCAAAAAAAATGTGTTTGTAAAAGTTCTTGAGAGTTGAGGAGTAACAATGTGTATTTGTATTTGTCCCGGTACCTTTGATCCTGTAACCAATGGACATCTCGATGTTATCCAACGGGCATCAAAGCTTTTTGATAAGGTCATCATCGGCATTGCCAAAGATAATTATAAGAATGTTCTGTTTTCGACGGAAGAGCGTTTGGAAATTATGGAACAGGTTACGTCTTCTTTGGAAAATGTTGAGGTAGAGGTGTTCAGCGGTCTTCTGATGGACTTTTGCAGGGAAAAGAACGCCAAAGCTGTGGTGCGTGGACTTCGCGCCATCTCGGACTTTGAATATGAGATGCAGATCGGTCTTATGAATAAAAAACTTAATCCTGAAGTGGAGACGGTGTTTCTCATGACCAGTCAGGCCAATTCCTTTATCAGCTCCAGCATGATTAAAAACGTGGCCCAGTTTGGTGGCGATATCTCGGGACTGGTTCCAGATTTTGTAGAGCAAAAAATTAAGGCCAAATACGCAGATCAAAAAGAAAATAAATAAATTTATTTTTGTAACGAAAATGATTATTTTGATTGAAGCAAAATGATATATCGTAAATTTAGACATGATTTCAAAAGACTCAGAGGCTGTTGAGAAAGGTTTATAGAAAGAGACTGTTTTGAATGAAGCTTGCGGCATGTCCAATGGCACATATTCGATACGAGTTAGCCTTTCTCCACAGTCTTTGTGGCTTTTCTAAAACGTAGGGTCTATCCTCTCAAAATTGAGAGAAGAAAGTGTGGTATTATGAAAACAAAAATTGTCGCTACCATTGGGCCGTCTTCCGATAATGAAGCAGTACTGATGGAAATGATGCGGGCGGGACTCAATGTGGCACGTTTGAATTTTTCACATGGCAGTCATGCCGAACATCAAGAAAGAATTCGTAAAATCCGCGCCGCGGCTCAGGTTACCGTTAAAAACGTGGCCATTATGCTGGATACCAAAGGACCGGAGATTCGTGTGAAGGAAATTCCGCAGCCTATTGAAATCCTTGTGGGGGGAACCTACCGTTTTACCGCTTCAGAGTGTGAAGCTGTTGATGTAATTCCTATTACCTATAAAAATATCGCTCGAGATGTTTCCGTGGGCAGCCGTATCTTAGTGGATGACGGCAATCTTTCCTTTATGGTGATATCTCTCGAAGGAGATGACGTTTTCTGCCGTGCCGAGAACAGCGGCATCGTCAAATCCCGTAAGGGAATCAATATCCCGGAACAAGAGGTAGGACTTCCCGCCATTACGGAAAAGGATAAAGAGGATATTATCTTCGGTATTCAGCAGCGAGTGGATTTTATTGCCGCTTCTTTCGTGCGCAATGCCGACCATGTACGGGAAATCAAAGCCTTTTTGCAAGAGCGGCAGACGGATATTCCCGTCATTGCCAAAATCGAGAGTCGCTCCGGTATTGACCATTTAGAGGAAATTTTACAGGTAGCCGATGGCATTATGGTGGCCCGTGGCGATTTAGGGGTAGAAATTCCCTTGGCGGAAGTACCTCTGATGCAGAAAAAGATGATTCGCCTCTGCAATTATTACGGAAAGCCTGTGATTACCGCTACCCAGATGTTGGAATCTATGACGCAAAATCCCCGCCCTACCAGGGCTGAAGTCAACGACGTTGCCAACGCTATTTGGGACGGAACCGATGCTGTAATGTTATCGGGAGAATCCGCTGCCGGGAAATTCCCCATAGCGGCAGTTCGTACCATGGCGGAAATTGCTGCTATTGTGGAAAACACCTTGGATACCAAGGAGTTCCTTCGTATTGACGACGTTGATGATGATGTAACGGAAGCCATTGGGCGTTCGGCCGTGCAGATGGCCTCCTCTTTGGGTGCTAAAGCCATCGTAATTCCCACCAACAGCGGTGAGACCGCACGGCTTGTGGCCAGGTTCCGTCCCGGCGTTCCTATGATCGCCACCTCCCCTCATCAAGAGATTTGCCGCCGTCTTGCATTGACATGGGGAATTGACTGTTTTTATCAGCCCGAAGCAGCGGGCACCGATGAAACAGTGCGGGGCGCCATGGCGATTGCCAAAGAAAAAGGCTATGTCCAAGGTGGTGATTTGGTGATGATTACTGCCGGCTCTCCTTTGGGATATGCACGTAGTACCAATTTGTTGCTGGCCGCTGCTGTGGAAGAGTAATGATATTTTTATCCTGTTCCGTTTTTTCAAAAAGAAAAGTAAAGAATGATTATATATGTATAAAAGAACGAGAAAGTGCGTATAATGTGGATAACAAAAAACGGAAAAGGAGGTCGTTTCGGGATATGGATGAAGCCGATAAAGAATACTTTACACTCAAAGATGTGGCCAGTCGTTGCGGGACCAGTTATGGAATTGTGAAGCGCGATATTGACAAAGGCGTTTTACCTGCCTATCGTGTGGGCAGAAAGTATTTCATCGCCAAAGACGAAATGAGCGAATATGTCGCCAAGGCGGCGGAAAAATGGGGTATCGAAGGTTATTCCATTCAGGACATCATGGGGCGTATCCCTTTGAGCTATGCTTTTGTCATGGACCTAATTAAATCGGGAAAATTGCCAGCCGTGAAAGTGGGAAGACAATACATTGTTCCCAAAGGCGAATTTGAAAAATTTATGGAAGACAAAAAAATGTGAGAAATTCCCCCTTTGCGGGGGGATTTTTTTTGCGAACGTCGAATATTATAAAAGAAATCGGTAAAGTATGCCCAGCGTCCAGCTATTTGCATAGCAATTTGATGAAATGAGGAAATTAGCAATGGAGCATTGTTGGAGAGGAAAACCTGTCGCTGATAGTATTTTGAAAACCGCTGCAAATAACTCCGAAGCCTTGCGGCGCCGGGGCATTACCCCAAAACTGGGCATTGTTCGTGTCGGTGCCCGCAGCGATGATCTTCTATACGAAAAAGGCATTGCACGAGCCTGTAAAAAAGGCGGCGTCGCCATGAAAGTGTTCCCTTTTGCTGATAACATCTCGGAAGAGGGCTTCTGCAATGAACTTTCCAAAATCGTGACAATGGATGATCTCCAGGGAATCCTGGTTTTTTTCCCGCTGCCCCGCCATATTTCCGAAGCCAGAGTACGGGAGATGATTCCCACAGAAAAGGATATTGACTGTCTTTCCCCCCAAAGCGCATGCGGTGTTTACTGCGGCAGTGATAACGCTTTCCCGCCCTGCACGCCTCAGGCTGTTATGGAGATGCTCCATTATTACGGTGTTTCTCTTGAAGGCAAGGACGTCACTATCATTGGTCGTTCTTTGGTGGTGGGAAAACCTTTGTCAATGCTGTTGTTGAAGGAAAATGCCACCATTACTCTTTGTCACTCCCGTACGAAAGATCTGCGAAAAAAAACCGGAGAAAGCCAGATCCTTGTGGCTGCTTTGGGAAAACCGCGTTTTGTGAACCGTGATTTTGTGTCGCCAGGACAAATCGTCATTGATGTGGGGATACATGAAGTCGATGGTATTTACTGTGGTGATGTGGATTATGATTCCGTGGAGCCTTTGGCGGCGGCTATTAGTCCCGCTCCCGGCGGCGTTGGTAGTATTACTTCCGCCGTTTTGGTGAAACATACCATCGACGCCTGTATGAAGAAAGAAGCGTGACAGATTGGAGAAACGATATAAATTGGTGCGGCATTGTGACAAAACGGGCCGAAACGAATCCCCCGTTACTGAACTTACTGAAGAAGAGCTAAACGCTCTGATTGAAGCGAATGTCGCCGAACGCCTGGAAAAACAGCAGAAGCAAAAGGAGCGGGAGCATCAGGAGGTTGTGTCGGAACGTCAGTGGTGGGCCATTGAAAAAGTGGCAGCTTATTTAGAGCATTCCCGACTCAATGAATATGTGGCCCTGATTGAGCGCCCCAGTCATTGGATTCGCATCAATGTCATCGGCGGCATTGCCCGCGGTATTGGAATGGCCATTGGCTTTTCACTGTTGGGCGCAGGGGTTTTCCTTGTTTTACAAGAAATTGTTATGTGGAATCTACCGGGCATCAGTGATTTTATTGCGCAGATCCTTGACTTGGTAGAAAACAGCAGGGCTTTGAAACCATAATACATAATTGAATGAAGGAACGAGACAATGCAATATTTTATCATTATTCTTGCCCTGGTGGCCCTGGATCAGCTAACCAAATATGTAATTTTAACTACAATGGCTTTGGGGCAGAGCATCCCTCTGGTGGGAATCTTGAAATTGACCTATATTCAAAATACTGGGGCGGCGTTCAGCCTTTTTCATAATGCCTCCTGGTTCTTTACGGTGGTTTCCGTCATCACTGTCATTCTCATCGTACTGGCGCTGATTTTTTGGAACAAGCCAATTTTGCGGAATTATCATTTGGCGTTATCCATTGTCATCGGTGGAGCGGTAGGAAATCTGATTGACCGCGTGTTCCGCGGGTTTGTGGTGGATTTCATTGATTTCACCTATTTCCCTGTTTTTAATATAGCGGATATTGCCGTTTGCGTTGGCGTAGCGCTCCTGGCCCTCCAAATTTTCAAAGAAGGGGATTCCGATTCTCCGAAAGAGGCCGCCAAGAATCACCATAAAGTATAAGGAATCAAGACCATGACAAAATTGACCTATTCGTCGAACGAAGCGCTTCGCCTCGATGTTTATCTAAAAAATCAGTATGAAGATTTATCCCGCAGCCGTGTGACCGCCTTGATTAAGGAAGGGAATATCACAGTCAACGGAAAAAAAGTCAAAGCAGGTTACGCTCTTTCACAAGGTGATGAGATTGCCTTGGAGATTCCTGAGGACATTCCTTTGGAAATCAAAGCGGCGGAAATTCCTCTGGATATCGTTTATGAGGACCATGATGTGATCGTGGTAAACAAGCCCCGAGGCATGGTGGTACATCCCGCTCCGGGAAATGAGGATCATACCCTGGTGAACGCATTATTGGCCCATTGTGACGACCTTTCCGGCATCAACGGTGTGATTCGTCCCGGCATCGTCCACCGTATCGACAAAGATACTTCTGGGCTTTTGCTGGTGGCGAAAAATGATAAAGCCCATGTAAGCCTAGCGGAGCAGCTAAAGGAGCATTCTATTCACCGTGTATATCAGGCCATTGTCTGTGGCTCCGTAGCGGAACCCAGAGGAATTGTGGATTGTCCCATTGGCCGCCATCCCGTAGACCGCAAAAAACGGGCGGTGACGGAGAAAAATTCCAAGCCCGCCGTGACCCACTATCGAGTTATGGAGCGATTTTCGGATTTTACACCGGATTATACTTTGATTGAGGCGAAGCTGGAAACAGGCCGCACCCACCAAATTCGTGTGCATATGAAGTACATTGGCCATCCGCTGTTGGGAGACCCCCTTTATGGCAAAGGGGATAAAAATCCCTTTCATCTCATGGGCCAAGCCCTCCATGCCGGTGAGATTGGCTTTGTCCATCCAAGCACCAGGAAATATATGGAATTTTCCTCGGAGCCTCCGGAGGAAATCCAAAATATTTTAAAAGAATTGCGAAAAAACCATTGAATTCACATGGTAATTGGGCTATAATAAGAAAAATTAGTGTTTCCTTTAATGTGTCCCGTGAGGCACGAAGGCGTACTTTTTTTATGGGAAAAGTCCTGTAAAATAAATGGATTTTATGAATTCTATCCGTTCCAGAACCGAAAAGTCAATGGTGACGCGGGATTTTTTGCCTATGCCGTTGATGGTTTTGTATGCGCGCCTTGTCCTTGGGGACAAGGCATTTTTTATGAGGAAATACGGGAAAGGTCGTGACATTTTATGGCAAGACAAAAACGAGTCAAGTCCGAAGTGATGTCCTCCATGGATATCAAACGTGGCCTTACCAGAATCGCCCACGAAATTCTGGAAAAAAACCACGGCAGTGAAGATCTTGTGCTCATCGGTATCCGTACCCGCGGCGTATTTTTGGCGGAGCGGCTGGCCAAAATTATCGAGGAATTTGAAGGTGCCAAAGTTGACGTGGGTATCCTCGATATTACCCTTTATCGTGATGATATTGCCGCCATGGGTGCGAATCCCATCGTGCGGGAAAGCCAGGTTCCTTTTGACCTTACCGGGAAGAAGGTCGTTCTGGTGGACGATGTGTTATATACGGGACGTACCATTCGTGCGGCTCTTGATGCCGTATTTGATTTGGGGCGTCCTTCTTTTATCCGCTTGGCGGTGCTGGTAGACCGTGGGCATCGCGAGCTGCCGGTGCGCGCTGATTATGTGGGGAAAAATATCCCCACCTCCCATTTGGAAACTGTGGAGGTCCGTTTAAAAGAGCATGACGGCGACGATGCCGTTGTTTTGGAAGAATATATTGACTAGGAGGTGACACCGTGGCTTTACCGACCAAAGACCTCATCGACCTGGAGTTTCTCACTGCTGAGGAAATTCTTGAGATTCTCGACACCGCGAAACCCATGAAGGATGTATTGAATCGAAAAATCAAAACCGTTCCCGCTCTCCGTGGGAAAACAGTTGCCACGTTGTTTTACGAAAACAGTACCAGAACAAGATTATCCTTTGAACTGGCTGCCAAATATTTGAGCGCCGGAACCTGTAATATTTCGGCATCCGCTTCCAGTGTGGCAAAAGGGGAAAGCCTCCAGGATACCGGCCGCACTCTGGACGCCATGGGCACTGACATTATCATCATTCGGCACAATATGTCCGGCGCGCCGAAGCTCCTAGGGGAAGCGGTGAAAGCTCGTGTCATCAACGCCGGCGACGGTACCCACGCCCATCCCACCCAGGCTCTGCTGGACCTCTTTACCATCCGGGAGCGGAAGGGGAAAATCAAAGGTCTTACCGTGACTATCCTCGGCGATATTCTCCACAGCCGTGTGGCGCGCTCTAATATCTGGGGGTTGACCAAGCTTGGCGCCAATGTTCGCGTCTGCGGTCCGCCGACGTTGATGCCTACAGATATCGAACAAATGGGCGCCAAAGTTTATTATGATATTGATGAAGCCCTGGAGGGCTCCGATGTAATCAATGTCCTTCGCATTCAGTTGGAACGCCAGCAAAAGGGGTTATTCCCCTCCATTGAGGAATATGCCCATTGCTACGCCATGACCGAAGAACGGTTGAAACGGGCCAAGAGTGACCTGTTGGTACTCCATCCCGGCCCCATGAACCGTACCATTGAGATTCCCACAGCCGTGGCGGACTCTGCGCAATGCACTGTGGAGGAACAGGTGACTAACGGTGTCGCCTGCCGGATGGCGCTGCTCTATCTGATGTCGGGAGGTGGTCAAGATGAGTAAAGTGTTATTGAAAGGCGGTCGTGTCATTGACCCTGCCGCAAATAGAGATATGGTCGGCGATGTGCTGATTGAAAACGGCGTCATCGCCTCTGTGGGAGAAGCCATTGACGCCGCTGATGCTGAAATGATCGACGTCAGCGGGAAAATCGTGGCCCCCGGTCTTATTGATATCCATTGCCATTTACGGGAACCCGGATTTGAACGGAAAGAAACCATTGCTACCGGTACTATGGCCGCGGCGGCAGGGGGGTTTACTTCTGTGATGCCCATGCCCAACACCCATCCCGTGGCAGATAATCCCGCCGCCATGACTTATGTGAAAACCAAAGGGGAGCAGGAAGGCCATGTCCATGTTTATCCCATCGGCGCCATTACCAAAGGCAGCCAAGGGAAGGAACTGGCGGAAATGGCTTCCATGGTGGAAGCCGGCGCTGCGGCCTTTTCCGATGATGGACGCCCCGTGTCCAGCAGCCGCATCATGCGTCTGGCCTTGGAATACAGTTTGATTTTTGATTTGCCCATCATCGCCCACGAAGAGGATTTGGATTTGGTAGATGAAGGCGATATGCACGAAGGTTATATGTCCACGGTGCTGGGGCTTCGGGGAATTCCTCGGGCTGCCGAGGAAACCATGATCGCCCGTGATATTATTTTGGCCCGCCAGACCAAGGCCCATCTCCATGTGGCCCATGTCAGTACCGCCAACGGCGTGGAAATGATTCGCAAAGCCAAAAAAGAAGGACTGAATGTTACCGCTGAGGTAACTCCCCACCATTTGACCTTAACCGACGAAGCGGTAAAAACATATAACACCAATACCAAAGTCAATCCCCCCCTGCGAGAACAATCTGACGTAGATGCTTTGATTCAGGGGTTGAAAGAGGGCATTATCGACTGTGTAGCCACAGACCATGCTCCCCACACTGTTGAGGATAAAGTCATTGAGTTCCATTTCGCTGCCAACGGCATCAGCGGTTTTGAAACAGCCCTGCCCCTGATGTGGCATCACCTTGTATTGACTGGGAAATTCACGCCCATGGAAATGATTCGCGTCATGAGCACCCGCCCTGCGGAAATCATGAATCTGCCCGGCGGTACTCTGGCGGAGGGGGCGCCCGCCGATATCGTGGTCATTGATGAATCCTTGGAAAAAACTGTTTCCGGCGAAAACTTCTATTCCAAAGGGAAGAATACCCCTTA
This sequence comes from uncultured Peptococcaceae bacterium, assembly GCA_964637365.1. Classification (GTDB taxonomy): domain Bacteria; phylum Bacillota; class Dehalobacteriia; order UBA7702; family UBA7702; genus Cryptoclostridium. The sequence goes on from CAZWWH010000006.1 coordinate 78,601, forward strand.
CGAGGGGGAAACCTTAAAAGGTTGGCCGATTTTGACAATAGTAGACGGTGATGTCAAAATGGAAAACGGTGTGGTAAAGGAGTGATCGTATGGTAGAACATGGAACAATCCTTACCAATGAAAATGTGGGTCAGGATATTTGGCGCATGGAAATTTCTGCGCCGGAAATCGCGACTCTTGCCGTGCCCGGTCAATTTGTCAATGTACGGCTTCACGACCGCGTAGAACCCCTGCTCCGCCGTCCCATCAGTCTCCACGGTATTGACAGTGAAAGTGGCACCATCGCATTTCTTTATCTCGTTGTGGGGAAAGGCACGGAAATGATGACGAAGATGGAACCTGGAAAGGATATCAATCTTTTAGGCCCCCTGGGACGCGGCTTTTCTCTGGATTTTGAAGGAGAACGAGCCGTGGTTATCGGCGGCGGCATCGGTTCAGCACCGCTTTACCCCCTGGTCAGAGCATTGCGGGCAAAGGGCAAAGAAGTTACTCTTATCTTGGGAGCACGCTCCAAAGAAAGCATTGTGGCATTGAATCTTTATAAGGATATTGGTGCCACCTGCAAAATCGCCACCGAGGATGGTTCCCTGGGCGTTAAAGGATTCGTGACTGCTGTCTTGGAGGAAGAGTTAAAAAGCGGCTCCTGTGATTACCTTTATACCTGCGGTCCCATTCCCATGCTCCGGGCCATTGAAACCATGGCGGCTCAATACGGCGTCAAAGGAGAAATTTCCACAGAGGCCCACATGGGCTGTGGTCTCGGCCTCTGCCTTTCCTGCTCTGTCCGAGGGCGGGATGGCAGAAATCGCAAGGTTTGCCAGGCAGGCCCTGTGTTCAGATTGGGGGAATTGAGTTATGACTAATGTGAATACCGCGGTGACTTTGGGTGGACTACGCATGAAGAATCCCGTCACTACCGGTTCCGGAACCTTCGGTTCGGGACTGGAAATGAAGGACTATGTGGATCTCACGAAGCTGGGGGCCGTTACCGTGAAGGGGACTACCTTGGAACCCCGTCCTGGCAACGCTTCGCCTCGTATTGCCGAAACTCCCGCCGGTGTGCTCAATTCCATTGGCTTGGAAAATCCCGGCGTTGATGGATTCATCAAATATATTTTGCCCCAGGTGTCGAAATACGGCACCCCCATCATCGTTAACATCGCCGGCAGCAGCGTGGAGGATTACGGTGAAATCACCTCAATTCTTGATGGGGAAGAAGATGTGGCGGCTTTGGAAATTAATATTTCCTGCCCCAATGTAAAAAACGGGGGCATGGCCTTTGGCACCAATCCTCAGACGGCCTATGAGGCCATTCATAATGTGAGAAAAAATACTACCAAGCCTATTTTTGCCAAGCTTTCTCCCAATGTCACCGATATTGTGGAGATGGCAAAGGTGGCACAAAAAGCGGGTGCTGACGGCCTTTCCCTCATCAACACCCTGTTGGGCATGGCCATTGATATCAAGAAAAAACGTCCCGTGTTGGGCAATATTATGGGCGGACTTTCCGGCCCCGCCATTAAGCCTGTGGCACTGCGTATGGTCTATCAGGTATCCCAGGCCGTGGATCTTCCCATTATCGGCCAAGGCGGCATTGTCTGCTGGCAGGATGCTGTGGAATTCTTGTTGGCCGGTGCCACAGCGGTTTCCGTGGGAACCGGTAATTTTCTGGAGCCTGATGCCACCATGCAGGTGGCGGCAGGCATTGAGCAGTATCTCATTGATAATGGGTATGAGGATGTTAAGGATATCATCGGATTGGCTTGGCGGTCATGATGGATAATATTAATGATAAGGAGAATCACCATGAAGGATAAAATCATTGTGGCATTGGATGTCCCTACCAAAGAGGATGCCCTGGCCATTGTTGACGAATTGGGCGACGCTGTGGGAGCATATAAAATTGGTATGCAGCTTTATAACGCCGTTGGCCCCAGCATTTTGGAAGAGGTCGCCAAACGGAACGGTAAGGTATTTCTGGATCTGAAATTTCATGACATCCCCAACACCGTGGCATCTGCGGCGCGCACTGTGGCGAATCTCGGCGTGTTCATGTTTAATGTTCATGCCAGCGGCGGTTACACCATGATGGCCGAAGCCGCCAAAGCTTTGAAAGAAGAAGCGGAAAAGCTTGGCGTGGAAAAACCTCTCTTTATCGCTGTGACTGTTTTGACCAGTATGAGTGGAGAAGAATTACAAAATGAAGTTGGTGTCAGCCGTGCCATCGGCGATCAGGTGGTGGCACTGGCCAAAATGGCCAAAGAAGCAGGTATGGACGGTGTGGTGGCATCTCCTTTGGAAATTGAAATGATTCGTGAAGCCTGCGGCCCTGACTTCCTCATTGTTACCCCCGGCATTCGTCCCCGTGACGCTGCCTTGGGGGATCAGAAACGTGTGAAAACTCCCGGCGAGGCGGTTCGTGACGGCGCTGATTATCTAGTGATCGGTCGTCCCATTACCAAAGCCCCGGATCGCTTGGCGGCGGTAAGGGATATTGTGGAAGAAATCAAATCTTTGAACGCTTAAGTTCCCTTGAAATTTGTATAAAAAGGAGATATTGAACCATGGATCAAAATGAAATTTTAGAAATTTTTAAGAAATCCAACGCTTTGTTGGAAGGTCATTTCCTGCTCACCAGCGGTCGTCACTCCGACCGCTATATGCAGTGCGCTCAGGTACTCCGCTTCCCAGAATACACAGAAAAGCTTTGCAAAGTTATTGCCGATGAATATAAAGACGCCGATGTGGACTTGGTGGTAGGGCCTGCCATGGGCGGCATTTTGGTGGCATATGAAGTTGCCCGTCAGCTCGGCGTACCCAATATTTTTGCCGAACGTGAAAACGGCAAAATGACATTGCGCAGAAATTTCTCCGTGGAAAAGGGACAGAAGGTTCTTGTCGTGGAAGACGTTGTCACCACCGGCGGTTCTGTTCAGGAAGTTATTGATATCGTTAAAGAACAAGGCGGTGAAGTCGTGGGCGTAGGCGTGCTCGTTGACCGCAGCAATGGCAAGGTAGACCTTGGTGTGAAACTTTGTCCCGTCCTTTCCATGGAAGTGGTTAGCTATGAAGCTTGTGACTGCCCCATGTGCAAAGCCGGAGAATCGGAACCCTATAAACCCGGCAGCCGCAGCCTGAAATGATTGATGAAGTAATAAAAAATGGGAGCATTTGAATGCTCCCATTTTTTATGAATGTTTTTTATGCTTTTCCAGTTCCGCTCTAAGTTCGTTCAGCAATTTTTTGTGGTTTTTCGATTCCAAATGGGGGAAGGAACGGAGTAAACGGCGTTCCTGACGGTTTTGGGGTTTTTTCAGGGAGGCGAAAGCTGTTTTTAACCGTTTTAATTGCTCTTCATTCCACTGCTCGAACTGTTTTTTCTGACTTTCTAGATGCGTTTCCAAATCGTCGGCGTAACCGCGCATCTTGTCTTTGGTTTCATCCAAAGAGGAAATCAGCTCGGATTTCGTTCTTTCTGCCTTGGATTGCTGCTCCGACTTCCAAAGCTGGAACCGTTCCTCGGTTTCGTCTTTGAATTCGCTGAGTCCCTGCCGCAACTTTTCTTCGGTCTCTTTTAACTGCTCCAGGTGGTGCCCCAACTGTAAAGTGGCACGCACGGAGAATGTCGTATCAACCGCCATAGCCCCAAGCAATATGGCAGCCGCGATTTCCCTCCACAAAAAGGGAATGCGCTCTAAGATCTCTGTCACGAAGGGATGAATAACCATGGTCAACAATAAGCACATGAGGCCGAACATCGTGGAGTTCAGCAGACAAACCCGACCGTGGATGTTAAATCTATGAGCGGAGTAATCCCACCACCGCATATGGAAAAGTTTTTCCATAATCACGCTTGTGATATATTCCAATAAGCTGGTAAGGAGCATACCTAAAAGAAATATTGCGGCAGGATGATTGAGACATGGTTCCAGTGCAATTAGAATCACGATCGCTCCAAAACCATAAATAGGACAGTAGGGGCCGTTTAAAAAGCCACGCTCCATAAAACGGTGCTGAAAGACAGAGCAATAAACAGTCTCCGCCACCCAACCAAGCACAGCGTAAATAAAAAAATAAAGGAACCATTGTACAGCGATTTCCATAAAATTCTCCTTTACATTAGGTCCTTTTTATTTTATGATATTATCATGATCGTTGTGTGTTGATTTCTCAGGTAATTATTATTCTCATATTTTTTGCGTTTTTCTTGACAAAACACAAAAAAACCAGTATAATTATTATGTTCGTTTCAACCGCATCTCATGGGCTTTAAGTGGCTGCGTCCCCCCGAAGAGAGCGAGTATAAACAGGAGGTATATCAATGTACGCAATTATTGAAACCGGCAGCAAACAGTATAAAGTTGCTGTAGGCGACAAAATCAAAGTCGAAAAATTGGCTTTGGAAGAAGGCGCTGAAGTTACTTTTGAACAAGTGCTTTCCGTTATGACCGACAACGGTCTGAAAATTGGCGCTCCCATTGTGGAAGGCGCAAAAGTTAAGGGCGAAGTTGTTGCACAAGGCAAACACAAAAAACTCACTGTTGTTCATTACAAACCCAAAAAGAACATTCATACCAAAAACGGTCATCGTCAGCCCTATACCGAAGTTTTGGTAAAAGATATTACTTTATAAGGAGGTGGGATTTCAATGGCACATAAGAAAGCAGGCGGTAGTTCCAAAAACGGTCGCGACAGCAAACCTAAAATGCTTGGTCTCAAACGCCATGACGGGCAGTATGTAACTGCTGGCAGCATCATCGTGAGACAACGGGGTACCAAATTCCACCCCGGTAACAATGTTGGTCTTGGCGGAGATGATACTCTCTTCGCAAAAATGGATGGTTATGTAAGTTTTGAAACTGTAAGTCATACCAGAAAACAAGTCAGCATTTACGCCGAAAGAAAAGCAAACTAAGGACGTAAGCCGGAGCCGCCAATGCTCCGGCTTATTTTTTGAAAAAGAACCTCATTTCCCCGATATATTGTCGGAAAAAGGTGTATGGAGTTGATTTATGTTTTACGATAGAGCGAAAATTTTTCTCAAGGCTGGAGATGGCGGTAACGGCATTGTGGCGTTCCGCCGGGAAAAATATGTTCCTGAGGGTGGGCCCAACGGTGGCGACGGCGGACGTGGAGGCAGCATTTACTTTGTGGCGGATCACAATCTTCGCACTTTGCTGGACTTTAAGATGAAACAGCATTACAAAGCGCCTAAAGGGGAAAATGGCCAAAGCTCCAATAAAATCGGCAAGTCTGGTAAGGATATTTACCTTCATGTTCCTTTAGGCACCATTGTTCGCTTTGACGGCGAAGAGGAGATCTTTGCTGATTTGGTGGAAGACGGTCAAAAAGTTAAAGTGGTCACCGGCGGCCGCGGCGGCCGCGGCAATGCCCGATTCGCTTCCAATCGTGACAAGGCGCCGATGATCGCGGAAAAAGGTGAACCCGGCCAGGAGGCTTGGATTCGCTTGGAATTAAAAGTTTTGGCCGATGTGGGGCTGGTGGGTATGCCCAATGCCGGGAAATCTACCTTTATCTCTCGGGTTTCTTCAGCGAAGCCGAAAATTGCCGACTATCCCTTTACTACCTTGGAACCGAACTTGGGTATTGTCAATCTGGGCAATGAGCAAACCTTCTGTATTGCCGACGTGCCTGGCCTGATTGAAAACGCTCATGAAGGCGCCGGACTTGGCCATTATTTTCTGCGCCACCTGGAACGCACTAAGGTGATGATTCATCTTTTGGACATGTCTGGTCAGGAGGGCAGGGATCCTTTGGAGGATTTTGAAATCGTCAGCCGGGAGTTGGAAAAGTATAAGGAAGAATTGGGCCGAAAGCCCCGTATCATCGCAGCCAATAAAATGGACTTGCCAGATTCCCAAGAGAATCTCCGCCGTTTGGAGGAAAAATACGGCGATGCGTTCGAGATTTATCCCATCTCCGCGGTGCAGGGGGAAAATCTGAAAAAGGTTTTGTACCGAGTTTATGAAATTGTCCAGGCCGCTCCCAAAGAAGAACCTGTGGCCCAGGAAGAAATCAAAGTTACTACCATGAAGGAACGAAAGCCCTTTACCATTTATCGCGATAAATGGGGCTATCTCCATGTGGAAGGGGACGAAGTGAAAAAATGGATCGCCATGACAGACTTCGATAACGAAGATGCCGTTCGCCGTCTCCAGCGGATTTTTAAAGCCATGGGGCTGGATGATGCTTTACGAGAAGCCGGAGCCGTGGAAGGTGATACGGTTGTTGTTTACGATCTGGAATTCGATTATGCCGAATAAGGCCTATAAGGAGCAAATATGTTAAAAGGAAAGCAAAAAAGTTACCTGAGAAGCATGGCCATGACTATGGACGCGATTTTTCAAATCGGCAAGGATGGCATTGGCGATAACATGGTGCAGCAGTTGGACGACGCCTTGGAAGCTCGAGAATTAATCAAAGTAAAAATTCTAAAAAATTCAGCGGAGGAAGCCAAAGAGGCAGGAGAGTCCCTAGCACAAGAGCTTAATGCCGAACTGGTTCAGATTATTGGTCGCTGCATTGTACTGTACCGCAAATCGAAAAAGAAGCCCAAAATTGAATTGCCTCAATAAAATGAAAAACGACGATGGACTAGTTTCCATCGTCGTTTTGTTTACATGAAAAGCATTACCACATAAGGGGTGATATAGGATTCAATGAAGGCCGCTGCCAGAATCAAAGGAACCATAATCATGAGGAAAGTACGGATTCCGTTGACCAAGGAGGGCAGGAATGGCGTTTCCTTGATAACGCGTTTGGAGAGTTGAAGACAAAGGTGGATACCGATGGCAGCTCCGAAAATGAGAGTGGGAATTTCCAGAATCCCGTGGGGCAGCAGTGATGCCAATAAAAATCCAATGCCGACTCCTTGCTGCATGAGATTGACACAGACTGCACTGATAATTAGGCAGTTGATCAGCACGTAATATAATGGTATCAATAGAAAGGGGATCAGGCCGCTGAAACTTATGATACCTTCCACCCGCAAATTATTGAGAAAAATAAATCGAAACATAGAAAAATTATCGATCATATCCTGAACGGTCTCCCCATCTGTGCTGACATTCTCATCATTGTCTGTGGAGTCGTCGGAAACGACGTCAGCATTCTCTACCATTTCCATCATAATCGCATTAAAATAGGCAGTGGCTTCGGGATTACTTTGAAAATAAAACGCAGAGCCTACCATTGCAAGGATAAAGAAAATAGCGGTAAACAGAAATGGCTTTATCAGCTGAGGCAAGAACCGTTTTTCTTTATGGAGCTGGCTTTTCCAAAAATGTTTTTTATCCGGCTTTTTTTCGAGGATTCCTGCCGTGAGTTGTTCATTAATAAAGAGCTCCTCACCGGTACGACAGTAGCCCATAGATTCGTAAAGATGAAGATTCTTACTTTCTGGAAGCAATATCTCCAAGTAATACCGCTTGGCGGAAAAGAGCAATTCAATTTCTTTGAGTACAGCCTTGGCAACGCCCAGTCCCTGCTTGGCGGGAAGTACCACCAGAGGACCGATTTTGTATTGACTTTTCCCTGTCTTTTCAAGAGCGATACAACCCGCAACGGTTTTTTTATGGATAATGAAAAAATAATGATAGCGCCGCATAGAGACCTTTTTGCGGATGGATGCGATTGTTTCATTGGCAGGATTAACCTCATCGTCGTGGTATTTTTCCAAATAGGAATGGAATCCTATCCGCTGTATCCATTGAATCCTTGCGGCATCTTTTTCTAATGCTGGGCGTAATGTGATTTTTGTCATATGGTTTCACCAATTTCTTTTCTGATGCTACTGATGTGTGTCAATGGAATATTATCAATATGTCAATCCCTCGGGCATAAGAATCAATAAAACCTGTTCATAGCTTTGGAAGCATCCATTGCATATGGGGTATCACAGTAAATTTAGTTTCAAACGAGGCCTTTCGTGGGGGTTATAGTTTTAATGCGGGTTATCAATGGATATTACTCCAGATTATATTCGATTATCGTATTTCTATAAATTGTCCTTCAATAAAATATGAAATATTAGCTGACTTCAGATTGAATCATAACATAAAACAGACCGAGAGACAAGTGAAGTGCCCCCCCAAAAAGTTAGAGAATAAAAAAGCAAAATTGTTCAAGCAACTAAAAGGGCTTGTTGTCTGTGAATCGCAGGCGGCAAGCCCTTTAGCTTTGCCTTGAT
>CAZWWH010000007.1:0-80580 GCA_964637365.1 uncultured Peptococcaceae bacterium
GACAACAAGCCCTTTCAGTTGCTTGAACAATTTTGCTTTTTTATTCTCTAACTTTGGGGGGGGCACTTCAAACGCCTGTGAATTTACAGGCGTTTTTTGTAAAAATTACCAAGAGATATTTAAAGAAACTGTTGATATATGTATAATTATTAGAACAATAGGTCTGAAATAGATATTGCGAAAACAGAACAAGAACTATAAAATAATATAATAATGTAGAATTAAATCACTTTGTTTGATACAAATTTGTTGTAACATGTGTGAGCATGTCAGGATTTATTGACATTAGTCATGGAAAACGGTATAATGTTGATATTATTAGTATATAAGTATAGGAAGAGAAAATGACTTGGAATGCAATCATGGAGAGTCGCCAATTAATTGAAGCTGTTGGCAGTATTATTGCCCATCGTTCCTGTGAGGATATGATTGGCGATGATATTGCTGTTTGGTCAGATTTTTTTGCGGCAGCTTATGCCCACTCTTTTTTGCCCTTAGCCTATGACTTAACCCGTAATTTTAAGGGGTTTTCCCTTTTACCGGAAGAAATGCGGGAATCTGTGCGTCACCGCGCAAAGGAATTGGTTTTGTGGCAAATGGTGCGTTCCGAGGATTTTTTAAAATTATTATCCACATTTAATGATATAAATACTGAATTCTTTGTGGTCAAAGGAATCTTGTGTCGCCAATTATATCCCAGTCCTAATACCCGTGTTTCCTGTGACGAGGATCTTTGGGTGTCGGAAACATTTTGGGAGGAGTTTCAAAAAAAGCTTCAAGCCTTTGGTATGATTTCTCTGCCGGACACCAAAGAGGAGGATTGCGTACAGACATGGCAAAAAAAAGATAGCGGTTTGGTTTTGGAAGTCCACCGCCACCTATTTGACGATACGCAGCCCTATTTTCAAAGGATGAACGGGCTTTTTGCCGATGCGTCTCGCCGCATAGTTTCGGTGACAGTGGACGGCGTGGATGTTCCCACTATGTGTCCTACGGATCATATGCTATATTTGGTTTGCCACGGATTGAAACATTTTCTTCACAGTGGCTTTGGTTTGCGTCAGCTTTGTGATATCTGCCTTTTTGCCCAAGCCCATGAAAAAGAGATTCAGTGGAATGAGTTCTTTGAACGAATGGCATTGGTGCGGGGAGCTGTTTTTGCGGCTTCGCTTTTTGTGGCAGCTCGAGAGTATCTTGGATTTTTCATCGGGTCGCCGGATTTGGAAAAATACCTTAGTTTGGCGGCAAAAGACACCAAACCCCTTTTTGACGATTTGCTGCAAAGCGGCATTTACGGTGGCAGCACCATGTCGCGACGGCACAGCAGTATGATAACACTGCAAAAAGTAAACGGAGGGGGACGCCACTCGTTGTGGAAAACGCTATTTCCCGCCAAGGATTATTTGGAGAAACGGTATCCCTATTTAAAAAGTCATCCATATTGTCTGCCTGTTGCTTGGCTTCAGCGACTTGGCGGCTATGGGCGGGAATTGCTGGGAAGTTCTAAGGACAATTCTGTCCGAGACAGTTTGGCTTTGGGAAAATCCCGCAGCATCTTATTGGAGCAATACGGTATCTTGGCAGAACCGAAATCTTGAAGGAAAGGTCGATATCATTTGACGAGATCGAACCAACAATATATCTGTGATCTTCATAGTCATATTTTACCCGGTGTGGACGATGGTTCCGTATCCCTGGAGGAATCTTTGGCCATGATTGCCATGGCAGCGGATAGCGGGGTTGGCGCTATGGTGGCCACGCCTCACAGTAACCATTGGAATGGGTATGAGAATTACTGGAGTGAGGATCTGGCTGCGGATTTTGAAACTTTACGCATTGCTGTAAAGGAAGCGGGGATTCCCGTGGAGATCTTCCAGGGAATGGAAATCTTCGTTACCGAGGAAGCTGGAAGGTTGCTATCCCAGGGAGCGGTGATTCCCTTGGCTCAAACCAGATACTTATTAACAGAATTTGCCTTTGACGATTACCCAAACCGCATTGTCTATTATTTGGATGAATTTCTCTCTATGGGGTATGTGCCAATAGTGGCCCATCCTGAGCGATATTACTGCGTCCAGGATCAGCCGGGCTTTGTCCGAGACTGGATGGAACGAGGTTGTCTGATGCAGCTCAATAAAGGCAGTTTTTTAGGGCGCTTCGGTCGCAGGGCAGCTATGGCGGCCCGGGAATTGACCTATCGCCGTCTGGTAACAGCGGTGGCCAGTGACGCTCATCATGCCGATTTCCGGACTCCCTCAATGTTTGATTTGAAAAAGCTTTTGCAGATGGAGTTTTCCGAAGAAGCCGCTGAGATTTTACTAATGGAGAACCCTCGAAGAATTTTGCAGAATCAATCTCCCGAAGATATGTTGGAACCTCTTTTTTGATTTGGAGCTAAGGAGCCTCAGATAAATATGAAAAAACGTTTCGTAAAAATATTAATTTTTATTGCCGTCATTGCTTTTATCGCGGCTTTTGTGGTTTACGGTTTCACCCATCAGGAAACCTCTCATGGGGAGAAACCCCTGATTCATTTCGGTGCAGACCCTGTTACTGTCTCTTGGTCTGATGGAAAAGAAGGCTTGCTACAAGATGTTACTGCCGAAGATCCTGAGGATGGAGATGTCACTGCTTCTCTGTTGGTAGAGGGGCTTTCCAAATTCTGGGAGCCGGGGAAATGTACTGTAACTTATGTAGCCTTTGATTCTGACGGCAATGTCAGCCGTGTGGCCCGTGATGTTATATTTCAGGATTATGTAGTCCCAAAATTCACTTTGAGCGGCCCTCTCATCTTTCGACAGGGGAAATCGATTGATGTTTTAGCCAATGTTGGCGCCGAGGATACCTTTGACGGAGATCTCAGTCGTAATGTGAAGGCCTCTGTGGAAAATGGCTCTGACCAAATTACCCAGGCCGGCGATTATAATGTGGAATACCGTGTTACTAACAGTATGGGGGATACTGCGCGCATTACCTTGCCTATAACGGTGATTCCGTCGTCGGAATACAGTCAGTATAATTATAGAATTGAATTGACGGAATACCTTGTCTATCTTCCTGTGGGCGCTGGCTTTGACCCGGGAACCTATTTCTCTAAGGTGCTTCAGGGAGAAAATGATGTAGTTTCCGGGCCTGGTCTGCCTAATGGTTTTGAGATCAACTCTAATATGAATACAGCGGCAGCAGGCATTTACTCTGTTACTTATGTTTATACCGATGCCGGTGGTTCCGGTATTACACGCCTTTTGGTAGTAGTTGGATAAGGGGAAATCATGGAAGATATCGTAGAACGCAGTCAACAAAAAGAGCGAGATATTGATTACATCAGCATCCTCCGAGATGTGGTTCGCCGCTGGCCACTGCTTGTACTGGTAGCCATTGCGGCCTTTGTGGTTTCTTATATTGTCGTTACCGAAACTTATACGCCGAAATACACTGCCACCGCCACCTTTGTGGTATCCAGCAAAAGCGCTAATACAACAGTATTTTCTAATCTGACCGCCGCTGAGGAAATGGCGGAGGTTTTTGCTGGGGTTCTCGATAGCGACACGATGAGGAAAGCTGTAGCCGAAGATTTGGGCATTTCCAAGGTCACTTCAGAGATTGCAACGGAAGTCATTCCCGAAACTAATATTCTGGAGCTTTCCGTCACGGATCCTTCGGCACGTACCGCTTTTCTGGTCATTCAGTCTCTGATGGAACAGTACGGTTCTGTAACTAATGAATTTATGAGCAATGCGATCTTTGAAGTATTAGCATCGCCAACCGTGCCTTCTTCTCCCGACGTTTCTATGGAGCGGAGCAAGAAAGTCGGCCGGTCAGTACTGATTGCCCTGATTGTGGCCATCGTATTATTGGCTTTCCGCTCCTATCTCAGCGATACTGTGAAAAATGAAGAGTATGCTTCAGAACATTTGAGCGGTACCCTTTTGGCGACGCTTTACCATGAAAATACCCATAAGGGATTCCGTTTCAAAGGCACCCATAAGAGTATTCTTATCTCCAATCCTATTACAGGTTTTGGTTATGTAGAGACGGTGAAAAAGCTTCGAACTCGTTTAGAATACCGCTTCCGCACCAAAGGCTATAAAGTTTTAATGGTCACCAGCGTATTGGAAAATGAGGGTAAATCTACTGTTTCTGCCAATATCGCTTTATCTCTGGCCCAAAAAGGAAAGCGCGTTGCATTAATTGATGCGGACTTGCGGAAACCCGCCATTGCAAAGATTTTCGGTCTCAATATGAAGAACCGTAAGGATCTGGTAGCGTATTTAGATGGCGGCTGTTCTTTACGGGATATTGTCCAAGTGGCAGATAATGTGCGGTTGCTGACCGCAGCCACTGGGGAAAAGGACGCATCGGATTTGGTGAATTCCTCTGCCATGAAGGGATTGATTGAAACCCTTGCCAAACAGGCTGATTATGTGATTATTGATACTCCACCCATGACCGTGGCTGCCGATGCCGAAGCCCTGGCGGAATTTGTTGATGCCTCCCTTTTGGTGGTGCGTCAGGGGTATGCCCACTGCTCTATGATTAATGATTTCATCGATGTTTTGGGACATGGGCATTCTGATTATTTGGGCTGTGTCTTTAATAATGTTTATTCCGGTTTTAATGTCGGCGGCAATGATTACGGTTACGGTGGCCGTGGCTACGGTGGTTATGGTTATGGCCGATATGGCTACGGCAGATACGGTTATGGCAATTATGGCAGGTACGGCTACGGACATTATGGGCAGTACGGGAAAAAGTCTAAAAAGTCCAATTATTATCAGGAAGCTGCTGAGAATGTATCTGATGAACGGTATGAAGAAAATAGGAGTAACCGATGAACGAGCGCTTTGAGGATCGAAACATAACTGAAGAAAAAATCTCCTTAAAAAACCTTTTTGATGATATCTGGAAGGGAGTCAAAAGGCTTTACTGGATCGGTATTTTGTTGGTAGTGGTTTTATCCGGCCTCTTTTGTTTTCAAGCCAAAATATCCTATCAGCCTTCCTATGAAGCTTCTGCAACCTTCGCCGTGACCATTGGAGATAACGGCGCTAGCAGCAGTTATTTTAATAGCGCTACGGCCAAGCAAATGGTTGCAACCTTTCCATATATTCTCCAAAGTGGCATTTTAAGTGATATTGTGTCCAATGATTTAGGCTATGAGACCCTGCCCGGAGTCATTTCAGCATCATCCCTTAATGAATCGAATCTCTTTACAATGACAGTGACATCTTCTTCTGCCCAGGACGCCTATAATATTCTTCAGTCAGTAATTGAAAACTACCCTCAAATTGCTGAATTTGTCGTAGGGGAAACGGACCTTAGTCTCATTAGCGAAACCGGTATGCCCGATGCTCCTACCAATGGCATAGCCTATACCGCTGCCATGAAAAAAGGTATTGTTATGGGATTGGGAATTTTTGTAGTGATTCTGATTCTTTTTGCTATGACCCATACCACTGTCCGGCGCACTGAGGATATAAAAAAATTAATGAATGCCAAGTGTATCGTATCGGTACCTAGGGTCGCTGTAAAACGCCGCAGCAAGGTCGCTCCGGCAGTATTATTAAATGGAGAAAAAACACCGCCGTTTTTTAAGGAGTCGATTCGCCTTCTCTGTACGAGATTAGAAAAAGAATCCGGGGTGAAAACATTGCTGGTTACCAGCGCCATCGCCGGTGAGGGAAAAACTACGATTTCTGTGAATTTGGCCGCAGCTCTGGCCCAAAGGGACAAGCGTGTTGCCCTGGTAGACTGCGATTTGCGGAATCCTTCTGTGGGCCGTGCCCTGGGTGTCGATTTAAAACATCCCGGTATTGTTGAGTATTTGAACCGTCAAGCCACTGCCGATGATATCCAGATTTCCAGCCGTGATTATGTCACTCTGACTGTGATTCCTGGCGGCAATCCCCATAAACATGCTGCCGAAATCTTGGAGCATCCCGCCCTTGGAGAACTTGTAAGGGAACTGAAGGCCCGCCACGATTATGTGATTCTTGATACGCCGCCGTCCTTTTTGCTGACGGATGCTTCATTACTGGGGCAATACGCCGATCATGCCCTTTTTGTTATTCGGCAGGATTATGCCAGTCGTCGGGCTATCTTGAATGGTCTTGAAAATTTGGGAGAAAGCTCCGTGAAATTATGGGGCTGCGTTTTAAATTCGTCAGAACAAGGCTTTCATGCTTATGGCGGATATTCTTATGGCAAATACGGTCGTGGATGATTGCTGTTGATGGAGAGATCCCTTTATGAAATTAAATGAACGTATTCGAAAAATTGATCCGGTAAAAACCTCCCGTATTCTGCTGTTGATTTTCACCGATATTATATTGATTAATCTTGCCTCGTTTCTCGGCCTTTTTGTAAGGTTTGAGTTCGATATGTCCTTGCTGGACGCATCGGGATTTTTGGATAACGTCATCACATATAGCCCCTTCCATACGGTCATTACATTGTTGATTTTTTGGTGTATGCATCTTTACCGCAGCTTGTGGCGGTATGCTAGTGTGGATGAACTGCTGCATGTGATTAATGCTTCGCTTATTACCATCATTGTGCAAACAGTGGGAATGCATTTTTGTGGCCTGTTGGTACCCCGGAGCTTTCCGGTGATTAGTTTACTGTTTCTAATCGCATTTATCGTTGCTTCTCGTTTTATGTACCGATTCTTCCGCAGCCTGCGCAGGGACAGACCTCTGAAAACCCAGCGTACTATGGTCGTGGGAGCCGGGCGTTCCGGCGCCATGCTGCTGCGGGATTTGCAAAATAGCGCCCATTCCGTTAACAGTGTTGTCTGCCTCATTGATGATGATAAATCGAAAAAAGGCAGTTACCTTCATGGGGTCAAGGTCATTGGCGGCAGAGAAGAAATCGCCAATGCTGTGGAGACCTACCATGTATCGGAAATTATCCTTGCGTTACCTACAGCTACCCCCAAAGAACGTAGTGAGCTTGTGTCAATTTGTCAAAAAACCAACTGCTCCCTCAGAATTATTCCCGGACTTTTTCAGTTGGCCAGCGGAGAGGTTTGCATTGAAAAAGTTCGCAATGTGGAAATTGAAGATTTATTAGGACGTGAGGTTGTGCAGGTTGATCAAAGCGGTATTGGGGAATACCTGCAGGACAGCATTATTCTAGTGACTGGTGGAGGCGGTAGCATTGGTAGTGAGCTATGCCGGCAGATTGCCGCTTATCACCCCAAAGAATTGATTATTTTTGATATCTATGAAAACAATGTTTACGACCTGCAACAGGAGTTGCTTCATCATATGCCGGAGCTTAACTTGAAGGTGTTGATCGGTTCCGTACGTGATGAGAAAAGAGTAGATGAGATTTTTGAAACATATCATCCTGATTATGTTTTTCATGCTGCAGCGCATAAGCATGTTCCTTTGATGGAAGCGAGTCCCTTTGAGGCTATTAAAAATAATGTGTTTGGCACCTATCATGTGGCTGACGCCGCCCATCGCTTTGGTACAGCCCGTATGATTTTAATTTCCACTGATAAGGCGGTAAATCCCACGAATGTGATGGGAGCTACCAAACGGCTTTGCGAGATGATTGTTCAGATGTTCAATCATCATAGTGAGACAGAATTCATGGCTGTGCGCTTTGGCAATGTTTTGGGGAGCAATGGCTCTGTGATTCCTTTATTTAAACGGCAGATTGCAGAAGGTGGTCCTGTAACCGTAACTCATAAAGATATTATCCGTTATTTTATGACAATCCCCGAAGCCGTATCTCTTGTGCTGCAAGCCGGAGCCTACGCCCAGGGCGGAGAAATTTTTGTCCTTGATATGGGAGAGGCTGTCCGTATTGACGATTTGGCTAGAAATATGATTCGCCTCTCAGGCTATGAGCCTGACGTTGATATCAAAGTGGTGTATACCGGTCTCCGTCCCGGTGAAAAACTTTTTGAAGAACTGCTTTTAAAAGAAGAGGGATTGCGTCGCACAAATAATGATTTAATCTATGTCGGAAATGAAATCGACTTTGATGAAAATATTCTAAAAACACAGCTGGAAACCTTGAGTACCTTGCCGGAAAATAATGTGGCTGCTTTGTTTTCTTTGCTGGAAGCCATGGTTCCCACCTATCAACCCCAGCGTCAGTGAGATTAACTTCGCAGGGGGAGAAATAGAAATATCGCTCAACACGGAAAAATGGGGAAAATCAATGCGCAGTGTAGTGAAAAAAGTTTTATTTATACTTATATTTTTTGGAAGCATCACTGCTGTAACGGTTTTAACTTATATTTCCAATGACTGCTTGACTACCGTTTCCTATCGGCTTGCGTCTGATTCCGTAGATAGAACTATACGGATTGTGCAGGTTTCAGATTTGCACAATCATGTATTCGGAACTGAAAATTCCAGCTTGGTGGCGGAAATCAGAAAGGCCTCGCCGGATTTGATTTTTATGACCGGCGATATGCTGAATCAGGACGACCAAAATATTTCCGTAATTTTGGATTTAATTCCGCAGCTTAAGGCAATCGCTCCGGTGTATTATTCCATGGGAAACCACGAGGTGGCTTATGAAAAGACCTTTTCCGTCGATTTGGAATCGCAGCTTTCCGCCGCTGGCGCTGAAGTATTGGATTTCAGTTATCGTGAGGTTGTGGTTAAAGGGAATCCTCTGCGTATCGGCGGACTTTATGGCTACTGCCTGCCTAACACAGTGGAAGAGGCAAAGGATCGTGTACCAGAATCAGAATTCCTTAAGGAGTTTCAAAATACTGAGGTTCTAACTCTGTTGCTGTGCCATATGCCTGTATCATGGATTGATTACGGAAGTTTAGAGGCTTGGGACATTGATTTTATTTTTGCAGGTCATGCCCATGGTGGCCAGGTACGAATTCCTGGAATCGGTGGGCTTTACGCGCCAGACCAGGGTTGGTTCCCCGGCGATGTCTTTGGAATCTATTCATCGGAAAATGGTGACCATTCTTTGATTATTTCGGCGGGGCTTGGCAGTTCCGGCCTTATCCCTCGCTTTCATAATATCCCTGAAATTGTAATTTTGGACATAGTGCCGCATACTGTTAAAAATTAAAATAAAAAGGACTTCTCATCAAGAGAAGTCCTTTTTCATGGAGAATTTTTAGGAGTTTTCAGTTTTATTCTTCGCTGTAATCCGGCGGGTTGATGGCTGCGGCTCCGGTATCTCTGGTGCGGATCCGAATGACATTATCCAAATCATAAACGAAAATTTTACCGTCGCCGAGATTTCCGGTATAAGCGGAATCAATGATGGCGTCGATAGTCTTCTGGGCCCATTCATCGGTGGATACCACAATCTCAAATTTAATTTTTGCTACCAAATGAATGTCAACATGCTGACCGCGAACCACTTCCGTTAAACCATGTTGGGCTCCGCAGCCCATAACCTGATAAATAGTGATGCCGTTGACGTCAATATTATTTAGCGCTTCTTTGACGTCCTCCATTTTTTCGGGACGTACAATGGCTTCAATTTTCTTCATAATTCAAAATCCTTTCTGCAAACGAATTAATCCAAACCATTAAAAGAAGGATAAGCCGATTCGCCATGTTCGGTGTAGTCGAGGCCAAGCTGTTCTTCCTTGGTGGTGACGCGCAGGGGAGAAATGAGCCGTACCAGGCCTAAGCAAATTAGAGTACCTACCGTCGCCACAGCAATGGTTATTACAATGCTGATTATCTGGGCCACAAAAAGCTCAGTGTCTCCAAAAAAGAGACCATTCCATTGCGCCACATCATTGATGGATGTTTGGGCAAATAGCCCTGTGGCAATGCCTCCCCAAATACCGCCGATCCCGTGGCAGCCAAAAGCATCAAGGGCATCGTCATAGCCAAAGCGTTTTTTGATGACAGTAACGCAGAAATAGCAGATGGGGCTGGCCACAGCGCCAATGATGAACGAGGACCAAACAGGTACAAACCCTGCGCCGGGAGTAATCGCTACCAAACCGATGACAAAGCCGGTGAGAGCCCCGACGACTGTGGGCTTTTTCTCTTTGATAACATCAATCAACATCCATGAAAGCATAGCGCAAGCAGCCGAAGTGTTTGTGGTGATGAAAGCATGAGCGGCCAAACCATTGGCGGCCAAAGCGCTACCACCGTTGAAGCCGAACCAGCCAAACCAAAGCAATGCGGCTCCCAGGAAAATAAAGGGGATATTGTGAGGCTTATATTGGACGCTTTTCCGCTTCCCGATGACGATAGCCGCTACCAGACCGCTGACACCGGAGCTAATATGTACCACATTACCGCCGGCAAAGTCCACGGAACCCAGTTCCGCCAAAAAACCGCCGGAGCCCCATACCATGTGGGCCATGGGATAGTATACTAAAAACGACCAAAAAATGATAAAGAAAAATAACGCCTTGAATTTCATCCTGCCCGCTAAAGCCCCGGTAATTAATGCCGGGGTAAGAATTGCGAACATCATTTGAAACGCGGCAAAGACCAAATGGGGGATGGTGTCCGCATAGGGACCTGCTTCCCAGCCCACGTCATTAAAAGCCAGCCAGTCAAGATTTCCGATGACTCCGGCGGTATTGCCGCTGAAGGACAGGGAATAGCCAATCAGGACCCACAACACCGATGCGACCCCCATAATAAATAGAGACGACATCATTGTGTTAAGGACATTTTTACGACGCACTAAGCCGCCATAGAAGAAAGCGAGCCCTGGCGTCATAAGCATTACAAAGGTTGTGCAGATTAGCATAAATGCAGTGTCTCCTGGGTTAATCATTGTTCCTCACTCCTTAAATAAAATAAAAAAACGAAGATGTTTCTGAGCCAGACCAACTCAAGAACATCTTCGTTCATGAAGTATTATAGCAAAGGAAATGAGATTTGGCAAGAGTTTTTTTAGAGAAAATGTCCATTTTTCATTGCTCCCTTGATGGACTGGCCTTTTTTCATTGGGGGAAGAAAGGAAAAACGCTTTAGGAGAATGGGGCGTTTCAGTGATAATTACGGTAAAAATTTATGAAGACGGAAGGCAAAAAACATGATGTAGCAGCAATGATATTGCATAGATGGACATCCATTAAGTTGACAAATGTCTACAGCCATCGTATACTTTAACATATTAACTGTGTGAGAGATGATGAAAAGCTGTGTGTTATATCAAAAGAAAGGAATCTCTATGAAAAAAATCATCTTTGTTGCAATGTTATCTTTGATGTTACTTGTCTTTTCCCTTCCGGCCGTGGCTGCAAATGATGACCCCGGAGAAGGACGTTTGTCCTCCGGTGCTTCTCCTGAATTCTATGAAAGCCCGATTGCTGCGTCTTCCGCAGATGATGTGATACTTTCCTATTATACCTATCGAAGCCCCTTGACAGGACTTTCCTATACCTTGCGTCAGGGCGGAGAGGTTTTAAACGGCATTGATGTTTCCGTATATCAAGAAACCATTGACTGGAAGAAAGTCAAAAATGCTGGTGTGGATTTCGTCATCATTCGTTGTGCCGGCCGGGGCTATGGAGCCGAAGGCAATATCTTTGATGATGATAATTTTGCAAAGAATATCAAAGGCGCTTCGGAGGCTGGTCTTGATGTGGGCGTTTACTTCTTCTCCCAAGCCATTACGAAAGAAGAGGCTGTGGAGGAAGCAGAACATATGTTGGAGCTTGTCAAGGGGTATGATGTGACCCTTCCCTTGGTCATGGATTATGAATATTCTCCCAGTAGCACATCAGGTCGTTTGTATAATGCGAAACTCAGCAAAAGCGAAGCCACCGCTGTATGCAGAGCTTTTTGTGAACGGATTAAAGCGGCAGGCTATGAATCAATGGTATACGCCAATAAAAGTATGTTGACCGATCATATTAATGGCAAAGAGTTGGGTAAGGATTATAAAATTTGGCTTGCCAATTACACCACAGATACCACCTATGATGGATCCTATCAATTTTGGCAGTATTCCGAAACCGGCACGGTTGACGGTATCAATGGCAGGGTGGATTGTAATTTCCTTTTCTATGATGATGGAATCGTTTTGCCCTTCCAGGATGTAAGAAATAGCGACTGGTTTTATTCTGACGTTAAATATGTTTACGAAAATAAGATCATGAACGGTGTGGCAGCATCCTATTTTGCCCCTAAAGACAAAATGGAGCGTTCTATGGTAGCCACAATACTTTATCGTATGTCGAAAGCTCCGGCGCCGACTTATCAAAACGTTTTTTCCGACGTACCGGATGGGCAGTGGTTTACAGAAGGCATTGTGTGGTCGTATCAGAACGGCGTAGTGGATGGCTATGGCAACGGAATTTTTGGCCCCAATGATTCCATCTCCAGAGAGCAATTTGCCACGATGCTTTACCGTTATGCTAAATTCTGTGGCTATGATACTTCTTCATCTGCTTCTTTGAGTCAGTTTAAGGATGCCGGTTCCATTTCTCAATATGCTCTTAATGCTATGAAATGGGCCGTTGCCAAAGGATATATCAATGGCACCAGCTCCACGCTCTTGGAACCCAACGGCACTGCCACACGTGCTCAGTGCGCAGCTATGATGACTCGCTTTATGAAGGCGAATTTGTAACCGTGACTGAATGAATTTAAATCAATCTGAAGCCCTTGCATTGGCAGGGGCTTCTTTTGGCAAGGAGAGTTTTTTATGAAATTTACTGCCGCGATTTTTGATTTGGATGGTACGTTATTAAACACTTTGGCGGATTTAACAGATGCGGTCAACTATGCATTAACGCAAAGAAAATATCCTGTCCGTACCATGGAAGAGGTTCGCAGCTTTATCGGCAACGGTGTGGAAATGTTGATGCGCCGTGCCGTTCCCAAGGAGACTGGTGAGCAGGAAATGTTGGCTGCCTTATCTGTTTTTCGGGCGTATTATCGCACCCATACCAGGGTCAAGACAAAACCTTATGACGGCATTATGGAAACTGTGACCCTGTTGAAACAGCGCGATATACCCATGGCTGTGGTGTCCAATAAATCCCATCGAGAGACAGAAGCCCTGATTCGGGAAATCTTTGGCGGCATTTTTCAGAAAGCCTTGGGGAGTCTGACCGATATTCCCAAAAAGCCCGCTCCTAACGGCGTTTTGCGCGTTCTGAAAGAAATGGATTTATCGCCGAAGGATACCGTTTATATCGGCGATTCCGAGGTGGATGTTGAAACAGCCCACAACGCGGGGCTGTTATGCCTTGGCGTTAGCTGGGGGTACCGTGGACGCGAGGCTTTGGCAGCAGCGAGAGCTGACGCCATTGTGGATACGCCTCAAGGATTGTTGAACTATTTCTAAAAACAAATGAGTTTGTTGATTGATGCAAAAGAACATCGTTTACAAGGCTTGGTAAAAGGAGTACAATGGAAACGATTTTGATGGTAGGAGGCGTTTGTTATGAAGAGCAGTAGCAAAGGTGCGCTTATCGTGCTGTTTTCCAGTGTTCTTTACGCAATCATCAGCACAATTTCCAAAGCATTGTTAAATGACGGATTGTCCGCATTAGGGGTACTTGGATTGCGGTATATCGGGGCTGTGTTGATTTTTGGGCTGATTTTGTTGTTTTGGAATCGTAAACTGTTCCGTATTGAAAAAAAAGATTGGCCCGCATTGCTGCTTTTGAGTATTTGTCTTTTCACCAATGCCACCGGTTATAATGTCAGCATGAAGTTTCTTGATATGTCCATTGCCGTGGTTCTGCTATATACTTATCCTGCTATGGTGGCTGTGGCTTCGGTCTTTATGTTTCATAACCGCATTTCTTGCAATATCGTTATTGCTTTGTTACTGACCTTTGGTGGAATGCTGCTGACTCTGAATCTTTTTACCGCAGATATTGGAGAAATTTCTGTTTTAGGAATTATTTTGGTGTTGCTTGGCTCCGCAGGCTCTGCCGCATATGTTTTAGTGGCGAAAAAATTAACGAAAAAATATCATTCTCTGACTTTGAACTTTTACACGTTTCTATTTACCTCTCTTTGTTTAGGAGCTTGTTTCCCTTTCGTCGATATTGGGGCGTCGCTCTCGACTTTGGATATGTGCGGCATTATCCTAACGGCTTTTGTGGTTGCCGGCGCGTTTTTCTGTTATACTTTGGGAATCAAATATCTTCTCCCCAGTAAGGCTGCGATCATATGTTCTTCGGAACCCGCCTTTGGTATTATTTTTGCGGCAGTGCTGTTGGGAGAAACGATTACTTTGAGTCAGGGCCTAGGTGCAATATTGGTGATTTCCGCTATTGTTATTTTACAATTTAATAAAGAATAATTTAAGATACTATGAAAACCGCCCTGTGTGGCGGTTTTTTTGTGGGTAAATATCTCCATGTTAATATTATTTGTTCGTTTGCTTGACAAATAGTGGAAAATCGTCTATGATACTATGGATATTTAGTTTATCTAACTATTTTTATTGAGTTACAAAGAAAACAGCAGGAAGGGAGTATGCTCCTTGGATTCTTTCGCTTTGGCGCTGAACGATATTTTGGTGGAGGCCTATCACAATATTCTCCACTGTGAGGAAGAGGCTTTGCGGCAAAATGCAAAAACAGCACTGTCCATTAATGAAATCCATTTGATTGACTGCGTCAGTAAGCATAATGGGGAAGGGCGTACTGTCAGCCAGTTGGCCGGCGACTTGAGCATTTCCCGCCCCTCCGCCACGGTAGCTGTGACGAAGCTGGTGAAAAAAGGGTATTTGAAAAAGTTGAATTGTCAAAATGACGGTCGTGTGGTCCGGGTACGTCTGACCGCAGAGGGGTGCCGAATCAACGATTCCCACCATCGCTATCATTTAAAAATGGTTCAGGCTTTAACAGAAATTTTTACGGAGGAGGAAAAGCACTGTTTGATGCGAGGCATTGAAAAATTGAATCTTTTTTTTGCCCAAAAAACGCTGGATTTTTTTGTCGAGGAATCCTGATATTTTTCGGAAAAAGCATTGAAAAAAGTCGAACTATTTGCAATTCCCTTTCTTTTTTGGTTGTTTTGCCAATCTTCTTGTATCATTAACAAAAAATTGGTAAAATATAGGATAGCATCCCATGACTTATTGAATCGAATCCGCTTGGGCGGTTTTGATAATATATGTAATTTTAGAATATTTGGAGGAAACATCATGATTTTTGAAACAGTTGTAGAAGTATTGGTAGACCATTGCGACGCAGATGCCGACAGCATCACTGAAGAAACCACCTTGGATAGCCTTGGTATTGATTCCTTGGAAACTGTGGAAATGGTAATGGAATTGGAAGACAAATTGGAAATGGATGAATTGGAAATGGAAGAAAAAGTCTCCACCGTTGGGGAATTGGTCAAATTCATCGAATCCAAACAGAAATGATAATTAGGAAAGGCTTATGATTAAAACAGAAATCTGTGATTTATTGGGCATTGAATACCCCATTTTTCAAGGGGGCATGGCCTGGATCGCCGATGGAAATCTGGCTGCCGCCGTGTCTAACGGCGGTGGTCTCGGTATCATTTCTGCCATGAATGCCGACGCCGCCTTTGTGCGGGAACAAATCAAGGTGGCTCGTTCCCTTACGGACAAACCCTTTGGGGTTAACGTAATGCTGATGAGTCCCTATGTGAATGAAGTTGCCGCCATTTTGTCTGAGGAAAAAGTCCCTGTGGTCACTACCGGGGCGGGCAGCCCCAGTAAATATATGAAAGCTTGGCAAGAAGCGGGAATCAAAGTCATTCCCGTGGTGGCCTCTGTGGCATTGGCCAAAATGATGACCCGTGCCGGAGCTTCCGCCATCATTGCCGAAGGGGGAGAATCCGGGGGCCATGTCGGGGACCTTACTACTATGGCCTTGGTTCCACAAATTTGCGACGTTACGGATTTGCCCGTGATCGCCGCCGGCGGTATTGCCGACGGCCGTGGTGTCGCCGCCTCTTTTATGCTGGGGGCCGTTGGCGTCCAGCTGGGTACCAGATTCCTCACGGCTTTGGAATGCGGCGTTCATCAGAATTATAAAAATAAGGTGTTGAAGGCCAAAGATATTGATACCATTACCACGGGCCGCCGTTTGGGCCATCCTGTGCGGAGTTTGAAAACACCGTTCTCTCGGCAATACGCCAAATTGGAATACGATTCCTCTGTGTCCGATGAAGAATTGGAAGCCATGGCTTCGGGGGCTTTGCGTTTGGCCGCAATGGAAGGCGATGAAGCCAAAGGCTGCTTCTTGGCGGGGCAAATCGCTGCCATGGTAAAAAAAGAACAGCCCGCTGCTGAAATCATTCGTGAGATTTTTGAAGAAGCTGAAACTGTTTTGAATGGAGCTGCAAAATGGGTAAAATAGCATTTGTTTTTTCCGGTCAGGGTGCTCAATACGTGGGGATGGGAAAGGAACTAACTGAAGTCAGCGTTGCTGCCAAGGAGGTATTCACTTTGGCGGAATCGCTGCGTCCCGGAACCATGGAGCAGTGCTTTGAAGGTACCAAGGATGAGTTAAATCGTACTGTTAATACGCAACCTTGCCTTTATTGCGCGGATTTGGCTGCTGCTGTTGCATTGCGGGAAGCAGGTATTGTCCCCGATATGGTGGCTGGATTTTCTTTGGGAGAATTGGCTGCTTTGACCTTTGCCGGAGCGTATAGCCCAGAAGAGGGGTTCCGTCTGGTGACAAAACGAGGAGAATTGATGCAGTCTGCTGCGGAAAAGGCGGATACCGCCATGATGGCAGTGGTAAAGCTTGCCAATGAAACCGTGGAAGCTGTGTGCCAAAACTATGAACATATCTATCCCGTGAACTATAATTGTCCCGGCCAGCTGGTGGTAGCAGGATTAAAGGAGGAAATGGTCCTCTTTAAAGCCGACATCAAAGCTGCCGGCGGCAGAGCCTTGCCTTTGCCTGTTAGCGGTGGATTTCACACGCCTTATATGGCGGAAGCTGCCGATGGACTTAAAGCCTTTATGGAGTCTGTGGAAACATGCGTCCCTACGCTCCCTGTTTATGCCAATTACAGCGCTGCGCCCTATGGTGACAATGTGAAAGAACTTTTGACTCTCCAGGTGAAGAATCCTGTCCGTTGGCAGACCATTGTGGAGGCCATGATTGTCGATGGGGTTGATACCTTCATTGAAGTAGGAGCTGGGAAAACCTTGTGTGGGTTTATTGGCAAAATTGCTCCGGACGTAACAGCATATCATGTAGAGGATCGGGTAACCTATGAAGAAACAGTGAAGGCGGTGAAAAACAATGCTTAGCAATAAAGTCGCTGTGGTTACCGGCGCCGCCAGAGGCATTGGAAAAGCCATTGCCTTGAAAATGGCGGAAAACGGCGCTGACGTGGTGCTTCTGGATGTGGCTCCCTTGGAACAGGGAGATGCCTCTGCCGAAGAAATTCGTGCTACCGGCCGCAAGGCCGTCTACAAACAGTGCGATGTCACCGATTTTGACAGCACCAAAGAAGTGGTCAATGCCATTATCAAAGAAATGGGCGGCATTGACATTTTAGTGAACAACGCGGGGATCACCAAGGATAAAGTGGTTCTCGCTATGAAGGAAGCAGATTTTGACGCTGTTTTAAACGTGAATTTAAAAGGTGTCTTCCATATGATTAAGCATTGCTATTCTCATTTTATGAAGAAAAAAGCAGGAAAAATCATCAACATCAGTTCTGTGGCGGGACTGATCGGCAACCCTGGTCAAGCCAATTACGCCGCCTCTAAAGCGGGAATTCTGGGACTCACCAAATCTGTGGCACGTGAATTGGCCAGCCGCGGTGTTTGCTGTAATGCGATTGCTCCGGGATTTATTCAAACCGATATGACTGCGGGACTGGACATGGAGGATAAACTGGAATCCATGATTCCCATGGGCCATATGGGTGAGCCCGATGATATTGCGGAGCTGGCGGTTTTCCTGGCTAGCGATAAAGCCAACTATATCACCGGGGAAGTGATCCGTGTCGATGGCGGCACGGCAATGTAATGGAGGTATTATGAGAAGAGTAGTTGTAACAGGTCTCGGTGCCGTGACCCCCATCGGCAACGATGTCGAAACCTTTTGGAATCATTTATTGGAAGGAAAAAACGGCATTGGTCCTTTGACTCATTTTGATACAGAAAACTGCCGCGTGAAAATTGCCGCAGAGGTCAAGGACTTTGATGCCTCTTTATATATGGATAAGAACGCTATCCGTAAAAATGATTTATTCTGCCATTACGCGATGGCCGCAGCGGTTCAGGCCGTGGAGGACAGCGGCATTGAGGGTAATGTCGTTTCGGAGCGTTTTGGGGTTTATTTCGGCTCAGGCATCGGCGGTCTCAATACCATTTCCAGTGAAGTGACAAAAATGAATGAAAAAGGACCTCGGAAAGTGTCTCCCTATTTCATTCCCATGTTGATTGCTAACATGGCTGCTGGGAATATTGCCATTCGTTATCAGGCCCAAGGCCCCTGTCTTCCTGTGACAACGGCTTGTGCCACCAGTACCAATGCCGTGGGGGAAGCTTACCGCGCCATTCGCCACGGTTATGCCGACGCCATCATTGCCGGCGGCGCCGAAGCCGCCATCACGCCCATTGCTTTGGCAGGCTTCACCAATTGTATGGCTCTCTGTACCAACAATGATCCCAGTTGCGCTTCAGTTCCCTTTGATAAACGCCGCAGCGGCTTTGTTATGGGTGAAGGTAGCGGTGCTCTGGTGCTGGAGGAATATGAGCATGCCAAAGCCCGTGGGGCCAAGATTTATGCAGAGCTGTGTGGTTACGGATCTACCTGTGACGCTTACCATGTTACCGCTCCCCATCCCGAAGCCCTTGCCAGTTCCCGCGCCATTGCCGACGCTGTGGCGGAATCGGGATTGGATACGGAGAAAATCTATATCAACGCTCATGGCACCAGTACTCCAATGAACGATAAAACTGAAACCTTAGCCATTAAAAAGGCCTTGGAAGATAAAGCGCAAAAAGCCATGATCAGCTCTACCAAGTCCATGACCGGACATATGCTGGGGGCTGCCGGTGCCGTGGAAGCAATTGTGGCAACTTTGGCGTTAAAGAACGGCGTTATTCCCCCCACCATCAACTACGAGGAACCGGATCCCGATTGCGATTTGGATTATGTACCCAATACTGCCCGCAAAGCCGATATTGAATTGGCCTTATCCACGTCTCTGGGCTTTGGCGGCCACAATGGCTGTATTGCTCTGAAAAAGGTGGTGGACTAATGGATATCAAACGGATTCGCAGTTTGGCTCAGGTAATGGAGTCTGCAGATTTAACCTTGTTGGAAATCGTGGAAGACGGCTGCTCCCTTAAAATGGAACGTAAGGGAGAAACCATCGTCGCTCCGGCTCCTGCGGCAACACCTGTGGCGGTATCTGTAGCGTCTTCTGTTTCTGCGGATACTGTTGAGATGGAAGAAGCCGTGTCCTCAGATCTTATCACGGTGACCTCTCCCACCGTAGGGGTATTTTATGCCGCTCCTTCACCGGATTCCAAAAATTTTGTGGAAGTGGGCGACCAAGTAAAAAAAGGCGACGTCCTCTGCGTCATTGAGGCCATGAAGCTGATGAATGAAATCACTGCGGAACAAGACGGCGTGATTGTGGAAATTTGTGTCGGTAACAAGCAGGTGGTCGAATACGGCCAGCCTTTGTTGCGGATGAGGTAACATATATGAATCAGGAAGAAATCAAAAGAATTATTCCCCATCGGGATAATATGTTGTTAGTGGAGGAAGCGGAAGTCATTGACGGCGTAGCCCAGGGAAAATATCACGTACGCGGCGACGAATGGTTCTTGCAGGGGCATTTCCCCGATAATCCCGTGGTACCCGGCGTGATTCTTTGTGAAATGATGGCCCAAGCCACCTGCGTCCTTTTATCCGATGGCGAAGCCGAAGCCGAAGGGGCAACCCCTTATTTCACCAGTATGAATAATGTCCGCTTTAAAAATCCCGTGAAACCTGGCGATACCTTTGAGAGCAAATGTGAGATTACGAAGGTGAGAAAGCCCTTCTATTTTGCCAGCGGTAAAGGCTACGTCAACGGGAAACTTTGCGTCAGCGGAGAATTTTCATTTGCGATTATGAGGAAGTGAGCCATTGTTTTCTAAAATTTTGATTGCGAACCGCGGTGAAATTGCCGTGCGGATCATTCGTGCTTGTAAGGATATGGGCATTGCCACGGTGGCGGTGTATTCTGGCGCCGATGCCGAGTCCATTCATGCCGCCTTGGCCGATGAATGTATCTGCGTTGGTCCCGCCGCCGCTGGGGAAAGCTATCTCAATCAACAGAATATTATCAGCGCAGCGTTGCTTACCGGCGCCCAGGCCATTCATCCCGGTTATGGCTTCCTTTCCGAAAATGCGGAATTTGCCAAGCTCTGTAAAAAACATGGTCTTGTCTTTATTGGTCCTCCCGGAGACATCATTGCCCAAATGGGGGACAAAGACGCCGCCCGCCGCATGATGCGAGAGGCCGGGGTGCCGGTGGTGCCCGGCTGCGATCTCGTGTCCAATGTGGAGGAAGCGAAAAAAGAAGGGGAACACATTGGCTATCCCCTGTTAATCAAGGCTCGTGCCGGCGGCGGCGGAAAGGGCATCCGTTTGGTAAAATCCGCCGACGAATTGGAGTACGCCTATGTTGCTGCTTCGGAAGAGGCCCAGCAGGCCTTTGGAGACGGCAGCGTTTATATGGAGAAATTCCTTTCACCGGTAAAACATATTGAGATGCAGATGCTGGCCGATGAAAAGGGCAATGTCGTTTGCCTGGGGGAACGGGAATGTTCCATTCAAAAGAACAACCAGAAATTGCTAGAGGAATCGCCATCTCCTGCCATGACGCCGGAACTGCGGGCAAAAATGACAGAAGCTGCCATGAATGCGGTGAAAGCCGCTCATTATGTCAGTGCCGGTACCGTGGAATTTCTTTTGGATCAAGAAAAAAACTTTTATTTTATGGAGATGAATACCCGTTTGCAGGTAGAGCATCCTGTGACAGAGCAGGTGGCTGATATTGACTTGGTGCAGTGGCAAATCCGTATTGCGGCAGGTGTTCCCCTGGACTTTAAGCAGGATGATGTTGTGTTGAGCGGCTCTTCCATTGAATGTCGTATTAACGCCAAAGGCTGCGGTCGGGTGCCTTTCCTTCATATCCCGGGTGGTCCCCAGGTTCGTTTTGATACCGGGCTTTATCAGGGCTGTCAGATTCCACACCAATACGACTCTTTAATCGGGAAGCTTATTGTCCACGCGAAAACGCGAGAGGATGCTATCCGCAAAATGCAGTCGGCCCTTTGTGAATTGGTCATTGATGGGATTCCTAATAATATTGAGGATCAGATTGATATTGTAAGTGACGCTGATTTTAAAAAAGGCGATTATTATACGGATTTTATGGTGAAACGAGGTGAAAGCTGATGCCCATGAATTTGCAAGGCCTGTTTCGTAAACCGAAAAATGAATTAGAACGGGGCGGACGTACGCCGAAAACACCAAATGAGGCAGTAGCAGTCGCCGCGGAACCTACGGTAAAATGTCCTCAGTGCAAAGCTGATATCAGTGAAACTGCGTTGATGGAGCGGCATAATGTCTGCAACTGCGGCCATCATTTTCGTCTCAATGCTCGCCAGCGCATTGACTTCATTACCGATGCCGGCAGCTTTCATGAGATGTTTGGTGATATCATTACCAAAGACGTCATCGGCTTTCAAGGCTATGAAAAAAAAATCAAGAATGCTTGTCTTGCTTCGGGCGAGAATGAAGGCGTTATTTGCGGCACTGCGGAAATTGGCGCCAACCCCTGCTGCCTTTTTGTGATGGAGGCCAAGTATATGATGGGTTCTATGGGTACCGCTGTAGGGGAACGTATTACCCGGCTTTTTGAATATGCCACGGCGCACAATCTTCCCGTGGTGGGATATACGGTTTCTGGCGGCGCAAGAATGCAGGAGGGAATTTTATCGTTGATGCAAATGGCAAAAACCTCCGGTGCGGTAAAACGCCACAGCGACAGCGGAAATCTCTATCTTACGGTGTTGACAGACCCCACCACTGGCGGTGTTACCGCTAGCTTTGCCATGGAAGGCGATATCATTGTGGCGGAACCCGGGGCATTGGTGGGTTTTGCGGGACCTCGCGTGATCGAACAAACCATTCGCAAGAAATTACCGGAAGGCTTCCAAAAATCCGAATTTCTATTGGACCACGGTTTTGTGGACCTTATCTCTCCCCGCAGCGAACAAAAAGAAACCATTGCCCGTTTGCTGGCACTTCATGCGAAAGCTTCATGCGAAAGCTTCATGCGAAAGCTCCATGCGAAAGGGGGAAATGAATCATGACCGAACCTCTGGATAAGGTGAAAGCAGCCCGTGCCAAGGGACGGCCTACCGGGCTACATTATATTAAGAATATTCTTACCGATTTCGTGGAGCTTCATGGGGATCGCCGCTTTCGTGACGACGCTGCCATTGTTGGCGGCATTGGAATGTTGAATGGCGTTGCCGTAACTGCCATCGCCATGGAAAAGGGCTCCGACACTAAGGATAAGGTGCGGCGCAATTTTGGTGCGCCAAACCCAGAGGGGTACCGGAAGGCGCTGCGCTTGATGAAACAAGCGGAGAAATTCCACCGTCCTATCCTATGTTTTATTGATACTGCCGGCGCATTTTGTGGTGTTGGGGCAGAAGAGCGGGGACAGGGCCAAGCCATTGCCGAAAACCTTATGGAAATGATGACTCTTCGTACCCCTGTGATTTCTGTTTTAATTGGAGAAGGCGGCAGCGGCGGTGCATTGGCTTTAGCTGTGGCTGACGAGGTTTGGATGCTAGAAAACTCCATTTATTCGGTAATTTCTCCTGAAGGCTGTGCCAGCATCCTTTGGAAGGATTCCTCCAAAGTGAAGGAAGCTGCGGAATGCTTGAAGCTGACCGCTAATGATATGCTGAAAAACGGCGTGGTGGAACGGGTCATTGGGGAAGATGGTCGTGACTTTTCTGAGATTTACGAAGATTTGCGTAATCTATTGTCCCAAACCATTGAAACAAAATCTCGCCTGGAAATTGAGGAACTTTTGGAACAACGGTACCAAAGATTCCGCAAATTTGGCATGTGAGATTTAAATTTACCATTGACAAGGGGACATATCTTTTTTATACTATCAATAGATCATTGCGGCATAATGGATATGCCCGGAGTCAAGTAGACTTAAAAATTTTTTTTATAAAATTTTAAAAATGAAATCTTGTAGGTAATGTTGCTATGGAGGCACACAATTTTTGTGTGCCTTTTTTTATTTGTCGATGGGGGGGGGAAACTATGAAAATTGCGGTTATCGACGGCCAGGGTGGTGGTATTGGGAAACATATTACCATGAAACTCCGAAGCACCCTGGGGGAGGAGTATGAAATCATTGGTCTCGGTACCAATGCTGTGGCCACAACGGCTATGCTGAAAGCCGGAGCCAACGAAGTAGCCACCGGAGAAAGCGCTATCTCTCATATGGCGGCCAAAGTCGATATCATCGTGGGGTCGGTTTCGATTCTTTCTGCTTACAGTATGTGCGGTGAAGTTACACCCAAAATGGTGGAAGCCATTGGCAGCTCTGACGCGAGAAAAATTTTACTTCCGGTGAATCGCAACCACATTGAAATCGTAGGTGTCGTTCGAGAGCCAGTACCTCACCAAATCGACCGTCTGGTGGCGGCCATCAAAGGATAACAAATTTTGAATTGACTCATAACAAAACATTAAAGGAGGAAAAATCATGTGTGAAGCCAATGTTTATTTGAAAGAAAAAGATGATGAAGAGTATCAATTATTGATGGAAAGCGTTGATAAGGTGATTCCCAATGGGGAGGAAATCATTTTGGAAAGCATCTTCGGTCAAAGAAAAACCGTAAAAGCACGTATTAAGGAAATGGTCTTGGTCGATCATAAAATCATGCTTGACCGTATTTCTTAATATCCACCGCCTGTCATTGCGGCGGCACTGCCTAATAGGGTGTGCCGCCTTTTGTGATTTTTAATACCATTTTTCAAGAATGGATTTCATAAAGCGGTTGACAGTGACTGCGACTTGACTTTTTTGTGGGAGAATTATATACTTATTTTAACTATATATCAATAACTTTGTAATAAAAAGTACTTTCAAAGAGGACATTTATGAAACGCCATCACTCAGAGCGAGAAAGACGAAAAGCTCGAAGAAGAAAGAGAATATTGATTACAATTTTGGTTATTTGCCTTACGTTGCTGGGTATCATATTAGGCAGCTTCTTTTATGTGTTTGGCGGGCTGAATACCACATCTTTGCCAACGGACAATGATTCTTTGGGCATTCGACCCGAAACAACGACTCGTTCTGGGATCGTCAATATTGCTCTCTTTGGGGTCGACGCCCGGGATGGCTCCGATCATGGCCGCTCCGACGCCATAATCATTCTTTCTGTGGATAATGAACATGACAAAATTAAGCTGACTTCTATTCTTCGTGACAGTAAGGTTCCCATTGAGGGCCACGGGGAAACAAAAATCAATCACGCTTATGCCTATGGTGGACCAACCCTGGCAATTAAAACCTTAAACCAGAATTTTGATTTGAATATCAAAGAGTATGCCACGGTGAACTTCGACCAAATGGCTTCCATTGTGGATGCCGTAAGCGGTGTAACTATGGAACTTTCCGAGGAAGAAGCGCAGATTGTTGGCGTCAACTCCGGCGCTGTGCTGCTCAACGGCAGTCAAGCAGTGACTTATACCAGAATTCGTTACATCGACAGTGATAACGCCCGGGCAGACCGTCAAAAGAATGTTTTAACCGCAGTCTTTGAGAAATTAAAAACCATGTCCAAAGCCGATTATCCTAAGTTTATTCATGATTTCCTCTCTGTGGTGGAAACTTCACTAAGCTATGGAGATTTGATTGGTTTATCTCCTATCATGTTAAAGAGCAATCTGCAATTTGTACAGAATTCTATTCCTGATACTACAGATAATCCTCAAGGCGGTATTGCCTCTGATGGCGTTTGGTATTGGAATTACGATCTCGATGCTGCGTCGGCTCGCTTGCATCAGATTATTTACGAAACAGAATAAACGTTAGACCGAAAGGATAGGTTCTTTTTTGAGTATACAAACGATGGTTACCTTGAATCATAAAAATGCTGATGGCTTTATTGCTTCCTCTGCTATGGCGGAAATGAAAAAGCGGGCTGTGGCCTGTCAGGAGCAGTTGCTGTCCCGCAGCGGTCCTGGGGCTGATTATTTGGGCTGGCTTGATTTGCCGAATCAAATGCCTCGTGAGGAGTTGGAGCGCATCATTGACACAGCAGAAGCTATTCGACGTAATTCCGATGTTTTTGTGGTAGTCGGTGTCGGCGGCTCGTATCTTGGTTCCTGTGCGGCCATTTCTTTTTTAGGGCACCGTTTTTTTAATTCGGTTCCTCGTGAAGTGCGTCAGGGACCGGAGATTTATTTTGCTGGCAATCAGTTCAGTGGTCATTACCTGCGTCAACTCATTGAGGTTATTGGCGAGCGGGATATCTCCATCAATGTGATTTCAAAATCCGGTTCTACGTTGGAAACAGCCGTGGCCTTTCGCTTTTTCCGTCAATATATGGAACAGCGCTATGGGCGGGAGGAAGCGGCACGTCGCATTTATATCACTACCGATGAACATCAAAGCGCTCTAAAAACACTGTCCGAAGAAATAGGCTATGAGCGCTTTGGGATTCCTTCCAATGTAGGGGGACGTTTTTCTGTGCTTACAGCTGTGGGGCTTTTACCCATTGCTGTCAGTGGCGGAGATATAGAAGCCGTACTTCAAGGTGCGGCGGCAATGCGTGAACGCTTGGCGTCTAACCCTAACGGTAACGACGCTTTGCTTTATGCTGTTTATCGCAACCTTTTTTACGAGCAGGGTAAGACTGTGGAATTGACGGCTTGCTATGATCCATCTCTTCAGCATTTGACTGAGTGGTGGAAACAACTCTTTGGTGAGAGTGAGGGGAAGGGACAGTGCGGAATTTTTCCCGCTTCAGTGAATTTTACTACGGATCTTCATTCTTTGGGGCAGTATATCCAAGACGGTTCCCGCATGATTTTTGAAACGGTAATTCGTATTGCTGAGCATAGCAGTGAGCCAGTGGTAATGAATCTGTTAGAAAATGATTTTGATGGCTTAAACGAGCTTGCTGGTATGACCATGGATGAGATCAACGACCGCTCCTTGTATGGATCCATCATGGCTCACACTGATGGCGGCGTTCCTAATTTACTGATTACGGTACCCCGTCGTGATGCCGTTTCTTTGGGGCAGCTTTTCTATTTTTATGAATATGCCTGCGGAATCAGCGGTTATCTCTTGGGGGTAAATCCTTTTGACCAACCCGGTGTGGAAGCTTATAAATGTAATATGAGCGCTCTTTTGGGACGATCCGGCTATGAGGAAGAACGGCGTATCCTTTTGGAACGCTTGGCTAAAATTGATTGATGGGCCGTTCTAATGAACTATAATAATAAAAAGCCCCGCTTTTGCGGGGCTTTCCTGATTTTTGGCGTTGATGCTTTGGGGAGGGAAATTATCTGTTTAATTTGTTAAAGCTTCCAATGTTGCATCGAAATTCTCTTTATGCCAGCTTCCTTTTAGATCATGGCTTAATGTCCCAGCAGAACGAAAGTCTCTCAATTCCTTCTGCTGTGCAGTTAGTTTGATCTTGTCAGATGTTGTTTCAATCGTAATGACATAGTTCAGTAAATCGGGAAAAATTTCTACGGACTGAATATCAGAAATGGGAATGGACAATGTCACTTCCTTTTTTAACATCATCGTGAATTTGCTAAAAGGGATCAGTACAATCTCTTCTTTTCTTCAATGGGATCAAAGCCCGCCTCTTTTAAAATTTGCCAAACTTTTGTCTCTGCTGCCATAATGAGTCGCCTCTTGTAAGTATTGATTAATCGACATTATGGTACCATATTTTATAAGACAAACTTTATAGAATTTACATCTCATAAGACGCAATAGCAGCAGTTAAATGCAATCTCTTCCTTGAGTAAACAATTTGTGATTCCAACTGTTTTGGGAGAGGGCATCCAACTGCTGCTTATTATTTTCGTTTTTATTTTTCGATCGTGGATTAATCTTCAAAGGGGAAGTGGTAGTCCAGATGTAATTCATCGCGGACGGTCAATATTTCTTTTTGAACCGCTTCCGTAATGGCAACGCCTTTGTCTTTTTTGGCCATATAAGCCATATATTCTTTTTCCCCAGCAGTGTAAATGCGTTCGGCATTGGGGGCTTTCTTGGAATTGCGTAACTCGCGTAAGATATCTCCTGCGGTTTTCTTGAAAGCATCAGCTCCGAGGAAAGCGTCAGTGTCCACTGCGATAAAGAAATGGCCCAGATGATAGGGAACCTTTTCACCATTGGGACCGATACCGGTGAGCATCTTCATGTAATTCCCGCCTTGGAGGGCAGCGGAAAGCAATTCTACCACCACCGTGTAGCTGTAGCCTTTATAGCCAGCCATCTCTTCGCCAATACCCCCCAAAGGAGCAAAGGCTGCCTTTCCTCCGGTGAGAGCTTCAAGAATCGCAGCGGAGTCGGTCATGGTATCGCCTTCTTGGGTAATCACCATTCCTGCCGGCGTTTCTTTGTCTACTCTGGCCCAATATTCGATTTTTCCACGCTGGGTGATGGATGTAGCACAGTCAATGACAAAAGGGAAATCCTCATCGGTGGGCATCCCAAAACAGAGAGGGTTGGTGCCCATCATGTTTTCCACCCCAAAGGTTGGTGCGATCGATGGGCGGGCGTTGGTACCGGTAATGCCGATGCAGTCATTTTTCGTGGCCATAGTGGCATAATAACCGGCAATACCGTAATGGGTGGAGTTGCGGACTGCAACCATCCCCATACCGTACTTTTTCGCCTTATCAATGGCCATTTGCATGGAACGATGGCCGATGACCTGGCCCATACCGTCGTGACCGTCTACTACGGCGGTGGTGGGAGTCTCCTTCAAAATTTCAAATTCCGTCACAGGCTTTTGTATCCCAGCTTTAATGCGGTCAATATAAATGGGTTTGAAACGGTTTACGCCGTGGGAATAGATTCCTCGTTTATCGGCTTCAACCAATACATCGGCGCAAATCGCCGCGTCTTCCCGAGGAACACCGTAGCCGACAAAGGCATCGGTCACGAAATTGGTAATGGTTTGCCAGTCAACGTATGGGTTACTCAATTTCTTTAACACCTCACTGTGGTTATTTTTCTTTTATTATATCATCTCTTTTCGGAAATAACCACCCTTTTTACGGAATGGTATCAGTTGTTTTTCTTTTTAAGATATGATAAAATAAATTGATTAAGAGTTGAAATGCAGAAACTGGAAGGAGCACTCCATGAAACGGTTTCTTTTATGTTGTACAGTTTGTATCTTGATACTGGCTCTCACAGGCTGCGGTGATGTCCCACAGACCCAAGGGGAGGACTCCGATGCTTTACGCATTGGTGTAAAGAATACGGAAGAACATCAGGTACTGGGGATTTTGGCGAAAATCCTCATTGAGGAAAAAACCGATGCTAAGGCCAAAATAGTCTATGATGATGATGTCACTTCGGAAACTCTTTTTGATGACCTACAAAACAAAAAGTTGGAAATGTATTTCGACTATTCCGGTTCCGTGGGGGAGAACGTCCTATCATTGAATCATGATAATGGCGGCGATGAAGAAGGTAGCACCATGCTTTTAGTAGAATTACAAAACATCTTGGCTGGCGAATATCAAACGTATCTTTCCAATAGTATCGGCTACGAAGGGGGAGTTACTATTTATATCACCCCTGAGAAACGGGAGGAATTGAATGGCATTTCCTCTTACTCTGAGTTGGCCGCCATATCCAAGGACCTTGTCATCGGGATGCCTCAGGGCTTTAAGGAACGTGTGGACGGCTATAGTGCAATGAAAGAATTTTATCAGTTTAAATTTAAAAAGGCCAACATCTATTCCGAGAAAGAGGGATTTTGGGCATTGGTTCATGGGGAGATTGACGTGATGGTTGGCGACACCACCAGCATTTATAATTCTCTGTATAATCTTTATTTGCTCAGCGATGACAAGCGCTTTTTCCAGCCTCAACTTTCCTGCTATGTGGTGAGAAACGAGGTCTTTGAGGAAAATGACGGCGTCAAAGATGCTCTTGCCATTATGAATGATTTGTTGACAGCGGGGAAAATGTCCTCCATCAAACGGAAAATTTATTGGGAAGGACAAGACCCGGAAACGTATCTTCGTACCTATTTGCGGGCTCGTAATTTGATTTAACAGCAGTGCAGTGTATTTATTTAAATGTGTCAGGTAAAATTACTTGACAATGTCGTTGGCTTATGTTAAACTATGTAAAGTATTTTTCCTTGACAGGAGTTGCGTAATGGATGACCTTGGCAGAAAAGCTTTGTTGTTTGATTTCTACGGGCCTCTGTTGACTCAACGTCAGCAGGAGGTTTATGATTATTCTCGCAGCGAAGACATGAGCTTGGGAGAAATCGCCGAGGCTTTGGGCATCAGCCGTCAGGCTGTTCATGATAATCTGCGCCGCACTGAAAAAATTTTGGAGGA
This sequence comes from uncultured Peptococcaceae bacterium, assembly GCA_964637365.1. Taxonomy (GTDB): domain Bacteria; phylum Bacillota; class Dehalobacteriia; order UBA7702; family UBA7702; genus Cryptoclostridium. The sequence goes on from CAZWWH010000007.1 coordinate 29,546, forward strand.
ATACGAAGCAAAACTGGGGCTGGCGGAAACGTTTTTGGCCATTGACGGTCATGTGAAGAACATCCGCCGCAGTGTATCGGCAATGGCCGATACTGCAGAGACTCGCTCTGTGCTCCAGGAAATTGATGCCATCGACGCATTGGAAAGGCGGTAAACATGGCAATTTTTGGTTCTCTGGCTTCAAAATTACAAGAAACATTTGATAAACTTAAAGGCAAAGGTAAATTGAGCGAAAGCGATATCAATACCTCTATGCGGGAAATTCGTCTGGCACTGTTGGAAGCCGACGTTAACTTCAAGGTCGTTAAGGACTTTGTTGCCTCGGTGAAGGCGCGAGCCCTGGGAGCCGAAGTCTTGGAAAGCCTTACTCCCGGTCAGCAAGTGGTGAAAATCGTTAACGAGGAATTGATCACTTTGCTGGGTTCTACCGAAAGCAAAATTGAAATCGCTTCCAAACCGCCTACGGTGATTATGCTTTGCGGCCTCCAAGGGGCAGGGAAAACCACCACCGTGGGGAAACTTGGCAATTATTTTAAAGGACAAGGCCGTCGGCCCCTATTGGTGGCCTGCGACTTACAGCGTCCCGCAGCCATCAAACAGCTGCAAATTGTCGGTGAAGGAGTAAAACTTCCTGTTTTTGCCAAAACTACCGACAGTACTCCTTTGGAGGTGGCCAAAGAGGCCATGGAACACGCCAAAGCCAACGGCAATGATGTGGTTCTTTTGGATACCGCTGGCCGTCTTCATGTGGACGAGGCTTTGATGGGCGAATTGAACGATATCAAAGAAGCGGTGCAGCCTCATGAAATTTTATTGGTGGTCGATGCCATGACCGGTCAGGATGCCGTGAATGTGGCTCAGGCTTTCAACGAAACCTTGTCCATCACCGGGTTAATTATGACGAAACTCGATGGCGATGCCCGGGGTGGCGCAGCCCTTTCTGTAAAAGCCGTGACTGGCTGTCCCATTAAATTTGTGGGGATGGGGGAAAAAAGCGATGCCCTGGAAGTATTCCACCCCGACCGCATGGCTTCCCGAATTCTGGGCATGGGGGATATGCTGACCCTTATTGAAAAGGCTCAGAGTGTCTATGACGAAAAAAAGGCCAAAGAGTTGGAAGAGCGGATTTTGAAATCCGAATTCACCTTAGAGGACTTCTACGAACAAATGCAAAGCATGAAGAAAATGGGTTCACTCCAGGATCTCATGGGCATGCTCCCCGGCATGGGGGTCAACAAGGCCCTGAAAAATATGGAAATTGATGAGACGCTGATGAAGCACACTGAAGCGATTATCCAAAGCATGACCCCGGAGGAACGCCGCAACAGCGCCATTATCAACGGCAGCCGCAAAAAGCGCATCGCCACAGGCAGCGGTACCTCGGTGCAGGATATTAACAAACTGTTAAAACAATTTGACCAGGCCAAAAAGCTGATGAAGCAATTTGGCAATATGGGGAAAAAGAAAAGTAAATTTAATTTCCCCGGATTTAGTTGATTTTACCTTTATCATATTAATATTTTATTATTAGGAGGATAAGAAACATGGCAACAAAAATCAGATTGAAAAGAATGGGCGGCAAAAAAGCTCCTTTTTACAGAGTCGTTGTGGCGGACTCCCGCTATCCCAGAGATGGCAGATTCATTGAAACCCTTGGTTATTACAATCCCTTGACTGATCCCGCAGAAATCAAAATTGATGAAGAAAAAGCACAAAAATGGATCGCCAGCGGTGCACAGGCTACCGATACTGTGAAAAACTTGTTTAAGGCTGCCGGGATCAAATAAGGAGACGACCGATCATGAAGGAATTGATTGAATATATCGCGTGTTCCTTGGTGGAAAATCCCGATGCTGTTTCCGTGAAAGAAACAAAAAGAGAACGCTCCACCATTTTGGAATTGAGCGTCGCTCCCGATGACATGGGTAAGGTCATTGGCAAACAAGGGCGTATTGCCCGTTCTATCCGTACGGTATTGAAAGCCTACGCTACGAAAAACAATGAAAAAGCCAGTTTGGACATTGTTTAATCGTTGCGACGGAACTTGAAACAGATGATGGAAAAGGCTGTCGAGATTGCGACGGCCTTTTTTCTTGGCCCCCCTGTTTGGCGTAGTGGGGGCGATGAAACGAGGTAGGAACGAATGATTCATGTTGGAAAAATTGTTGCCGCCCATGGCATTCGAGGCGAGGTGAAGGTGGCGCCTTATACCGATAATCCCTGCCGTTTTAAAAAAGGCGGTAAATTGTTCGTGGAAAAACGAAATGAGTATTTAACCATTGCTTCTTGCCGTGTTCAGGGTGACGATATCTTGTTGGTCCGCTTTGTCTCTATTGAAGACCGCAATGAAGCCGAGTCCATGAAGGGCTCCATGCTTTCGATTCCCAAGGAAAAAGCAGCGCCTCTTCCTGCGGGACAATACTATTTCTTCCAATTAGAAGGTTTAACAGTGGAGGAGGAAAATGGCAATACCATCGGTATTGTTTCCGATTTGGTGGAAGGCGGCGCCCACGATATTTACCGCATTGACTGTGGAAACGGTGACTATACCCAAATTCCAGCCCTGAAAAGCATCGTAACAAAAATTGATTTGGAGCGAGGTGTCATGACAGTGAAGCTCCCTCCGGGATTATTGGAGGCTTGTACATACCATGAGAATTGATTTATTTACCCTATTTCCCGCCATGTTTGCCCCTATGTCCGAAAGCATCATGAAGCGGGCCTGTGATAAAAGAATTGCGGAAATCAATGTCCATGATATTCGTGCTTATGCCGAGGATCCCCACTTTGCCGATGATGTTTTGTATGGCGGCGGCGCTGGCATGGTGCTGAAACCGGAGCCTGTGATGAATGCTTTGCGGGCTCAGGGATACCAAAAAGGAGATAAGGTGATTATTACATCTCCCGCAGGTAAACCCTTTCAGCAGGCTGATGCTGTGGCCTTATCAAAAGAACAGCGGATTTTTATCGTGGCCGGTCACTATGAGGGCTTAGACCAGCGGGTGGCAGATTTGACCGGCGCCATGGAATATTCTATTGGCGATTACGTCTTAACCGGCGGAGAGCTTCCCGCCATGGTTATGGCGGATTCTATTGTCCGCTTGCTGGATGGCGTATTAGGTGACGCCGCATCATTGGAGCAGGAAAGTTTTAACGAGGGCTTATTGGAGTATCCCCAGTATACCCGTCCCAAAGAATATGAGGGCCTTTCGGTGCCGGAAGTGCTTTTATGCGGCGACCATAAAGTCATTGAAACCTGGCGCAGGAAGGAGAGCTTGAAGCGCACTTGGGAACGGCGGCCGGACCTTCTTGCTAAGGTGCCTTTATCCAATGAGGATAAAAGGGAGCTTGAGCATATTGAAACCATGTACCGCAGCAAAGGTGATTTCTATTTGGCTTTGGTGCATTATCCGGTTTTGGACCCAAAAGGGCGGATGATTGCCACTTCGGTGACGAATCTTGACATTCACGACATTGCGCGTCTTGCCCGTACCTACGGTGCCAAAGGGTATTACATTGTCCAGCCTGGGGCAGAGCAGAAGGAACTGGTGTCTACCCTGATTCACTATTGGACTCAGGGTCACGGCGCTAAAATGAATCCTGACCGCAAAGAGGCCTTGGATTATGTAAAAGTTGTGGATTCCTTGGATGAGGCTACTGCTGATATTGCTCAAACAGAAGGGAAAGCGCCTTTAAAAGTCGGTACGTCAGCAAAAATTCGTCCCGGTATTGTTGGCTATGAGGAATTATCTCATCAAATGGAACGGGATGATAACAGCTATTTATTGGTCTTTGGTACCGGACATGGCCTTGCGGAGGATGTTCTGGGCTCCATGGATTATATTTTGAAGCCTATTGAGGGCCGGGGCGAATATAACCATCTTTCGGTGCGTTCCGCTGTGTCTATTGTGGTAGATCGTTTGATCCGCGAATAAAATATACGAAAAAATTTACAAAAAATCCCTAAAAGACCTTGCTTTTTGATAGTGAACGTGGTAAACTATATAGGCAATTGTGTATAGCGGTGGTCCTCTGGTGCAGAAAGGCACGAATGAACACCAGATTAGGAAGGAGATTCAAAATGAACTTAGTAGAATTGGTAGAACAGCCTTATTTGAAAAGTGATATTCCCGCTTTTCGCGTGGGGGACACTGTCAAAGTCCATGTAAAAATTATTGAAGGCGACAAAGAACGTGTTCAGGTTTATGAAGGCGTTGTGATTGCCAGAAAAGGCCGTGGCCTGACTGAAACCTTTACCGTACGCCGTGTTGCTTACGGTGTTGGTATTGAAAGAACATTCCCGGTCCATTCTCCCAAATTGGACAAGATTGAAATTTCCCGTCGCGGTAAAGTACGTCGTGCCAAATTGTACTATCTCCGTGAAAGAACCGGGAAAGCTGCTAGAATCAAAGAGCTTCACAAATAATCAGTTCTTGATCGCAGCGCTCAAAATAGAATGTAATTCAAGAAGAGGAATGAAACATGATTGTTTTCATTCCTCTTTTTATGAAATAATTGTGCAAAAAATTGTATATTTATCATTATGATAGATATCATTTGATCTGCGTACTTGGTAACCGTAACGGAGAAATGTGATATGTTCATAATGGGGTAAATATATTATCTGGTAAATTCGGGTTCTTCGTATTTTCATGTACCAACAGTTTGGAAAATTTGACTATTTGGTGAAAAATGAATTTTATGGAAGCACAAAAATTTTTTATTCTCTTTTGCCTGCTTGTTGATTATTTCATATTGAGGATAGGGAAAAAAAGTGATAAAATAAATAGCGAAAATGAAAAAAATGTTGAATTTTTTATTGACAGAATGAATTTAATGTATTAATATGGGGTTAAGTAATCATGATTACTAAGAGAGGACGACAGAGAAATCTAAAACGTGATTATATCGAAGCGACATACGATATCCTATGTGAAGTCGGCATGGAAGGGTTCACCATTCGAAAAGTTGCAGATCGGGTTGGTTGCAGCAGCGCTGCACTGTACAAGCACTTTTCTGATGCGGAGCATCTGATTTCCTTGGCTTCGGTTCGTTATCTCAGAAATTATTCTGCTGATACGGCTTTTCTCTCGCAAATGGAATCGGATTACCTGGAAATGAACCTTCTCCTGTGGGAGAGTTTTGCTTATTATTCTTTCGAGAATATCCCGATCTTTGAAAATTTGTTTTTTGGTAAAAATACGAAGAAAATTCAAGAAATCGTATTAGAGTATTATGCAGAGTTCCCTGATGATCTTGCGAAACTCAGCGGCTATTTCCTGATGATTATGCAAAGCAGTAATCTGTTAGAGCGTGATTTTATCATGCTTAAGCGCGCGGCTGATGAGGGAAGAATTACGCTGAAAAGTGCGGATTTCCTCAGCAAGACCGATGTATATATTTACCGCGGTATGTTAATGATGTACCGTGATAGCTATAAAGAACCCGGCGTTGCTAGAAAAGCAACACGGGAGTTCATTGATCTGCTTCGTGAAAATTATCGCATGCATTTGATTTAATGAGGCAGATACAACTTCATATCTTTGCCAAAATATATTCGTAACGAATATATTTTTTTTGATCTATTAGTTATCAAGATAACCTAAATAAAAAATTTTTGCCATATAGAAAACTCTGTATCGGGGTATTGAACGTGATTTAACCCGTATTTTGTGGTTTTTTGTTATGGTTTGGTTCCGGAACTGTAGGTTATCAAGATATCTTTAGATTGTGTAAAACAAATTATTTTACATGCGCTATGAACTTGAAAGGAGATTAATTATGGAAAAGGAAAAGGTTTCACTTTTAAAGAAAATTGATTTTCCGATTTTTTTGCCGCCAGCCATTATTTTGTTAGTGTTTACGCTGATTGGCATCATAGCTCCGGAAGCCTTCAACAAGGGGGCTAGCGTTGCCTTTAATTTTACAACAAAGTATTTTAGCTGGTTTTACGCTTTGGGTGCTTCTTTCCTTGTGCTTTTTTGCCTTTGGGCAGGGTTCAGTAAATATGGGAAAATTAAACTTGGCGGCAAAGACGCTAAGCCCGATATGTCCTTTTTCTCTTGGTTTGCCGTCGCTTTGACCTCAGGCATCGCCATTGGTATTGTTTACTGGGGTGTTGCCGAACCTCTTAACAATCTGATGGCGCCTCCCGGTTTTACCGGTTGGGAAGCCGGCAGTGCCGACGCTGCAGAAGGCGCGCTAAAATTCAACTTCCTCCATTGGGGACTCCATCCTTACGGAATTTATACTGCCGCGGGTTTGTGCTGCGCGTTCATCATCATGAATGGGAAACGGCGTTTCAGTATCACCTCAAGCCTGTACCCCCTCTTGGGGAATAAGTGTGAAGGCATTTGGGGTAAAGTCGTCAGTGCTATTTGTATTTTTGCCATTCTTGGCGGTATGGGTACCTCCCTTGGTTTTGGTGTATCTCAGTTTGGTGTTGGCGTTAACTATGTATTCGGTACGAACTTCACCGATATCAGCTTGGCCATTTTCTTCATTGGTGTTCTTGTGATTTGTACCATCGGCGCTTCTTGCTCCGGTTTGCACAAAGCGATTACGCATGTCAGCAACGCGAATATGTACATTTATTTCGCTTTGATGATTTGGGCCTTCATTTTTGGAGGAACCTTGTTTATTCTTAACAATACCACCAGCGCCATTGGGCAATATTTCTCCTTTATCATTCCGGAATCGTTTTATCTGGAACCTGTAAAGCAAACTGGTTGGGTTGGCGGTTGGTCCATTTTCTACTGGGCCTGGTGGCTTTCCTTTGCTCCCATCGTCGGTCTCTTCTTGATTAAGCTGGCCAAAGGGCGCACCATCCGTCAGTTTGTTTTGGTGAATTTGGTGGCTCCCACCTTGTTTGCCGTAGTATGGTTTGGTATTTTCGGCAGTTCTGCCATTAACTTCCAACTCAATGGCTCTGACATCTTCAGCGTTATCAGTGAATGGGGCAATTCTGTTGCGTTGTTTGCCTATGTGAAAAATCTACCCTTGACGCCGATTCTCTTTGGTTTGGTATTCCTCGCCATCATTTTCTCTTTGCTGACTTTATCAGAATCCATGACCTTGACTTTGTCGGATATGTCCATGAAACCGAAATATCTCGGTGAAGAGGGCGATCCCAAAGCTTCTCCCAGTGCCTTGAAAGTATTCTGGGGTATCTTAATGGGACTGGTAGCCTTTGTCCTGCTGGTTAGCGGTGGCCTAGGCGCATTGCAGACAGCGTCAGTCGTTTGCGGTCTGCCTATCCTTTTGATTCAGCTTATTATGGCGGCAGCTTACATTAAAAGCGTCAGACAGAGAAGCCGTTATGACATGACCTTAACTGATGAAGAAAGAGCTGCTCTCGAAGCGGAAGAAATGGAAAACGCTGAAGAGAAAAAGAGCAAAAAGAAACGTAAAAAAGCAGAGCAAGCTTCTGCTTAAAAAATGACATCATTTATTTCAGAAAAGGAGAGTTATCATGAAAGAAAGATTGCAAAATATCCATGAAGCAAGCATGCGTATGCTGGAAAGAACAGGGATGAAATATCATAATCCCAAAGCCATTGAAATTCTGAAAGCCCACGACATCAGAGTCGAAGGAGACGTTGCATACTTTACCGAAGAACAGTTAATGTATTGGGTTAGAAAAGCGCCCTCTACCTTTACCTTGTATGCTAGAAATCCTGAACATAATATCATCATCGGCGGCGACCATGTCAATCCTGCCCCACTTTACGGCTGCGCTCATATTGCTGATAAAAACGGCGTCAAACGTCAAGCAACCATCCAAGACTATGTCAATTACGCGAAATTGTTCCATGCCAACGACGATTTCCATGTTGACGGCGGTCTTATGGTTCAGCCCTTCGACGTTCCGATTCCATCCTCCTGCTTGTCCATGTTCTATGCTACTTATACCCATTCCGACAAAGCCATGTTCTGTGTCGCGGGGAAAGAAGAATACATGGACGCTATGCTGAAGGCAGCGGAAGTTGCTTATGGCGGTAAAGAAGAATTAATCAAACATCCCCATTTGATTACTATTGTCAACGCCAATACTCCTTTGCAGCTGGACGTCATGATGACCGACGTATTGATTAAATTTGCGGAATATGGTCAGCCTATCGTCATCGCTCCCTGTGATATGGCTGGTTCAACCTCTCCTGTTACCTTGGCCGGAACCATCGCTATGAGTACTGCCGAAGCTTTGGCGACCATCGCTTTGGCCCAAATGGTTCGCCCCGGTACCCCTGTTCTGATGGGTTCCCAGTCCACTACCGCTGATATGAAAACCGGTCAGATTGCCATCGGCGCTCCCGAAGGCGCTCTGTGCTACAGATATCTGGGCCAGATGGCAAAATTCTATCAGCTGCCCTGCCGTGCCGGTGGCGCCCTCACTGACTCCAAAGTTGTTGATACCCAGGCCGGGATTGAGTCCTACATGACCTTCCTTGCCTGCTGTCAGAATAAGGTAAACTTCATCATCCATTCTGCCGGGATTCTCGATGGCTATGCCTACACCTCCTATGAAAAAGTAATTTCTGACTTTGAAGTGATTCGTTATGTTTTGAGATACCTGAGGGAATTTGAAATCAATGAGAATACCATTCCTTTGGATCTTATTGACGAAGTAGGGCATGATGGCGAATACCTCACCAAAGACCATACCTTTGAATATTGCCATACCGAACCCCTTGCTCCCACCCTCTGTTCCCGCGGCAGTGTTCAGGATGTGGCCCATCAGTATGAATTGAATATTGAAAAACGCTATCAGCAGTTGATGGAAATCTATGAAGCAAAAGCTCCCACCTGTGACCAGGCAATTCTTGACCAAATCAAAGATATCTTTGTGGAACAGGGAATCGACCGCGAACTTTTGGAATCTATCGAAAAGATGTAATCGGTTTTTATAATCCCTGTTTCCCTTGTGGAAACAGGGATTATTTATCCGTCACTCTAATATAATTCTGTTTGGCAAAGAAAAGAGATGAAACTATGAGAAAGATATGGGATACCATAGATCGCCCCGTCTTTGTGGTGGGAGTTATCATTTGCTTGGCGTTTATTATTTGGACGATATGTATGCCTGACGTTGTAGAGCAGTCTTTTTCTTCCATTTTATCCACATTTTCTGTGAATTTTGGATGGCTGTATTTATTAGTCATCACCCTGTTTATTGCATTTTTGGTTTATGTAGCTTTGGGAAAATACGGCGGGATACGCCTGGGGAAAGAAGATGAAAAACCTCAGTACTCTACCTTTAGCTGGTTTTTTATGCTCTTTGCCGCAGGAATGGGTATTGGATTGGTTTTTTGGAGTACCGCTGAACCCTTAAGTCATTATTTGATTCCACCTCATGGGGAGGGCGGTACCACGGAGGCTGCCGCCATTGCGATGCGCTCATCTTTTACACATTGGGGTATTCATCCTTGGGCAATTTATGGAGTTTTTGGTTTGCCCTTGGCATATTATCAGTTTCGGAAGGAACGTCCCGCACTGCTCAGTTCTTGTTTTGAGCCTTTGGTCGGGGAAAAAGGCGTTCAAGGAATTTTTGGCAAAATTGTCGATATCCTCGCCGTGGTGGCCACAGTATTTGGCGTCGCTACTTCGCTGGGACTGGGCGCCATGCAAATCAATAGCGGTCTCCATTATGTGTTTGGCATTCCCTATACGAACGCCATTATTTTTGCTATCATCGCCGTGACGACAGTGCTGTTCATTGTTTCAGCCACCAGCGGGATTGATCGGGGAATTAAAATTCTCAGCGATTCCAATATGGTATTAATGGCAGCTTTATTGCTGTTTGTTCTGTTTAGCGGCGCAACGCTGTTTACAGCTGATTTTTTCATTGACTCCTTTGGAAAATATCTGAGTTCCTTTATCTCTACCAGCTTCTGGACGGATCCTTTCCGGGAAAGCAACGGCTGGCTCAGCAGTTGGACTGTGTTCTATTGGGCATGGTGGCTGTCGTGGGGGCCCTTCGTCGGCGGCTTCATTGCCAGAATTTCTCGGGGCAGAACGATTCGGGAATTCGTTTTGGGGACGATGTTTTGTCCCATGATACTTTGCTGTCTCTTTATGGCAATTATGGGAGGCAACGCCATTCACATGGATCTGAACGGCGTCAGCGCCATTGCGGAGGCTATGAATGAGAATGTATCCTATGCGCTGTTTGCGTTATTGGAGCAACTCCCCTTGGCAAAGGTTACTTCTATGATTGCGGTAATGCTGATTTGTGTTTTCTTTATTACTTCGGCGGATTCCTCCACCTTTGTCTGCTCCATGATGACGGCAAAAGGCGTGCAAAATCCCCCGACCTTTTTGAAAATTGTTTGGGGGGTGTTTGAAGGTGCTGTTGCGGTGGTGCTGCTTTATGTCGGCGGGCTCAAGGCGGTGCAGTCAGTGTCGATTGTAATTGCTTTCCCCTTGCTGTTTCTTTGTCTTGGTATGATATGGGCGTTGACAAAATCCTTACGGGCAGAGGTGGAAATATCCAGTTGAACTTCTGGGGAGTGCGTGCGGTATATGGCGATGAACTTCACCCTCCGTTTATATGAGGATTGTTTCCCCTATTGAAAGTATGTTTGATACGAATTTTGGAAAACAAGGCTCATACCATGGCGGTATGAGCCTTGTTTTCTAGATACAATTGTGCAATGATTTTGGAACCGGCAGATGGGGAATTGTGATTGAAGCCCGGTTATCTTAATGAGTCCTGTCTTTCACCTTTATACCAAATTTTTGGCAAAATGGATTTTTTTTCAATGCTGTGTTATAATATTTGGTACTTATCATCAAAAGAATAGGAACAAAAATCAGCTACTTTGCGTAGAAAGAATAACGGGTGATTTCATGACTGTAATTAACTGGTACCCCGGCCACATGGCCAAAGCGGGAAAAGAAATAAAAAATCAGGCAGCGCTTTGTGATTTGATTTTGGAAATTGCTGACGCCCGCCTGCCGGAAAGCTCCAGAAATCCAGAATTAAGAAAGTATATTGGCAAAAAAAACAGTATTTTGGTACTGAATAAAGCCGATCTTACTGATAAAAATGATCGGGATGCCTGGCTCCGTTATTATCACGGTATAAACCAAAAAGCCGCCTTTGTGGCGGCTCAAAGGAGAATGGGCTTCAGGGATTTGGAACTGTTGCTGAATGAGGAAATCTCGGTACTGAATCAATCTATGGCGGAACGCGGCCGCCGTCCTAGGCCTCTTCGTGTCATGATGGTGGGAATCCCCAATTGCGGCAAAAGCGCCTTACTGAATGCCTTGGCTGGTTCCAAAAAAGCAAAGACCGGAAATAAGCCGGGGCTTACCCGCTCTCTGCAATGGGTACGTACCGGGGAAAACTGGGAGCTTTTGGACTCGCCGGGGATTTTGTGGCCCAAATTGGAGGATCAGGACGCTGCCATGCGCCTGGCTGTGGTGGGCTCTATCAGTAAGGACGCTTGTTCTGAAGAGGAAAGCGGCTGGTATCTTTTGAATTGGCTGATTCGTAATCATCCTCAGGTTTTTGCGGAGCGTTACAAAGTGGAGACGCTGCCGGAATACCCCGAGGAACTTTTGGAAATAGTTGCCAGAAACCGTGGCATGGTGCGAAAAGGTGGCATTCGGGAAACGGAAACCTACATTATGCTGCTTAAGGAATTTCGAGAAGGAAAAATGGGCCCTTTGATGTTGGAATTGCCTCCAGAGGAGTGATGAGGATGAATGAAGAAGCACGTCTCATGGAAATGTACCGCTATGAGGAAGTATTTTATGAAGAGGGAAAATTTTTGGTGGCGGGATGCGACGAAGCTGGACGAGGTCCTTTGGCTGGTCCGGTGGTGGCCGCCGCTGTGATTTTGCCGCAGCACTGTTTGATTCCATTTCTTAATGATTCAAAAAAACTTTCGGAAAAAAAACGTTTGGCCTTGGAGCAGGAAGTCAAAGAAACCGCCATTGCCTGGGCCGTGGCCCGCGTGGAGCATGATGAAATCGACCGTGTTAATATCCTTGAGGCATCGAAAAAAGCCATGCTTCTAGCAGTGGAATCTCTGTCTGTTCCAGCGGAAGCCCTGCTGATTGACGGCCCCTTTGGGCTTCAGCAGACCAGAATACCACAGCGGGCCATCAAAAAGGGGGATTCTCTTTCCGCTTCCATTGCCGCGGCCAGTATTTTGGCGAAAAATCATCGTGACCGCATCATGGTGGAATACGATAAAATCTATCCTCAGTACGGCTTTGCCAAGCATAAGGGATATCCTACCAAATTTCACCGTGAGATGGTACATGAGCATGGCCCTTCTCCCATTCATCGCCGCACTTTTACTGTGAAATGAGGAATAGAGATGTCTTTTTACCGTAAAAAACTGGGAGAAAAAGGAGAACGAGCTGCGGAAAAAGCCTTAAAAAAAGAGGGGTATCGCCTATTGGAGCGGAATTATTCTGTCCGCGGCGGTGAAATTGACCTTATTATGGAACGGTCAGGGGAAATACTTTTTGTCGAGGTGAAGACGAGAACCTCTGAGGAATTTGGTACGCCTCTGGAAAGCATTGGATCTCGGAAACGAGAACACCTGTGCCATGCGGCGAAGGTATATTTATCCCGGCGCTCTTTGGAGGATGCGGCGGTTTCTTTTTGCGCTGTATCTGTCACCGCGGATACAAAAGGGAAGATGAAAAGTGTTGAAATCATAAAGGATATTTTTTTGTAATTGTCACAGAATCAAAAGGAATCGGCGATGGTATATTGACAATCACTTTTCTTCCCTTATAATATAAGATATTATAGGCAATCTTTGGTATATTATATAGTAGGAATTTTTTGGGCAGATGGAAAGGGGGCATAAGCATGTTGGCAAAAATCAACGCCGTATCTTTACTTGGAATGGAAACCTTTCCGGTAATGGTGGAGGCGGATGTGTCCAATGGCTTACCTGCCTTTGATATCGTGGGCTTACCTGATGCTGCTGTGCGGGAAAGCAAGGAGCGAGTGAAGGCTGCCATCAAAAACGCGGGCTTTCATTTTCCTTCCCGCCGCATTGTAGTGAACCTTGCGCCGGCAGATTTACGGAAGGATGGCACACTTTTTGATTTACCCATTGCCATAGCTTTGCTCATTGCTACAGAACAACTGACCTTACCTGAAGCTTATGCTGACAGCTTTTTTTTCGGCGAGCTTTCTTTGGACGGCAGTGTTTCTCCGGTCAATGGAGTGCTGCCCTTAGTGAGCGGTATCGCCAAGAAATCTAACCGGGCGGCGTTCGTGCCTTATGAAAATAGGAAAGAAGCTGCTCTTGACGGTCGAGTAACGATTTATCCGGTAAAGGATTTGAAATCCTTGGCTCTCTTTTTTCAAGAGAAATCAGGAATTACCCCGGAGGTCTCCACCGATGAGACCTTTGACTTCCACGGCGAATGTCCCTCAGGCTATGTAGATATGAAGGATATCAAAGGACAGTATTCTGCCAAACGGGCCATGGAAATCGCTGCCGCCGGCGGTCATAATATCCTGATGATCGGCGTTCCTGGCTCCGGAAAAACCCTGTTGGCCAGAAGTTTGCCCACAATTCTGCCGCCTATGACCAGAGAAGAAGCTCTGGAATGCACCTGTCTTTACAGTTTGGCTGGGGAATTGGGCGGTGATTACCTCGTGAAACAGCGTCCCTTTCGTGCGCCGCATCATACATCATCATCGGTGAGTCTTATTGGCGGCGGTACCTATCCCAAGCCAGGTGAAATCAGCATGGCCTATCATGGCGTGCTGTTCCTTGATGAAATGGTGGAATTCCCCAAAAATGTTTTACAGGTGCTGCGACAGCCTTTGGAGGACAAGGTGGTGCATATTTCCCGTGCCAGCGGTTCCTTTGTCTTTCCTGCTGATTTTCAGCTGGTAGGGGCCTGCAATCCCTGTCCCTGCGGCTACCGTGGCGATCCTGAGAAAGATTGTCATTGTTCCGAAAGCCAGGTTCAGCGGTATCAAAGCCGTTTAAGCGGACCGCTTTTGGATCGCATCGACCTCCATGTGGAGGTAAACCGTGTGACTTTTTCCGAGCTCCATCGTATGGGGGAAGAGGAATCCTCCCAAGTGGTGCGGGAACGTGTGATTGCTGCTCGCAACATTCAGAAAGAACGTTATCAAGGCCTGGGTTTTCGCACCAATGCTGATTTGGAACGGCGCTATCTTGATATTTACTGTGGCCTGGATCAAGAATCCTCCGTGGTTTTAGAGCGAGTCTTTCAAAAACTTCATTTAAGCGCCAGAGCTCATGACAGAATATTAAAAGTTGCAAGAACCATTGCGGATCTGGAAGGTGCTGCTGAAATTCACAGCGGTCATATTTTAGAAGCGGTACAATACCGTTCTTTGGACAGAGCGTAATGAATAATCATAAACAGAGAATGAAATCAAAGGAATTTTAGAAAATGAATGCAGAAATTGACGGATTAAATATCCATTATCTCGATGAGGGGGAAGGCTCTCCTGTGCTGCTGCTTCACGGCTGGGGCTGTAACTGCGGCCACTGGGGGCCTGTTACCGAGGCATTAAAGGATGACCATCGGGTCATCGTTCCCGACATTCCCGGTTTTGGTGAAAGTTCCGAGCCTCCTGAAGTGTGGGGGACCGAAGCGTACGCCGACTTTTTTGAGAAATTTATGAAAGCCATCGGTGTGGAACGCCCTATAATTGCGGGACATTCCAACGGCGGCCGTATTGGTATTGTTTTGGCAGAGCGGGGTTGCTGCTCCAAGCTGATTTTAACGGACAGCGCAGGGATTAAGCCCAAGCGCAGCGCCCAGTATTATCTCAAAGTATATTCTTATAAAGCCATGAAAAAGGCTTTGGATTTACCTGGCCTACGGGGTAAAAAAGAAGATATTCTGGATAAACGGCGCAAAAAGGCAGGCTCCGCTGATTATCAAGCTGCCAGCCCTAAAATGCGGGCCGTGCTTTCCCGAGTGGTCAATGAGGATTTACGCCCTCAGTTGGCTAAAATTAAAAATCCCACCTTGCTGGTGTGGGGCAGCGAAGATACCGCTACCCCCTTATCCGATGGTCAAACCATGGAATCAATTTTGAAAAAAAATGGCAGTGATACCGCTTTGATTGTCTTTGAAGGCCGTGGTCACTATGCCTTTCTGGAAGAGCGGAACCGTTTCATCGCTGTGTGTAAGGCCTTTATCGGTTCTCGGGAGGTATAACAATGGAGCTTCTTTCTGTTTTGTGGGTGGTATTGTCCGCGCCGTTTCTGGCCTTTGGCGTCTTGCGGTTGAAATATCAACTCCATATGCTGCAACTGAATTCTTACCGCAATGAGCGCTATTCTCTCTGGCTCAAAACCAAGGGCCGTCCCATGTACGCTGAATTGCTGGGAGTACTTGCTGCCGGCGCTCTTTTTATCGGTGGTACCGTGGCCAACTATGTAGCCGTGTTCCTTTGGTCTGTCATTTATCTGATTTTCATTCAAAGCCGTGACAAAACGCCGCCTAAAAAAGCTTTGGTTTTTACGATGCGTGCCCGCCGCCTGTTTGCGGTGGCTTTGGTGATTTTCGCCATTCCAACGTTGCTTTTGATCTTTTTGGTACTGGCGTCTTCTTCTGTGGGGGATTTCGTGAAAGCTATTGTATTGATTGCTTTGGTCATTTACGCTTTTTGCGCGCCCTACGTTATGATGGCGGCCAATCTTATCTTGCAGCCCTTTGAGGAAAGCAAAAAGGCCGCTTTTTTCAAGGAAGCCCAGACCATGTTGGCGGAAAATCCCAATTTGATTAAAGTGGCCATCACTGGCAGCTTTGGCAAAACCTCTGTCAAACACATCCTCAATATCATTATGGAGGAAAAATATCATACTCTGATGCCTCCCGGTAGCTACAATACACCCATGGGCATCACCATCACGGTGCGTGAGCATTTAAAACCGGTTCACCAGGCCTTTATTACGGAAATGGGGGCCAAACAAAAGGGCGATATTAAGGAACTTTGCGCGTTGGTTCATCCGAAATACGGTCTGTTGACCGCCATCGGGGAACAGCATTTGGAAACCTTTGGTACCTTTGAGAATATTATTGACACGAAATTTGAATTGATCGACGCTTTGCCAGCTGACGGCATTGCTGTCTTAAATTTTGACGATGAAAATATCAGAGCCAATGCCCAGCGTATGAAAGGCGAAGTCGTATCCTACGGCCTTGACAGTGTTGATTTGGATTATAGTGCCAAGGATATCCGCTATCACAGCCGCGGCACGGAATTTACTGTTATCGCTCCCAATGGCGAAGAGGAACAGATTCGCACCCGTTTGCTGGGGCGGCACAATGTTTATAATATTGTAGGAGCCATCGCCATGGCCCACCATTTGGGGCTCACGCTGCGCCAGGCCAAAAAGGCCATTGCCACGCTGCCTCCGGTGGAACACCGTTTGGAATTGAAGGTTCACGCCAACGGACTTGTCGTCATTGACGATGCTTTTAACTCTAATCCCGTAGGCGCCAAAGCCGCCATGGAGGTTTTAGGAGCCATGGACGGTGGGAAGAAATTTCTCATCACCCCCGGTATGGTGGAATTGGGTGAGAAGGAAGCAGAGGAAAACCGCAAGTTCGGTATGGCTGCGGCCAAGGCTTGCGATTACATCGCTTTGGTCGGCGTGAAACAGACAGAACCCATAAAAGAGGGAATCTTATCCGCGGGCTTCCCCGAGGATCATCTCTTCATTGCGGAGGATTTGAAAGCTGCCAATGCCTTTGTTTACGGAAAGACCGTGGCAGGGGACATTGTTTTATATGAAAATGATTTACCGGATACTTATAATGAGAAATAAACGGAGGTTTGAAAATGAAAACAGTCGTCGGTTTGGTGTTTGGCTGCCCTTCGGTAGAGCATGAAGTTGCCATTATCTCGGCGCTCCAGGCTATGCAGTCTCTGAATAAAGATAAATACGAGCCCATTCCCATTTACATTAGTAAAGATGGTCAATGGTACATGGGGGATCCCTTAAAGGATATTGAGCGGTTCCGCAAAGGCATCGACGCAATGCTGAAGGAGTGCCAAAAGGTCATTATTTCCCCCAACGCCGGGGATGGCACCGCTTTTGTGTATCCTCAGGGCTTCCGCAACAAAAAGCCTCTGGCAAAGATCGATGTATTCCTCCCTGTGATGCACGGCGCTTACGGCGAGGACGGCTGTATTCAAGGCTTCCTGGAAATGAGTGGTATTCCTTATACCGGCCCCAATGTATTGGCCGCTTCTGTGGGTATGGATAAGGTGGCTCAAAAGGCCCTCTGCAAAATGGGGGATATCCCTGTTCTTGATTGTTTTTGGTTTTACAGCGGCGAATGGTCTTTAAGAGATATGGAAATCATTAACTGTGTAGAAACGAAATTCATCTATCCTGTGATCGTGAAACCTGCTAACCTCGGTTCCAGTATCGGTATCAAGGTAGCTCATGATCGCAATGAGTTGATCGACGCCATTGAATTGGCTTGTCAATATTCTTTAAAAATTTTGGTGGAACCTGCCATTACCAATTTGAAGGAAGTCAATATCGCTGTTTTGGGCGATCCGGAAGAAGTACAGACCTCGGAATTAGAGGAACCCTTAAACGCTGATGAAATTTTGTCCTTTGAGGATAAATATATCAGCGACGGTGGAGAGAAGTCCTCGGGGATGGCTTCCTTGAAACGAAAAATTCCTGCGGAAATTTCTGCGGAAATGGCCGCTGAAATTCGCGGCTATGCCAAGGACGCTTTCTATTGCCTTAATGGTACGGGCGTTTGGCGTTTGGATTTTATGATTGATATGGATACTCAGAAGGTATATCTGAATGAAGTCAACACCATTCCCGGTTCTCTGTCCTTCTATCTGTGGGAACCCATTGGCGTTCCTTACAGCGAATTGCTGGATCGCCTAATTGAAATCGCCTTGCGTGTCAAACGCCGCAGGGAAAACACCATTGTTTCATTTCAGAGCAATATCCTTGCTCAGGGTGGGTTTAAAGGGAAAAAATAATGATAGATGCAGTAGAAGCGAAGTATTTAATCAGTCTTAACCAAATAGAGGGTATGGATCAAAAATATATCACCGTTCTGATGGATTCTTTCAGCAGCGCTGAAGCAGCCTGGCGCAAAGAGAGCCGGTGGCGGAAATTATTGCCGCTCTCCGCCGGACGGGTGGAGTCCTTGCTGGCTGCCAAAAAGAACGTGAACCCCGAAAAGCTTTGGGCCTATGCGCAAAAGCTTGGCGTAAAGATTGCTTCTGTAAAGGATGATGATTATCCCGACGTTTTTCGGGAAATCTATGATGTACCTTATTTTATATACTATTTGGGTACATTGCCGGCACAGAATGCCTTCGCTTTTACTGTGGTAGGTTCCCGCAAATGCAGCCAAGAGGGCAGCAGCATCGCAAAATTAATCGTCAAGCGTTTGGTGGAGTGTGGCCATGCCACCATTGTTGGCGGTTTGGCGGAAGGTATTGATAGCGCCGCTCATTGGGCTGCTTTGAATGCTGGTGGCGAGACCGTTGCGGTACTTGGCTGCGGTATTGACGTTATTTATCCCACAAGCAATACAAAGCTTTATATGAAAATCAAGGAAAAAGGTTGTATTTTAACGGACTATTCCTTTGGTGCGGCTGCCCTAAAGCACCATTTCCCAAGGCGAAACCGCTTGATGAGCGCTTTGGGCAAAGGCGTTGTGGTGATAGAGGGGACCCGAGGCAGCGGCGTCTTTCATACCGTGGCCCATGGTTTGGATCAGGGCAAAGAAATTTACGCAGTTCCCGGTTCCATTCTGGAGTCCAAAAGCTACGCATCCAATTTTCTCCTGCGGGAGGGCACTGCAAAGCTTATTACCTGTGCTGATGATATTTTAGAAGATTTCATGGAGTTGGAACAACGACAGGAAATCGTAACCACTGATATGATGGATTTCTCCCGATATCTGCCAGCGGAACGGAGTGCTTTGGAAGCGTTGAAGGAAGGGCCCATGCCCTTTGATATGATAGAGAGAATCAGCGGTTTGCCGTCATCAAAGCTGGCGGCGCTGCTGACCCAATGGGAACTGGAGGAAATCGTGTCCCAGCGTCCCGGGAGAGTATTCGCACTATGTAATCGTGTGCAAGAGGTGAGTCATGAGTAAATATCTGGTCGTGGTGGAATCTCCCACTAAGGCAAAAAGTATCAGTAAATTTTTGGGGAAAAACTATAAGGTTATGTCCTCTATGGGCCATATCCGCGATTTGCCCAAAAGCAAATTAGGCATTGATGTGGAGGATAATTTTAAACCCCATTATATTACCATTCGTGGCAAAGGCGAGCTGCTGAAAGATTTGAAAAAAAACGCCAAAGATGCGGAAAAAATATTTTATGCCGCTGACCCCGACCGCGAAGGGGAGGCCATTGCCTGGCATCTGAAGCAGTATCTCGAAGGAAATAAAGACGGCGTCGATCCAAATGCAGATGCCCTTTGTCGAATTGAGTTCAACGAAATTACCAAAGATGCCGTACAAAAAGCGGTAAAATCACCGCGGGCCATTGACATTAACCGTGTGCTGGCTCAACAAAGCCGTCGGGAATTGGACCGCCTTGCCGGTTACAAGCTGAGTCCTCTCTTATGGAAAAAGGTGAGAAAAGGTCTCTCTGCCGGTCGTGTGCAGAGCGTGGCGGTGCGCCTTATTTGTGAGCGGCAAAAGGAAATTGACGAATTTATTCCTGTAGAATATTGGAGTTTAGACGGTGACTTTATTCATAATAAGGAGGAATTCGTAGCAAAACTCTTAAAAATTAATGGGAAAAAAGCGGAAATCTCCAACGAAGAACAAATGAACGCGATTCTAAAGGATTTAGAAGGCGTTTCCTACCAGGTAACTTCCGCTCAGAAAAAGCAGCGGAAAAAATCACCCTCACCAGCTTTCACCACCAGCAGTATGCTTCAGGAGGCCAACCAAAAGTTGGGTTATACCGCCAAACGCACCATGCAGCTGGCTCAACAGCTTTTTGAGGGCATTGCCATCGGCGGTACTACGGTAGGGATCATCACCTATATGCGTACTGATTCAGTTCGTATCGCTCCTGTCGCCCAAGAAGAAGCGTTGGAATTTATTACTGAAAATTACGGGAAGGATTATTGTCCGCCGAAACCGCGGGTTTTTGAAAAGAAGGGGCATGTGCAAAATGCCCATGAAGCCATTCGGCCTACTTCGGCCCAACGGACTCCCGCATCCATCAAGCAGTATTTGAGCCAACCTCAATACCGCCTTTACAAATTGATCTGGGAACGCTTCATGGCCAGCCAAATGGCGGACGCCCAAGTGGAAAACACTGCATATGATATTCAGGCAGGGAACTATCTCTTCCGTGCCAACGGTACTGTAGTGACCTTTCCCGGCTACATGAAGCTATATAAAAACGATAAAAAGGACGACGCTCTCCCCGACATCAAGGAAGGGGAACCTGTGACCTTGAAAAAGCTCCGTCCGGAACAGCACTTTACCCAACCACCGGCGGCATATACCGAGGCGTCCCTGACCAAAACCCTGGAAAAACTGGGAATTGGACGTCCCAGCACCTATGTGACTATTATTGAAACGATCGTCACTCGCGGCTATGTTTCCCGTCGGGAAAAGACATTCCATCCTACAGAATTGGGAATCATCGTTAACGACCTGCTGATGGAGTATTTTCCTGACATCCTCAATGTGGAATTCACCGCCCGGCTCGAAGATGAGCTGGATAAAGTGGAGGAAGGTACCGAGGAATGGCAGCATGTCCTTGAGAATTTTTATGGTCCCTTTTCCGAACGGTTGGCGAAAGCCGAAGAAGCCATTGGGGAAATTGAACTGAAAGATGAAGTTTCCGATGTGATTTGCGAAAACTGCGGACGAAACATGGTCTATAAAATTGGCCGTTATGGCAGATTTTTGGCTTGTCCCGGCTATCCCGAGTGCCGCAATGTGAAATCTGTGGACAAAGACGGCAATGTAGAGGAGAAAATCGTCGAGGAAAGCGATGTTGTTTGCGATAAATGCGGCAGCAGAATGGTGGTCAAAAAAGGCCGTTACGGTAAGTTTTTGGCCTGTCCCAATTATCCGGAATGCAAAAATATTAAGTCCATTGACCAGGAAATCGGTGTGAAATGTGAAAAGTGCGGCGGTGAACTGGTGAAAAAACGGGGGAAACGAGGAAAGGCCTTTTATGGCTGCCAGAATTATCCTGATTGCCAAACTGTTTATTGGAATTTGCCGGTAGAGGCGTTGTGTCCGGAATGCGGCCGCCATATGGTAGAGAAAACCAATAAGAATGGTGAAACCTCGGTGTATTGTGAAAATAAAGAATGCCCGTCTAACGAGAAAAAGGAAAATGCGGGCAAACGGGGGCGTAAGAAAGCAAGTGAAGAATAAAATTAAAGTCGTCGGTGGCGGACTCGCCGGAAGCGAGGCCGCTTGGCAAATTACAAAACGAGGATATGAAGTGGATCTCTATGAGATGCGCCCAGTGCAAATGACTCCCGCCCATAAAACGGAGCATTTGGCGGAGTTGGTATGCAGCAATTCCTTCCGTGCGGCGAATATTGAGAACGCAGTGGGACTTCTGAAAGAGGAAATGCGTCGTCTTGATTCCCTCATTATGCGGGCCGCCGACGCCACGGCAGTACCTGCCGGCGGGGCTTTGGCCGTGGATCGCAACGAATTCTCTGCTATGATCGAAAAAGAATTGCTGTCAACGGGAAAAGTTCATTTAATTCGTGAAGAAATCACGGAGATTCCACAAGACGGAGTTACCATTATAGCCACAGGACCCCTTACTTCAGAAAAACTTTCAGAAGTACTGGCTGATATGGCGGGTCGTGAGGATCTCTATTTCTATGATGCAGTGGCTCCGATTTTAAGCGGGGATTCCATTAACATGGATGTAGCCTTTTTCGCCTCCCGCTATGACAAAGGCGAGGCCGCCTATATCAACTGCCCCATGACTAAAGAAGAGTACGATGCTTTCTATAAAGCCATCATCAGCGCAGATGTCTTTGAACCCCATGGCTTTGAGAAAATCAAATTTTTTGAGGGGTGTATGCCCATGGAGGCCATTGCGGCCCGAGGCCGTGAAACCATGTGTCACGGTCCGTTAAAGCCTGTGGGGCTGGTAGATCCCCGTACGGGGAAAATGCCCTACGCTGTAGTGCAGCTGAGAAAGGAAGACAACGAAGGTCAGCTATATAATATGGTAGGTTTCCAAACGCACCTTTTGCGTGGGGAACAGGAGCGGGTCTTTCGCATGATTCCCGGGTTGGAAAACGCCGAATTCCAAAGATATGGTATGATTCACCGCAATACTTATATTCATTCTCCCAAAATCCTGGCCCCCACTTTAGAAGTGAAGGACCGGGAAGGCTTGTTCTTTGCGGGGCAGCTTACAGGGGTAGAAGGATATGTGGAATCGACCTCGAACGGTTTGTTGGCCGGTATTAATGCGGTGCGGGCCATAGAGGGCCGTGAACGCGTGGTAATGCCGCCGGAAACGGCCATCGGCGCTTTGGCTCATTATGTGGCCAATGGCGGCAGCGGACGTTTTGATCCCATGAACGTCACTTTCGGTCTGATGCCTCCTTTGGAACAGCGTATCCGCAAGAAAAAGGAACGCAACGCCGCCATCGCTCAGCGAGCGCTGGAGGTATTGGCAACCATTGATGTTGACTAACTTTTGATTTCCTTATGGAATGGACTGATTTGGACGACATGAATCTATTTGATACTTATATGCAATATCTTGTAGGGGAAAAGGCCGCTTCTCCCAATACTTCCGCGGCCTATGGCCGTGATTTGGTGGATTATCTTGAGTTTTTGGAAGCAGAGCCGCCCTCTTATGAAGAAGCGCTGGCGGCGGATCATTTAACGGTCCGCCGTTACCTTATGGATTTGCAGAAACGGGGCTTTTCTAAAACCTCCATGGCGAGGAAAATGTCCTCTTTGCGGAGCTTTTACCGATTTCTTGTGCGGGAGGAATTGATTGAAGATAATCCCTTGACCTTGGTATCTTCTCCCAAGGAAAACAAAAAATTGCCGAAGTTTATCCATTATGAGGATTTGGAGGGAATTTTCCTGTTGCCGGATAACAGCCCCGCCGGACTGCGGGACTGCGCAATTTTGGAGGTTCTCTATGGCGGCGGGCTTCGTGTTTCGGAGCTTTGCGCTTTGACGCTGCCCCATTATTTAAAGAGCATTCATTCTCTCCGTGTAATGGGGAAGGGGCAGAAGGAACGCCTGATTCCTCTGGGTAGCCGTGCCGTTGCCGCTTTGGACGGCTATTTACAGCGAGGGAGGCCTGCTTTGGTGAAGGATGAGGAAATAGAAAGCATTTTTCTGAATCAGAGAAATGGCCACGGTTTAACCCGCCGTGCCATCCAGGATATCATCAACAAATATGTGGAGCGTATGGCTACCAACTTGAAAATCAGCCCCCATATGCTACGACACTCCTATGCCACGCATATGCTGGAAAACGGCGCGGATATTCGTATCATTCAGGAATTGCTGGGCCATTCCCGTTTGTCAACAACGCAGATTTATACCCATATTACGAAATCCCATATGAAAGAAGTTTACAATCACGCGCATCCTCGTTCCTGAGGATGGAAAGGAGTAAAAATGTTTGAAGCAACCACAATCATCGGTGTTCAAAAGGATGGCCATACAGCTTTAGCCGGTGATGGGCAGGTCACCATGGGAGAAGCCGTGATCATGAAAAATAATGCCAAAAAGGTGCGGCGTCTCTACGGCGGCAAAGTCTTGGCGGGATTCGCCGGCGCAGTGGCTGACGCCTTTACCCTTTTTGACAAATTCGAGGTCAAATTAGGGGAGTACAACGGCAATTTAATGCGGGCCGCGGTGGAATTGGTGAAAGAATGGCGCACTGATAAATATTTGCAGAAATTAGAAGCCATGCTTATTGTAGCTGATAAGACCAGTATGCTGATTATCTCCGGCAGTGGGGAAATTATTGAGCCTGACGATGGCATCGTGGCCATCGGCAGCGGTGGAAATTACGCTCTGTCCGCAGCCAAAGCCCTGGTGGCTCACAGCGACCTTTCCGCCAAGGAAGTGGCAGGAGAGGCCATGAAAATCGCCGCCAGTATTTGTGTTTTTACCAATGACCATATTATTATTGAAGAAATTGAGGAGTAAAGATGAAATCGGAATTAACGCCCAGTCAAATCGTTATGGAGCTGGATAAATATATCATCGGCCAGGCCAACGCCAAAAAGAGCGTGGCCATCGCTTTGAGAAACCGCTACCGCCGCAAAAATGTCGCCGACGACCTGCGGGAGGATATCATTCCCAAAAATATCATCATGATCGGTCCCACCGGCGTGGGAAAGACGGAAATTGCCCGCCGCCTGGCCAAATTGGTCAACGCGCCCTTTGTAAAGGTGGAAGCTACGAAATTTACAGAAGTAGGCTATGTGGGCCGGGATGTGGACTCTATCATCCGGGAGTTGGTGGAAAATTCCATTTCCATTATCCGTGAGGAACGTCTTTCCATCGTGAGGAAGCAGGCGGAAAAAAATGCGGAGGCCCACCTTGTCAATGTTCTGATGATGAAGGGCTACGGCAAAGACCAGGAAGAGGACGAAGAAGAAATGTTGACCCAAAATGAGCAGAACGCCCGCCGCAGAAAATATATTCGTCGCCTGTTGGCCAGCGGTGAATTGGATCGTGAAACCTTGGAAATTGAGGTAGAGGAAGCCCCCAACGCCGTGATGCTGGGCGGTATGGACGAAATGGGAATGAACCTCGGCGAGGTTTTAGGCAGCATGATGCCGACAAAAATGAAAAAACGTAAAGTTACTACCAAAGAGGCAATGCGCATCTTTGTCCAGGAGGAAAGCCAAAAGCTCATCGATATGGAGGAGGTATCCGCCGAAGCCATTGACAAGGCGGAACAAATGGGCATTGTATTCCTGGATGAAATTGATAAAATCGCCGTTTCCGATTCCAAAAGCGGCATTGACGTCAGCCGTGGCGGCGTGCAGCGGGATATTCTGCCGCTGGTCGAAGGAGCCACTGTCAACACAAAGCATGGTCCCTGCAAGACCGACCATATTTTGTTTATCGCCGCCGGTGCTTTCCATGTGGCGAAACCCTCGGATCTGATGCCGGAGCTTCAAGGCCGTTTCCCCATTCGCGTGGAGTTGGACAGCTTGACTCGTGATGACTACCGTATGATTCTGCGAGAGCCGGAAAATTCTCTGTTAAAGCAGTATACAGAGTTATTAAAAGCAGACGGCGTTTATGTGACTTTTACCGACGATGGTATTGACGCCATGGCGGCTATCGCCGATGAAACCAATCATCAGGCCGAAAACATCGGCGCCCGTCGTCTTCATACCATTATGGAGAAGGTTCTGGAGGATCTGCTTTTCTCCGCTCCCGATTTGGCACGGGGGGAAGTCTCCATTGATGGACAATACGTCAACAGTCGCATGGAGGGGATTGTGAAAAACGAAGATCTTTCCAAATACATCTTATAATTTATGACGATTCGGCAGACCGCACCAAGGGCGCAGTCTGCCATCGTTAGAATTTGGAAAAAAGTTTGTAATTTTGCCAAAGTATTTTTTTATGGGAATGAAAAAGGATTCAGGCTTTTGTTGTCGAAATACATGAACTGTCAAAATATTTGCAACTATGAGAAAAATCCACCGGATGAATCGTTATCTTGACAAATCCCTTGAGAAAGCCGGGCTCATGGTAATAATTTTTTGAAAATAACCTCATATATCATGGATTTTTTAAGTAAAATTTACTTGCAACTCCATTCACTTTGTGTTAGTATATATGAGAAAACGCACGAATTCGGATTTCACGTGCTTGTGGCGGAAATGCTGCACGGGACAGATGATGAATTCGGAGGTTCAAACAAAAGGAGGAAAACTAAATCATGGCAGTAATTTCTATGAAACAGCTCTTGGAAGCCGGTGTTCATTTCGGGCATCAGACCCGTCGTTGGAACCCTAAAATGGCTCCCTACATCTTCACTGAACGCAACGGTATCTACATTATTGACTTGCAGAAAACCGTTAAGAAAATTGATGAAGCTTATAATTTCATCAAAGACACCGTTGCCGAAGGGAAATCGATTCTTTTCGTCGGTACGAAAAAACAGGCTCAGGATGCCATCAAGGACGAAGCTGTTCGTTGCGGTATGTATTACGTCAATCAGAGATGGTTGGGCGGTCTTATGACCAACAACAAAACCATCCAGACTAGAATCGACTTCATCCGTAATTACGAAAAAATGGAAGAAGAAGGTACCCTGGCTCTCCTGCCTAAAAAAGAAGTTGCTCAGCTTCAGGGCCAAAAAGAAAAATTGGAAAAATTCTTGGGCGGTATCAAAGATATGAAGGATCTCCCTGGCGCTTTGTTTGTTGTTGATCCCAAAAAAGAAAGAATCGCCATCGCTGAAGCAAGAAAACTCAACATCCCCATCGTGGCTATCGTTGATACCAACTGCGATCCCGAAGAAGTTGACTATGTAATTCCCGGCAATGATGATGCTATCCGTGCCGTAAAACTTCTCGTATCCAGAATGGCTGACGCTGTCATTGAAGGAAACCAGGGAATGTCCATGGCTGAAGAAGAAGTTGCCGAAGATGCAATGGAAGAAGAAGCCGCTGAGTAATTTGGATTTATAAGGCAGGGAAGTAGAATATCAGCCTTTTGGGGCAGGTTGTCCTACCCCTGCTTTTTCTTTGAATATATTAGGAGGAATCGAATTAAAATGGTAACAGCTCAAATGGTAAAAGAGCTCCGCGAAAGAACCGGAGCCGGTATGATGGATTGCAAAAAAGCACTGAATGAAACCGAAGGCGATATGGAAAAAGCCATTGACTTTTTGAGAGAAAAAGGCTTGGCCAAAGCTACCAAAAAATCCGGACGTATCGCTGCCGAAGGTATCATTGAAAGCTATGTTTCCGAAGATCAAAAAGCCGGCGTTCTCGTGGAAATCAACTGCGAAACCGACTTTGTGGCGAAAAATGAAGATTTCAAAGCCTTTGCTGCCGATGTGGCCAAACAAGCCATCAGCACCGAAGCCGCAGACATTGAAGCCTTCATGGCCGAAGCTTGGCAGGGTGAAGCCGGCAAAACGGTAAAAGATATTCAGACTGAGAAAATCGCTGTGATTGGCGAAAATATCAACGTCAGAAGATTTGAAAAAGTTGACGCTTCCGAAGGTTGCGTTGCCTGTTATATTCATGGCGGCGGTAAAATCGGCGTTATGATTCAGGCCAAAACCGACATTGTTAATGACGAAGTAAAAGCCTGTTTGAGAAACGTTGCGATGCAGGTTGCCGCTATGGATCCCAAATATGTCTCCCGTGATGAAGTTCCCGCCGACTATTTGGAACATGAGAAAGAAATTTTGATGGCTCAGGCCAAAGAAGAAAACCCCAATAAACCCGAAAATATCATTGAAAAAATGATTACCGGTCGTTTGAATAAAGAATTGAAAGAAATCTGCCTTTTGGATCAGGCTTATGTTCAGGATGGCGATATCACCGTTGCCCAGTATCTTGAAAAAGTTGGCAAAGAAGTCGGCGCAACCATCACTGTTCAGAAGAGCGTACGTTTCAAAACCGGTGAAGGTCTTGAAAAGAAAGTAGACGATTTTGCCGGCGAAGTTGCCAATATGTTCAAAAAAGACTGACGAGACGGAAATTCCGTATAAGTATAAAGAAGCTGGTGATACGTCATGTGGGCAGAACCGATTTATAAAAGAGTGGTATTAAAGCTAAGTGGTGAGGCCCTTGCGGGAGAGCAAGGCTATGGCATTGAACAAGATATGCTGAATTATGTCGCTGGCGAAGTACAAGAGCTTCGTGATCTTGGTGTTGATGTTTTGATCGTCGTTGGCGGCGGCAACATCTGGCGCGGCATCGCAGGCTCTAAAAAAGGCATGGATCGTGCAACAGCAGACTATATGGGGATGCTGGCAACGGTTATGAACAGTTTGGCGCTGCAAAATGCTTTGGAGCATATTGGTATTGATACCCGTGTGCAGTCTGCCATTGAGATGCGGCAGATTGCGGAGCCTTATATCCGTCGCAAAGCCATTCGGCATCTGGAAAAGGGACGTGTGGTAATTTTTGCGGCAGGTACAGGGAATCCCTATTTTTCTACGGATACGACAGCCGCTTTGCGCGCCGCAGAATTAGAGGCTGATGCCATTCTCATGGCGAAAAAGGTTGACGGTGTTTATTCCGCTGATCCCAAAGTTGACCCCAATGCTAAAAAATTTGACACATTAGAATTCATGGAGATTATTGAAAAGGAATTAGGGGTCATGGACTCCACGGCGGCCTCTCTTTGTAAAGACAATAAGATTCCTATTCTTTTGTTCAATATTAATACCAAAGGTAATATTCGCCGGGCCATTCTCGGTGAAAATGTTGGTACAGTTGTCGGAGGTGTAACTCATGATTAAAGAATATCTGGCCGAAGCCGAAGAACGAATGAACAAATCTGCCGAAGCGCTAAAACGTGAATTTGCCACGCTACGTGCTGGTCGCGCAACTCCTGCATTGCTTGATAAAATTCAGGTGGACTATTATGGTGCCATGACTCCCTTGAATCAGATGGCCAATATCTCCGCCCCTGAAAGCCGTATGCTTATGATTCAGCCCTGGGATAAAAGTGCTATGAAAGGGATTGAAAAAGCGATTCTCGCTTCCGACCTTGGCTTGACTCCTACCAATGACGGTACGGTGATTCGTATTGCCATTCCTCAGCTTACCGAAGAACGTAGAAAAGAGCTTGTGAAAATCGTAAAGAAAAAATCAGAAGAAGCGAAGGTTGCAGTGCGCAACATTCGACGTGATTTGAATGATGAAATCAAGAAATTAGAAAAAGCCCATGAAGTCTCCGAAGATGACGCGAAAAACGGCTTAGATGATGCCCAAAAATTGACGGAAAAAGCCATCAAAAAATTGGATGAAATCACCGTCGCCAAAGAAGCGGAGATTATGGAAGTTTAATTTTGTCTTAATGCAAATGCATTTTTTAAAATTAAATCAAGGGAGGTGTAACGGAATGTATAAAATCACTGACGAATGCGTAGCTTGCGGTACTTGCATGGACGAATGCCCTCATGATGCTATCAAAGAAGGCGACGTTTATGAAATCGATCAGGACGCTTGCCAAGAATGCGGCAGCTGCATCGATGCTTGCCCCAGCGATGCTATTATCGAAGAATAATTAAGCATAAAACCCCCTCGGTTTTCGAGGGGGTTTTTGTCAATTAACGGATATGATGAGTGTAGATTTATTAAAACAGATTGATTTGGAACGGGTACCACAGCATATTGCCATTATTATGGACGGCAATGGCCGTTGGGCCAAAAAGCAAAAGCTCGCCCGTATCAAGGGCCATGCCGCGGGTACCAAAATCATCAAAAATTTGATCCAGAAGTGCAGCGATTTGGGTGTCAAAGTGCTGACCCTTTATTGTTTCTCCACAGAAAATTGGCGCCGCCCCATGGAGGAAGTGAATTTCCTTATGGATTTGATTCGCGGCTACTTGGTACGGGAAGCCAATGATATGATGGCTGAGGGGGTTCGCCTTCGTGGTATCGGCAATTTGGACTCATTGCCGAATAAAGTGAAAGAAGAAATTTATCGTGTCAGCGAGATGACCAAAGACTGTAAAAAAATTGACCTGAACATCGCCATCAATTACGGCGGTCGTCAGGAGATTTTGCGTGCTGTAAAAACCATCTCCCAAGAGATTCAACAAGGAACACTCAATGCCGATGATTTGGACGAAGCGGCATTTTCAAAATATTTATACACCGCAGGCCAGCCTGATCCAGATCTGTTGATTCGTACTTCCGGTGAGCAGCGAATCAGCAATTACCTGCTCTGGCAGTTGGCTTACACGGAAATTTATTTTACCGATGTGAATTGGCCTGATTTCGACGAAGAAGAGCTGTATCGGGCTGTACTCGCATATCAAAATCGGAATCGCCGCTTTGGCGGAATCTGAGAATAGAGGTGCTTGGATGTTAAAAACCAGAGTTATTAGTGCATGTGTGTTTGTGCCGCTGATTTTGATTGCCACCCTTTTGGGCGGTTGGTTTTTTGCGGCGTTGATGCTTTTCGTTGCCGCCGTAGGTGGCTATGAATTTCAAAGAATTTTGGCCGCGCGCCAGTTGAAATTTCATTATCCTTTATTTTTGGGATTTACAGTGTTGATTTTTCTGGCCTCATTATTATCGGAGCATTATGAATCCATCTCATTAATTCTGCTCTTTTTACTTTTTGCTCTGTTGGCCATTTTATTCGTTTTTGCAAAACTTCGGCCTGAGGAAGCGGGCTTATCATTTTTAGGTGCTGTCTATATTGGTTTTACTTTAAGTACCATGGTGGTGATGCGCTGCCAAATGGATCAGGGAATTTTTTTGATTTTCCTGGTGTTCATTATTCAGTGGCTCACCGACACTGGCGCCTATTTCGTGGGATCTACCTTGGGACGGCATAAATTGATGCCTAAAGTTAGCCCTAAAAAGTCCGTGGAGGGCGCCGTGGGGGGCGTTGTCGTGGCGGTCATTTCCGCTTTGATTTTTAATGCCTTTACCCATATTTTGCCTTGGGGATGGCTCATTCTTGTGACAATTTGCGCCTCAATATTGGGACAAATGGGGGATTTGGTAGAAAGCGCCTTCAAACGCTGGGTCGGTGTAAAGGATTCCGGCAAGCTCATTCCCGGTCACGGCGGCGCTTTGGATCGCTTTGACAGTCTCTTATTTATTGCGCCATTTCTCTGCTATTTTCTCATGATTTACACAAATCTGATACAATAGGAGTTTATCATTGAAAACGATCGGTATTTTAGGTTCAACGGGTTCCATTGGTACCCAAAGTCTTGATGTAGTCGGCTGGTTTCCGGAAGAATATGATGTCCAGGTTTTGGCTGCCAACAACCAATGGGAGCTTTTGGCGGCGCAAACCAGAAAGTTTTCTCCCCAGCTGGTGACAATTTACGATGAAACAAAATATCTTCTTTTGAAAGAAGCGCTTCCCGATTTCTCCGGTGAGATCATGTGTGGGGAAGATGGCTTAAAAGCCGCCGCTGAAATGCGTGTGGATATGATGATTCATGGTATTGCCGGCATGGCGGGACTCAACCCTTTGCTGCAAACCCTGAAGGTAGGTAATCCTGTGGCTTTTGCCAATAAGGAAAGTTTGGTCACTGCGGGACATCTTGTGATGGATTTGGCAAAGCAAAATAATACGGTGTTGCTGCCGGTAGATAGCGAGCACTCCGCCATTTTTCAGTGCTTGATGGGGGGGCGCAGCGGTCTGCATAAACTGGTGCTAACAGCTTCTGGAGGCCCCTTTCGTGAATTTACCCCAGAGCAATTAAAAGCCGTCACACCGGCAATGGCGTTAAAGCATCCCACCTGGGACATGGGAGCGAAAGTCACTATTGACAGTTCCACCATGATGAATAAGGGTCTTGAAGTTATTGAGGCCCATTGGCTTTTTGATGTGGATTACGATGATATCGACGTGCTGATTCAGCCCCAAAGTATCATTCATTCCATGGTGAGCTTTAAAGACGGCTCTTTTATCGGCCATTTAGGGAAAGCCGATATGCGGATCCCCATACAATTCGCCCTGACCTATCCGGAACGGCGGGATAATCCTTTGGAACCTTTGAATTTTGCGAAACTTGGACATATTGATTTTTACGCTCCACGTCGGGATGTTTTTCCACTGTTGGATTTGGCTTATGAAGCAGGTAAGGCCGGCGGCACCGAAACGGCGGTTTTGAATGCCGCCAATGAAACCTTGGTGTATATGTTCCTGGCAGAGCGAATAAAATATACTGATATCTATTCTTATGCGGTAAAAGCCATTGAGGCCTATGACCATATTGCGGCACCTTCTCTTGATGAGATCTTGGCGGCGGCAGACTGGGCCAAACAGTGGCTCAATGAGGTGATTTCTTGAACGCGATTATTACAGTTCTTTTGACGCTGCTCATGTTTGGCATCATCATCTTTGCCCATGAGTTCGGTCACTTACTCTGTGCCAAAAAATGCCATATTTATGTGGAAGAATTTGCCGTAGGGATGGGGCCGAAATTATTTTCTTTTCACAAGGGAGAAACCCAGTATACATTACGCCTACTTCCCATTGGCGGCTATTGTAAGATGCCTGGGGAGGATGGGGAAAGCGAACATCCCAATGGTTTTGATAAAAAGTCTGTCCCTCAGCGGATGTTAGTGGTGGCTGGCGGCGCTTTGTTCAATTTCATTTTTGCCATTCTGCTGTTTATCATTGCTTATATGGCTTTGGGCACTCCCGTCAATGATGCCCGCATTGGTGAAGTGACGGAAGGAATGCCTGCGGCCACGGCGGGGATGATGGCTGGCGATGAAATTACCGCCATCAATGGCAAAGCCATTGATACATGGGAGGAAGCCGTCGCCATGATTAATGCTAACGAAGGCAATGTCTTGAATTTCACGGTAAACCGTGACGGTAAAACCGTGGAAATGCAGATCACGCCTCAGTTATCCGAGGATGGCACGCAATCAGTGATTGGAATTGTCCGTGACAGCGAGCGACTTTCCCTGTTTGGCGCCATTGGTAAAGGGTTTCAGCAGACCTATGATTTGACCAAACTCATTTTGGTTTCCTTGTTCGATATGGTGACAGGCCAAGCGGATGTGGAATTGGCCGGTCCCGTAGGCGTCGGACAGATGGTAGGTCAGGTGGCACATTATGGTTTGTTGAATTTTATCATCTTTATCGCAGCGATCAGCGTAAACCTTGGCGTTGTTAATTTGCTTCCCTTGCCGGCTTTAGACGGCAGCCGTCTTGTGTTTCTGGCTATCGAAGGGCTGCGTGGGAAACCTGTGAGCGCCCAGGTAGAAGGAACCATTCATTTTGTGGGATTTGTTTTATTAATGGGACTCATGGTGGTTATTACCTACTTTGATGTTTCTCGGCTTATTGGCAGCTGATAAGGAGGTCGCCATGAGACGAAAATCAAGGAAAATAAAAATCGGTTCGGTGGAAATAGGTGGCGATGCTCCTATTTCCATCCAGAGCATGAATAATACGAAAACTGCCGATGTGGAAAATACCTTGGCTCAGCTAAAGGCCTTGGCCAAAGCGGGTTGTGATATCGGCCGTTTGGCGGTGCCTGATATGGAAGCCGCCATAGCATTAAAAGAGATTTTGCCTGCTTCGCCTTTGCCTTTGGTGGCGGATATTCATTTTGACTATCGATTGGCTCTAGCTGCCATTGATGCGGGGATTGACGCACTGCGCATTAATCCTGGCAATATCGGTAGCGAAGAACGTATTCAGAAGGTATTGTCCGCTGCGCGGGAACGTAAGATCCCTATTCGTATCGGGATCAACGGCGGCTCGTTGGAAAAGGATTTGTTAGAGAAATATGGCCCCAGTCCCGAAGCACTGGTAGAAAGTGCTTTACGTCAGGTGGCGATTTTTGAACGCTACGGTTTTGAGGATTATAAAATTTCCGTAAAGACCTCATCAGTACCGAATACCATCGCCGCGTATGAGTTGCTGGGACAGAAAGTTGATTGTCCTCTTCACATCGGCGTTACAGAGGCTGGCACCTTATTAAAAGGAAGCATTAAATCCTCCCTGGGATTGGGTGTTATACTATACCAGGGCATCGGAGATACCATGCGTGTGTCCCTGACGGGAGACCCCGTTAACGAAGTAATGGTAGCCCGGGAAATATTAAAGGGGTTGGGACTCCGAAAAGAGGGCATTGAGATTATTTCTTGTCCCACCTGTGGGCGTACCAAAGTGGATTTGGAACGTATGGTCAATGCGACAGAAGCGGCTTTGGAGAATTTTAAACCGAAACGTCCCTTGACTGTGGCGGTGATGGGGTGTGAAGTCAATGGCCCCGGAGAAGCCAAGGAAGCAGATTATGGCATCGCTTCAGGACGTGGACAAGGGTTATTGTTAAAAGAGGGCGAGGTCGTGGGAAAGTTTTCCGAGGCGACCATTGTCGATGAATTGATTGGTTTAATCAGGAGGAATGAACAATGAGATACAGTAAAATGCTAGCGCCTACCTTGCGGGAAGTTCCTGCAGAAGCGGAAATTGCCAGCCATAAGCTGATGCTGCGTGCTGGTTTGATGAGAAAAGTGGCTTCGGGGGTCTATACTTATATGCCTTTGGGCTGGCGTACCATGGAAAAAATCAATGTCATCGTTCGGGAGGAAATGAACAATAGTGGTGCTCAGGAACTGCTGTTCCCCATCATTCAGCCGGCGGAGCTTTGGCAAAAAAGTGGCCGCTGGGATGTTTACGGTGACGAAATGTGGCGCATTCGCGACCGCCACGGCCGTGATTTCTGCCTTGGCCCCACCCATGAGGAGGTTGTCACATCTCTCGTCTGTAATGAAGTGAAATCTTATAAACAACTGCCTCTGATGCTCTATCAGATTCAGAATAAATATCGCGATGAACGTCGTCCCCGTTTTGGTTTGATGCGTGGTCGTGAGTTTGTGATGAAGGATTGCTACAGCTTTGACCGCGATGAAGCTGGCTTGGATGTTAGCTATCATATTATGTATGACGCTTACCGCCGCATTTTTAAACGCTGCGGTCTTGATTTCCGTCCCGTAGAAGCCGATAATGGCGCTATTGGTGGTTCCTCGTCTCATGAATTTATGGTGCTGGCGGAAAGTGGTGAAGCTGAAATTCTCCATTGCGATTCCTGTGACTACGCCGCCAATATCGAGATTGCCCAAACTGGAAAGTCGCCTGAGGATTGTCAGGAAGAAATGGGAGATGTGGAAAAGGTTTTCACTCCTAACTGCCGCACCATTGACGATGTGGTTTCCTATTTGAAATCTGACGTGAAAAAATCCATGAAAGCCCTGGTCTTTATGGCGGACAACGAACCTGTTTTGATTTTCATCCGGGGGGATCGCCGTTTGAACGAAGTGGCTGTACAGAACTATCTTGGTGCAGTGACCTTTTACATGGCCACTGAAGAGGACTTACTCAGCGCCGGTCTCGTTCAGGGCTTTATCGGGCCTGTGGGACAAAAGCTCAAAGTATTGGTGGATCATGAAATCGCCAAGGGGCGCAATTTCTGCTGCGGCGCCAATGACCGTGAGTATCATCTGGTCAATGTCAACTTTGGCCGTGATTTTGAAGGGGAAGTGGGCAATTTCCGTTTGGTGGAAGCTGGGGAAACCTGTCCCCATTGCGGCGGTACTTTAAAAAGCGCCCGCGGCATCGAAGTGGGACAAGTTTTTAAACTGGGCACTAAATATAGCGAAGCTATGGGTGCCAACTATCTGGATGAAGAAGGAAAAGTCCAGCCCATGGTCATGGGATGTTACGGGATTGGCGTTGGCCGTACCTTGGCTGCCGCCATTGAACAGAATAACGATGAAAACGGCATCATCTGGCCTTTGTCCATTGCTCCCTATCAAATCATCATTGTGCCTGTCAGTGAAAAGAGTGAAACCCAGGTAGCAGCATCGGAAAAACTATACAATGATTTA
Organism: uncultured Peptococcaceae bacterium; assembly: GCA_964637365.1. GTDB lineage: Bacteria > Bacillota > Dehalobacteriia > UBA7702 > UBA7702 > Cryptoclostridium. The sequence continues at coordinate 65,084 of CAZWWH010000007.1, forward strand.
ACAGCCAAAGGATATGAAGTAATTCTTGATGACAGGGCAGAACGGGCCGGGGTGAAATTCAAGGATGCGGATCTTCTCGGCATTCCTCTTCGCATCACCATTGGCGACAAGAGCTTGGCCAAAGGGGAATTGGAATACAAACTCAGACGAAGTGGCGAAGCCGGTACCATTCCCGTGGACAATGCCTTAGAAGCCATTGCCGAATTGTTGCGCCGGGCTGACGAAAAATAAGCTTTGTTGGCGAGCTAAAGTAGAATCAAGCAGCACTGCCTTGTGGTCAGTGCTGCTTTCGCTTGTATATTTATTGTTGGAAAAGGAACTAAAACGATGAAGGAACTCATTGTGAGATTTGTGAAAAGAGAAACCGTGCTGGTCATCGCTGGAGTTTTGGCAATGGTTTCTTGCTTTTTGATACCACCTGACACAGAATATGCTGATTATATTGATACCAGAACTCTGATTTTGTTATTTTGCCTTATGGCAGTTACTGCGGGACTACAGGATATCGGTTTTTTCCATTATATGGGCAGTAGACTCCTGGCCCATGTAAGAACGAGAAAAAGTCTCGCCGGGATTTTGGTGTTTCTTTGTTTTTTAGCAGTATGTTTATTACCAATGATGCGGCTTTGATTACTTTTGTGCCATTGAGTATCCTTATTTTAAAAATGGCCCAACGGGAATCTTTGGTTTGTATTACAGTGATCTTGCAAACCATTGCGGCCAATCTTGGCAGTATGCTGACCCCCATTGGCAATCCGCAGAATCTTTATTTATATACCAGATCCCAATACTCTATGGCGGAATTTATCCTAACTATGCTGCCTTATACCTTAATATCAGGTGCTTTTCTCGTGCTGGGAATATGTTTGATCGGGCAGAAAGACGAGGGAATTGAGGCTTTGTCCATGGAATTCACCCCACTTAACAAAAAGCGTTTTGGCTATTATCTGACGCTGTTTTTCCTTTGCCTTTTGTCAGTTGTGAAAATTCTTCGGGTGGAAGTCCTTTTCGTTATCATTTTGGCATCGCTTCTTTTAGAGAATCGCAACCTATTGATGAAAATTGACTATGGCCTGCTTCTCACCTTTGTGGCTTTTTTTGTTTTAATTGGTAATCTGGGACGATTCCCTATGCTTCGTGATTTTGTGACCGATGTCTTCTATGGTCATGAGGCTTTGACGACAGTAGTGGCAAGCCAGGTTATTAGTAATGTCCCCGCGGCATTGGTGCTTTCGGAATTTACATCCCAGTGGAAGGATTTGATTGTCGGTACCAATCTGGGAGGATTGGGGACTTTGATTGCCTCCATGGCCAGTTTGATTTCCTATAAACAAATCGCTCTTGAGTACCCCCATTTAAAAGGTCGCTATCTGATAAATTTTACCGTATGGAATTTAGCTTTCCTCGGCGTACTGATGGTGCCTGCCATACTTTTATAAATATTTAAGGCTGTCGATAACGTCTTATAACGAACAAAGTCTCTGAGTGGAACACATCACGTTTCAGCTCAGAGACCTATCTCCGTTGGAGTCTTTGGGGACAGCCTTTATTTTGTTTTGATTGGTTATTTTACAATTTGCATAAACCATTCTACGGTTTGGGGATCATAGTGGGAGAAAAAGGCGCTCTCTCCTTGATCTAAGGAGGCAATTTGTTCCATTTCCTCCTTGCTTAAAGTAAAATCAAAGACATTGAAGTTCTCAATCATGCGTTTTTTATGGGTTGATTTGGGAATCACCACAACACCATTTTGAATTAAGAAGCGAAGCGCTGTTTGTGCCACGGTTTTATTATATTTTTTCCCAATCGTTTTTAGGGTTGTATTATTGAACATATCATTTTTCCCTTCAGCAAAGGGGCCCCAGGATTCAATCTGGGTGTTGTATTTTTTCATAATTTCGTGGGCTTGTTTTTGCTGCTGGAATACATGGGTTTCCACTTGGTTGACTGCTGGAGGAACTTCACAGAAGGTCGTCAGGTCAATGAAGCGGTCAGGATAAAAATTGGAAACGCCGATAGCCCGGATTTTTTCTGTATGGTAGGCCTCCTCCATCGCACGATAGGTACCGTAGTAATCGTTGAAAGGCTGATGAATGAGGAGTAAGTCGATGTAATCTGTCTGGAGCTTCCGTAGGGATTCCTCGATGGAAGCCTTGGCCTTTTCGTATCCCGCATTGGTAATCCAGACTTTTGTGGTGATGAACAATTCTTCACGAGGCACCCCGCATTTGATCATCGCATTTCCCACTCCTTCTTCATTTCCATAAGCCTGGGCTGTGTCAATGGAACGGTAGCCCACATGAATGGCGTCTAGTACGCAGCGTTCGCATTCTGAGGGATCAACTTGATAAACGCCATAACCGAGAATCGGCATGGTAACGCCGTTGTTTAATGTTACAAATTCCATAATAAGTTCCTCCTCTTACTTTAATGAATCGTTATTTTGGTTAACCCATTGTTTTAAAGTGTCGCTTGCATTTACCACATTGCCGCCGCGAAGCGCCAAGCCTGCAGGGACAAAGCTGTCTGATGTCGCCTTCGCTTCTTCCCATGCCGCCCCCTTCGTGGGTGCAAAAAGGCTTAATGGTTTTGCCGCAGAAGTCGAAGTGCTCCAAAATGGTGAATACTGCATGGGCATGGTGCCCCAGTAATTGGGATAGCCCAGGTAGATGGTGCCGTATTGATCCAAGTTTTCCGGGTACGCTTTTAATTCCGGTCGGGCGTTGCGCTGTTGATCCCGCTTTGCCTCGTCAATACATTCCGAATAATCCGAGGAATATGGGGACATCGGATCCAGTTTGAACAGATCCCCCTTGGTGATTTCTTGAAGTATTTTGGCCGCTACTTCAGTATTGCCTACGGATAAATGTTTAATAGTGCCGTTGACATAGTTGTTGCCGGGCGGGAGAAGTAGAGTATCAATTCTGCCATCAGGGGCCTCCTCACGGTTGTTGTATTACTGTTTCTTGACAGGGAAGAATCAAAAAGTTAAAATTGTATTAACCAAAAGTTGATACGGAGGGGTGGAATGTATCATAGGAAAATAGAGGTTTTTGTCAGTGTTGCCGATTGCGGTAGCTTTACGAAAGCAGCGGAAAATCTTTCTATTTCTTCCACTGCGGTAATGAAGCAGATGAATCTTTTGGAGGAGCATCTGGGAATGGAACTTCTGGTTCGCACGAACCACGGCATTCGTCTTACGACTGCTGGGGAGTCTATTTACAAGGATGCCAAATTCATCATGTCTTATTCCCAAACAGCAATTCGAAACGCCCGTCAGAAAATGGAGGCAAAGTTGCATATGCTTTCTGTGGGCACCTCCTTGCTGAATCCCTGCAAAGCATTTATGGATTTATGGAGTCGTGTGAACGACGATTTCCCACAGTTCAAAATCAATATTGTACCTTTTGAAGATGACCATATAATATTCTTTCTGTCATAGATCAGGTGGGAGAAAACTTTGATTTTTTTGTGGGAGCTTGTGATTCTGCTCTATGGATGAGCCGATGTAATTTCTATCAACTGGGTCGGTATCATCTTTGCTGCGCCGTATCTCGCCAACACCGTTTGGCTCAGTATGCATCTTTGGAGATTGAGGATTTGTACGGAGAGCGTTTGCTTATGGTTGCAAGAGATGATTCCCTCAGCAATGATATGGTACGAGATGAATTGGAAACGAACCATCCGCAAATTGCCATTGAGGACATGCCTTATTTTTACGATATCGGTGTTTTTAATGATTGTGAACAGTCCAACAGCGTTTTGCTTACCTTAGATATTTGGGCAGACGTGCATCCTTCTTTAGTGACTATACCGGTTCATTGGAACTATACAGTTCCCTTCGGCTTGCTCTATTCTTTGCAGCCTTCAGAGTCGGTGATTTGTTTTTTAGACGCTGTAAAAAACCTAACTTAAATATCACAAGGGGCACAATTCCTGAAAGCCTTCGGAAATTGTGCCCCTTGATTTATCGTTTCGTATGGTTTTAATAACGGTTGTCCAATACCCGTGCGGTCTTTTTCTCACTACGGGGTAAAGTGCCTATGGCCACGGGATTTACCTCGATAGAAAGACCAATTTTGCTTTTGATCGTTTTTTGAATGGTTTCCTTTAGTTGTTCCGTATGAGCGCCATTTTGTTGTTCCAGGAAAAGAACGCAGCTGTCTTTTCCGTTCATACGGTCAATTTCCAAACGGTACTCACTGGAAGCTCCTTCAATTTTGGCTAAAATTTCATCGATTTGACTGGGAAAAATATTGACGCCCTTGACCTTAACCATATCATCCGTACGGCCCAAAATCGTATCAATGCGGGGATAAGGGCTGCCGCAAGGGCATTGACCTGGTATAATTCTGGTCAGATCGTGGGTGCGATAGCGAATCAAAGGAGCGCCCTGTTTTTTCAAAGTTGTGATGACTAATTCACCGATTTCACCATCGGGTAAAACTTCGCCGGTTTTGGGATTGACGATTTCAAAATAGATGTAATCATCCCACATATGCATCCCGCATTCATGGTCGCAACTGATACCGATACCGGGACCGTAAATTTCTGTCAAACCATAAATATCGTAAAGAGTGATCCCTAGTTCGTTGGAGATGCGCTTTCTCATTTTTTCACCCCAGCGTTCCGATCCAATCACACCTTTTTTTAGATAGATTTTATTACCGATGCCTCGTTTGGCGATTTCCTCCGCCAGCAATAAGGCGTAGGATGAGGTAGCGCAAAGCACGGTGGATTTTAGATCCATCATCATTCGCAGTTGTTTATCGGTGTTTCCGGGGCCCATAGGAATAACCATGGCGCCGAGACGTTCCGCACCGTTTTGGAAGCCAATACCGGCAGTCCATAATCCGTAACCCGGGGTAATATGGATGCGATCCAACGGTGTAATGCCTGCCATTTCGTAGCAGCGTTTAAACATTTCTGCCCAGTCTTCCACGTCTTGGCTGGTATAAGGGATGATAACAGGCGTCCCGGTGGTGCCGGATGAGGAATGAATGCGCACAATTTTTTCATCGGAAACGGCCTGTAATCCCAAAGGATATGCTTCACGTAAATCTCCCTTCCAAGTAAAGGGAATCTTTTCGAAATCCTCCTGGGATTGGATGGCGTCAATATTAACGCCTTGTAATTTTGTTTTATAAAAACAATCAATAGAGGTAAGGTGTTTCAGTTGTTTTTTGATGAGCCGAAATTGGCTTTCTTTCATTTTCATGGGGAGTGCTCCTTTAGCGAATGGTTTCGGCGGCCAAAGTGACGGCCTTTAAATTCATTTCCTGGAATTTCGGCGGAATCCGTTTGCGGATGGCCTCTTCTAATTCCTCTACGGTAATACCCAGCCGTCCCGAAGCGGCTGCAGCCCCCAACAAAGCGAGATTCAACACCTTGGGGGAACCGCATTGGTTACAGATTTCTTCACCGTCAATGAGAATCAGCTCCTTCACCTTTGCTTTGAGGGCGGTAAGCATATCCTCGCCGCAATAACTGCCGCCGGATAAAGATGCCGTTACCGGCTGTACAGCTTTAGTATTGACTACGGCAACACCGTCTTTTTTCAAATAGGGTAGGCATCGAAGCGCTTCCCCAGGTTCAAAGCCGATAAGAATATCTGCGTCTCCCTTGGGAATCAGTGGAGAGTGAATAACATCCCCAATGCGAGTATGACTAACCACACAGCCGCCCCGTTGGGCCATGCCGATGGTTTCAGCAGTGCGTACATTTTGGCTCTTTTCCATGGCAGCAAAGGCGATGAGTTTTGATGCCAACACTGTTCCCTGACCGCCAACGCCGCAGAGCAAGCAGTTATTTGTCATGTTTGTCACTCCCTTTCTCCATGGTGTCAGCCCTCCAAATGGCTTCGGAGGGGCAGATCTGCCGGCACAATCCGCAGCCAAAGCAAAGAGACGGCTCAATGGTCACTTCTTTGCCTTGAAGAGCTATGGCAGGGCAGCCCAAGGATTTGATACATTTTTTACATTGGGTACAGTCTTCTGTGACCACAAATTTTGTTTTTGGTTTCGCCACGGCAATACAAGGGGATTTGAAAATAATAGCACGGACGCCTTTGGCATCGGCGGCCCTTTGGACAGCCTCGGTGGCAGCCTCTAAATGTAAGGGATCCACTGTTTCCACCGAAGAAACACCAATGGCTTCCAAAATCTTGGCAATGCTGACGGGTTCATGGGTATTGCCCATCATGGTGCGGCCGGTGCCTGGATGGGGCTGGTGCCCCGTCATAGCGGTGGTGGAGTTATCCAGAACGACTATAATAATATCGGTTTCATTGTAAACGGCATTGACAACGCCGGTCAGGCCCGACGCGAAGAAGGTAGAGTCGCCAATGAAAGAAAAATTCAATGTATCAGGGGCCATGCGATGGAGCCCTTGAGCCATGGTGACGTCAGCTCCCATGCAAAGGCAAGTATCCACCATATCCAGGGGCATGGCATTGCCCAAGGTATAGCAGCCGATATCTCCGCTGAACACCGCTTTTCTGCCCTTAACCCCTTGCTTGACCGCGTAAAAGGATGCTCTGTGAGGGCAACCGGCGCAAAGCACCGGAGGACGGACAGGCAGCGGCGGCGTATCTGCCTCTGCTTCATGATCGTTCATTGGAATTTCTAAATATTGAGATAAGACCCTTTTCAGGATCTCCACGGAATTTTCCCCTGCCTTTGGCATGTGGCCGCTGAGCTTTCCTTGGATGGTAACATTTTTATGGTATTTCCCGCAAAGATAAATCAGCTCCCGTTCAATGACGGGATCTAATTCCTCTGCTACTAAGACTTCGTCCACTTGGTCAAGAAAATGCAGCGCCATGTCTTCGGGGAAAGGGTAAGGAGTGGCTACATGTAAATAACAGATCTGTTTATCCGAAGGCACTTGAAGCAGCTTCAAAGCTTCTTTTGCGTATGCACTGCTGATGCCGCCAGAAGCGATGCCTTTTCTTCCGCTGCCCGTTATCGTGTTAAAACGGTATTGAGAAAAATCTTGTCCGACGATGGGTAAGGTTTTTTCTAATGCCAGGTGGTTTTGGTAAGACAATCGGGGAAAAATCACCCATTTGCTGTCCTTTACAAAGCCTTCTGCTTGGTGCTTTTTCCCTTGCTCCCGGATTTCAATGGAGGCGCAGCCGTGGCACACTCTGGTGGTGGGACGGAATAAGACCGGTGTTTGATATTTTTCGGAATAATCAAAGGCGTCGATTATCATCTCATAGGCTTCCTCCGGAGAAGAGGGATCAAACACCGGCAGCTTCGCGAAATGGGAAAAATGCCGGGTATCTTGTTCTGTCTGGGAGGAAATCGGGCCGGGATCATCGGCCACGACGATGACCATACCGCCTTTGATACCGACATAAACAAGACTCATCAATGGGTCTGCCGCCACGTTTAAGCCCACTTGTTTCATAGTGACCATGGTGCGGGCGCCACTGTAAGATGCCCCCGCTGCTACTTCTAAAGCTGCTTTTTCATTAACAGACCATTCCACGTAAATGGAGCCGTCATTGTTGGCGGCTACGGTTTCCAGTACCTCGGTAGAGGGAGTACCGGGATAACCCGTAACTAAATGAACGCCGGCATGGATAGCGCCCCATGCCATGGCTTCATTACCCATAAGAAATTTTTTTGACATATGGTTCACCTTCATGGTTATTTTAAGTATTTCTGATAGATTGCTTCGGTATTGGGAAAACGGATGGAAAGGATTATCTGCCGTCCCTGTTCCACAATGGAATTGTCAGTATCCGCGGGGTAAAAATAGTTGACATAAAGCCGAATCCCTTCCGAGGGATGAATGACGTAATGTTCACTGGACAAGGTTTCTCCCTCCAACTGGCAAGTTCCTGTGAAATAGATAGTGTCGTGGAGGGTGGCTTCGGTTTCTCCAATGCGTTGAGAAAATTCTGCTTCCTCAAAATCCGCTTTAAAAGCTGTTTGAACTTTTTCCGCGATTTCCTCCGCGGAAAGATAGTCGTATCCACCCACCTCCAAATTGCAGACAATGGAAGCATTGGCGTCAGCCTGTAATAAAATGAGTTCCCCGAGACGGTCTACGGATACCTGCCATAGCCCCTCTAAGTCGAGGCAGTATTCGTCGGTCGTGTGCTGGTATGTAGTTTCCGATGCTTCGGTGATATGGCGAATCGAGGGTATGTTTTGCGCTGTTACCAGTAATACGACAAACAAAGTGACCCAGGCCACCACAATTAAGATTTTTTTCACGTTTTCGCCTCAGTTATTGATTTCTTGTTAAGATAAAATCTGCGATGTTATGGTATACTTCCTTCAGTTCCGGTTGCGGAATGAGCGCTGCTGCTTCTTTCGCCTTGTCGATATGCTTTTGAGCTATGGATTCCGCATACTCAATGCCGCCGCTGTCAGAGACAAGGCGAATGACTTCTTTTACTTCCTCGTCACTCTTTTGACGTTTGGAGAATATTGTCAAAAGACGCTCTTTTTGCGGGGTATGCTTTAGAGTGTAAATCAAAGGAAGGGTCGCGATGCCTTCACGGATATCGCCGCCGGATACTTTGCCAAAGGCGTCATTATTCAAGCGGTAATCTAAAATGTCATCGGTGATTTGAAATGCCATACCAATGGCCTCTCCATAGTTTTTCAATGCCGCAACGATTTCTTGGGGAGCGCTGCTGACATGAGCTCCCAGTTCGCAACTGGCGGATAAAAGATACGCTGTTTTCTGCTTGATCCTTTTCATATAAGTGTCAATATTCTCATCGATCCGAAAAGCGCCGTTCATTTGGTCAATCTCTCCACGGCACATTTCCATTGCCACATCGGAAAGACGATGATTGATATAGGAGTCTCTGTAACCGGCCATAAGAGACATGGCCTTGGCCAACAGATACGTGCCAGTGAATACCGACACTTCATTGCCCCATTTGGCTTTTACCGTGGGTTTACCCCGCCGCAAGGCAGCGCTGTCCACCACATCGTCGTGAACTAAGGTCGCCATATGAACCGTTTCTATGGCCAGAGCCAGAGGCATCTGATGGCTGTCCTTTTGAGTACCTAGGCGACCGCCCAAAAGAACCAGAGCAGGGCGAAGGCGCTTCCCTCCGCTTTTTAAAAGATGAGTTGCCGCCTTGGTTAATACACGATGATCAGATTTTAATATATGCTCAAACTCCTTTTCCATGGTAAAAAAGGTTGATTTGATTTCTTGATAATAGGGGGAGTTTTTTCCCTCTGTGAAGAATCGTTCCAAAAAAGCTTCTTTCCTTTTCTTTCTATTATAATTATAAAATCATATAAAAAATTATAAGACAATTTTTATGATATTGCAAATCAAATTCCAGGAAAAACGTTGATAATGTTGTGTTTTTGTCGGATTAAGCTGAAAAGTCGTTCAAAGGATGGCGGCAGGAGCAACAAACCCAGAGATATTTGTGAAAATCTCTTCATCCCGTTAATATTTCTAAGTATGGCAATGGCTGCTCCAATAGTTGTGGGAACTGTTGCTTCCTCGGCACAAAAACAGCCCCTTTTTCATGAAAAGGGGCTTAATTTCTTAATGTTTCGATTAAGAAGGCGCTGTCAAGTGCAAAAAAGGAGTCAAGCATGGTTTCCACTTCCTTTTGAAAACCGAGGGCTTTTGCAGCTTCACGCACTTGGTTGGCGTCCTCTGCCCAGGAGCGGGGAAGATGACGATTTATGGTACTGTAAATATGGGCCATGGACTCTGCCAGATCGCATAGGATTTTCGTTTGTTTTATGGGCCAATGGGCTTCTTTTGCGCCAATTTCCGCTGCTTTACGGCAAAGGAGTCCGTAATCCTTGGTTAAAAATGCAAGAAGATGTTCCTCATTCGTTTCCTTTTTTTTCTTAAAATCTCTTTGAAAAAACCACGCCTCACTGGCAGCGGCCATGATTTCAGCGGCTTCGGCCAAAAGCAGGTGGGAGCCTTCTTCCTCTAGAATTTTGTAGGCCGCCGAAGACAGCAGATCCCCCTCCAAAACGACTGTCCGATTGCTTGGGCAGGTTTGTGGCTGAATGGTTTCATGGATACGGCGGGATAAATGAATCATCTGAAACCCGGCCGCCAAGTGAAGTGCCTTTGTCGTCGTCTGATTTTGGGAAGATAAGGGGAGCAGCAGCAAAAATGGGAGAAGTTCCTCGGGATCGGGATGCTCCTCGGGGTATTTCAGTGTTGTTGGGAAATATGGGATTTCCTTACAATAAGATTCAGTTTTTTTCAGTGCTTCGATCAAAATTTTCATGAAATATAGTTTATCACATTTAGACAGTAACAACAATTCTTTTTTTCGGTTATTGGGGGGCCTCCAATGTAATCCCGGAGTTGACATCTTCGAAGGTGACGTGAATTTTCCATGTGCCGCTTTGATTGGATTTGGAGCGTGCCTCAACGGTGGCGTCCATGATTTCTCCAGTTTCTCCATTGACACTCATTTCATATTGAAAACCTGTCAAATACTCAGCGGCAATTTGGTGATCTTTCGCATCGGTAATGCGATAACGGTATTTGATTACGCCATGTTCCTTTTCTTTTTCCAGAAATTCCGCGGTTCCCTGGGTAGGCAGCAGGTATTGCTTGGGGTATAGCTCCATCAACAAAATTTCATTGTCAGGCAAGGGACTGTTTTCCAGCATGATCCATTCTGTTTCAGCGTTGGCAGCGGTATTCTGCCGGTAATAGACGTCGCCGAATTGATAGATTTCCAAATCCGTATCCATGATTTCCCCATAAATATGCAGATTCCCTTGAATATCGCAGGTACCGTTGATATTGGTTTCAGCTTTTCGGTAATTATCCAAAGTAAATTCCGCGTTCAGCGTGTAGTTGTAGGAGTCCCAAGCGGTCATTTTTTCTACTGCTTGGCTCCAAAGGGCATCGGTATCCACAGAGGCCTCCCGCCAATAGTGGCATCCCGTGACGGCGGCGGCCCCAAAGGCAAGCACGGCCGCAGAAAATATAATGATTCGTTTGATTGGATATTTCATATGGAGACACCTCAGTTTTTATACATTTACAGTTCCTTAAAAATCTATGTTGGTTTGACAGCGATATTCCATTGACAAAAACCTTTTGGCTGTATATAATGAAATAGTAAATGCAATGATGAAGACAGTATCCGTTAATAAACTTTCAGAGAGGGGCCGGCTGGTGAGAAGGCCTTAGGGCATTGGCGGGGAACACCACTTCATCGCAGCTTTTCGGAACGGATTTTGAGCCCAGTATGAAAAGACGCGGGACTGCGTTATGGTCTTTAAGTGGAAGCAGCAGCTTCTAGGAGAGTGGAACCGCGGGCCTTGCTCGTCTCTTTAAGAGACGGGTTTTTTTATTTGGACTTTGAATAAACAGGAGGATTTTTTATGAGTTTTCAAATTACTTTTCCCGATGGCAACGTCCGTCAATATGAGGAAGCCATTACCCTCCATGGCATTGCCGACAGCATCAGTCATAAACTGGCAAAAAATGCTCTGGCCGGTATGGTCAACGGCAAAGTGATGGATTTAAATACTGAATTAAAGGACGATGCGGAGGTTCGCATCCTCACTTGGGAGGATGATGAAGGCAAAGATGTGTTCCGCCACAGCAGCTCCCATTTGATGGCCGAAGCGGTAAAGAATCTTTATCCCGATACTAAATTCGGTATCGGTCCCGCCATCAAAGACGGCTTTTATTATGACTTCGATTCCTCCCACGTATTTACCGAGGACGATTTTGAAAAAATCGAAAAAGAAATGGCACGTTTGGCAGCCCAGGGCTGCGCTTTCAAAAAATCTGTGGTTTCTCGGGAAGAAGCCCTAAAGCATTTTGAAGAGTCAGGGGAAAAATACAAGGTGGAATTGATTAACGATTTGCCTGAGGATGCGGAAATCAGCACCTATCAGCAAGGGAATTTCCTTGATCTTTGCGCTGGTCCTCATCTCCCTTCCACCGAAAAAATCAAGGCTTTTAAAATCATGTCCATTGCCGGCGCTTACTGGCGCGGCAGTGAAAAGAACAAGATGCTTCAGCGGATTTATGCTACCTCTTTTCCGAAAAAAGCCCAGTTGGACGAGTATCTCCATCTGTTGGAAGAAGCAAAAAAACGCGACCACCGCAAGCTGGGGCAGGAGTTGGAGCTCTTTACGATTATGGAAGAAGGTCCCGGTTTTCCTTTTTTCTTGCCGAAAGGCATGATTCTCCGCAACGAGTTGGAAAACTACTGGCGGGAAATCCATAAGGAAGCAGGCTACGATGAAATCAGAACGCCCATGATGCTGAACCGCAGCTTGTGGGAACAGTCGGGGCACTGGCAGAACTATAAGGACAATATGTATTTCACTCAAATCGACGAAACGGATTTCGCCATTAAGCCCATGAACTGTCCCGGTTCAATTTTGGTCTATAAAAATTCTCTTCATAGTTACAGAGATTTGCCCATCCGTATGGGGGAATTAGGCTTGGTTCACCGTCATGAAAAGAGCGGCGCTCTCCACGGTTTGATGCGTGTTCGCTGCTTTACTCAGGATGACGCCCACATTTTTATGCTGCCTTCCCAAATTAAAGAGGAAATCCGCGGCGTTATCGCCCTGATTGATAAGGTTTACAGCTTGTTTGGCTTTGAATATCATTTGGAATTGTCCACGAAACCGGAAAAAGCCATCGGCTCCGATGAAATTTGGGAAGTTGCCACCAATGCTTTGAAGGAAGCTCTGGATGAAGAGGGCCGTGACTATCAGATCAACGAAGGAGACGGCGCATTTTATGGTCCGAAAATCGACTTTCATCTTACTGACTGTCTGGGACGTACCTGGCAATGCGGCACCATTCAGTTGGACTTTTTGATGCCGGAACGGTTCGATATTACTTACGTTGGGGAAGACGGCAACAAGCACCGTCCCGTCATGATTCACCGTGTGGCATTTGGGAGCATTGAACGCTTCATTGGTATTCTGACGGAGCATTTCGGTGGAGCGTATCCTACCTGGCTCTGTCCGGTTCAGGTTCGTCTCATGTCCATCACTGATAAGCAGCTTCCCTATTTGGAGGAAATCTGCCAAAAGATGCAGGCTAAGGGCATCCGCGCCGAAGTTGACCATCGTAATGAAAAAATCGGCTATAAAATTAGAGAAGGCCAGAAAATGAAAATCCCTTACTGTCTGGTGGCAGGGGATAAGGAGATGGAAAAAGGAACCCTTTCGGTACGCCGTTTGGGCCAAGGCGATCTCGGCGCCAAAAATGTCGATGAAATCATTGATGCCATCGTCACTGAAATCAAAGAAAAAAAATAACGTTGGCGGCGTCTGTCCAAAATATTTTTGGCAAAATGTGATGCAGCCAAATAAGGTTTAGAAATCGTAAGCTCGCTGCTCTGTGATGATCGAAAAGCAATCGTAGGGCAGCGAGTTTGAGTGTTAAGCTTTATCAACAGATTCGTGAAGGGAAGTGGATTTCGCCGGCCTGCCCTCAAAGAAAGGAAGTGAGCCTATGGATATCAAAACCTGGCGGGATGATTTTGTTACGGAGGTTTTAGAAGCTTTTCCCCGGCGCATCGCCTTTGTTGGTCTTCAGGGAAGCCGTGGAAGGGACGAAGCCACAGAAAAAAGCGATATTGACTTAGTGGTCATCTTCGATGAATTAACTCTTGATGACTTAAAGACATACCGCTCTTTGGTGCAAAAAATGCCTCACGCGGAACTGATGTGCGGTTTTGTCGGCGGTAGAAAGGAATTGGCTTTCTGGGATAAGGGCGAGCTCTTTCAATTCTACTACGATACCATTCCTCTCTGGGGTAGCCTTGATGATCTTTTTCCCAAGCCCACGGCAGAGGACGCGCGGCGGTCCGTGTCGGCGGGGGCCTGCGGAATCTACCACGCAGCCTGCCATAATTACTTATTTGAGCATGATTATGAAATATTAAAGTCTTTGTATAAAGGCGCCTTTTTCGTGCTCCGGGCCAAATATTTTTGTGAGACCGGATATTGGATAAAGAAGAAGGGCGAACTGATTCAGGTGCTTTCAGATGAGGATTCCGTAATATTGCGCCGGAGCATGACCGAGGAAGCTGTAGATTTTGAGGAGGCCACAGAGGATCTGATTCTGTGGTCCTCCCGACAAATTTTGAAATATGGCGAAAATAAGTCTTGACAAGGATATGTGAGAAGTGTATACTATTTAAGTAAAATAAAGCAGAAGCGTCCGCTTCTCACCTTGCGACAATGTCAGTAAGGTTAATCATGTAGAAGGAATTCTATGACTTTTAGCGGACGTTTTGCGTCCGCTTTTGTATTGGATGCGGAACAAGAATTTTTGGAGGTGACAGCCATTTTTAAGGAATTACGCATCAACGAACAAATTCGAGTCCCCCAGGTGCGTTTGATCGGCTCCGACGGCGAACAGCTTGATGTGATGCCCATCAAAGAGGCCCAGCAGATTGCCCATGAAAAAGGTCTCGACTTGGTGGAGATCGCCCCTCATGGCAAACCGCCGGTGTGCAAAATTATGGACTATGGCAAATATCGTTTTGAACAAGCCAAACGGGAAAAGGAAACACGCAAAAATCAGCGTGTTATTACACTGAAGGAAGTGAAACTTCGTCCCAATATTGAGACCCATGATTTTGAGACCAAAGCAAAAAATGCCGAAAGATTTTTAAAAGATGGCGATAAGGTAAAAGTTACCATCATGTTCCGCGGCAGAGAAATCACTCATCCTGACTTAGGGAAGGGGCTCTGCGAGCGCATGGCTGAACGGTTATCCGCTTGCGCTTCCGTAGAAAAATATCCCAAAGTCGAAGGTCGCAATATGACCATGATTTTAGTTCCCAAACAGAACTGAGCAATTAAAGGAGGAAACCACAATGCCTAAAATGAAAACCCATCGCGGTTTGGCCAAAAGAACCAAAATTACCGGTACCGGTAAAGTCAAAAGAGCCAAAGCTTATAAAAGCCATATCCTGAACAAAAAATCCGCCAAAAGAAAAAGAAACCTCAGAAAAAGCGGTTTGGTTTCTGATTCCAATATGCGTCAAGTAAAAAGAATGCTTGGTATTGGCTGATTAAGAAGGGAAAGCGAGGTATTTTTAAATGAGCAGAGTCAAACGGGGCGTTGCCAAGCATGCACGCCATAAAAGAGTATTAAAACTGGCAAAAGGTTACAGAGCTTCTTATTCCAAACTGTATCGCGTTGCTAAACAGCAAACCGTGCGTTCCGGCGCATACGCTTTTGCCCATCGCCGTAAAAAGAAAGGTGACTTCAGAAAACTTTGGATCACCAGAATCAACGCTGCTGCCAGAATGAATGATATTTCTTACAGCCGCTTGATGAACGGTCTCCATAATGCTGGCGTTACCGTAAACCGCAAAATGCTTTCGGAAATCGCCATTGCCGATCCCGCAGCCTTTACCGGATATGTGGAAATCGCCAAAGCAAACTTGAAATAATCACACAAAAATAAACGGCCATGTCCAACTGAACTGCACCCCATTTGTTAGACAGTGTGGTATACTATCTAATGAAAGGGG
>CAZWWH010000008.1:0-80016 GCA_964637365.1 uncultured Peptococcaceae bacterium
ACCCCTTTCATTAGATAGTATACCACACTGTCTAACAAATGGGGTGCAGTTCAATATTTGGTCTGCGTTTTTTATTTTTTCAAATATCAAAGCGATTATACGTTTGATAACAATCAAGGCAAAGGCGTTCTTCACCATGAATCCGTATCATACGCTGCAGCCCAAAATGACTTGAATGGCATCGATGCCGCAGGCATCATTTTCTGCAACGCATACGATCTCCTCATCGGGCGATCGTGGGTTTTCCTCATCCAGCCCCAAAAGTTTGATGGCATAAAGCGAGGCTTTAGAACCCATGGTCAAACCGGAAAGCCACACATTGTTCCCAAAGTTTAGAACTCATAGTAATTGATTCATCCTTTTTGAAAAATCAAATCAAATGACTGCGATCCTCATAAGTCGTATGGAGCAATTCGTGGGCCTTATGGCCATTAGGCTCACCCAAAAATTCATCGTAGATGTACTTAATGGCGGGATTTTCATGGGACTTACGGACAGGCAAAGACTTATCAGTATCATAAACAGCCACGATTCGACGGTCCATTTTGTTCCAATTTTTGATAGGGTTCCCGCCGCCGCCAATGCAGCCGCCGGGACAAGCCATGATTTCGATGAAGTGGTAATCAGCTTCGCCCCGTTTCAGGGCTTCCATCAGTTTGCGTGCGTTGCCCAAACCATGGGCCACGGCCACCTTTACGTTGAGATCCCCTACTGGAATCGTGGCTTCTTTAATGCCTTCAAAGCCGCGAACCTCGGTAAAGTCGATATTTTCCAGTTCCTCTTTGGTGACTACCTCGTACACAGTACGAAGGGCCGCTTCCATCACGCCGCCGGTAGCGCCGAAAATAGCGCCGGCGCCGGAGCCTTCCCCAAAGGGAACGTCAAAGGGAGTATCGGGCAAGGTTTTAAAGTCAAGGCCGGCATTGCGAATCATCCGAGCCAATTCCTGAACAGTAAGGGCCACGTCCACGTCCTGATAACCGTCACGGCCTAATTCCGGACGTTTGCACTCGAACTTTTTAGCGGTACAGGGCATAATGGAGACACTGAAAATTTCTTCCGGCGTTTTATCCAATTTCTGAGCGTAGAAGGTTTTAATCACCGCGCCGAACATGCCCTGGGGCGATTTTGCCGTGGAAAGATGAGGCAAATACTCGGGATAAAAAGTTTCACAGAATTTGACCCAGCCGGGGGAACAGGAGGTAATCATTGGTAAAACGCCATTGTTATTAAGACGGTGAATAAACTCTGTTCCCTCCTCCATGATGGTGAGATCGGCGGCGAAATCCGTATCAAATACGACGTCGAAGCCAAGGCGTTTCATAGCCGTGACCAAACGGCCGGTGCTTACGGTGCCAACCTCCTCTCCTAAGGCTTCAGCCAAAGTATAGCGAACCGAGGGAGCTACCTGCGCCACGGTGTACTTATCCGGGTCGGCAAAAGCGTTCCAAACCTCGGCGGTATCATCATGGACAGTCAATGCTCCGGTGGGGCAAGCTTGCACACACTGACCGCAGTTGACACAAACGGTATCGGCTAGATCCCGTCCAAAGGCAGGACGGTACAAAGTTTCAAAGCCACGTTTTTCTTTGGACAAAGCGTGAACTGTTTGAATTTCGCTGCAAGCATATTCGCAGCGACCGCAAATAATACATTTGGAGGGGTCACGCACAATGGAGGGAGAGGACATGTCCTTTTCCCCGCGGCGCACATCCAAGGGGAAACGGGGGCCCTTTTCAAAATGGAGTTCCTCGGCCACAGACTGGAGTTCACAAAATCCACTGCGATCACAATGGAGACAATCCTGGGCGTGACGGGATAAAATTAGTTCCAAAACATTGCGGCGTGCCTGGCGCACTTTGGCGGAATGGGTTTTAATGACCATACCTTCGGTGACTGGCGTAGCGCAGGCCGGGGCCAACAACCGGGCGCCGACAACCTCCACCACACAAATGCGGCAGTTGGCCTTGACATTTTGGTCAGGATGGTAACAAAGTGTGGGAATATGAATATTTAAACTGCGGGCCGCCTCTAAAATAGTGGTGTTTTCCGCCACCTCCAGAGGAAAACCGTCGATGGTAATATGGATCATCCTCGAACCCCCCTTTCAATGGCTTTGACATAAGTTCCGCGAAAATTGCGGAGGCTGCTCATAACAGCGACGGGCGATGCCTGGCCAAGGCCGCAAAGGGCCGCCACATACATGGTAGAGGCCAAATCCTCCAGCGTATCCAGATCTTCCATTTTTCCGTGGCCGCTATTGATGCGTTGCACAATGTCTAAAATACGTTTATTGCCTTCACGGCAGGGGGTACATTTGCCACAGCTTTCATGAATAAAGAAGGGCATGATATTCTCCACGATATCAAGGATATCGCTGAAGTCGTCAATGACCATAATGGTGCCGGTGCCGAAAATGACGTCATTTTTGGCACAGCTGTCGATATCCATGGGCAAATCCAACTGATTGGAGTTAATTAAGCTGCCGGACTGCCCTCCCAGCATCAGGCCTAAGAGGTCGTGACCATCTTTGACGCCACCATGGGCTTCGAAAATGTCGCGAAGATTGGTGCCCATAGGATATTCGTAGACTCCGGGCTTGGCGATGTTGCCGCAGAGGGTAAAGGCCTTGGTGCCGGGGCAATTGGGCACGCCGATGGAACGGAACCAATCGGGGCCGCGCCGCACGATCATAGGCACATTGGCCAAGGTTTCAGTATTATTCACCAAGGTAGGTTTGCCGTAAAGACCGGAAATCCCGGGATACGGCGGTTTAAAGCGGGGCTCCCCACGGCGGCCTTCAATGGATTCAATCAAAGCCGTTTCCTCACCGCAGACATATGCGCCGCCGCCGGAAACCAAAGTGATATCAAAATTAAAATCGGAGCCTAAAATATGGTCGCCCAAATAATGTTCCGCTCTAGCGTTGGCCAAAGCCTCTTCAATGATGGGAACAATATTGGTATATTCGTAGCGAAGGTAGATAAAGCCTTGGGTAGCGCCAACAGCATAAGCGGCCAAAGCCATTCCCTCGAAAACGCTGTGGGGGTCTTGGCTGAGGATAATGCGATCCTTATTGGTGCCGGGTTCCCCTTCATCAGCATTACAAATCACATATTTTTGGTCGGCTTGGGCATTAGACACAAAGCCCCATTTTTTGCCGGTGGGGAAGCCAGCACCACCACGACCACGGAGTCCGGAGCGCTCCACATCACGAATGACGGCTTGGGGCGGCAAAGCCAAGGCCATGCGCAGAGCCGAATAACCGTCACGAATACAGTAATCCTCTACGCTGACAGGGTCCACACGTCCAACATTTCTCAAAACAATACGGTTCTCTGTAAGCATTTACTCCACCTCCCCATCTTGATATTTTTCCAGCAGAGTGACGACTCGACCGGGGGTAAGGTTGGAATAAACCTTTTCGTTAATCATAATGGCCGGGGATTCCACACAAAGCCCCAGACATTCACAAGTTTCCAAAGTAAAAAGGCCATCTCGGGTCGTTTCACCGGGATGGATGCCTAACGTTTTGACGATGGCATCGTAAATCCCGCGAGATCCCCGCACAAAGCAGGGTACGCTTTTACAGATGCGCACCACATATTTTCCCCGAGATTGATCGGAAAACATGGAATAAAATGTGATATATCCATACAACTTGGCAATGGGAATTCCCGTCACTTCACTAACGATCAACGCCGCTTCTCTGGAAATCCCATTGGATGACTCTTTTTGCACATCGAACATAATGCGCATGAGCTGGTCCGGTTCATTATGATACCGGCCGGCGATGGCTGCGATTTTTTCACGCTGTTCTTCACTGAGAGCAAATTCAATGCTCATCGCTTCTACCTCCTCATCCTCATGGAAACAAAACCAATGTTTCTCTCTTCTCTTACAATAGAAGATTACGACAAAACCCCGGTGGCATTTTCACTTGTGCCGCCGGTTACGGAACCTCTTTTGTAATTCAGCTTTCACCCAGATAGATAATTATTTCTTTATATATTTGGTTATAATGAATTTACCATAAAGTTAGAATATTCGCAACACTTTTTTAGAGACTCTTTAAAATTTATACCAAAAGCTGAATTTTATGATAGAAACTCACAAATGCTCTGCCTCTACCCAACAGCGAGGATGCAAAAATATGATGTAGAAATATTTTTTATTTTTGAATTCCAAAGTATCTGTTTGACCGGGCTTTTACAGGCTTTTACCTTTCATAAAAGCCATCTTAGGAAGAACCTTAAAAAATATCCACCAAAACAAAGGGCCGCTGCGCATTTCAGTCATTGAATTTTTAAAAAAAATGGAGTATAATATATGTTTGCGGATATTTTTAACGATACCGCGCCAATAGATTTGGATTGATTTAGTTTGGAGGCTTACCTTTGAAACGAGAAAAATTACGAAATATTGCCATTATTGCCCACGTTGACCACGGCAAAACGACCCTGGTTGACCATATGCTGCGCCAAAGCGGCACCTTCCGGGATAATCAAGCAGTACAGGAACGCGTCATGGACTCTAATGATTTGGAACGGGAACGCGGCATTACCATTTTAGCGAAAAACACCTCGGCGATGTACCACGGCGTAAAAATTAATATCGTCGACACCCCCGGCCACGCCGATTTTGGCGGCGAGGTGGAACGGGTTCTGAAAATGGTCAACGGCGTATTACTGCTGGTAGACGCCTCGGAAGGCCCTATGCCCCAAACCCGCTTTGTGCTGGAAAAGGCTTTGGCTTTGAACCACCGTGTCATCGTGCTGATCAATAAAATCGACCGTCCTGACCGCCGCATTGATGAGGTCGTGGATGAGGTATTGGAGCTGCTGATGGATTTGGGCGCCACGGAAGAGCAGTTGGACAGCCCCTTCATCTATTGTTCCGGCCGTCATGGCACCGCCACCATGGATTACAACGTGGAAGGTAAAGACCTGACGCCCCTTTTTGACACTATTTTGGATTATATTGAACCGCCGGAGGGCGATCCCGACGGCCCGTTGAGCGTACTGGTATCCTCCATTGACTACAACGAATATGTGGGCCGCATTGCCGTGGGCCGCATTGAACGGGGTACGATTCATCAAAATCAAGAAGTAATCGTCTGCGACTACTTCAAAGAAAATTTGAACACAAAATCAAAAATTACCGCCATTTATCAGATCGACGGTCTTGATAAAACCCCTGTCACCGAGGCCAAGGCCGGAGATATCATTTCCTTTTCCGGTATTGACGGCGTGAACATTGGCAATACCGTTTGCGATCCCGAATGTGTAGAACCCCTGCCCTTTGTAAAAATTTCTGAACCCACTGTGGAAATGACCTTTTCCGTCAACGACAGCCCCTTTGCCGGTCAGGAAGGGAAATTTGTCACCTCTCGCCAGCTTAGAGACCGTCTCTACCGGGAATTGCTAAAGGATGTCTCCCTCCATGTAGAAGATACCGACAGCGCTGACAGCTTCAAGGTCATGGGACGCGGGGAAATGCACCTCTCCATCCTTATTGAAAATATGCGTCGTGAGGGTTACGAATTCCAAGTCAGCACACCGAAGGTTCTTTTCAAGGAAGTCAACGGGGAAAAACTAGAGCCCTATGAAGAACTGGTAATCGACGTGCCTGAAGAATCCATGGGAACAGTTATGGAATCCATGGGGCTCCGTAAAGGGGAGCTTCGCTCCATGCAGCCAGTGGGCAGCCGGGTGAAAATGGAATTCATCATTCCCAGCCGTGGACTTTTTGGCTACCGCAGCGAATTCCTCACCAACACCCGCGGGGAAGGTATCCTGAACTCCGTATTCTATCATTATGGCCCTTACAAAGGAGAAATGACCCAGCGGAGCAATGGCTCTCTCATCGCCTTTGAAGAAGGAGAGAGCATTACCTACGGTTTATACAACGCCCAAGAACGGGGCACTCTCTTTATCGGCCCAGGGGAACGGGTTTACGCAGGGATGGTAGTGGGCTACTCCCCCAAAACCGATGATATCACAGTCAACGTCTGCAAGAAAAAACAGGCCACCAACACCCGTGCCTCCGGCAGCGACGAGGCGCTTCGCCTAACGCCGCCGAGACTTATGAGCCTGGAGGAAGCTTTGGAGTTCATGAACGACGATGAATTACTGGAGGTCACTCCAAAGCACTTCCGGATTCGCAAACAAATTCTCGACCACGCTCAACGGATGCGCGCTCTGAAACACCGCAAATCCGGAGAAAATGCTTAATTATTCAGAATATAGAAAAGGATCGTGGAAATTTCCACGATCCTTTTCTATTTGGAGCGAGATCGGCAGTAACATATGGTTACAATGATCGCCAACAGAAACATTGATGCCATAAGAAAATGTATTTTTATGATACCACAAACAATCCGGCTGTGCTTTTTTCAACCGGCATTTAAAAACGACAATTCGCAAGTCCTATTGACACTCTTATAATACATATATACAATTATTGTATGACACACGGATTATAAAAACAGCTTGGAGCGAAGGGAGGGATATCTGCTCCACCGCAAAGGAGAGAATATAAGAATGGCAACATATCTCACTTCTGTCCGTGGAAAAGAACGAAAAAGAATCAAAAATTGCGAAAAAGGAGATCACATATGATTCATCCATTGGGAAAGAAACTCAGTATTATCATGGTTTTTATGCTAATGTTTACCTGCGCAATCACTCTTTGTTCGGAAAAGGCAGCGGCATTTAGCAAAACAAACGCAGTAAATTATGCAGATAAGTACTGGCAAAACTATAATAGCGCCTATCCAAGCTTCAATAAAGACTGCACCAATTTTGTTTCCCAGATTATGCGGGCCGGCGGACATAAGGATAACGTCAACTGGTATTACAACAGCCGCTTATCCTACTCAAGAACCTGGTCCGTAGCAGATGATTTAAAAAACTATTTGCGAGACTTTGGCGGATATAAGCTGGGAAGTTGGTCAAAGTATGGCTCACCGGCTCCCTATCACACCTATGCCTATATTGACAACAGCAGCAATTTGACCAACGGTAATGAAGTAATTTTCTATGATTGGAACAAGGATGGAACTATGGATCATGCTTCCTTCTGCGTGAGGTACGGCAAATGCGAATACTGCATTAACAGACATGGCGACCTTATCAATCAGCATACCCAAAACCGTAAAAACTGCATCTGGCATCTGGATCCAGTAAATCATCGCAGAGAAGATACTCGAATTTACGCATTTCGGGTCAATTAAATAAAGGAGGGATACGATTATGACCACTTTGAAACGAATTCTATCAATCGCTGTAATCGTTGGCGTTGTATGCGCTATGGCAGCGCTTTTTATGGGCATGGGAAAAACAGAGGAATCGAAAGAAGCTCCCGACATTCAAGAGGTTGTGGCCAGAGAAGCACTTTCATCCATATCCATCGGCGTGCTTCCCGAGGAAATAGCCGCAAGAGACATCAACCCCGTACTCAGCGAAGCGGAAAAAGCGGAAATCACTGCAAAGCATCAGTCTATTGCCAAGGAAATCTACTCATCAAAGTCCTCTTTTTTTTATAGCCATCCCGAATCTGTTGCCGCATTCCTGGCAGCATCTGGGCAAGAGCGTCAGGGGATTGTTCCGGGCATTACCATTGCTGCCGGAGTCAGCAGCTGTGAAATTACCGATTTAAAATTCCAGGGAGAGGATCGAGTGATTGCTGAGACAGTAACCTATACCTGGAATAAACGTATCTATAAGCATAGCGACAAATTATATACCATTGATGCAACAATCAATTGCGACCGGGTCACCTTTGAGCTGGTCAAAGAGGATGGATCCTGGAAAATCCTGAAAACATTGGATTTCATAAAAGAGTTTGTGGACAACGACGACAGCAGCAGCAAAGCAGAAATGGACAGCATTATTAAGAAGGCTCCGGCAACAACAAGCTACGATACTTATGAAGAAGCCTTCGCCGCCGCAAAAACGTATGAAATGACCTCCATTTTATCAACAGAAACAGAATAACTCTTTTGACGCAATATTTAAAAGGAGTGGCCTAAAAGTCACTCCTTTCAAATTGTCGAAAAACCCGGTTTTTCGGCAAGATGATAGCCTGTCAAGAAAGGCTTAGCATTCGTAAAACTTCCTGAGCTGCGGACACGACGTGTACAAACTAGTACTCTAGTGGTCTCAGCTCTGAAATTTTGCTAATGATCAGACTTTATCGGCAGGTTCAAAAAGGAGTGGCTTTTAAGCCACTCCCTTTTCTGTTATTTTATATGTATTTCTTCTACTTTTTAGATTCTTAACTTTTACCCAGGATCTTGACCATGTCGCCGTTTTTCAGGGAAGCGGCGTTGGCTTCATCCATGTCCACATGCATTTCAAGCTTAAACTTGTCGCTGACGCGAACCAGTACCTCCAGGAAAATGAGTCCTCGTTCGGTGCAGGTCTGGACATTAACTTTGTCCTTATCCTTCAAGCCGAGACGAGCGGCGTCGCTGGTATGCATATGGATATGCTTCACAGCGATGATGCAGCCTTCAGGAGCGCTAACGGTACCTTTGGGCCCAACAATGGTAATGGGCGCGGAACCGGCCAAGTCGCCGGAATCACGCAAAGGAGCCTTTACGCCCAATTTGAAGCAGTCCGCCACAGAAACCTCTACCTGGGTTTGCTTTCTGGCGGGGCCAAGAAGGCGAACCCGTTCAATAGCGCCGCCGGGGCCAACGATGGTCATCACTTCTTTACAGGCGAACTGCCCGGGCTGGGAGAGGTCTTTGAAATGGGTCATGGTAGCGCCTTTGCCAAATAGGGTTTCAAAATCCTCTTGGCTCAGATGAATGTGGCGGTTGGAGACGCCAATCGGCACCATATCATCGGCCACCGCCGACGCAACCTCCTTATTTCCCATTTGTTCCTGCACAATTTTTGCCACCAAAGCAGCCAATTCTTGTTCATTCATGGCGTTTCCCCCTTATCGGGACTGGAGCTGTGCCAAAACCTGTTTCACCACATCGGAAATCACATCGGCATTACAGGCAGCGCTGGCGGTATCGCAGCAAGGGGCTTCTTGGGCGCCGCGAACGTCGGGTTCACAAATACCGTAAGCTAATTTCTTGACGTTAATCAAGTGCAAAGGGCTAAGGTTTTCCGAAAGGCTGCTGCCACCGCAAGTGCCGCAACCCAAGGTGAGGGAGGGAGTAATGCCGGTGGTATAGCCGATGCCGCCCAATGCAGAGGGAGTGTTGGCCAAGATACGGGAAACGGGTTTTTTTGCGAATTCACGGATGATGGCATCATCTTGAGAGTGGATTACCAATGAATGGCCGATGCCGCCGATGCTCAAGAGACCTTCGCAAAGGGCGCAGGCATCATGCCAGTCTTTAACGCAGTAGAAGCCCAAAACAGTGGTGAGCTTTTCATGGGACAAAGGATATTCAGCGCCGTAACCGTCCATGGGAGCGATGAGGAGCTTGGTGCCTTTGGGCACGGAAACGCCAGCGTGTTCGGCGATGTATTCGGCGGTTTTCCCAACGTAAGCGGGAGCCATGCCGTTGGAAGGAGTCATGATGAGTTTCGCCACTTTGGCGGATTCCTCATCATTCATGATATAGCAGTTGTTGGCTTTCAATTCAGCGACAACCTGATCCTTCACAGGAGCGTCGGCAATGATGGCCTGTTCCGAAGCGCAGATCATACCATTATCAAAGGTTTTGCTGACGACGATGTCACGCACGGCTTTTTTCACATTGGCAGTGCGTTCGATGAAAGCGGGAACATTCCCCGCGCCAACGCCTAAAGCGGGCTTCCCCGCACTGTATGCGGATTTTACAAGGCCGGGGCCGCCAGTGGCAACGATAACGGAAATATTATCGTTGTGCATCAAAGCATCGGCGCCCTGCATGCTGACTTTGGAAAGGCAACTAATGATACCATCGGGAGCGCCCACACGGGAGGCGGCATCCTGAAGGACCTGAGCCGCAGCGCAGCTGCATTTCACAGCGTTGGGATGGGGAGAGAATACGATGGCGTTCCCTGCTTTCACAGCGCACATGGCGTTGTGGATCAAGGTAGAGGTGGGATTAGTGGTGGGAATAATCCCCATGACAACGCCTACGGGCACAGCCACATCGTAAACTTTATTCACCGGGTCTTCAGCGATAAAGCCGGTGGTTTTCATATCTTTGATATATTCATAGACCGTTTTCGCGGCAAAGGTATTTTTGACGATTTTATCTTCATAAATACCGTATTTGGTTTCGTCACAAGCCATTCTGGCAAGCCATTCGGCATTGGCCATAACAGCGTCGCACATGGCTTTGACGATTTCGTCCAGTTTTTCCTGCGAGAAGGTGGCCAAAATTGCTTGGGCCTCTTTGGCTTTACGGGCCACATCCCGGGTTTCCTGGATAATTCTTAAATCATAATCGAGAGTCAATTGAGAAGTCCCCCTTTCTCTTACAATCGGTAGATTCCCGAAGCAAGCGGGCGAAAAAGGCGATACTTAACAAACCCTTCTAATTTTCTTTTTAGAAAGGCAGGGGAAATATGTCGTTTTCGGCTCATTTTTGCTTTGCTTTCAAAATCTCTGCAATCAAGAGACCTTTGTTGGCAGCGGAAATCTCTCTGCCGGCAATGCCGATTCCTTCGGTACTGCGGGCAATTTTTCTCAGTTCTTTGACCGCCATCCCTTCCAATTCGGCGCGAATGGATACTTCCACCGCATCGACGGAAGCATTGGTTTCCTCCACAGGCTCTGAGGCAGCTGCTGGGGAAGCATCTTCTGTTGAAGCATCGGCGGAAGTATTTTCTGTAAGAGTATCTTCCTGAACGGCCCCCGGAGCTTCTTCCGCAGGCACGTTGTCCGACACTTCGACAGTTGCGTCCGTCACATCTGCGTCCCCTTCCCCATCACAGGAGGACGGGGAAAAAGGCGCATCATCGGGATCGTCGGAAGGTAAAGAAGGTAATATATACTCTACTTCGTGATGGGGTCTCGGAATTACATGAACAGAAATCAATTCGCCCACTCTCTGAGCAGCAGCAGCGCCGGCGTCGGTGGCAGCTTTGACAGCGCCGACGTCGCCACGAACCATTACGGTAACATAGGCGCCACCGATCTGAACCTTACCGATTAAGGTCACATTGGCGGCCTTTACCATGGCGTCGGCTGCTTCAATGGAGCCAACCAAACCTTTGGTCTCAATCATGCCCAGGGCGATATTATGTCCCATCATTGGTTTCCAACCCCTTTACCTAAAATTTACGCAGTAAGATTCTTATTCAGCATCGTTGCCGAGTTTGGGAAGAATGTATTCCACTTCGGCATGGGGTCTGGGAATTACATGGACGGAGATCAATTCTCCAACTCTCTGAGCAGCGGCAGCACCGGCATCGGTAGCGGCTTTCACAGCACCGACATCGCCACGGACCATAACGGTGACATAAGCGCCGCCGACATGGACTTTGCCGATCAAGGTAACGTTAGCAGCTTTGACCATAGCATCGGCTGCTTCAATGGAGCCGACAAGACCTTTGGTTTCAATCATACCTAATGCGATGTTAGTCATTATAATTTCCTCCTAAAATTTAAGAAATTTCAATCGAGTTAAATCAGTTCAAACCAGTTGGCGGGATAAGTGACGAAGAAGAACTTCGCTTTATCCGGCGTGGAGAAGGTAACAGTGGTATTGGCAGGGATATAGAAGGAATCCCCTGGATAACCGGTATATTTTTTACCGTTTACAATAAATTCAAGAACCCCGTCAATCACGTAATCCATTTCGTCATAGGTCAAGGTCCAATGAAGTTGTTTGTTATCAAACACCATAATCCCCGAAGTCAGATTAGGACTTTCCTTGGGATTGGTAAATTCTTTGATCCAGATGCCTTCATAATCCTTTTCACCGTCGTTAAAGGGCTCAAACTTAATGCTGTCCCCTTTGATGAGCATAAAGCCGCTTTCGGGATCAATGACTCGCACCAGGTCGGATTGAGGGCAATCGGCGGTGGGACTGATCCCCATCTGGCTCATGACCTGCTGCACGATTTTGGCCACCATTTCGGGGTCAACGCCGGCGCAGCTTGGGGCAGGGACGGCAGCGGGAACTTCTTCAGCAGCGATAGGTGCAGCGGCAGGGGCTGTAGGAGCAATGGCTTGGAACGCCACAGGATTGGCTTTGGGCCAAGGAGTCGTGGCGGAAGAAGGTGTGGGCTGAGTTCTTACAGCGCAGTTGGTGATTTGACCGGCTTCGGGCCAAGGAGAGGTGATGAGCGTGTTGCTTTCACGATAACCGGGCACCGGCGGGCAAAGGGTCGCGGGAGAAACTGCTTGGGACCGTTCCACCACAGCGCCGGCGGAAACCACAGGAGATGCGGCGGCGGAAACGCCTTCGGCAGGAACTGTAGCCACACAGCAAGGAGCAGCGGCTTTGACGATCTTCACGCCGAATTCGTTGGCAGCGTCTTTGGCTGCGGGGGTAACGATGGTATCGTCATCCACCATGAATTCAGTTTGACCTTTTTCAGACAGTGTTTTGATATCCACAACGGAAATAAGTCTTTTCAAGTCTTGTTCACCTCCTTAGTCTAACAATAAATTTTAAATATTGAAATGTTATAAAATGGAAGTCTTTAAGTTCTTGTGCGGCGAAGGAATGATGACGGTTTCCACCAGCATCCCTTTGGAGCTGCACTCTTCTTTCCCTGCGGCAATGGAGGTTTTGACGGAACCAACGTCACCGGTAAGGGTCACGAAGGATTTCCCGCCAATGCCCATACCAACACGAACTTCAATCAAATCAACTTCACCGGCTTTGACGGCGGAGTCGGCTGCCACGATCAAGGAAGCGATGGAAAAGGCTTCAATGACGCCAAGAGCCTGAAGTTCATGAACATCGGTAGCGCAGGAGATGGCCTTGATAACAGCGGGATGGACATTGGGGATGACAAAATCATCCACCACATGGCCGCCGCCAATGGCCTTCCCGGCGTTGACGGAGTTTTCTACGGCGCTAACGTCACCGCAAATCAACACAATGTATTTACCGGGACAAATCGGTTTTGCTTCCAAAAGTTCAATGTTTGCCGCTTTCAGCATGGCGTCGGCAGCTTCAATCCCTTTGGCAATGCTGACGAATTCAACAAGACCGATTGCACGAATCATGATTGTACACCCCCTCGGGTAATAACGATGGCACTGTCGCTGACTTTGGCCACGACGCCGCTGATGCTGGCGTGGATATTGGCCCCCAGAGCGTTGTCAGGGATCTTCGCGACAAGATCGCCTTTATTCACAGCTTGACCGGCAGTCACGACGGGAACCGAAGGAGCGCCGATGTGCTGTCTCAACGGAAGCGTCACTTTGTCAAAGACAAATTCTTCATCGCTTAAAGGAGCTTTCACATCGTAATGCTTCAATTCCAAGCGGCTGATGAGACGCTTCGTGGGAATCTTGCGATCTTTCCGGTTGAAATGAACTTCCTGAGGATCCGGAGGATCCAAAGGTTTAATTCCGTTGGCGGAAAGCATCCGTTTCAGATTCGCGTTGACGGTGCGGGGCGACAACCCTGCAATACAGGAGTACTGTTCGCACATCCCACATTCGGAGCAGGTAAATGCCATTCGAATGGTTTCTTCGTTAAATTGAGAATATTTCAGAGCTCTCATAATTTTATGAGGCTCGATTTCATGCCCCAGCAAATAACGGGGACACAGGTCGGTACAGAACCGACACTGGATGCAGGCCGTTTTGGCTCTGTGAGAAATCGTTTCCATGGAAAGTCTGCGGTTCGCGATCAAACGATGCTCTTCCGGCAACAGGATGTAGCCTTTGGCGGCTTTCACCACCGGAGATTCCGCATCCTCCAGGAGATGCCCCATCATGGGGCCGCCATCGATGATGCCATAACCGTTAAAATTCTTCGCCCCTGCCAGGGCAAAGGCTTCCCGCACGGTAATACCGACGGGGACTTTCACGGTGATGGGATTGGGAACGGCGCCGCACATGGTAAGGTAGGTATCGGTCACCGGGATTCCCTCCTGAGCGTTGCAGATATTAATCAATGTTTCCACATTGGTTACCACAGCGCCGGCTTTCAAAGGAATGCCGCCCTGGGGCACGAGACGCCCCGTACTTTCATAGAGCGTGACCTGCTCGTCACCGGCAGGATAACAATCGTCTAAGATATAAATCTTGAGTTTGTCTTTACCGGCAATCACCTGTTCCAAGGTTTTTACGGCTTCCTTATATTTGGCTTTCAAAGCGATGACGCCTTCTTTCGCGCCGGTCACTGCCAAAGCGTATTCAAGACCCTGGACCATTTTTTCCGCTTCGACCACCATAAGCTGCTGGTCAACACGTAAAAGAGGTTCGCATTCCGCGCCGTTTACCACAACGACTTCTGCTTGAGCCGAAAGCTTAACATGGCTGGGGAAACCGGCACCACCGGCACCGATGACGCCCGCATCTTTGATTTTTTCAATAATTTGTTGCGCCATAAGCTTTTACTCCTTATCAACACCCCATTCATTCTCATCAATGATGCCAACGATCATGGCATCGATGGGAACGTTGCTGTCATAACCACCGGCACGCCGTGCGGAACTGCCGCCCACCACAATGACCATTTCGCCAATGCCGGCGCCGATGATATCCGCGGCGATGAGCACCTTACCACCGTTATTGGCGGGATTGCGCAGGTCCGCGGGAGTGTCCAAAATCTGAACGATCATCAATTTGGCACTGCGGAGGGTCTCTTCTTTTCTGGTTGCCCAGATATTGTCTATGACTCTGCCGATTTTCATGTAGCGTTCTTCCTTTCTCAGTATTGTTCTTCAGCCTGCCCTTGGAGCATAGAACCCAGGGCAATGCCTAAAGGAGTCACCAGCATGGGGTTATCAGGTTTCACAACCTTGATTTTCAACTGTTTTTCCAGCACCGCTTCGACGCCTTCAAAACAGCAGGTACCACCAACGAGGTAAATGGTATCAACTTTATGACCGTCGATGGAACGACCAATGATGCTGCCCATTTTCTCAAATACCGGCCGCACAATGGGCATCAATTCTTTATGCTCAGCGGGTTTCTTTTTCAAAGCCTCCGCCTCCAAGAATTCAATGCCTTTGGCCCCGGCGATCACGAGACTCAAATGGGTCCCACCGGAGGGTTCATCATCAACGCTGACGACTTTGCCGTCTTTTAGGACTGCAATGCCGGTGGTTCCGCCGCCGATATCAACGACGGCGCCGTCCTTAATATGAAGGACATTATTGGCGGCAGTGGGTTCATCCATGAGATATTCCACATCAAAGCCGCAAGCCTCGGCCACATAACGAATGGCCCGACAGTCACTGGCATTGGTTCCGGGGGGATATGCGACGCCGGCCAATTCCAGCTCCGCGTCGATGCTTTCCTCAATTTTATGCTTCAGCTTTTTTACGATCTGCATGGCGCCGTTATAATCCACCACCAAACCGTCTTTTACTACTTCGGCAAATTGCATCGCCCCTGCCACAGGGGTCCCGTCCTCATCGACCACGGCCAAAACAATATAGGCTGTACCCAGGTCGACGCCGGTATATAGTTTTTTTCCTTTGGTTGCCTTTTTCGGCTTATCGAAGGTTTTTTCATAAGCCTGAATGAGGTCATTTGCTTCTTTTAATTCTTTCACGCGATCACCGTTCAACATCCGTATTTATAGACACCGGCCAGCAACTGCAGCATGAAAACGTAAATCAAACTGCTGAAACGGTTCACAGCCTGAAGAATGTCATCCCGATCGGTGCTGCCGTCCTCATGATAGAAAGCATGGGCGGCGGCCAATTCCAATTCTCTGGATTTGGCCCGCATCAGGTTGAGCATTCCCATAATTTTGCCGTGTTCCGGCTGGGGGGTGAAATGATTGACATTGTAGAATTTATTGGGATAGTGTGAACGTTCCCGTATCTCGGCAGCATCCCATCCGCAGATATTGATGGGCGCCAGAGGTTCCTGGCGAACCTCTGCCCGCATGATACTGCGGGAATAATCAAGCAATTCCGTGAGGTCTTCGGCCAACCCTTCAAAGCCACTGGTTCTGGCTTCGATGACGCCGTTTAAAACGAATCCTTCAAAGGTGTCAAGCTGACCGCGGAAGGCGATCATGGGATGAACCTTGGGCACCAGCTGGGAGCCGCGAAGGTGCGTCATGTGTTCGGGTTTCTCCTTAGACACATGGGAGGTATCCATGTTCTGAGCCGTGGTGTCCTTCCGCTGTTCCCGATGTTCCCTTACAGGCTGTACCGGTTGCACCGGCTGAGTAACAGGCTGGACGGGCTGTACCGGTTGAGGAGCAGCCTCGACAGGCGCCTGTTGATATCTGGGAATGGGCTGGACGGGTTGGACGCCAGGCAGGGTTTGACGGGCCACGGGAACACCTCCATCGGCCAAAGGCTGGGGAGTTGGCGGCGCTTTGGGATAAGCCGGAGTGGGAGCCGAAACATTGAAGCGACGGTCTTCCTTGGCTAGTTGGCTTTCTTCCACGCCATCACGGAGAATCTTGATTTTCCTTTCGCTCAAAAATTGAGAAGCGGCAGGCGTCAATTTGATGCCTGAGGGCAAATCAAAGGAGGTAAAAGGATTTTTTTTGTAAATTTCACGTAATTCCGATTCCGTAATTACTTTCAAGAAGTTACCTCCTTTCGATCGGATATCCAATATCAAAGGTCAAAATCATGAGGATTGCGAGCCACAGCAATCACCGCATCTCTGAAAGCTTCGGTGGCGGCTTTGCAAGCGCTTTGGCTGCCAGTGAGGAGACCGCCGCCAAAGTTTGTTTCCGACGGAGGACCATACCACAGGGGCATGGTGACGTCGGCGGCTTTCAAAGCGGCATCAACACCGAAGACGGCTTCGATGGGAGGAGCAATCAGGTAAGCCAGGGGCTGACCTTCGGGAATTCCGGCACAGGCCGAGAGATAGCTCCCGGTTCTGGAAATCGTATGGGCAAAATATACGATATCATTGGTTTCATTGGCCGAATAGAAGAAAGCTTCCTCAGCGAGATATTGCACAGCGGCGTTCAGTCCCGCTTTGGTTTCCGCAGGATTGGGGCCGGCGAGAATCCCGATAAATTCACCGGAGAGGGGACCGGAAGCATGAGCAGCGCCGGCATAGAAGGATTTGGCGTATACAACCTGAACTTCAGCTTTTTTGGTGGCTTCGTCAATGGCGGTATAAGCGCAATCATCAATGTCGCAGGTGAACATCGCAATACTGCGCTGGTCTTCGGTCATACCCAAATCTCTTTGGAGATCGGGGGCAACATTGGGGATGAATTTCGTGGATAACACTTTGGGCTTAATTACATCCAGTAATGCCATTTATTTTTACCTCCTTAAGAATTTCCTTTTTCAAACACTAATGTTTTGACGACGACGGGAACGACACGACCGCCCATAATGGAATTACCGATGTCGATATAGTCGCCTTCATCAACGTCGATCTGATCGACGCATACAAGTTCAATATGATGATCGGACACGATGTCCAAACATTGGCCCAAGGCCTTTCCGCAGTCGGCGCCCATTACAACGATGAGAACACCGCGGTAGCGGAGATAGTCGCTCATCCCTTTGTAGATCCCCTCGGCCAAGTCTCTAATACAATTATAAGTAATCTCCGCAGGAGAATCAATGGCAAGAGCGAGGATTTTATCGGGATCCTCTCGGCTGATCCGCTCCACATGATCGTGGATGGTCTGAGCGATGGTTTCAATATCCCGAGGCATATCCCCTTTGGGGAAGGGCGAAAGCACCATGACATTTTTCAAAGGCAGCGTCTCATCATCCACATGGATGGTGCTGCCGCTGATATTCATGGTATGAATCCCGGCGCCGATCACGGTGGCCCGAATGGTTTCCATGGGTTCCTCTAGAATCACGCCGGCTTTGGCAAAGGCCTTGCGGATGGCCCAGCCAAGAACGGGGCCGATATCGCCGTACTGGGTCATATCGGCAATGGCGACAGGTTCAAAATCACTGTATACATAGTCGGCAACGCCGCCGGAAATCACCACACGATAGACATCGTAATTGGTTTTTTGTTCCGGCGTCATCAAAAGTTCGCTCAAAAGCGGACCCGCTTTACGGCTCACGATGGATTCCACACAAAGCTCCGCCATGGTTTCAGCAATGGTAATCAGCTGTTTTTGGGTAGCCTTTTGTCCTACTTGCAAATCCATACCCAGGTGATTCAAAATTCGCTGGGCAGGTTCGGCGATGTAGGTCACATGGTCGCCTCCTTTTTCCAACTCTACCAAGTGGCCGCCCACATTGATGCAGGCCGCGTCGATGACACGTCCGCCATCAAAGACACCGATGTTAGCGGTGCCGCCGCCGATGTCAATATTAGCGTACACCTTATGATGTTCCTGGGAGTAAGCGGAAGCCCCAGAGCCCCGGCCCGCTAAGATGGATTCTAGATTCACCCCGGCGGTGGCCACCACGAAATCCCCGGCGTATTCTGAAACGGATTCCAGAATATTGGCGGCGTTTTCTTTTTTGGCGGTTTCACCGGTGATAATCACGGCACCAGTCTCTACATCCCAAGGATTCATCTCCGCTTGTTTGTATTCTTCGGCGATGATCTTGGCCACTTCTTCGGCATCGATGAGCTGATGGTCGTCGATGGGAGTAAAATGAATTCCGCTGCGGTAAAGGACTTCACGCTCGGAGATCTCCATATGGGGAATCACTGAGGCCGGCGCGGAGTTCCGCACCGTCAAACGGCTGAGAACCAGTTGGGTCGTGGTGGTCCCGATGTCAATGCCTACGCTAATGATCTTTTGTTCAGCTGCGCTGATGGTGAACACCACCTTTCCCGATTTTTATCATTATTTTGTTGCTTCGTTGAGTTTTACGCCGGTAGCTTTATATTTAAGGATGTCTTTAATCAGGTCAACGAGCTGTGCCCCGGCTTCTACCGGAGGAGTACCGCCGGCGTAGATATTGGAGATCAAAGTTCTGTCAGCTTCCACAGTGTCTTTGGAGGGTTTGTAGATGAGGTATGCGCTCATGCTACTGGCTGTGCCAAGACCGGGTCTTTCGCCGATGAGTTCCAAAACAACGTCGCACTGGAGTTCCATACCGATGTCATCCATAACGCGAACACGGCCGTTTCTTACGAAGAAGGGAGTGCCCACGGAGATACCAGCGCCTTTCAGCCCCTGTACCAAGGGAGGCATAATTTCAGGGATATTGGCTTCGATGGCAGTGGAGCTCAAGCCGTCGGCAACAATGATTTGCACCTGAACACCTTTTTGGCAAATAGAGTTCATTTTCTGACGGCCCTCGTCGCTCAAAACAGTACCGAGGTTCGGCGTCTGAAGGAAATCATCTTTGGTCGCAGCTTGGGTCGTGACGACTTCCAAGTTGTTAGCAGCCAAAAAGTCATCGGAAACATCCATGAAAACAGCGTCACGGGCAACAGCGTGGTCAGCCAAGAAACGAATCAAAGAGTCGGTTCTCTGTCTGGCGCCGCAGCGGCCCAGGCCGATTCTGGCGTTGGTTATTTGTTTCATGGCTTCGATAGCAGCGATGTTTTTGGGATTTTCGATGGTAGGTTTGCTGATGTCGGGCATTTCAATCACACCGTCTTCCACAGCAGGCGCCGCAGCAGCGGGCGCGGGAGTATTTGCGGGCGTGCTTACGGCAGGAGCGGCGCCATTTTTGCGCAATTCCGCCAACACGGATTCAACAATCATTCTTTCCATATCATTATTGTAGTTTGCCACCTTGATTCACCTCCATTATTTTTCAAAGATAGACGGGTCACCGGCGAGAGCGGTAAGTTTGCCGTCTTCCATCAGGCCCATTTTTTCCATCCATTTTTCAAATTCGGGCAAGGGACGGAGGCCGAGAATTTCACGAACGCTGGCGTCATCATGGTAGCTGGTATCCTGATAGTTCAACATAATGTCATCACCGCCAGGAACACCCATGAAGTAGAAGGAACCAGCCATGGCGCAAAGCATGGTGCCATTTTCTTGGTCGTTCTGGTCAGCGTTCATATGATTGGTGTAGCAGGGAGCAATGCCCATGGGAAGACCATGGAATTTACCCATGAACAAGTCTTCAAGGTCGGCACGGACAACTTCGCGGCCATCGTAAATGGTTTCGGGGCCGATGAAGCCGGATACGTTGTTGACCATGAAGGGTTGGAAGTGACGGCCAAAGCCATAGGTTCTGGCTTCCAAGGTCATTTCATCAACGCCTTCGTCAGCTTCCAAGGAGACTTCGGAACCTTGACCAGTTTCAAAGTACATGAAGTTGGGGCCAAGGCTGGTGCCGCCTTGACGCGCGGCTTCACGGGCTTCGGTCAGCAAAGCACAGTCAATACCGAAAGCTTCGTTGGTTTTTTGTGTGCCGGCGATGGATTGGAAGAATACGTCAATGGGAGCGCCCAATTCCTGGGCCTTCATCTGAGTGGTTACATGAGCCAAGACGCAGGCCTGGGTAGGAATGCCCCATTCTTCCATAAACTCATGGGCGGTTTTCAACAGGTATGCGGTGTTTTCAGGGTTGTCTTCTACAGGATTGATACCGATGACGGCGTCGCCGGAACCGTAGGTGAACCCTTCTTTCATGGAAGCCATGATGCCGTTCACATCGTCAGTGGTGTGGTTGGGCTGGTTTCTGAAAGCCAAGGTGCCGGGAAGACCCATGGTGGTGTTGCAGCGGGAAGTGGGACGAATTTTGGAAGATGCGTAAACCAAGTCAAGGTTGGACATCAATTTGGCAACGGCTGCGATCATTTCAGAAGTCATGCCGCGGCCCAGTTTCAAAATTTCGTCGCCTGTATGAGAAAGAACATATTCGCGGATTTCGCCAACGGTACAGTTCTTGAATTGGTTATAGATGGTGGTGTTGACGTCATCGTAAATCACACGGGTGACTTCGTCCTTTTCATAGGGAATCACAGGGTTTTCATAGATGTCTTCCAAAGTGAGACGGCTTAATACCAATTTGGCAGCAACTCTTTCTGTTTGGGAAGTTGCACCAATACCAATTAAGGTATCGCCGGATTTCACTTCGTTGGCTTTTGCCAAGACTTCTGCCACAGAGCGAAAGGAATATACTCTGCCGTAGATGTTTGCTTTCAGCTTCATTCTTGAACCTCCTTAAAATAAGTGCTTGGGACCCTAAGATTAAAATTTATAAAATAAAATTTTTATTTCTTTTGGTTTTCCAGTTTCACGAAATAGTCATCAATAAAGGCCTTTAATTCTTGAAGGCCCTCTCCCGTCACTGAGGAAACGCACTGGATATGCTCCCGCTCTGTGACGGCCACGTCACGTAGGATTGATTTTGCCCGTTCCACATCGGCGTTTTCCGCATCAATCTTAGTGACGACACCAATAGAAGGCTTTGGAAAACCCGTAGCAAATCCCGGAGGAAATTGCATATAGTTGGTGGTTGCGTCCTGAATGAATACAACGAGATCCGCTTCCAGCGCCGTAGCGAAAAGGGCACTTTTCAAAAAAGGATGGGCTGTAAATTCACCAGGAGTGTCGATGGCGTTATGGGCGTATTCAAGACTTTGGGTTTTTGTAACCGGCCCGTCTACAAACAAGGTATGAAGCAGCGTGGACTTCCCCGCCCCCACGGCGCCGGCGACCATAATTCTTTTCCTTGATTCTGTCATGATTTTGTCAGTGGGGCCGGAGCATACCCCAAAACATTTTCAAAATAGTCGATAATGGCCTTGAGTGAAGAAGTAACACTAGCCACATCGCCAGTAATAACCAAAGCTCCGGTAAAGCGGTCGAGAAATCCGATGCGGACCTCACCTGATTTCGTGGCGATATCCCCGGCAATAATTGCCGTTTCCCCAGGAGTCAAAGTCAGGATACCGATGGCTCCATCATGAGGGAGTCCCAATTTATCGTAAACTTCGTCAACAGGCTGTGCTATGACGTGAAGCAAAGTCACCTGTTTCCCGGGAACATATTCCTGAATGGTTCTGACTTTGCCTTGATCGTAATCATGATAAGATTTTGTGGTTTCGTCGCTCAAACCCCCACCACCTTTCTTTCATCCTAGTGTGAACCAGCAGCGTTGTCAACAGTTTGCACAAAGACTTTTCCACTATATAAATAATATGCAAAATTCATGCCAGGAAGAGAAGTTTTTGTCATCACACTACAATGCCACCATAAAGCAGTATTCGCTGAAATATGGCGATTTGCTGGTGCTCCCATTAAAAACGATTAAGTCATATATGACTCAACAAGTTGGTTCGGACTCGTCGAAACGGCTCAAAATTTACCTTCCGCAGTCATAAAACCGCGGAACCAAGCTCGTAACCCCTCCGGGCTATCAAAAATATGGTCAGGATTGCCTGATGCCACCACCCAGGGTTCTTGCCACCCCCAAGTCACAGCAACGCGAACATCAATGCCGGCTTCTTTCCCTTCAATCATGTCGCCCTTACTGTCGCTAACGAAGACGGTGCGTTCTCCCGGATACTGCTCCATAATGCGGTGAAATTTCTTTACCTTACTTTTTTCCACATCAGCGCCAATGATTTCCTTTACCCCGGTAACATAGTTTTGATCCAAAACTTTTTTCACTGAGGCAGAAACATTGGACGTTACGATATACAAAGGATATTTCTCCGCCAGTTCCCGCACCAGCTCAGGCATAGTGGGATAGGTGTCCAAATGGTACGAAGCGTCTTTGTCTTTTTTGCAGTAGATTTTCATCGCGGCATCAATTTTTTCTTCCGGGATTCCCCTATCCAACATTCCCTGATAAAAATTGCCTAGACTCAACTCTGCCATATCCGCCGAGGTATTGATTTCCTCAATCCCCACCTGATGACAGGCATCGACGAAATACCTTGTTTCCGTTTCCAAAGAATCTACGATCACACCGTCATAGTCAAAAAACAGCAATGACATAAAAAACGTCGCCTCCAAGTCATACAATCATCGTTCTATTTTTATCTTAATCATAGTCGATTCGACATAGTTTGTCAATTACCAAAAATTATGGGAGAACCACCATAAGGCCATTTTCCCTTCGATTTGAAGCGTTCTGGCTCAAAAATGGGAGCATCTTTTAGGCAGACCTTCATTATTTCCTTTTTTGTAAACAGGAATCGTGCTCCCTGTATCTATATTGTATCGCCCAAATCCCCAAATTTACGCAGCAAAACCACTTCTCTTTTTTTTTTTGAAAAAAGGTGCTCCCGCTTTTAGGGAGCACCTTTCTATTGCTATCCTTTATGGCAATTTCCCCGTTGCAAGGGAATGCATTAAAATGATTGGTATTAATAATCCCAAACAGCGTCGCCAGCGCAGATGCCGGGGAATTGTTCTTTGATTCTCTGATCCAATTCGGAGGAGAAAGCCGCCGGATTGGGACCGGCCATGATTTGATCGAGCCATTCGTAAGCTCTGGCTTCGAGATCTTTGCCATCCCACTGGGTTCTGAAGTCTCTGGAACCGAGTTTGGTGAGGTAAGCGATTTCTTTCATGTTCATCATGGTGTGCATTTCTTCCATGTAGAGACCGCCAGGGCCGATCTTGTCGATCAATGCAAAAGCTTCTTTGTAGTCGGCTTCGTCGTAAGGAATACCTTTTTTCAAGGATTTCAAGCTCATAGCAACTTCATTGTCGATGACAGCTTTGGAGAAGTCAAAGGTGGTAAGGCTGTCGAGGAGACCGCCCATATTCAGTAAGGAAGCACCAGCGCAAACAGCACCGGTAGTATTCATTGCAACTTCGTAACCATTCTGAGCATCGTTGCAGTGGGAGTTGGTCAAGCCGATGTAACCGCCGGAAGGAACATGGTAGAATTCAGCCATTTCAGTATGAGCCATGGACAAAATACCGGTTTCCATAGCGCCGGGGGTATATGCACCGGTTCTCAAGTCGGCAACGGTGGGAAGATATGCGTAGATGATGGGCATACCTTCACGAATCATCTGATAATAGCAGTTGATAGCCAAGAATTCAGCATTCCCCAAGACCAAGGTGCCCATTCTGCTCATGGGAGAGGTCATACCGGCGTTGGACACGGGAGCGGTGGTATAAACAGGGAGGCCTTCTTTTGCCAGGTAGGTAACGGCTTCAGTGGATTCTACGTCCATAGTCAAAGGAGTTACGATGGGGCAATAGTGATGGTTGATAAAAGGTCTTTCCATGTAAGCTTCTTTGGAGCCTGCGATGGTGTAACCGAGTTGAAGAACTTTCTGCAACTCTTCAAATCTGGGGGTATTGCTGCGAACAGGTTTTTTACAGTTCTTCAAGGCAGGATAGAATCTGTAAAGGGACAGATCACCATCGGGAGCATCATCAGCCAAAACGGAAATAGAGAATACGTTGAAGCCGGGAAGTTCGTTGATTAAACGAGCGATGTTAGCGATATCTTTGGAAGTTGCGCGTCTCTGTTCTTTGGTTTTGGGGTCAATGATAAAGGGAGCGGAACTTGCAGTAACAACGCAGGGACCCTGTTCAGGAATGGTGATATCAAGAGAAGGATCCTGAGCGGTAAACGTATAGGAGCTGGGGAACATTTTTACATACTTTTCAATGACCTGATGAGGAATCTTTACAAGGCCATCGGCGTTGACATCGCAGCCATGGGCTTTGAAGATTTCTCTGGCGCATTCAGCATGTACCAGCAAACCAGTGTTTTCGAGAACTTCCATAGAAGCTTCGTGAACCATTTGTCTTTGTTCTTCTGTGAGAAATTTAGAATATTGTGCAAACATCTAAACACACTCCTCTCCATACTTTTAAACTATTTTACTAAAAATTTTCCGCTAAGCGGTATTATTCTTGTCCATATCAGACACGACACCTTATTTCCATTGCAAGAATCGTGCCACATATATTATATCTTTAAACTCGAATCAATTACGAAAATTTGAAATAGCGACTCCAAGTTTTTGTGTATATTCAGTATCGCATCACTCTAAAAAGTATTACCTATATTTTGTGTTTTGTGCAATTTTGGTGTGCATTTCTAGTGTTCGAGACATCTGAGAAATCTGGCAGCCGCACTAAAAGCTGCCCTTAGGCAGCTTTAGCGCAGTTGCAAAAATTAATTCACCTTATTTAATATAGCTGTTAATTGTGTCTTTGCATTCATCAGGAGCAGCATAGTACATTACAAGTTCACCGTTGGCGCCGACTTCATAGGAATCTTCAACCAACAAGCCGTTTTCAGTCGCAGTCATAAGAGATAGCAAAACATCTTTTTCATTCAGTTTGCGATGGGTAGGATATTCGCCTTTTAAAGCTGCAACAACATCAGCAGGACAGGCATTATCCACAGTCGTCATATGTTTCAGAATAGCGAAATTTAACGGTCTCTTCATAATCTTAGTCCTCCTTTTTTCTGAAAAGATCCAAAGGATTCATAGCGATGAGCAGGATACCGAAGACTTCAACAACAGCCATGATCCATTGGACAGGAGTCAATGCAGCATAGCTCCAGGAAGAATCAAACATCGGAAGGACAACGCCCATGACGATCCAGGATACGAGGGGTACCCAGAAGGAATATCCAGCATTAAGAGCCATACCGAGAGCAGCGCCGCACATGGAGTTCCCTTTGTACCACATACGGAAGGACTGGCCACAGCAAAGGCCGGAGAAAATGAACCAGATGATAGCACCGCCGCCAATGGCGCCACCGACTAAATAGCCATAGATATTACCAGAGATATCGCTGGTATCCAACATTGCTCTTGCCATGACGCAGAGGATGGGAACAACGATAATCAAATTGCTGAGACCAGAAACGCACTGACGAATGGTGATGCTGATGTCATCATCAATCATGCAGGTAGCATAACCGCCGATGCTGCCTTCAATCCCCCAGCCAAGAGCAGCGACAAAGGCGATGCAGCAACCGATAAGAGATGAGGTGTCAAGACCATCGAAGCTGGTCCAGCCGATAACAACAGCGGCCACGAAGCAAATGATAATACCGCAAATCATGCGGAAATTCAGTTTCTGCTTCAGGAAAATGCGGCCGATAATGGCGCCGATAGCGGCGCAGAGAGCGGTAATCGCAGCGGCGATACCGCCGGCCATCATCAGACCTACGTTGTAAGCGGTAGCCGCAATAGGACCACCGGCCAGGGCAACCCCCATCATGATAACACCGGGTTTCGTTTTTAAAGTGGCGAAGAAGTCGCCAAGCTTCCCTTTTACAGCTGCGATAACGAGCTGCCAAATGGCGGAGCAAGTGTCGTTCAAACCGGCGCCCACTGCGCAAAGCAAGCAATACCCCAAGATAGAACCAGCAATGCCCAGCTCCCAGAAACCTCCCC
Source organism: uncultured Peptococcaceae bacterium (assembly GCA_964637365.1). Lineage (GTDB taxonomy): Bacteria > Bacillota > Dehalobacteriia > UBA7702 > UBA7702 > Cryptoclostridium. Next base: position 26,302 of record CAZWWH010000008.1, read on the forward strand.
AGTTTCCTACAGCTTCACCGGCAACAATAAAGGCTGAATAAAAGCCGTAGAGAATACCAGAAATTAAAGCCGTGATGACGCCCTTTCTGAAAAAGGCCGACTTGTTTTTTCTGTACAACCCTTTTGCTGCAGCATTGGGAGCGTTTTTTGTACCAATTGCCATTAAAATCCCTTCTTTCATAAAAAATATAATGAATAAAACCGGCAGATGGCACTCTGCCAAATATGAACTGCCAAGGGGTTCTTGGCGAAGGAACCCCGGCAAATCAAACCTAATGAAATCAAAATTTTATGTTGTTTAACATTATACGGCATCCCACAAGAAAAGTCCACCCTTTTGTTTAAATTTTTATTAAAATTATATTTTTTTGCTTTGCATGCCACCGTTCAAAACATTAGACATTCTTAATAACTTCCAACAAATCATCGTGGTGATTATCGATATAGTGGAGTAATTTCACGATGTGGGTGAGATAGAAATAATATTCGTATTCATTATAGTCTTCCCAATCGGGGAAATAGCAGGTAGCCCAATTAGTCAAATAAAGACAGGCAGCTAACATCATATAGGGGAAGGCTTTCTTCTCTTCCGGAGTCAGAGGAGTCAATGTCCCCTCTTCCTTCAGGAATTGATTATAACCTTCAAGGTAGTAGCCACAGCGGTCAAACCAAAGGCGACCATCAGTCTGCGCTTCCCAAGATGAGCAGGAATAGACCAAAGCAAAGCACACATCGAAAAGACGGTAATCCAGCTTAGACCAGTCAAAATCATAAAGTCCCACGCATTTCCCGTCTTTCCATTTAACGTTACCGGGGTGAATGTCACAATGACAAGGACATTCCGGCATACCTGCAACAAGCTCTTTTGTCATGCCTACAATGACCTTATCACACATTTCCTGCATGAAGGGAAGGGCTTCCTTCCACAAACCGTAAAAACGATTATTATCGGGGATTCCCAAACCTTCCCCGCAGGCTGCAAAATCGTTTTTCAAGCTCTTCACCAAGTCGAGAATACGAGCTTCGGCTTTTTCACCAGGATCAAAACCATTGGTAAAATTGTGGAATTTTGCTAAAATACGAGCAAATTCAGCGTCTTCTTCCGGCGTCATGTTGGTATTGATCCAGTCATACTTGTCTTCGCCATCGAGATATTCATAAACGGCAAAACTGCGTTCCACTTTTTCCCCTTCTTTTTCCTCGATCATTTTTACAAAAGTTTCGCCGTCCTTGGTGCGAATCACCCCAGCAGCGTCTTTCATGCCATGAGCAAGCGCATACTCAATCAAATTATGCTCAACTTTGATATCGGCGTCTGTAGCGTCCCTTTTATATTTCCGGATGAAGTAATCCTTCTTCACACCGTCCTTTTCTACAATCGCACCGAAACTGCGATTCACATAACCGCCAAAAATCTCATAAGCATCGACGACCGTCCCAAGATCATAATACTCATCGAGAAGATGGTTCAACTGACTTCTGGACATTGCCATTTCAGAAGTTGCATAAAGCTCGTCCACAATCCGTTTCATAACGACAAATTGAGAACGCATGGCTCCGAAATCATCAGCGTCAACATCTTTTAATTGCAATTTGCCTTCTACATCCATAATAAATAAGTCCCCCTTTTCTGCGCTTACGCGCTTATATAACTTGCGTCGAAACTGAAGGAAAAAATACCTCCTTTCGTGCTTGATTCTATTTTTCGCAATTAGATTGCAGAATTTCCGGAGAACAAGATTTTATATTGCAAAAATCATGCCAAAGCGCAAAAAATTCCATTTGCCACTAAATTCCCACAATCCTTGCGATTTTACAGCATAAAAATATATCATCTCAAGTCTAAAATGACTCAAAATTCCATTTTGACTTGGTTTCAAAATATTTCACTCACAAAAAACCAAAATGAAAATTTATTTACCGCAAAATTTCACTGTTTTTCAGCAGTTCCGTTAAGTTGACGACGAATTACTGAAAACATTATCAACTGGCATAAAAATTGCAAGATAAAATAACGTATTGATTCTTGTTGCTCTGTTTTTATTATACCATAAAAGCAAACAGAACAAAAAGCTTAAAATTTCCATCGAAAAAATTTTTATTAAATTTTAATTCAAAGGAGAATGCATCACCATGGCAGAAATCAAAGTTTGTGAAAATACCAAACCTGAAGAAGTCGAATTTATTAAAAAAATGGCTGAAGAATCCAGCCTTTTCTGCGGCGAAGTTGAAAGCATCACTTACATGCCCGGTGGCCTCACCAACCGCAATTTTAAAACCGTGGTAGACGGTAAACCCTACGCTTTCCGTATTGCCGGTGAAGGTACTGCCGACTATTTGAATCGCCCCGCCGAAAGACAGGCTGTTCATGCTATTAAAGATTTGGGCATCAGCCCCATGTTCTATTATTATGACCTGGAAACCGGCAGCAATATTTGCGGTTTCTGCGAAGGCGATACCATGAAACGTCCTGATTTCCAGACTCGCCCTGAAATCTTGAAGGGTGCTGCAGAAATCATCAAAAAATACCACACCAGCGGAATCCAACAAAAAGGCGCCTTTGATCCCATGGTAGAAATCAAATCCTATCTCCAGTGGCTCAAAGACAGAAACTGTGAAAAATACTACGATGGCATGGATAAATTAATCTCCACTCTGGAAACCATCGATAAAAACTTTGAAAAAAATCCCCCCAAAAAGGTTTGCTCCCACAATGACGTATTGTCCGAGAACTTCATTTATGATTCTGAAAATGATAACCTTCAACTCATCGACTGGGAATATTGCGGCATGAACATTTACAGCTTTGACGTTGCCGCTGTTATCATCGAAAACAAACTTAATAAAGAAAAAGAAGAAGAATTCCTCCGCTACTACTATGACGGTGAACCCACCGAACGGCAGAGAGCCGACGTTCTCGTAGGTAAATTCCTGGTAGACGCTTTGTGGTGCCCCTGGGCTCTGGTTCAGATGCTCTCCAAACCCAAAGAAGAGGAAGAATTCTATTGGAACTATGGTCTCGAAAGAATCACCCGCTGCAATGAATACATGGCCGATCCTAATTTCGACCGTTATGTTGCAATGATGGCGGAAGCTGAATAATCAAAACAACTTTTCATATGTTATTTACAGAAGCGAAATCGTGCGCTTCATTTCTATCCTTTTCGTAATCAGCGAGTAACCCAACTCATCCTCACTTGACCCCGTCTTTGATCCAAAGGCGGGGCCTTTTTTATTCTTTTAAGGACGATCATTCCTCAGATGGACGCAAATAGCCCTAATCTTTACTATACCCATTTAATATTATTATCCCCCAATTAGGGCAAAAAAAAAGTCTCTCATGAAATCTGAGAGCCCGGAATTCTATATCAGGAACAGATTTTAAACCTGAAACAAATGGATAAAAAAAGCCCCGTATCAATTTGCATCCCGCCCTGGGGAGCGCCTTATTACGAGGCTTTTTTATTTCGTTACCTCAACAAGCCGAAACGAACTTATTTAGCAGATCTTTTGGCCAATTCTTCGTTTTTGTCGGCTTCTGCTTCTTCAAGCAATGCATGAAGGGCTTTCTGGGTTTCCTCCGGCAAAGGCATTTTGGGTTTGCCGTTTTCGATCATATCAATTGCTCTTTCGTAAGAACGTTCTACGATATCTTTGCCGCCTTGAGCCATCCAACCATCGAAGTTGTTTCTGTCGATGATTTTAGCATCGGGCTGGGAGAGATGTTTGAAGTTCTGGAAAGTATGCATATGGCTGATAAATTCGCCGCCGGGACCAACTTCGTTGATAACATCAACAGCAAGATGTTCATCGTCAACGAGAACGCCTTCACAGGTTTTCAGAATCATTTTCATGAATTCGTCTTCCATGACGAGCTGTGCATAGTCCCAGGTAATACCATTTTCCAACATACCGATACCATAGATCATATTGGCACCTGCCAATGCGGGCAAGATAGCGGTCAAAGTTGCTTCATGGGCAGCCTGAGCATCAACGCATTTGCTGTCGCACTAACCACCCGCAACCCAGCTGGGAACCTTATAGAACTGAGCCAATTTAGCAACAAAAGCGCTGATCAAGGCCAATTCAGGAGAGCCAACGCAAGAAACGGTGGTTCTGAGGTCCATCATAGCAGTGGAGGAACCATAGACCATGGGCACGCCTTTCTGGAGTGCCTGACCAAGAACAAACATGCTCAAAACTTCAGCATTGTGTGTTACCATGGTGGCTGCCAAATGGACACAAGTAGTGCCGCCGGCAAGACCCATAGGATTGATTTTTACGGGGAGACCTTGCTTGATGGCGAGAATCAAAGAATCGGTAGCACCTGCGGATTGTACCAAGGGGCTAATGGGGTCAGTGGAAGTACCAAACCAGGGTCTTTCTCTGAATTTGTCTTCACCGCCAGCAACGAGACCGCCCATTTTAATGGCATATTTTACGTTCTGGGGGTCATGCATACCGATATAAGCGGGTTTAGTGCTGTTGTTAAGGAAAGCTTCCAAAACATACAACTGACCAACATGGGGATTCACTTCAGCAGGAACAATATTTCTTTCGAAGAGGACAATGGAATCAAGGTTATCAATCATGGTAACGGAATTCCAAAGGTCATCCATGTTAGGAGCTCTGCGCTTTCTTGTATAGGGGTCGATGACGTTAACAGCTTCACCAAAGTTTACAAAACCGGTTCTGCCGGATTCACAATACCAGTCGTTTTTAGGATCTCTGGCATAAGCGCGGTAGTTCGGGGGGGTGGTGTTGATTGCGTCTTCAACGAGATAAGCAGGGATCTTAACGATATGCGAATCTTCATCAACAGTACAACCAATTCCTGCAAAAATCTCTCTTGCCTCTTTACTTTCGACTTTTACACCAACGTTCCAAAGAACATCCAATGTCGCCAAATGTACTTCCCAAAGTTCATCATCGGTAAACATATTCAAACCGAGAGAAGTCATGGCACTTGCGTTTGCACGTAAACCTCTAGCCAAAAAAAACACCTCCATAATTATAATAATTGGGTTAATCTTTGATGCTTAATTATATTGCAAGAATCATACCAAAGATAAAAGACCAAAGAGATTAAGGTTTTTCTTTATTATACACCCATTATTATCATTTTACAACAAAATTTCAATATCTATTTCGCAATATTTCAAATAAAACAAGTTAATTATGACTCATCACTATTCAATTACTTTTTCCCGGGCTATTTTTTTCATTTTATAAAAATTTTATAACCCATTTTTGAATCATGAAACGGCGAAAAGCAAATGGATTGCTTTTCGCCGTAGTGATACAAATTATAAAGTTTGCTGCGCCTTTCCATTGCCTCGGGAGCTACCGCAATACTTGCGAATCAGGCGACTGGCTTTACTCTGACTCATTTTCAACTTACGGGCCACCTCATAGGAGCTGCCGCATTGTTCGTAAGCCTGAGTAATAATTTTCTTTTCAACTTCCTCCAAGGCTTCATCCAGCGACCCTTTATTAAGGAAAGGAAACATTTCCGTCACCGACTGATAACGTAGGGAGTCGGGAAGATGGTTGACATCAATCAAATCCTCCGGCGCCATAACCACCAAACGTTCCAGAGTGTTTTCAATTTCACGCACATTTCCGGGCCAAGGATATTTCAGCAAAACCTCCATGGCACGGTTGGAAATTTGACGGTGCAGGTCATAACGATCATTATAGCGGTTCAACAAATGATGTACCAAGGGCACGATGTCCTCGGTACGCTCCCGTACCGGCGGAATCTTAATTTCAAACACATTGAGACGGTAATATAGATCATCACGGAATTTTTGCTTTTGCACCATGGATTGCAGATCTTTATTGGTTGCCGCCAAAATTCGGCAGTTGACCTTCTTTTCCTTGCGGCCGCCTACGGAGAAATAGACTTTTTCCTGAAGAGCATGAAGGAGTTTAGCCTGAAGATGCATGGGAATTTCCGCGATTTCATCAAGAAACAAAGTACCTTCGTTGGCCAGCTCAAACAGACCAATGCGGCCTTTGCTATTGGCACCAGTAAAAGAGCCGGCGGAATAACCGAAAAGCTCCGATTCCATCAACTCCGAAGGAATCGCCGCGCAGTTAATGGAAACAAAGGGCCCATCTTTTTGGGTACTGTGTTTATGTATGTATTTGGCAATGACGCTTTTCCCTGTGCCGCTTTCTCCCTGAATCAGTACAGTGGAATTGATGCCGGCAATGCGGCTGGCCAAGGTCATGAGGTTGGTCATGCTTTTGCTTTTGTAAACAAAGTCATTATCCATGTCCTTTTTGCGGAGTTCTTCCACTTCCAGCTTGTATTTTTCCAGCTTTCTGCGGCTGACCTCCAATTCATGGCTAATCCCCTTGGACTCGGTAATATCCCTGGCGTTTTCAATAATCATAAGAATTTTGCCATCGTCACCGTAAACAGGGGTGGCAGTGGTCAACAAGGTTTTCCCCAAGCAAGTCTTCTGTTCTAAGGTAATAGAGGTTTTCTGTGCCATGGCAATGGGGCTGATACGGGGTGTCCAATATTTTTTCGCGCTGATTTCATCGCGGGTACGGCCAATCATATCCTCGACTCGGGCGCCATAATACCGTTCGCAAGCCCTGTTCACATAAATTACTTTACCGTCAGGATCGGTAACATAGATTTCATCATAAGAATTATCAACAATCATTTTCAGAGTTTCATAATCCAGAGGACATTCATTCTTTGGGTCTATCTGCCCCTTTGGTTCCGGGAGCTTCTTTTCTTTTTCCAAGAGATTTGCCTCCTTCCTGTGCCCAACGGTCAACGAAGGGAAATGAATTTATGATGTTTGAAATACCCGAGATCAAACCTCTCTGCCATTTCTATGGCTGAATCAAAGCCAAAGGCAATATCCTTGGCATTATGGGCATCGGCGCCAATGGTAACGCGGGTTCCACCAGCTTCGCGGTACATATCAAGAATCCGTTTGCCTGGCGCTGTTTCGGGATATCCCTTCCGCAGCGGCGAGGTGTTGATTTCGGGAACAATCCCTTTCTGGACCAAGAGCTTCACAATTTCACGCACCAAGACGTCCTCATGGTCGAGGCGCATCAGATATCGTTTGGGATGGTCAAAATGACCAAGGACGTCGAAACCACCAAGCTCAACCAAAGCTTTCAGTTCTTCATAATAGCGGCGGTAAATACGATCCACCGCGAATTTAAAGACATCCTTACCGTCATGACCTGTCCAGTGAATCCCCATGGGCAGATTAATATAATGGATACTGGCGATAATCATATCATAATCGCCCGCTAACAGTGTTTCGTATTCCCGGGGGTAACGATGGGCTTCCCCCACTTCGACTCCTTTCAGAATCTCAATTTGGTCGCCGTAACGTTCCCGCATCGCTTCAATGGTGCGGGTATATTTATCAGCGTCAAAGGGAATGGAATCGTCATAATTCGGGTCATAATCCACGTGTTCCGTCAGACAGATGCGTTCCAATCCGCAGTCAATAGCGCCGCGGATCATTTCCTCCATGGTGGAGGTGGCGTCGCCGGAAAAATCACTGGAGTGGGAATGTAAATCAGTACGTAATAACATTTTGTTCTTTGCCTCTCTTATTGTATTTTTATTATATACCCCTTATATGGTGCAGTCAAGTCATCAACGACTTATATTTATTTGCGGAGGGCTTTTAAGTCAGAACAAACTCACTACATTTTACTGGCATTTTGCACAATCATGCGAAAAAAGATGATAAAATTTTACAATTTAACACTTTTTCTCGGCGCCGCATATATTACAGCATAATCCAAATGAAAGGGAGTATCTCATGGAATCATATAACGAATACGATCCATACCGTTATCCACGGATCAAGGTCAGCGGCCCTTTGGCCATGGCCTATGTGCCGATGCAGAAATTCAAAAATCTATATACACCGGAGCAGGGATTTCCCATCGGCACCATTTTCCAGGATCTTGATTTTCCCTGGGTGGGGAGGGATATGAAATGAACGAACGACAAATGCTTTTAGAAGAACTGGGCAAAGTGGCGTTTGCCGCCTGGGAAATCAATTTGTTCTTGGATACCCATCCCTTCCACGGCGAGGCTCTGGAATGTCATAGTCACTATGTCAAAGCAGCCAAAGCGCTGAGATGTGAATACGAGCAGAAATTCGGCCCGTTGACCTCTGCCGCCGCCAATTCCTCCCATTGTTGGGATTGGATTGACGGACCATGGCCCTGGGAATATCAGAAGGAGGTTTAACGGCTTATGTGGACTTACGAAAAACGACTTCAATACCCCGTAAACATTAAAAATCCCAACCCCATGTACGCCCAGATCATCATGACCCAGTTGGGCGGCCCCGATGGCGAACTTGGGGCATCCATGCGGTATCTCAATCAAAGATATAGCATGCCCTACAATACTGTAAAAGGGGCTCTTACCGATATAGGTATTGACGCAATAAAAACCACCGTTTCTCGTAATATGCTCACGACCCGATACAAAAACGAAAGAGGCATCCTTTTTACGGATGCCTCTTTGCACGTATCTTATCTTCTATTTATCATAGCCAATTCTGCTAGATTTGTCAACCACCGCAGAGAAAGGAGTCATGTTTTTGTTAAAATCACAGAATTCTTCGAGGACTTAGCCCCAAGATAAGATGCGGGAAAATTTCTTAGCGAGGGCCAAAGGTAGGACGGCCAAGCAAATCACCAACCATTTTTTCCTTTGCCTGATAGGAGGTGTGGAAAAGGTGATGGGCTTTTTCACTATTGGGTTTTTCCAAAAATTCACGATAAACCGTTTTCACAAAGGGATTGTCGTGGGACATACGGAGGGAAGAAATCTTATCCTCATCATACAGTGCCGCAGCGCGGAGACCGAAGACATCAGTGACGGCACGAACCTTGGCCGAAACAATGGGTTGTCCTCCACCGACCACACAGCCGCCGGGGCAGCCCATCACCTCAATGAATTGATAATCGCAGCGTCCGGCCTTGATATCCTCCAAAACTTCCTTGGCGGCGGCGGTACCGCTGACCACAACGCCCTTTAAGGTAACCTTGGGCAGCTTTACCTTAAATTCCTTCCGGCCCTGGCCGCGAACGGCAGTAAACTCGATATCCGAAAGGTTTTCCCCTTTCAGCACAGAACCTACGGTGCGGAGCGCTGCTTCCATCACGCCACCGCTGGCACCAAAGATAACACCGGCGCCGGTAGCTTCACCGTAAGGTGCGTCGAAGCCTTCTTCCGGAAGAGCCACAAAATTGATTTGCTTTTCTTTTATCATCCGTGCCAGTTCTCTGGTAGTCAATACGGCATCCACATCACGGAGACCATCAGCTTCCATTTCCGGACGGTCGATTTCATATTTCTTAGCAATGCAGGGCATGACGGAAACATTATAAATCTTTTGCGGGTCAATGCCCACTTTCTCAGCGTAATAAGTTTTGGTGATGGCTCCCAGCATCATATGAGGCGATTTGCAGCTGGAAAGATTGGGAATAAATTCAGGATAATATTGTTCACAATACTTGACCCAACCAGGAGAACAGGAGGTAATCATGGGCAAAGTACCGCCGTTGTTCAGACGGTCCAGCAGTTCATACCCCTCCTCCATAATGGTGAAGTCTGCACCAGTATCGGTATCAAAGACCTTATCAGCGCCAAGACGGCGAATGGCCGCCACCATTTTGCCAGTAACAGCAGTGCCAATGGGCAGACCGAATTCTTCCCCCAAAGCGGCACGGACTGCCGGCGCAGTCTGGAATACTACATAGCGGTCGGGGTCGTTTATGGCCTTCCATACTCGGGCAGTGTGATCTTTTTCATAAAGGGCGCCGGTGGGGCAGGCTTCGATGCATTGTCCACAGTTAATGCAGGCCACATCGGCCAAGGATTTGTCGTAAATGGAGCCAATGGAGGTCGCAAAGCCACGGCCTTTGGCCTGAATGACAGAGATTCCCTGCATCTGGCAGGCACTGACACAGCGGCGGCAGACAATACATTTGTTATTGTCCCGAACAATAGCGGGAGAAAGGTCGTCGATTTTATATTGAATATTTTCCCCTTCATAAGGCAGAGAAGAAACATTCAATTCTTCTGCCAGCTGTCGCAATTCGCAGTTACCATTCCGTTTACAAATATAGCAACGGGCGTCATGGTTAGAAAGAATCAGCTCCAAAACGTCCTTTCTGGCCTTTAATACCACAGGAGTACTTGTATAGACCTCCAGCCCTTCGCTGACAGGATAGACGCAGGAGGCCTGAAGGGAACGAGTTCCCACCACCTCTACCAGGCAAAAACGGCAAGCACCGATTTCATTGCTATCCTTCAAATAACAAAGCGTGGGGATGTGAATGCCGTTTTCTCTGGCAGCATCCAACACAGTATAATTCTCGGGAACGGAAAAGTCCTTCCCGTCAATTTTAATATTTACACATTCCATGATTTCACCCTCCCTTATTTTCTGTAAATGGCTCCAGGCTTGCATTTATCCATACAGGATCCGCACTTAATGCACTTTGTTTGGTCAATGGTATGAGGTTCTTTTTTACCGCCGCTGATGGCGTTGACAGGACAAGCCTTGGCGCAGGCTGTGCAGCCTTTACATTTTTCTTCATCAATATAGTAACGAATCAGGGATTTACAAACGCCGGCAGGGCATTTTTCATCACGGATATGGGCTTCATATTCATCGCGGAAATAATGGATGGTGCTGAGGACGGGATTGGGCGCGGACTGGCCTAAGCCACAGAGAGCAGAGGTTTGAATGGTGTCCGCCAAGCCTTCCAGACGTTCCAAATCCTCTGGACGACCATTACCGCTGATGATTTTTTCTAAAATTTCATACATCCTCTTGGTGCCGATGCGACAGGGAGAACACTTGCCACAGCTTTCATCCACAGTGAAATCAAGGAAAAATTTAGCAATATCCACCATGCAATTGTCTTCGTCCATAACAATAAGACCACCGGACCCCATCATAGAGCCAATTTCCATCAAGGTTTCATACTCAATGGGGGTGTCAATGAGATGGGCGGGAATACAACCGCCGGAGGGACCGCCAGTTTGCGCTGCTTTAAAGGCCTTTCCATTGGGAATGCCGCCGCCAATATCGTAGACCACTTCCCGCAGGGTAGTGCCCATAGGTACTTCCACCAGCCCAGTATTATTGATTTTACCGCCCAGGGCAAAAACTTTGGTGCCGGTGGAATGCTCGGTGCCAATGGAACGGAACCAATCGGCGCCACGGAGAAGGATGGCGGGAATGTTTGCATAGGTTTCCACATTATTCAGCACCGTGGGTTTATGAAAAATACCTTTCTCCACAGGGAAGGGAGGACGAGGCCTGGGTTCCCCACGGTGTCCCATGATAGAGGTCATCAGCGCGGTTTCCTCACCACAGACAAAGGCCCCCGCACCGAGTCGAATTTCCAGAGTAAAATCAAAGCCGGAGCCTAAAATATTTTTGCCCAACAGACCGTACTCCGTGGCTTGGGCAATGGCTTTATTTAAGCGCTGCACTGCTGTGGGATATTCGGCGCGGACGTAGATAAAGCCGCGATTGGCGCCGATAACATATGCGGCAATGGCCATGGCCTCAATCAAGCTATGCGGATCCCCCTCCAAAACGGAACGATCCATAAAGGCGCCAGGATCCCCTTCGTCAGCGTTGCAGGCTACATATTTTTGTTCGGCATCGGCCTGATAGGCGAATTGCCATTTCATCCCCGTAGGGAAACCGGCGCCGCCGCGGCCGCGAATACCGGATTTTTTCACTTCAGCCAAAACCTGCTCTCTGGTCATATCGTGGACGGCCTTATAAAGAGCCTGATAACCATCGCAGGCAATGTATTCATCAATACTTTCCGGGTCGATGACACCGCAATTTCGCATGGCGATGCGAAGCTGACGCTTAAAGAAGTCCACTTCATCCAGGGAGAGAAGGGTTTCCTTCCCTTCCCTTGATTCGGTACTGCCGATGACGTAATCTAAAACCGGTTCGCCGCCAACCAGGTGTTTTTCTACCACTTCCAAGGCTTTTTCCGAATTCATTTTTACATAGGTCACTTTGCCGCCGTCGGGTCCATAGACCTCAACGAGAGGTTCCAGACGGCAAACACCGATACAGCCGGTTTGAGTCACCGTTACCTGATCTAAGTCGCGTTTTTTTACCTCTACCGCTAAAGTTTCCAGCACGGGACGGGCCCCTGCCGCAATGCCACAAGTGGCCATCCCCACGACGACACGGTATCCGCCATTGGCGCGTCTTTGCTCATTTTCATCCAGAACTCTATCTTTGATCGCCAATAATTGAGCTAAATTTTTCATACTTTTCACCGCTTTCTAATTTCATTAAGAATTGTGGGAAACAGATTTTTCCACCATAAGCTGGATATCCTCTGATGGTTTGGAATGCCAAATCAGAGAACAATCAAAAGCCTCTTATTGAAATTTTGCCAAAATTTCGTCAACATCTTCAGGTTGTACTTTGCTGAAGACTTCGTCGTTGACGGTCACTGCCGGCGCAAGGCCGCAAGCTCCGATGCAGCGGGTGGCCTCAATAGAAAATTTACCGTCGGCGGTGGTTTCCCCGGCTTTGATGCGAAGCTTGTCCTTTAAGCGTTCCAGCACCAAGTCAGAGCCTTTGACATAGCAAGCGGTTCCCAAGCATACGGAGACTTTGTATTTCCCCGTAGGCCGCAAAGAGAATCTGGAATAAAAAGTAACGACGCCATAAACTTCGGAAATGGGCACATCAAGACGGTCGGAAATAATCCGCATCGCGTCATAGGGCACAAAACCAAAGGAATCCTGAATGTCGTGAAGGATGGGAATTAAATTTCCCTTGGTGTTCTTATGAGACGCCACAAAGGCTTCCACCTTCGCGACGTCTTCTTTGGTCAATTGGTCCTTCTGACATTGACACATATTGCATACCCCCCTGTTTTCTGTCGTAAAGGACGATGCAAAAGCCCTTTACTCTTCTATATTTAACCTTTTATATTGCAAAAATCATGCCGAACAAAATAATCCACTTCAAAGTCATAAAAGAATTATAGAACCCATCGATTCAACAAATGATTATGCAAAAATCAAAAAATATTACCAAAACATTTCGTCCAAATCCCACGAATAACGGCGATTCCGTATTTTTATTTCTTGCATAAAAGTGAATAATTAATGATTGATTTCTAACAAAAAGTTTTTTATCATCATTCCGGGAATATCAAAAATTCTGCTGCAATAAAATTTCATAAGTCAAAAATGAAAGGAGCAGATCATGAATCCGCAAGAACCTTCCTTTGTGCCACCCAACATTCCCCAGCAAGAGAAGGAATTATTTCATACAGTATTTCTGAATCGCATTTGTGCGATTCTCTATGGCAAAGGTTTGATCCCCTACGAGGCCACGAAATGATGAAAGAGAAGGCCGCCGCATACTGCCGAATCTCTACAGACCGCGACCAACAGCTCAACTCCCTCACCAATCAAAAAAACTTTTTCCAACAATACATCACCGCCCATCCCCAGTGGGAATTGACGGAAATTTTTTATGATGAAGGAGTCAGCGGTACATCCACACAGAAACGCACAGGATTTCGACGCATGATGGCTGGAGCAGAACAAGGAGACTTTTCCATTCTTCTTATCAAAGAAGTGAGCCGTTTTTCCCGCAATACTCTGGACACATTAGCTTATCTGAGGCAGCTCAAAGCCATGGGGATTCGGGTCATTTTTACAGGCGAGAACATCGACACAGCCGAAGAAGACGGCGAACTGAGACTGGCCCTGATGGGAATCATCGCCCAAGAAGAAAGCCGCAAAATTTCCAGCCGTGTCAAATGGGGACAAAAGCGCAGTATGGAACGGGGCATTGTCTTTGGCACCAGAGAAATGACAGGGTATCGTGTCCAAAACAAAGCGGAAATGGCGATTATTCCCCAAGAAGCCGCTTTGGTACGGCGGATTTTCCACCTTTATACCGAGGAAAAGCTGAGTTTTGGCGCCATTGCGCAGCGTCTTACCGAATTACGGGAGCCACCGCCCCAAGGAGAACAATGGCACCCCTCCACCATTTGGCGCATCCTCCATAATGAAAAATATGTAGGGGACCTTTGCCAGGGAAAGACCTGCACGCCAAATTTTCTCGATCACCGGCGATGCAGTAGAAATTCCGAGGAACAGACCCTCATCCCCCATCATCACCCTGCCATCATTTCCCAGGAATTATGGGAAAAAGCCCAAGAGGAACACGCCCGGCGGAAGGCCGCCCCCAAATCTCAAAGCGCCGCACATCCCTATGGAGGAAAAATTTTTTGCCGTCAATGCGGTATGCCGATGCAACGCCGTTGTGACAAAAGAAAGGACGGCACCTTGTCAATGCTATGGCGTTGTCCCCAGGGACACGGTAGTGTCAACCACAAAGTACTGTATCGGTGCGGGGAACTTCTCAGAAACTGTATGGCGCTTTCCGTTTCCGAGCTCCATCAAGGACTAAAACGGCGTCTGAACCTTTGCAATAAAGCCGCAGACTCACGCCATCATCAAAAAGAACGACTCATCGACCTATATATCAGCGGGCTCATAACCAAAGAGGAATTGGCGGCCCGTCAAAATAAGCTGAAAGCAGAATCCCGCCCCCAAGAAATCACAATCCGTCCGGAACAGATTCAGGAGGAGTTGGAATCTGCCCTGAGCATGATGATTCGCCGTGTGGAGTATGAGAAAAATACGCTTCAATTCTATTTTCAGCATCCCGCGCTCAGGGGCTACGAATTTTCCTACCGTACGCAAGGACGTGGCAAGAATTATCAGGTTTCCATTGACACTATGAAACCATTGGATAGCGGTGTTTTTTCATTGCGCCAGTAGGTACAGAAGAATTAGCCCACATGGAAATGATTTCCGCGATGGTTCACCAGCTTACCAGAAAAATGACCATTGAAGAAATTAAGGAAGCGGGATTTGACAAATACTTCGTGGACCATACCAATGGAGTATACCCTATTTCTGCTGCGGGAGTTCCCTTTACCATGACCTATCTGGAGGTTAAGGGCGATCCCATTGCCGACCTCAACGAAGATATGGCTGCGGAACAAAAAGCCCGTGTAACTTACGATAATATCCTACGTCTCGTCGATGACCCCGATATTCTGGGCCCCATCCGTTTCCTTCGGGAACGGGAAATCGTCCACTATCAAAGATTTGGCGAAAGCCTTCGTATTGTGCAAGACAATCTCGATGCGAAAAACTTCTATGCCTTCAATCCTTCCTTCGATAAATGAACCAAAACAAAAGGGTCCATGGATTTTTCTCCATAGACCCTTTTTAATCACCGTTTACCGGACTCCAAAACTGTTAAAACGCAGCCTGGATAATAATGTGATAAAATTTCTTCAAAACTATAGCCCTCTTTCGCCATGCCATTGGCGCCGTGCTGGCAAAGCCCCACGCCGTGTCCGTAGCCCACAGTGGAAATGGACAGGATACCATCATGGAGTTCAAAGGAAACATTGGTG
Organism: uncultured Peptococcaceae bacterium; assembly: GCA_964637365.1. Lineage (GTDB taxonomy): Bacteria > Bacillota > Dehalobacteriia > UBA7702 > UBA7702 > Cryptoclostridium. Next base: position 41,818 of record CAZWWH010000008.1, read on the forward strand.
GAATTCAACCCCAGCTTTTGGCGGAACTCCGTACCGTCCCAAAGAGTGCCTCCATAGGATACTTTTGCCGCCCGGCCGCTATCAGTTTGTGATTGAACCACTGGCACCTCCCCTGGGGAGGCGGTACACCGCAGCACACCGTCATTCAGTTTGGCCGTAGCCTCCTGGGGGGAAAGCTCTATGGTTTCCTGATAGCGGGGGGCATCAGTATCCCAAGAGCAATCCACACTGACTAAGTAGGGATAAGCCTCCCCCCAAACCTCCTCTGCCGATGCGGTTTTACCGCCACAGGTAGAATGAAAATAGGTTTTGGCCAAGGCGCCCTCATAGCAAAGTACCATCCCCTGCGTTTCTGTCACAGCCTGAGAGAGCCGCGATTCCTTGGCAGAGAAATCCTCCTGCCATCGTTCCCTCCGCTGAGCTTCATCGTAATATGCCTGGCAGCAGCGGTAGTCATCGCAAAGGGGATAACCGGCTTGGAGCTTTGCCTCCGTGTAAGTACGGGCTGCCACAGCCTGGGCTTTTAATGCCTCCTCCTGAAAGTCAGGAGAAACCTCCGCCGCCAGAACCCCAACCAGATAGTCTTCCAGTCCCAATTCCTCCACTGTGCCATCACTCCGCTGCAAAGAGATCGTGGTTTGAGAGGAGGGCATGGTTCCCTCCAAGGCACCTGGCGGTTGTTCCCACATGGTCGTTTTCTGATGAAAATTGCAAAACAACGCCAAAGCCACAGCGCCCAAACAAAGGAAAAACACCGCAGTGATTCTCCTGCGGTGACATTTTTTTTGATAGTTTCTCAAAAAGCCACCTCCTCCCTATATTTTATGGAAGTGGCTCCCTTAATATTCCGAAAACACCAGAGGAGTCCCCAAATAGAAACAGGTTTCATCAACAACTTCATTGTCAAACATAGCGATTTGCATATTGATGGTCTGGCCATTGGAGGTAACACTTCGAGTTAAGCCGGGACAATAGCCGCTTTGACTCAGGTAAGTTTCATTTTCTACTCCCTCCAGAATCTCCCCTCCTACGGAATGAAATACTAATTCTGAAACAGATAACTTCTCTTTCATGGTGAGAATGGTATCAAAATTCCCGGAAAGAAGAAGGCTGGTTTCGCCAGCTCCCCCCACAGCCGAAAAGAGAGACTCGGCTTTTTTACCGATAGCGGCTACCGCGGCTAAATCATTTTCCTCCGTTAAGTTTACAATAAGGTAGGTTTCCGCAGTCCCATCGGTATCGCTGATGCTTTGAATCACCAAATCTACGGTATAACCATCGTCGGTGGTACCTTCGGCGGTAATGCCAACGTTATAATCATCTTTATAGGTGGTAGTGTTAATTCTTACCTGGCTGCCCAAAACCTCTAAGGCCTTAGTGTAGAGGTCCTTGATGTCATCCAATGTTGTGGCTGTGGCAGGAAGGGTTCCCCAACTTTGAGCTGTGACGCCGCTAAATTGTGCGCCACTGTTTTCAAAGGCGGTAATGAGGGTATCCTCGGCGCCACTAGCTGTTTCGCTGGTACGAGGCAAAAAATATACCACAAATGCCAGAAGTATCACCGTCAGCCCCACGGCAACGGAAAGCCAAGTCATTTTTTTATTCCAAAAGCGTCGTTTGGTAGAATCCATACTATCACTCCCTTTTGGTAGCATTTCCCAAAAGGGATTTATTATACATTGAAATTTCTATTTTTATATTATGGCGAGCTTCATAGCGATAACGGTTTCCCAACAATCTAATGATCAGCTAGAAATTGCTCAGATTTTCCCCTCTTATACTGTCCCAAACAAAGTAACATCAGCCCCAAAGCTACGGTAATTATTTTACGCGTCGTATCGGGAGCATAAATCGTTGAGATGAGGATACCCGTTCCCGCACCGTACAGCATATCACTGATTTTTTTTGCCCGACGTATAGACTTCACCTGTTGGAGAGAAAGCACAATTTGCTCATCGGCTTTCCGGCGAAAATCTTCATCATCTAAGCGCTGTCCGCTTAAAAGCTCATGAACGGAAATCCCCAATTCTTTGCTCAAGGGAATCACAAACTAAGGTCAGGCATGTAGTTTCCGTTTTCCCAGCGGGATATGGTTTTGTTAGTCACGCCGAGACACTCTCCCAGTGCAGCCTGGGTCAATCTCTTTTCCTTTCGCAATTCAGCGATAAAAATGCCAACTTGCTTCTGATTCAAAGTAATCACGCTCCTTTCCATGGAAGTATATCATAAAAGTCTAATTTTCTCTTCCCCACAAACAGCGAACTCTTAAGTTTCTGACATTTTTCCTGAAATACTCAATAAAAACGAACAAAAAAACAAGCTATGGGTACAATATTGACATTATATTAATACTATGGTATATTAAAATCATATAAATCATTGCTGTGGTTTCTGGAAACAAGTGTAAGTCTTGTACGGTCCCGCCGCTGTAAGAGAGAAGCCATCCTTATAGGCTCTTCCGAGCCGTCGAAGGAAAGGACGAATCTCAAGTCAGAATACAGCCCACAGCAAACCGTTGATGTTTTGCGAGAGACGGAACACCAGCCTTTTAAGCATTGATTATCAGCAGTAATATTTCTGCGTCCACCATGATAGAAAAGGAATCTTCAGACGCCGAAGCTTTGAGTGAAGAATTTTTGGATGAATACTTTCTTGACGCCGACCTGACGCCGGAACGATTGGCACAGCTAACCCTCGATGAAAAACGGGAGCTATACCAATTTTCCGAACGAATTGATATTGACGAAAATGAAGTGGAGGTTTTTTTACTCCAATGCGGTTTCCCTCAAGAAATTTTAGATGGCATGAAACTGGGAGTCAAGTTTACGATTTATGAATCTTTGAAGGAATATGGTAGCAACGCAGAATTCTTTGGTCATGACGACATAGAGATTCCCTTCCCCACTTCAAACACTCAAAATGCTATAGCATCTAATGACGGAGAGAACCATCCTAATGGTACCATATCAGATTCTTACTTGACACTTTCGGTATCTTCTGTATTTGTTAATGGTAATAATCTCAATCGATATTTATTATATCCATCTTTTGAATGGACAGGAGTGACAAACCTAAACTACGATACCTTTGCTTATGCGCTGCACGCTAATTACTGGAAATTGCTTCGAACCGGAGAATTAGATATATACTGGTCGGGATCCCTTTTAAGAACTCTCGATCCAACAAGAATGGACTTCACTGCCAAAGTTTATAAAATGCGTGAAAATGATTTAAGTTTACCGTATTATGGAGTTGCCTCCATCGCCGCAAGGCCACTGATATCAACGATGCATAATCAGATTATGCTTGGATATGCACAAGATTTCTATAATAATTTGGGTGTTAATATTGGGGCGTTCTCAATTTCCTTTTCGGGAGGAACCAATACAAAATATGCGAGACTCACTTTTGATAAAGGATATTAATCCGCATGAAACGAAAGTATAAAATCAGCTTGGCTATAATTGGTGGGCTGGCAGTGCTTTGCTTTGGCATCATTTACGGATATGGCGCTACTCTGACAACGTCGGTCTTAGGCGATGGCGGGCGAAGCCACATGTCCCGAAATCAATGGGAGCTCCTTCAACAACAGCTTCCCCATGGATTTTACTGCGCCACCTGGGAGGAAGGGGAGCTTTCCCTAACCGCTGATATCAGCTATTACAGCAATAATCTCTGCCGTTATGTCGTGTATTCCTCCTTTGCCTGGGACAAACCAAGGAATGTCAACGGCCACACCTTCTTTGTATCCATCCCTGATGATTGCCTGCTTCTGACACTGTCTCCCCAATGCCGCATCACTGCGCAGCAGGAAAAGTCGTCTCCGGTCGAGAGCTATATGGACTTTTACAGCGCCGCGTTTTCCATGGGAGGCCTGGGTTCCGGAACTTATTTTGAATGTACCAAGGTTTCTGGGGGAACTACAATGATTTCCTTCCGCCCAAGCGAACAATGCCCCGACTGGCGCATGTTAAGCAATGAACGGCTCCTCATCGGCTATGTGGACAAAAATCCCCTTTGTGGCTCTGTAACCGTGGACGGAGTTCCCCGAGCCTGGGGAGTTAAAGCAAAAATAGAAATTGTACGCTTCCTATAAAATCAAAGCCCCTGCAAAAAACAACGGCTTCAGATTGTCGAAAAACCCAGTTTTCGGCAGGATGATAGCCTGTCAGGAAAGGCTTAGCATTCGTAAAACTTCCTGAGCTGCGGACACGACGTGTACATAAGCGTACTCTACTGGTCGCAGCTTAGGAATTTTGCTGATGATCAGACTTTATCGACTGGCTCAAGCCTTTGTAAAAAGAAACAAAGGCTTTGCAATATCACCAGGAAATTTCATACTATTGTCAAAATATCTATAACACAAAAAGGAGGATGTCTAGGACATCCTCCTTTTATTGAATACATTGCGTATGCGATTATTCCGCAATTTTCAAGCGGGTGATTGCTCGTTTGAGAGCAGCTTCCGCCCTGTCCACATCAAGCCCCTCGGCGCGGCTGCTGAGCCGCTCTTCGGCGCGGGCTTTGGCCTCTTTTGCGCGTTCAACGTTGATTTCTTCACGTTTTTCCGCAGATTTGGCGAGAATGACTGCTTTGTCTTTGTTGATTTCCAAGAAACCTCCGCTGACAAAAAGCTGTTCTTCGCTACCGCCTGCCGGAGTGATGCGAAGCTGGCCAATGGTAAGACCGGTGACCAAAGCAGTATGACCGGGCAAAATCCCAATGCCCCCCAAAGTGGCGGGAGCGTAAATGGAAGTAACGTCGGCAGAATATACAATTTTCTCAGGGGTTACGATCTCCAAAGAGATTTGTCTATCTGACATGATTATTCACTTCCTTCAAGGGTTTTGGCCTTTTCTACCGCCTCTTCAATGGTACCGACCATCAAGAAAGCCTGTTCGGGCAAGTTATCATGTTTCCCTTCGAGAATTTCTTTGAAGCCGCGAATGGTCTCCTTCAAGGGTACATATTTCCCAGGAGTACCGGTGAATTGTTCCGCTACGTGGAAAGGCTGAGAGAGGAATCTCTGAATCTTTCTGGCCCGGGCAACGGTAAGCTTATCTTCGTCGGACAATTCATCCATACCCAAAATTGCGATGATATCTTGCAATTCGGTATAACGCTGCAATACACCCTGTACTGCACGGGCGGTTTCGTAATGTTCTTCACCGACTACGAGGGGATCGAGCAAACGAGAGCTGGAATCCAAGGGGTCAACAGCGGGGTAAATCCCCAATTCAACGATTTTACGGGAAAGAACGGTTTTTGCATCCAAGTGACTGAACGTCGTTGCAGGAGCGGGGTCAGTTAAGTCATCGGCGGGCACATAAATGGCCTGAACCGAGGTGATGGACCCTTTTTTCGTCGAAGTAATACGTTCTTGGAGTGCGCCCATTTCAGATGCCAACGTAGGTTGATAACCAACGGCGGAAGGCATACGGCCGAGCAAAGCGGATACTTCGGAACCGGCCTGAGTGAAACGGAAGATATTGTCAATGAAGAGAAGCACGTCCTGACCGGCTTCATCACGGAAGTATTCAGCCAAGGTCAAACCGGTGAGACCAACACGGAGACGAGCGCCCGGAGGTTCGTTCATCTGACCGAAAACCATAGCGGTTTTTTCGATAACGCCGGAGTCCTTCATTTCATGGTAGAGGTCGTTCCCTTCACGGGTACGTTCACCAACACCGGCGAATACGGAGTAACCGCCGTGTTCATAAGCGATGTTACGAATCAGTTCCTGAATCAAAACGGTTTTGCCAACACCGGCGCCGCCGAAAAGACCGATTTTACCACCTTTGGAATAGGGAGCCAGCAAATCAACGACTTTAATCCCTGTTTCCAACATTTCAGTGGAGGGTTCCAATTCTTCAAAACTGGGAGCGGGTCTGTGAATGGGAAGGGTTGCTTCCGAATCCACAGGGGAGCCACCGTCGATAGGTTCCCCAATTACGTTGAACATACGACCCAATGTTTTTTCCCCAACTTTAATGGTGATGGGAGCACCGGTATCAATTGCTTTGACGCCGCGTTGCAGACCATCAGTTGCAGAAAGGGCAACGGCACGAACAGTATCGTTGCCTAAATGCTGCATCACTTCAAGAGTGATGTTGATGTTTTTCGACCGAGCTTCCTCGGTGTCTTGGTCAGCACTCTTGATGGTGAGAGCATTGTAAATATCCGGTAATTGGCCCGGTGGGAACTCAATGTCCACAACGGCGCCGATAACTTCTTTTACAATTCCTAATGACACCTTTTCAACCTCCTTGTGAATTGATAAAGGTCTTACGCCTTAAAAAATTTATTCGAGGGCGGCTGCACCGCCGACGATTTCTGTAATTTCTGTGGTAATAGCAGCTTGACGCGCTCTGTTCAAGGTCAAGGTCAAGCTTTGGATGAGTTCTGCCGCGTTATCGGTGGCAGCGCTCATGGCCGTCATTCTGGCCCCATGTTCACTGGCTTTGGATTCCAGCAAAGCGCCGAAAACCAAAGTTTCCACATAAGCGGGAAGCAATACGCCGAGAACGTCTTCTTCCGAAGGCTCAAAGAGATAATCGGAAACAATACCGTTTTCTGCGGGAGCTTCTTCCACTTCTTCTTTTTCCACAGGAACGATGGGCAAAAGCTGCATATCCGTGGGAGTGTTGGACATGGCGGAGCGGAATTTGCTGAATATGAGATGAATTTCGTCGTATTCACCGGTGGTATAAAGGTGAATCAAATCCAAGGCAATGGATTTCCCCGTGGAATAGGAGGGGACATCACCGATGCCAAGATAGGATTTCATCACATTATAGCCACGTTTGGCAAAGTATTCGCTGCCTTTTTTGCCCACAGCCATAATAGCTGTTTCTTCTTCTCTGGATTTCAGCTGGTGCTCGCATTCTTTGATAACGTTGGCATTAAAGCCACCGCAAAGGCCGCTGTCACCGCTGACGAGAACATAGAGGACTTTTTTGACTTCTCTTTTTTCCTGTAAAGGATGGGTAGATTCGCCACCTTCTTCGGAAAGGTTACCCAAAACCTCACGCACCTTTGCGGCATAAGGTCTGGCTGCTATCACACCGGACTGGGCACGGCGCAGTTTGGCAGAGGAAACCATTTTCATGGCTTTTGTGATCTGCCCGGTACTTTCGATACTGCGGATGCTTCGTCTGATATCACTCATGCTTGCCATAACGGTTCACCACCTTCCGAATTTCTTAATACTTTCAAGCAAGGAAAATTATTGAGCGTAACCTTTTTTGAACTCAGCAATGGCTGCTTTTAATTGTTCTCTGATTTCGTCGGTAAGTTTCTTTTCCGTACTCAAAGCATTGAAGAGATCCGCATGGTTGGTGTGGATGTCTTGCAATAACTGTTTTTCAAATTCCAGAACCTTGTTGGTGGGAAGGTCATCCAAGAACCCGTTGGAACCGGCAAAGATGGAAATAACCTGATCAAATACATCCATAGGAGAATATTGACCTTGTTTCAACAGTTCTGTCATTTTTTCACCGCGGTTCAGCGTGGCTTTGGTAGCGGCATCCATATCGGAACCAAACTGAGCGAAAGCTGCCAATTCACGGTATTGCGCCAAGTCCATACGGAGGCTACCGGCAACCTGCTTCATAGCTTTTACCTGGGCGTCACCACCGACACGGGACACGGAGATACCTACGTTAATGGCAGGACGTACGTTTGAATTGAAGAGGTCGTTATCAAGGAAGATCTGACCGTCGGTAATGGAAATAACGTTGGTGGGAATGTAAGCGGAAACGTCACCGGCCTGAGTTTCAATGATGGGCAACGCAGTCATGGAGCCGCCGCCCAATTCATCGTTCAGTTTCACAGCACGTTCCAGCAAACGGGAGTGGAGATAGAAAACGTCGCCGGGATAAGCTTCACGACCGGGGGGACGTTTTAAAAGCAAGGAAAGTTCACGATAAGCTACAGCCTGTTTGGACAGGTCATCGTAAACGATCAGAACTGCCTTGCCATTATATACAAAATATTCACCCATGGCGGCACCGGCATAAGGTGCCAGATAGAGCATGGGAGCGGGTTCGGAAGCGGGAGCGGAAACTACGATGGTGTAGTCCATGGCGCCTTTTTCTTCCAATTTGGAAACCACGCTGGATACGGTAGAAGCTTTCTGACCGATGGCAACGTAGATGCAGATGACATCCTGACCTTTTTGGTTGATGATGGTGTCGATGGCGATAGCGGTTTTACCCGTTTGTCTGTCGCCGATGATAAGTTCACGTTGGCCGCGGCCAATGGGAACCATAGAGTCAATGGCCTTCAAACCTGTCTGCATGGGTTCAAAAACCGATTGACGAGTAATAACGCCGGGAGCCTGAAATTCTACGGGACGATAATCGTTGGTTTTGATATCGCCTTTGCCGTCCAGGGGTTGCCCCAGGGTGTTGACAACACGGCCAACAAGGGCTTCCCCAACGGGAACTTCCATAATTCTGCCGGTTCTTCTGACTTGGTCGCCTTCTTCGATATCGGTGTAGGGACCAAGGATAACGCAGCCGATATTATCTTCTTCGAGGTTCATGACCATACCCATGACCCCGTTAGAAAACTCCAGGAGTTCGTTATACATGGCATTCTCAAGGCCATAAATACGCGCAATGCCGTCGCCGACGGTGATAACGGTGCCAACTTCGCTGACTTCCACCGCGGCTTCATAATTTTCGATCTGCTGTTTTAAGATAGAGCTGATCTCTTCCGGCCTAATGCTCATTAACTTTTCACCCCTAACTTAACATCTCTGTTCTTTTAAAGTATTACTCAACTGTCTCAGTTGGTTGGCAATGGAGCCGTCATAAACTTTGTCGCCGATGGTCACTTGGACACCGCCGATCAAAGAAGGGTCTACCATTGTCTGAGCCTTGACGTTTTGTTTCATCAAAGCCGCGAATTTGTTTTCAATCTGGGAAACCTGCTCTGCCGAAAGGGGCACAGCGGATTTTACCACAGCCTGAAGCACATTGGCGGCTTGTTCCATCAGGCTCTGATATGCTTCGCACATTGCACCAAGGAAAGCGACGCGGCCTTTATCGAGGACAACGCCGACAAAATTCTGCACCATGGGTTCCATATCCTTGAGGATAGTTTTCATGACGTTCTTCTTTTGGCCGGTTTCGATAGACTGAATATTCAGCATCGTTGCCAGTTCTTCATTTTCCTTGAGCATGGCTGCAAGTTCTTTAAGATTTTCCGCAAAAACCTCGGATTTGCCTTGTTCTTCGCCAATGGCAAAAAGAGCTCTGGCATATCGTTTGGCTACTGTTTTATCCGTCATTGTAATTCCCCTGCCTCTTGGATATATTTATCCACCAATTGCTTATGGTCAGCATCAGTCAAAGAACGGTCGATGAGCTTGGAGGCGGCCAATAAAGCAAGCGTTGCGGCTTCGTTACGGATTTCGCCCAAAACTTTTTCCTTTTCGTCTTGGATTTCAGCCTGAGCTTTATCCTTGATTTTCTGGGCTTCTGCTTTTGCTTCAGCAATAAACTCACTTTTCTGAGCTTCAGCGGTTTTTTCAGCGCGGGCAATGATTTCCTGGGCGGTTTCCCGAGATTTTGCCAATTCCGCGTTGATTTCCGCTTTGATGGCTTCTGCTTCAGCTTTGAGTGCTTCTGCGCTTTCAATATTACCTTTAATCGTGTCTTGTCTCTTCTTCATGGTTTTTGCCAAAGGCTTGTACATTAAGAAGTACATGGCAAAAACGAGAACGATAAAGTTAACGATTGCATAGGCAAAACTAAAAAAATCTAATTCCACTTAAATCTTACCCCCTCTCTCAAAGGTAGCTAATTTGCTCGGAGGTAACTATACTCTGAGCTCCTTCGTTGTTAGGCAATTTTACCAAAGAGCATGAAGGCGATAACCAAACCATAAATGGCCATAGCTTCCATCATAGCGAGGGCGATCAACATGTTTGTACGGAGGTCACCAACCATTTCGGGTTGACGAGCCATACCTTCGAGAGCTTTCCCTGCGGCGATACCTTGACCGATCCCAGGGCCGATAGTAGATAAACCGATTGCCAATGCTGCTGCGATTGCTTCCATTTTGAATTTCTCCTTTCAAAATAACAAAAAATAAATCTTTATTTAATTGTAAATATTAAATTTGTAGACTTAGTGGGCTTTGCTTGAAGCGGTAGAAATATAGATTGCCGCCAGCAAAGAGAAAACCAGAGCCTGAATCAGGCCAAAGAGCACGCCCAGGATTTCCATAACAGCGGGAATCACCCAAGGACATAAAAGTGTTAACTGTTCCACAACGGTTTCTTCCCCAAATACGTTACCATAAAGTCGGAGAGACAGTGTTAAAGGATGTACAATCTCTTCGATAATGAGGAAAGGCAACATAATTGCGATAGGAGAAATGAAATGCTTCAAATATCCCAAGCCATTGTACTGCGCCCCTGCGAAGTGCGTCACAAAGAACACGATCATCGCAAAACCAAAGGTAACGCTGAATATTGCCGTCGGTGCCTGCAAGTTGGCAAGCTCGCCTTCGTGAAGATTCAGCGGGAACAAACCGGAATAGTTACATAACAGAATGAACATAAAAAATGTGACAAGCAAGGGACCAAAGCGTTTCACTTTTTCCTCACCAATAATGCCTGCAAAGAAGTTCGTCAAACTGCCGTAACACCATTCCGCAAAGTTTTGGATCCCTTTCGGCACCATGGCTTTTTTACGAGCGGCAATAATGCCGGCAATGACCATCCCGGCCATAATAACCCAGAAAACCACCATCCAGGTAGTAATCCCCGGTGTGAAAGAAAGGTCAAACCCCATGACATTCTTTTCCCAAAGGGGCTCGCCGCCAACGAGATACCTTGTGTGACCCGAAGCGATTTGTGCTACTGCTTCCATACATTATTCACCCCCTTACCAGTTTGATATATTTAACAATCAATAATTTTTGCGTAATCACCATTCCCGTTGCCGCCCCCAGCAGCAAGGGAAGTTTTCCGGCCACAAGCAACAAAGCAAGGGCGTCAATAATAAAATGGATTGCATAACGGAACAGAACGTTCCGTTTTAATTTTTTAATTCTGGTTAGGTTTCTCGGCGTAATCTGATTCCAGCCGCCGACCAAAAGGCGGTGGTTGAAAAAAGCGACCACGCTGCCGTAAACAGCGCCTAACAGTGCCCAGGACGCCATGATATACCACGCCATCAGCCATCACCGTCCTCTCTTTTGGAGGCTTTCCGATTTTCCTCCTCTACTTCCTTGGCCACAGACACCTGCTTAATCAGATAAGCGAAAGACATCGTCAGAGCCACAAAAAGCAGAATAATACGAAACACCGGGGCACACCCCAGCTTTTCGTCAAGCCAGCCTCCCAGCAGGACGCTGAGAAGATAGATATTAATGCCCAAAGAAAGACCGAAAGTCGAGCCGATTCGGATAAAAGTGTACATGGATGGAGTATCAAATTTTCCCATCTTCTCCACCTTCTCTATAATCATGGAATCATTATACTTCACATTATTTGTTCAAAACAAGTGTAATTTATTGTTATTCTGTAAAATTGTCACAATATTCTTAATTAATCTTTGCACTTTCTACAATGATTCGACAAATCATCTCCGAGGCATGGCCATCGCCATAGGGATTCTTGGTTTTGGCCATGGCTTCATAAGCGTTCCGATTGGTTAAAAGTTCCTCTGTCAGGGCAATGATAGTATTCTCATCAGTGCCCGCCACTTTTACGGTGCCGGCTTTGACGGCTTCTGGCCGCTCCGTGGTATCCCGCAGCACTAAAACGGGTTTCCCCAAGGAGGGCGCCTCTTCCTGAATGCCGCCGGAATCCGTCATTACCAAATAAGCCTTGTTTATCAGCAAGGAAAATGGATGGTAGTCCAGGGGCTCGATACAATGTATGCCGGGAACATCCTGAAAATGTTTCGCTGCCGCTTTCCGCACCAAGGGATTTTTATGAACAGGGAAAATGACCTCCACATCATCGTGGTTTTCCTTAATGTCTCGTACAGCGGAAAAAATGGCGTCCATGGGAGCACCCCAATTTTCCCTGCGGTGGCAGGTCAACAAAATAATTTTTTTGGACCAATCCACATCATCAAGTCCGAAGCCCACAAGACTCCGTTCCTGATTCACCGCCCACAGCAAAGCATCGATGACAGTATTTCCTGTAACAAAAATTTTCTCTGTAGGAACATTTTCTTTCAATAAATTATCACGGTTCAGCTCCGTGGGAGCGAAATAGTAATCTGCCAGCACATCGGTGATACGGCGGTTGATTTCTTCGGGCCAAGGGGAAAGTTTGTCCCCTGTGCGGAGCCCCGCCTCCACATGTCCAACAGCCACGCCTTCGTAAAACCCCGCCAGAGACGCCGCCATGGTGGTGGTGGTATCGCCGTGTACCAACAGCAAATCGGGCTTAAAATCCTCCAAAACATCTTTTAATCCCACCAGAACTTGGGCGGTAATGTCGAAAAGCGTCTGCCCCGCCTTCATAATATTCAAATCATAATCAGGCACGATACCGAAAAGCTCTAGAACTTGATCCAACATTTCCCGATGCTGGGCCGTTACGGCCACGCCAACGGTGAGTTCTTCGCTTTGTTCCAGGGCTTTGACCAAAGGCGCCATTTTAATGGCCTCGGGCCGAGTACCAAACACCAATAATACTTTTTTCATGAAAACCTCGTTTGATATTGTTCTCTTTCATCGGATACACTTATTTTGTTTCCTGCATTTGCACCAGTTCAATGCCGGCTTCCTCGGCAATACGCACCGCAAAGGCGTCGGGATATTCCCCTTCAAATACAATACGCTTGATGCCTGAGGTAATAATGGCCTTCATACAGGTGACACAGGGCTGATTGGTCACGTAGATAGTAGCCCCCTCCAGGGGGATGCCATAGCGGGCCGCGATGTTGCAGATATTGGCTTCAGCATGCTGGGCACGGCAAATTTCCTGCCGCTCTCCAGAAGGAATATTCATTTGTTGGCGCAGGCACCCCGTTTCCTCGCAATGGGGCGTACCGGGCAAGGCTCCGTTATAACCGGTGCCCAGAATGCGGTTATCGGGGCTTACAGCCACAGCGCCAACCTGACGGCGCAGACAAGTGGAACGGGACGCCGCCACTTTGGCCATATCCATAAAATATTGATCCCAACTTTTTCGCATGGCGGTTAACTCCTTTTATTTTAGGATTCTATATTCTATCAATCAGCACTTCGAGAGATTGTTCAAAAAACATTGTCACAGACCGACAGAAAAATCATTCATTATCAGCAACTTCAGCTTCAATCATATCGACACGCCGCTGATGCCGTCCGCCTTCAAACGCTGTGGTAAGAAAGTTTTCCACAATTTCCATGGCCAAGGATTCCCCAATAATTCGGGCGCCCATGGCAAGGACATTGGCATTGTTATGCTGGCGGCAGAGCTTTGCCGAAAGGGGATCCCCGCACAAAGCGGCACGCACGCCCCGCACCTTATTGGCTGCGATGCTGATGCCGATGCCGCTGCCGCAAATGACGATACCTTTGGCGTCTTTATCAGCAACAACTTTTTCCCCGACCTTACGACCGTAAATGGGATAATCGACACTTTCTTCGGAATAGGGGCCAAGATCCTCTACGTCATGCCCCATGGCCTGAACCTTTTCCGCCACTTTGGCTTTGAGGGCAACCCCTGCGTGGTCTGAACCGATATATACTTTCATGTGATTTATACTCCTTCATAACGCATCATTGTATGCCGTCATGACATATCATTGCAATATTCTACGTGAACCCTCGTTTCCCTCTGTGAAATCATGTATTTTTTCCACAAAAAATATATTATTACCAAGGGATTTTAAGATTCCGACGATAGTCTTTCCAACATAGCGCCGATATCCTCCACCAGCATATCGCGGGTTTTTTGGTAAAGATCAAAACTACCGCAATAAGGATCCGGCACATCCCGCAGGGAACCGCTCAATTCCCCCAGCGTGAAGGTTCTATCCGCCAACTCCGGCCATTGTTCCAAAAGAAAGCGTTTATGGGACGCCGTCATCACCACCAGCAAATCAGCTTTATCTCCCATTTCCCGACGAAAGGCTTTGGAACGGTGACCGCTCATGTCCAGTCCCATTGCTCCCAGCACATCGGCGGCCTCCTGGGAGGCACGGGAACCGTCGGCAGCCATCAACCCCGCGGAATCAAAGCGGAAGCCTATATCGCCATACTGTTTTTCCGCCATCGCCGCACCGAGATACGCCGCCATGGCACTGCGGCAGGTATTGCCGGTACATAAAAACAAAATTTTTTTCTTCATCAACAACACCTCTTTATGATTTTATTTATCATTTGTTTTCATCAATTTCCAATCATTTAGGCATGCTGTAAACATTTTCCGCCGCTATCAGCTGCGAGGGAAAGCCAAAGTCCCCGGGATCGCGGGATATCGCTACATTCCGCCACCAACATCGGCGGGCTTTTTCTCGCGATTTAGAGCAAGGGAAAAGACAAAAGGAAAGCTCGATGTGTACATAAAGCGTACTCGAGAGTTTTACTTTTGGATTTTTCCGCCGCTATCAGCTGCGAGGGAAAGCCAAAGTCCCCAAAGAGGCTTTGCGTACCCTATTCATCACAGCCTCTCCCACCCCATTTTCGGGGAAGGATTCGATGTATATGGTTTCCATACCGAGAGCGTCGCATTCCCGAAAGGCATGGAAGAGATTGTGGGCCACGGTATCAAGGTCATTTTCGGCGCCAAGGGTAAGCCAAGTAACCTGAGGACACAGAGGCCGCCAACGGGCGATCTTTTCCGCCGAGGCAATCACGGCAGTGTTCCCTAACGGAGACAGACTACGAAAAAATTCATCATCCACATCAAGCGGCAACATGGACATGGCTCCACTGGGTGCGTAATGGGTATATTTCATACCGGGAGCTTTGGGCCGCTCCACATCCTTGGCGGAAATGGCGTAATTTCCTTTGAGACGAGGGACAAAGGGTTTCAAATCCTCGTAGGTGATTTTTCCCGGCCGCAGAATCACCGGCTCGGGCCGACTCAGGTCAATGATGGTGCTTTCCAGGCCGATATCCACGGCGCCGCTATCCAACACCATGGGAATGCGCCCCTTTAAATCGTGATAAACGTGTTCTCCCCGGGTAGGGCTGGGCTTACCTGAGAGATTGGCGCTTGGAGCGGCAATGGGCAGGCCGCAGGCGTCGATGAGATCCAAGGCCACACCATGGGCAGGCATACGCACCGCCACGGTATCAAGGCCTCCAGTGGTGGCGTGGGGCACCTTCTCGCTTTTGGGCAAAATCATGGTGAGAGGGCCGGGCCAAAATTCAAAGGCCAAACGGCGGCAGACTGAGGGGATTTCCTCAACCAGGGGGTCCAGCATATCTATATAGGAAATATGAACAATCAAAGGGTTATCCGAGGGACGGCCCTTGGCTTGGTAAATCTTGACGGCGGCTTCGGGATTCAGGGCATTACCGCCGAGGCCATAGACGGTTTCCGTAGGAAAGGCCACCAATTCCCCGTTACGGAGAAGCAGGGCGGCTTCCGCCAGGGCATTTCGATATTCTTTGGTGGAGACTTCGTTGGTTTTGACCCATTGCGTCTCCCAAGATTTGAAATCGCTCATCTATCTATCACTCCATAAAAACAAAAAGAGAGCTGGTATAAACAGCTCTCTCTGTTTGCTATCAAATATAAATTCCCTTAGTTTTTGATAACATTGGCAGCCTGAAGACCACGGGCGCCTTCCACCACATCAAAGGTAACGGACTGCCCTTCCTCGAGGGTTTTGTAACCTTCGCCGGTGATGGCGGAGAAATGCACGAAGATGTCGCCTTCAGCGCTGTCGAGAAAGCCATAGCCTTTCTCGGCATTAAACCATTTTACTTTGCCTTCCATAAGAACCTCCTAAAATTAACACGCTGCTTTTTGACGCAACGGAATCAATTATAGCACAGTTTTATGGGGAAAGCAAAGCATTATTTTCGTTTTTTTTCCTTTTTCAGCCATTCCAGATCCTCCTGATATTTCAAAAGGAAGGGATAGGTGGCAGTGATGGTTTCATTGCTTAGATCGCCGATCCCCAAGGACACCAGAACTTCTGCCCAGTCCAAAGTCTCGGCAAGGCTGGGCTTTTTTCGCAGGGATTTCCGGCGCAAATCCGCCACAAAGCGGGCGATATCCAGAGAAAGCCGTTCTCCGATCGCAGGAATTCTGGCCTGTAAGATTGCGGCCTCCCGCTCCTCCGGGGGATAGTCGATATAATAATGGACGCAGCGACGTTTCAAGGCGTCGCTGAAATCCCGGGTACCATTGCTGGTGAGAATCACCAACGGCTTGGTCCTTGCTTTCACGGTACCTCTCTCGGGAATGGTCACGGCAAAGTCCGACAAGGCTTCCAGCAGAAAGCTTTCAAATTCCTCATCACTTTTGTCAATTTCGTCAATCAACAGCACGGCACGCTGCTCCGATAAAAAGGCTTTTAGAATCGGGCGGGCCAATAGAAAACTTTCGGAAAATAGTTCCGCCTCCAGGGTATCCCAAGAACCATCTTTTTGGCTCTCCAAATAAAGAAGCTGCTTTTGATAGTTCCATTCATAGAGGGCATGGCGTTCATCCAAGCCTTCGTAACACTGGAGACGTATCAACTCCATATGGAGCCCCCGAGCCAGACAGCGGGCCAAATCGGTTTTACCAACACCGGCAGGCCCCTCCAATAACAGGGGCTTACGTAGCAAATCCGCCAGGGAGAGCACCAAAGCCAAGTCGTCTTCGACCAAATAGCCTTCTTGCTCCAAGACCTTCTTAATTTCCTGCTCGCTGATGCGGTTTTCCCTTGTTTGTTCCGTTGCCATAGCCGCCCCCATAGATTTTTTTCTTATTATAGTATATCATAGGAGTCAAGGAAAGAAAACCGTTCCTAAAAATTAGGGCTGTATCAGGAGAGGTGGAGGATTATGAAACAAGCCATCCTGCGTTTCGGTCAGTCCCTGCGAAGAGCGGGGATTCGTGTCACCGTCAGCGAGCTGGCGGACGCCCTCACTGCTGCCGATGCCTTTGGTCTGGAGGATCAAAACCGCTTTCGGGCTTTGCTGCGGGCAGTGTTTGTGAAGGATCGCAACGACGATAAAATTTTCGATCAAGCGTTCCGCCTATTTTTTCTAATAGAAGAGCCAATGCCATCCTTCGTTCCTAAGAAATCCTGCGATGGTCAGAACTCCGTGGGCGGCGGCACCAAAGGCCTTGGAGCTATGAATCAAATGGCGAAGGAATTTTATCACGCCCTTTGTCACGGAGACAGTGAAAAATTGTGGAGCATTGCCGAGGACGCCTTGGAGCACGTTGATAGCAACGATACCTCGTCCCTCTCCATCGACGAACAGCTGGAACAATTAAAAATCGCCCTCTCCTGGTATATGGTATCCTACGCCGCCGAGGCCAACGGCAACGAACACGCCTGTAAAACCATGGAGGAAATGGAGCAATATTTCCGCCGGTCTTTGGAACACCACGCTGTGGCTTTGGATGAATCAAACTTTGACCGGCTGATGGAGCAAGCAAACCTCAGTCAATGCGACCTGGCAGCTCTCAGCGAAGAACAGGTTAAAATCATGGAACGGCGCATCGAGCGATTGGGGAAGCAGCTAGCGACGCGGTACTCCTACCGTTTGAAGCCTGCCAAGCACGGTGTTCCCGATATGCGTCGGGTCATGGCGGAAACCGCGAAACGAGGAACGCTGCCGCTGCCCCTGCCACGCCTGAATAAAGTCAGAAACCGTCCTTCCTTGGTAGTACTCTGCGATATTTCCGGTTCCATGTCCATTTACAGCACCTTTCTGATGGAATTAGTCTATGCCATGCACAAACGGTTTCATGACCTGCGTTCTTTTTTGTTCATCGACGGTGTAGTGGAGGCAGATGCATCCTTTCGGCAAGGATCTGTCAGCGAAGCGGTGAAAGCCGCCATTACCAAGGCCTATGCTCCCCGCACCGGCCGTACGGAGGGACACTGCACCACCACAGGGCTTTCCGATTACGGCAAGGCTTTCGGAGTGTTTGCCCAAAAATTCGGCCATGTGCTGACAGAACACACTACCCTTATTATCATGGGAGACGGCAGAAGCAACTGGTTCCCACCAAGAAAAGAGGAGCTGGCCGCCATTGCCCAAAAGGTACGCCGTGTGATTTGGCTGAATCCCGAACCAATGGAGCGTTGGAACACCGAGGACAGCGTCATCGGACTCTATGCCCCTTATTGCGATGGTCTGTACCAATGCCGCAACCTACAGCAACTATCAGAAGCTGTACGTCATATCACATAATCAATGACCTAACGATAAAGGAGGAAATCATATGAACAATATGAGAGAAATAGCGGTATGGCTTTTATGCTGTTGGGGCTGCGGCGCCCTCTTTGACATCATTGCAATGTTCGCCGCCAAAAAGAAAACGCCTATACACTTTTGGAGCGGCACAAAAGTAGAAGTCAAAGAGGTTACTAATGTAACGGACTACAACAAAGCCAACGCCAAAATGTGGCTCGTCTATTCCCTCCCCTACTGGGCGGCGGGATTTTTGGGATTGTTTCACGTCACGGCAGGAGGCGTCCTTATTGGTCTGGCCTGCATTCCCGGGTTGATTTTCCTCATCCTTTACTACAAGCAAAAAATCGAAAAGCGATATTTTGTAAAATATCAAAGTCATAAAGAGAGAAAACGCCACGGGAAGGAAGGTTCCCACCAATGACGACAAAGAAGCGTTTGCCATGAAAACGCCGAATCCAGAAATAGAAACAATTATGTGTCTGCCATAAGCACCGCGACCATAAAAAGCATTTCGATCTATAACAACGAGTGCGGAGAGTGTCGATACCACCTCGAAGATAAAAACCAAAGTTTCGACGGGATGATGGGTGACAATGCTGCAAGAAAGGCTTAACCTCTGGTCTTCACCTTGTACCATGATTAAGCCTCACGAAATTTGGAGCGTGACACCGAGTTGGACCAGGGCTTCCTTTCGCTTTTCAAACCGCTCCTCATTCCGTGCGCCAATACAGTCACACCGAATACCCCAGTTCCCGACCGTCCATAGCGCTGGCGGCGATACACTGATTTCCATCAACGCCAACAAGTTCAATTTCCGTAATTTGATGGTCCAGAAGCAGCCCTGCCAAAGCATAGTTTGAAAAACGCTGGCCTTGCCCTTGCAGAAGATATGGGGAGAGCAAAGAACCAAGCCGTCGGCAGATTCATTTATCACGGCGCCGCTTCTCAGACGCTTCACGTTCTTCACATAGATCATCAAGTCCTTATCCTGTTTCACTTGAAAAATCCGGCGTTTGATTGCGACAAGCAGACATGGGCGTACTTTTCCAGATATCCATTTTGGACGTCTATGATCAATAATGC
This sequence comes from uncultured Peptococcaceae bacterium, assembly GCA_964637365.1. GTDB lineage: Bacteria > Bacillota > Dehalobacteriia > UBA7702 > UBA7702 > Cryptoclostridium. The sequence continues at coordinate 61,231 of CAZWWH010000008.1, forward strand.
TTTCACGCTATCATTCCTCCGCTTGATGAAATGCCACGAAAAAAGCCGGTACCGCAAAAGCAATACCGGCTCTTATTTTTTGTATCACTAAGAAAAAACTTAGTCTTCATTTACCATGTCGCCGATGGTAACGACGTCTTCTTCAGGAGCGTAAGCCTCTTCTTCCTGAACTTCTTCCACCGGAGCGGGAACTTCTTCAGGTTCGGGACGATCCAAGGTTTCTTTGATGCTCAAGCTGATTTTTTTGCTGTCCAGGTCGAAACCGAGGACTTTAACGTTAACAATATCGCCGGGCTGAACAGCGTCTTCGGTTTTGGCAACTCTGCCCCAGGCAAGCTGGGAGATGTGTACGAGACCTTCTACGCCGGGTTCCAACTGCACAAAAGCGCCGAAAGTTGCGAGACGAACCACTTTGGCTTCGACAATGGCGTCAACGGGATATTTGTCGGGCACGAGGCTCCAGGGATTGGGGATGAGCTGTTTCAGGCCCAAGGAAATTTTTTCGTTTTCTCTGTCCACGGAGAGAACGTAAACGTCGATTTCATCACCGATGTTCAAGATTTCCGAGGGATGGTTCACGCGATACCAGGCCATCTGGGAAACATGAAGCAAACCGTCAACACCGTCCAAATCAACGAAAGCGCCGAAGTTGGTGATTCTCTGAACCACGCCGTGACGGGTTTGGCCTTCTTCGATTTCGGCCCAGACTTTGTCATGTTTTTTGGCTTTTTCTTCTTCCAAAAATGCTTTTCTGGAAAGAATAAGTTTGTTATGATTTTTATCACATTCCAGAATTTTGGCCTGAATGGCTTTGCCTTTGTAAGCGTCGAGCTGATTGGCGAAACCGATTTCCACTAAGGAAGCAGGTACAAAGCCTTTCAGCCCCACATCCACCAAGAGACCGCCTTTGACTACGTCCATGACTTTCCCTTCGAGGACTTCGCCGTCTTCCATCATTTTGGTCATTTTATCCCAAGCAATATCCACATCCACTTTCTTTTTGGAGAGGATGGGATGACCATCTTCATTTTCTTTTCTTACAACGATGACTTCTACTTCATCGCCTTCGTGGAAGATTTCGGTAAGATTTTCCGCTTCTGCGGGAGTGAATTCGCTGCGAGGAATCACGCCTTCGCTCTTTCCGCCGATGTCTACCATTACCTCGCTATCAGTCACTTTGATGATCGTGCCGGTAAGGCGTTCGCCGCGGCGAATCACGGTGAAGTCTTTATTGAAAGCAGCATAAGAAGCAGCCATGGTTTCTTCTTCTTCCACTTCCGGTGCTGCGGTCACTTCCGCCTCGACTTCATTCATAATTTTCTCTTCCATTACATTGTCCTCCTTCATTTTTTCCGTAACCTCCTCAATGATCCATTTGGGGGTTGAGGCACCAGCGGTGACTCCAACTGTTAGTTCCTCAGAAAAATTTGATTTTTTTATTTGATTTTTAATGTTTATGATCTCTTCCACCGTTTCCACGGTATAGGTTTCGGCGCCGTTTTTCCGGGCAATGTCCGCCAGCTTTTTGGTGTTGGCGCTATTTTTACCGCCGATGACCAACATCAAATCCACCTTTTTGGCCAGAGCCGCAGCTTCCTCCTGCCGCTCTGACGTGGCTTTGCAGATGGTATTGTAAACAGTGACATCAGCCACACGGCTTTTGATATAATCGACAATCTGCCGGAACCGCTCCATGGTCTGGGTGGTTTGAGACAATACGCCGACTTTCTCCGGAAAATCCGCTTCCATCGCCTCGTCCAAGCTGTTAAGGACAATGGCGTTTCCCTCCAGAAATCCCAGAATCCCGATGACCTCGGGATGGTTTTTATCACCCACCACCACCACACATCCGGTCTCTGCCTGAAGCTTTGCGGCAATGGATTGAGCTTTTTTCACAAAAGGACAGGTGGCGTCCACAATGTGGCAGCCTTTTTTGCGCAAATCGTTCATAACCCCAGGCGGTACGCCATGGGAACGAATGATAACGCCGTCGCCCTGAAGATGATTTACAGAATCAACCTGGGAAACACCGAGCTTTGCCAAACGAGCCACCTCCTGAGGGTTGTGAATCAACGGCCCTAAGGAACAAATTTCACCGGTGGATGCGGCGTCCAAAGCCATCTTAATGGCTCGCTTCACTCCGAAGCAAAAACCCGCTGTTTGCGCGGTAATGATCTTCATAGGCATTCCTATCCTTTAAGAATTCTACTATTGTCTAAATTTTCCTGCAAAGAAAAAGGATAAAATTTCCCCTCTTTTATGACAAAATATTCTATATTTTTACAACGTTTCATGGTTAGTTTCCGGAAAGGCCAAAGCCTTGACAGCTTCCTCCTGTCGTGCGAGCATACGGTTCAAGGTATCCCTGCGCTTTTCTCCCTCCAGGGCTTCATAAGGGAAGGGTTCGCCAATCCTTACCTCCGCCGGTTTACTGAAGGGATTCAGCAAATGGCCGCCGTAACGCACACCCACGGGAACGATGGTACAGGGCGACTGGGAAGCAATGAAACAAACGCCGCTTTTAAAGGGCAGCAATTCTTTGCCGTTGCCTCGGGTACCTTCGGGGAAAACCCCTAACATACCGCCATCCTTCAAAACGGAAATGGAATCTCTAAGAGCGGCACGATCCAAATTTTCTCGATCAATGGGGATACAGTTCATTTTATGCATAAACCAGTTTAAAAATTTCCCCTTGAATAATTCTTTTTTTGCGACGAAATGCACCTGGCGATGGGTGGCAAGCCCCACCAAAATAGGATCAAAGGCGGAGATGTGGTTGGAAACCAGCATTACGGCGCCGTCTTTGGGGATATTCTCCTTACCGTAAAAGCGAATACGTCTCGTGGCGATCAGCAATAACGCGGCAATACATCGCATGAAATTATAAAACATGGGACGGCTCCCCCTCTCCGCTGACTTCCTGCCAATACTTTACAATTACCTCCACCACCTGGTCGATGGTCATACCATCGGTTTCCAACAAAATGGAGTCTTCGGTTTTGCACAGGGGATTCAAAGCGCGGGTAGAATCCAAATGGTCTCGACGGTTGATATCATCAATGATTTCCTCCAAGGACATGGCAATGCCCTTTTCCTGCCACTCTTTATGGCGACGGCGGCCCCGCTCCTCGGCGGAGGCAGTCATAAAAATTTTCAGCATAGCGTTGGGCAGCACATGGCTACAAATATCCCGGCCATCCATGACCACGCCGCCCTCCTGGGCCATGGCGCGCTGCTGGGACACCATAGCTTCGCGGACGCCACCGTAGCTGCATACAGCGGAAACATTGGCAGTTACTTCCTGTCCGCGGATTTCCTCGCTGACGTCTTCTCCATCTAAGGATACCGCGATTTCCTGACCGCAATCCTTGAGAATAACGACAGAATGGCGTGCTCTTTCCACCACAGCCCTTTCATCTGTCACAGGGATGTGGTCTTGAAGCACACCTAGGGTCACGGCACGATACATCGCGCCAGTGTCAATATATTGAAAGCCCAGCTTTTTGGCGGCTGCCTTGGCCACGGTGCTTTTTCCGGCGCCAGAGGGACCGTCAATGGCAATGGCTCTTGTTCGTTTTTGCACAGTTTGTTCCTACCTTATTTCAATTAACTTGGTACGATATACAGTATAACGCAAAGCCGCTCGCTCTGCAATAAAAAGATTAAAGGAGATTTGATGTAAAAATCGGGGATTCCGTCGATTCTTCGGGAAATTCCATGGTTTTCAGCGGTTTTAAAGGGAATGCTCATCGGAATGCGATTTGTCCCAAACTTACAATTTTTGTACCACCGGCCAAAACCACCTTGGTTTTGACGGTATCGCCAAGATTTTCCGGAGGATCCACCATAGAAACGATAAGGCCTTTGGTACCGCCGCGAATCTCCAGAGAATCTCCTTCCGCAGCCCGAAAGCCAAGAATCCCCTGGTCAAAGCTGCCAATGGGAACACCGTTGAGCAGAAGCTCCGCCGAGGAAGAACGGCCCCCTTCAATCTCTAAGGTAAAATAGGCGTCTAGACCGCTGTAAGACTCCGCCGCCGCAATCACAATATCCAAATCCTGCTGAATTTCCGCCCCAAGGCGTTCTGCCCGCCGCTCCTTTTGATAATTGGGGAATAGAGCAAAGAAAATCTGCACCAACAATAGCGCAACAAAAGTCGCAGCCCATACGATCAAAAAGAAACGACGGCCCTTGGTCTTCCATGAAGATTGATCCATAGTCCCCTCCTGAAGAAATATGGAATAGGATTCCCAAAATCAGGAAGGGTTATACCACCATTACGATGAAATGGAGCGGCGCAGCTTCATCCCGCGAATCGTCTGCTTCTCCCCCTCGGATACACGGCGCGACTCGATAATTTTTTGCAGGGCTTTTTGGTAAGTCCAGTCCGAAAGGCGACAATTTTTAAGATACTCCATGGTTTCTGCGGGAAATTTCACATAAGCCACGGAAACGGCCCAAGCCACGGCCATTCTCACATAATAATCAGGATGGGAAACGCTGTCATAAACCGCGAACAAATCTTCCAGATAGGCTTCTTCGGTAAAATGATCCATTAGCATTACCACGGCAAAGCGTACATCATAGGGCTGCTCCGACTGCAAATAGGAATCTAAAAATCCCCGCACCTGTTTCCGATGGCGTTTCACTGCTTTGAGTCCACCCACGAAGCAATCGCACAAGGCCCAGTTAGAAATCAAGGGAACAAAGTCAGCAACATCGGCCAAAAGGGTGTCGATATCAGATTTCATGGCGCCGATGACAATCCCCTGGAGCATCACTTCCTCATAAATCTCATGGCCCGCCACGGACAAAAAACGCCGGCCGTCACCTTGGGCGATTTCCTTACCGAGCTGCCGGAGTTGAGGCATACGCACGCCCAACAAGGTCATACAGCCGGGAACAATCTTTTGATGAAACTTCCGGTACTTCTCATCTGCCAGGGTCGTCAGATATTCCCGAAATGATTGATAGGTTTCCGGTGTCCAATGGATTTCTTTCCACATCATCACATGGCCTTTCTTCAAACATTTGTTTTATTATAACAAATTACAGCGGATGAGACAACAAAAATTTTTATTGGAAAAAAATTTTCTATTTTTTCTTTTCTATTATTTCATTTTCATAATATTTCGAAGCTGTTTTTTCATAAAAACCTATTGATATTTATTCGTTTCTATGATAGGATTTACACAATATAAAAATTTTTTTATCATATTAAAGGAGAATCAATTATGAAAAAGCTTACCGCATTCATGGTTGCTCTCGTTATGATGTTCGCTTTCGCCGCTTGCGGTGGCAACAGTAACGACGAAAGCAACAAAGACGCAGAACAACAAAGCCAATCTCTGGACGCCATCAAAGAAGCAGGGGAAATCGTAATGTTCACCAACGCCGAATTTCCTCCCTTTGAATACAGAGACAGCAACAACGAAATTGCCGGCGTTGACGTTGACATTGCCAATGAAATCGCCAAAGATATCGGCGTAAAGCTCGTCATTGAAGACGTGAGCTTCGACAGCATCGTTACCTCCGTTCAGACCGGGAAAGCTGCCTTTGGCGCTGCCGGCATGACCGTAACCGAAGAAAGAAAAGAAAACGTAGACTTTTCCATCGAATACGCCACCTCTAAACAATATGTGATTTTGCCTGAAGGCAAAACCATTGAAAACATTGAAGATTTGGACGGCTTGAACATCGGCGTACAAAGCGGCACCACCGGTGACATCATCATCGGCGACGCTATCAAAGGTACCGACGATTCCGATCCCCTGATCCCCAACGCTACCTCTAATGGCTATAACAATGCCATCCTAGCTGCTCAGGATTTGATTGGCGGCCGTCTTGACGCTGTGGTTATCGACAAACTTCCCGCGGAAAACATCGCTACTGTCAATGCTGACAAAGGTTTGACCGCCGTGGAATTGCTCTATGCCGATGGTTCCGATACCACTGAGAAATACGCCATCTGCGTACAGAAGGGCAACAGCGAGCTCCTGGAAGCCATCAACGCTACCTTGCAGAGACTCATCGACGAAGGCAAGATTGATGAATTCTTGGTGAACCATACCACTGCCGCTGCTGTGGAATAATTTCACCGCAGGCTCAAACAGACGTTTCTACAGCCCGAGAGCTTCGGCGAATCCTCCCGAAGCTCTCTTTTTGTGAAACTTTTGCAAAACCTCCCATTATTACAAAGAGGAGTCATTTATGAACATATTAGACAAACTGACGGCGACATTTATTACTGCCGACCGTTGGCAAATGTTTTTGACAGGTCTGGGGAACACTCTAAAAATTGCCCTGGTGGCCACAATGATCGGGGTGCTCATCGGCGTGGTTATCGCCATTATCCGCGTTTACCACAAAGAAACGGGAAAGCTCTTTATCCTCGACAAAATCTGTGGATTATATTTGACAGTGATTCGCGGAACCCCTGTTTTGGTGCAGTTAATGATTATGTATTACGTCATTTTTTCCAACGTGAGAAATGGTGTTCCCGTGGCCATGCTGGCCTTTGGTATTAATTCCGGGGCATATGTGGCGGAAATTGTCCGGGCAGGGATTAACGCCGTGGATAAGGGCCAAAACGAAGCCGGGCGTTCCCTGGGGCTAAGCGGCGCCTCTACCATGCGTTCCATCATCTTGCCCCAAGCCATCAAAAATATTTTGCCGGCCATGGGCAATGAATTTATCGTGTTGCTGAAGGAAACCTCCATTGTGGGCTATATCGCCATCATGGATGTGACCAAAGCCGGCGATATCGTCCGCAGCCGCACTTACGACGCCTTTACTTCCCTGATTTCCGTGGCGGTAATGTATTTGATTCTCGTCATCGGACTCCAGGCCATTTTAAAATATGTGGAAAGGAGACTTGGGAAAAGTGATCGACGTTAAAAATCTTAATAAAAGTTTTGGTGACCATCACGTTTTAAAGGGCATTGATCAACACATTGAAAAAGGGGAAAAGGTTGTGGTGATTGGTCCCTCTGGTTCGGGGAAATCCACCTTTCTCCGCTGTCTGAATCTGCTGGAAAAGCCTACCCAGGGAGAAATTTGGTTTGAGGGGAAAGAAATTACCGACCCTAAAGCTGACATCAACAAAATTCGTCAGAAAATGGGTATGGTGTTCCAAAATTTTAACCTTTTTCCCCATATGACAGTGCGAGAAAATATCACCTTTGCGCCAGTGAAGCTGAAAATCATGAACAAAAGCGAAGCCGACCAAAAGGCCGAGGATCTGCTCCAGCGGGTTGGCTTGCCCGATAAAATCGACGTTTACCCCAACAGCCTTTCTGGGGGCCAGAAGCAGCGTGTGGCCATTGTTCGGGCACTGGCGATGAATCCCGATGTTATGCTTTTCGACGAGCCCACCAGCGCCTTGGATCCGGAAATGATCGGCGAGGTGCTGGACGTTATGAAGGAATTGGCCGTAGAAGGCATGACCATGGTGGTAGTAACCCACGAAATGGGCTTTGCCAGAGAAGTCGGTACCAGAGTGCTCTTTATGGATGAAGGAACAATCCTGGAGGAAAACGAGCCCAAGGAATTTTTTGAACATCCCAAACATCCCAGACTCCAAGAGTTTCTCTCCAAAGTATTATAATACAAACAACATAAAATATAATTTTATACATTTTTTATGCAAAAGGAGCGTCCTATGACACTCCTTTTTAACATAATTTTCATTTATTTTTCTGTGACATATTGTTCCGCCAAATCCTTCAAATAGAAGGTCTCCGTTTTGTCTTCAAATTGAATACGGATCACACTGTCTTCCGTAACCGGCAGCACAGTGCCGTCAGAGGCATAATAATGGCCAGCGTCCACAAAGGTCACGCCGCAATGGGCTTTTCTCGTCATATAATCGGGGCCGTTAAGACGCTCCTTCACCGTAAGGGTTCTGGTCTCCTCATTCCAAGATCCGGCAATGGTCCGTCCATCGTTGCGAGAGGCCACCGAAATGGAGAGCACGCCGCCATCGACCTCATAATTTTCAAATTCATCAGAATCATAGTACTCTATGGAAATTTTAGTATCCGCTGCGGCAATATCCCAGCCAATGCGGAAGAAGTACTGATAGCCGACGAAAAGCCCCACGCAGCAGAAGGCTGCCGCCGCAATGACCACGGCAATACACCGCTTGACCTTCCGATTCAGTTTTTTTAGAGGCTGAAGTTCCGCTCGGTCTTTCATAGAAGGGGCTTTCCCAAGGGCCACTTCGGTCTTCATCGCTTCATAAACACGGCGGCAATGGGGACATTGGGCAAGGTGCTCTTCAATGGCAGTGGCGCTGGCATCGGAAACCAGGCCGTCGGCATAGAGAGGAAGCAGGTCACGTATAATCTCACATTTCATAATTCATCGTCCTTTCTCATCTTCACGAGCTTTTGCTTGGCGCGGTAAAAGGTAACCCGCGCCCAATTTTCGTTGCGTTGGAAGATTTCGCCGATTTCCCGAAAGGAGAATGCGCCAGTGATGCGCAGCAGCAAAACCTCTTTGGAGGTCTCGTCAAGATCGTGGACGCATTTGAACATCTCCATTTTTTCTTCCTTGAGACAAAGGGAAGCTTCCATGGATTGGCCGCCTTGGACCAAAGACTCATCCAGAGGCACGGTACCTTTCTTCTTTCGCCGTTCCAATTCCTGATACCACAGATGCTTAGCGATTTGGCAAAGCCATGTGGATACCTTGCAGCTGCCGTCAAAACGGCGGATGTCCCGCACTGCGCGGACAAAAGTTTCCTGCATAAGCTCCTGGGCCGTATCTTCCTCATGGCAAAGGCTCATTAAAAAACAGAAAACCATCTCGCCATATTGACGGTAAACCTCATCGAAATCAGCCACGGTATCACCTCCTTTGCCTATCTATCGGAAAAATTGCCTTTTCGTTACAGGGCTGAGAAAAATTTTTTAAATCATAAAAACAAATCCCCATCTATCATACCATAGATGGGGCATCTTGTCGAAAACCCAGTTTTCGGCAAGATGATAGCCTGTCAAGAAAGGCTTAGAGTCAGTAAAACTTCCTTGGTCTTCGACCATACAGACACGCCGCGTACCCAAATGAACCCAAGTGGTCGCACGCTCAGGAATTTTGCTGATGATCAGACTTTATCGGCGGCTTAGTCATCTATCATACTATAAACGGAGATCATTTTGGGAAACGTCTTTTACTCCGCTCCATCAAACGACGGCAGGAAAGAAGGCAACGGGAAATTGTAGGTAAACCACAATCCTATTCATTCAGGACAAGCCGATGATCCCTTTTTCGGGAATACCATGGGATAACGCAACCAATGGGCTTAGAACAAGGAAAGCCCCAAAGGAGAAGTTCGAAGCGTACAAAAATGTACACAAGAGTTTTCCTTTGGGGCTTGACACCGTTATCATCAATTTAGCGGGTTTTCCATTAGAAGCCAAAGAGACCTCCCAATCCATTATCCCGCTGTTGCTGTTGCTGTTGCTGCTGCTGTTCTTGTTGCTGTTGTTGCTGTTGTTGCTGTTGTTCGATTTGTTTTTGGAGGGCTTCCTGGGTTTCAGGATCTGTTTCCGTCAATTTTACTTTTATGGTGAGGGTTTCACCGGTCGCCATACGGTAAACCGTGAGTTCAACAGTATCGCCGGCTTTTAATTGATTTTTCACACCATTTAACTGGGAGGTGCTGGAAATTTCAGTACCATTGATAGAGGTAATGATATCGCCAACTCTCAAATCACTTTTGGCGGCGGCTCCATTTTCCGCAATCGCAGCTACATAAGCCCCAGTGGGCACCCGGTAAAAAGCCGCGGCAGTTTCATTAATGTCGGAGCAGGAAATACCAATGGAGGGGCGACCGGTTACGTAACCGTATTCCATCAGTTCATTAACAATAGGGACCGCTTCATTGATGGGAATCGCAAAGCCCATACCTTCGGCTACGGTGGTATCAATTTTTGCGGAGTTGATACCGATGACCTGGCCTTGCATATTGGTTAAGGGACCGCCGGAATTACCGGAATTAATGGCGGCGTTGGTTTGGATATAATGCATGGTCTGACCTTCAATTTCAACGGAGCGATCCAGAGCAGAGATAATGCCGTTGGTCACGGAGCCCGCGAAGCTCTGCCCCAAAGGATTCCCGATAGCCACTACTTCTTCTCCTACCACCAACTGATCGGAATCGCCCAATTCCGCGGCGGTGTAACCGGAGCCTTCAATTTTAATCACTGCCAAGTCTGTGTAAGTATCGCTACCCACCAGTTCCGCAGATTTCTCCGTACCATCTTGAAGCGTGACAGTGAGATTACTCATGCCGCTAACCACATGAGCGTTCGTCATAATATAGCCGTTTTCTTTGATGATAATGCCGGTACCGCTGGCAGTGCCAGCGCCGCTTTCTCCGGCAATACCAACTACAGAGGGAGAGACCTTTTCATTAATGGCTGCTACGGAAAGAGCTTCCCCATCGGAAGCAGCGGTTTGCTGCAAGGTCTGGTTTTGCGTTACAGGTGTAGCGTCATTGCTGTCCTTGTCAAAAAACACGCTATAAACACCGATGGAACTAAAGGCAATCACCGCCACTGCGGCAATGCCGCAAAAAAACATGGCGACTTTTTTACCAAGACTTCTTTTCTTTTTTGGGAATGAATCATTTTTCGGTGTCACATCGAACTCTTGTCCGTGGCTGCCGCAAACGGGATAAACCTCCATTTCTTGGACAACAGTTTCACGCTCTGGGGAAGCGCTTTGGGAATCTTCGGATTGCGGTTCGATTTTTTGTTCTGGGTAGTTTTTGTAGTATCTTTCATCATCGTTCATGGAAGATGCCTCCTTTGTCTGGGGGTTTTATGGTCATATCTCAATTTCTGACCTTAGTTTACCCCGTTTTCTTGGTTTCACAAGGGCATCTCTGTGACAAAATGGTGAAGATACCATGCAAAGAATTTCACAAAATTTATCACAGTATTGAGGACAGACCATTGCCATGGTATAATACATTTATTCATGAAAGGAAAAAATTAAAATTATGGAGGACATGATGGATCAAATTCGCAAAATTAAGGAACATGATTTGGGGCAGCTGCTGGCTCTTTATCACCAGCTCCATCACGATGAGGACACCGCCATTACCCCGGAACGGAAGGCGGCCTTTACGGAAATTCTTCAAAATAAGAACTCCTACCTTTTGGTGACGGAGCGGGATGGCAAGATTATCGCCACAGTACATCTGACCATTATGCCGAATTTAAGCCGTAACGGCTCACCAGCAGCTTATATTGAAAATGTAATTGTCGATCAAAATCTCCACGGACAAAAGGTGGGAGAGACCATCATGAACCATGCCATAGAAATCGCGAAGGCACGCCATTGCTATAAGGTTTTTCTATGCACCGGTTCCATTACCCACGATGATACTCCGGAATTGATGGAACGTCGCCACCGTTTTTACGCCAAGTCTGGCTTAAAGTTAGGCATTAAAAACGTCTTGGTGCGGTATCTTAACAGAGAATGATATTTTCGGGAATCGGCCATGACATTTTTCAAAATTTTCCTCACTTATTTTAAAATTGGCGTTCTAACCTTCGGCAGCGGTTACACCATGCTGCCCTTATTGGAACGGGAGCTTATTGAAAAGCAGCAATGGATCGACAACGATACCCTATACGACTATTTTGCCCTGGCCCAGTCAGTACCGGGAATCGTGGCGGTGAATACGGCTACTTTTTTGGGATATCGGCTCAAAGGCTTTCAAGGAGCAGTAGCGGCGGCACTGGGCATGATTTTACCGTCGCTGATTCTGATTACTGTGATTGCCGCCTTCTTCCGCAATTTGGCGGAATATGAAGTCATACAAAAAATCTTTCGGGGTTTGAATATTGCCATTACGGCATTGCTGATTAAGACCCTTTGGAATATGGGACGGCGCAGCATCAAAGACCTGGTAACAGCGGGAATCTTTCTCTGTGCTTTATTGATCAATATCCTCTGGGGCGTGAACCCCATTTACTTCATCATTACCGGGGCCATATTAGGGATTCTGTTCGCAGGGAGGGAAAAACAATGATTTATTTGACCCTCTTCTGGGAATTTTTAAAGATCGGACTATTCGGCATTGGCGGCGGCTATGCAACCCTGCCTTTTTTAAAACACTTATCTGCGGAATATGGATGGTTCTCCCTGGGAGACATGACCAACTATATCTCTCTATCGGAAATCACCCCGGGGGCCTTTGGAGTTAATATGGCGACCTTCGCGGGATTTTCCGCCGCTGGTGTTTTGGGCGGTATTGTGGCAACCTTCGCCTTAGCTTTGCTGCCCTTTCTTTTGATTACGGTATTATGCCACAAATTTCCTAATTTTAAAGAGAACAAAACCTTTTCCAAGATTTTTTACGGCGTAGTTCCTGTGGCAGTGGCCCTCATCGGCACTGTGGCCTTTCAAATCTTCCAAACTTCGCTGCTCCATTTTGAGACGGTTTTTCAGGGCGCCATTTCCTGGCTGCTCTTTGTGATTCTGCTGCTATTGGCCTTTGTAAAAAAGGCAGGCCCCCTTCAGCTATTTCTGATCGGTGGTATTTGCGGCCTGCTCTTTCTATGATTGCGGAAAGGAGGTAGGATAATCCCATGACCCAAAATGCCTTGGTATTTGGGGGCGGCGGCGCCCGAGGCGCCTACGAAATTGGTGTTTGGAAGGCTCTGCGGGAATTGGAAATAGAATTCTCCATAGTCACCGGCACTTCGGTAGGAGCCTTAAACGGCGCTTTGTTCGCCCAGGGAGATTATGACAAGGCCGAAGCCCTTTGGAGTGAAATTGACACCCCCCAGGTGTTGCGGCTGTCCGAAGACGACGATATTACAGAAGCGACAAAACTTTTGGCCACCGCCAAAACATATTTGCAAAATGTCCATAAATACCGCAGCGTAGGGCTGGACACCTCGCCGCTGTTGGAGCTGATCACGGCCCATGTGGACGAAAACGCCGTTCGGCGCTCCCCCATTTTATTTGGTCTGACTACGGTGATGCTGGACGGCAAAAGCTCTGAAGCGAAGGAATACTTTATTGACCAAATTCCCCAAGGGCAGCTGCATCAATATCTAATGGCGTCTTCCGCGCTGTTTCCAGCCTTGGCATATCAACTGATTGACGGTAAAATTCATGTGGACGGCGGTTATCACGACAATGTCCCTACCAATATGGCTTTAAACCGAGGAGCGGAAATGACCCTTTCCGTGGATCTCAACGCAGTGGGCATAGATTTGGAGCCAAAGCCCAGCATCGGCCAGCGCTGCGAACTGATTCGTCCCTGCCATGATTTGGGACCGGTACTGAACTTCACCAAGGAACAGTCCCGTCGAAATATTCGCTTAGGCTATCTCGATGCCATGAAACATTACGGACGGTACCGCGGGCGGTATTTCACCTTCCTACCCACAGCCTTTTGCCGTATTTCCCCCCATGACAGAAGCAAGCTAAAGGAAACGGCACGACTACTCCGTTGTGAGGAACGAAATCCCCTGGGAAAACTATCAGCGAGCACTCTGCGGCGGGAGATCACCAAACGCTGTTCTGGCGACCCTCAGATACCGGAAACGCTGTTTTTCGCCGGCGCCGAAGCTGTGGGAAAAATTTTTGGCGCAGAGCCCACTCGCGTTTACTCCGAGGAAGCCTATCTCAGCGCCATCCAAAGAAGTGTAAGGGAATACGTCCTTCACCGCAAGACTATGGATGAGTTCGGCTTTAACCGCCGCAAAACCATTCAAAAAACCATAGAGACATTGGATGACAAGGGTACGGTCACCATTCTCTGCCGCCAGCTAAAGTCTGTTTCACGAGGAGGTTCCAGGGCGAAGCTCCGCGCCTTGGCTTCGCTCCGTCCCGATGAATTTTTGGCTGCGGTCTTTCTTTGGGTCAGCGGCATCAAAATAAAATAACAGATAAAAAGTTACGAGGAAACAATGAAACATATTTTCATCATCAACCCCATTGCGGGTCAAGGGAAATATCAGGAGAAAATTTTAAACGATATCCATCATCACTGTACGGCCCTTCCATGTGATTTTGAAGTCATTCAAACCCAGGACATTGGCGAAGCCTACCGCATTGCCGCCCAATACCCACCGGAAGTCCAAGCCCGGTTTTACGCTGTGGGAGGCGACGGCACCCTCAACGAAATGATCAATGGCCTTATGGCGCGGGGATGCGGAGAAGCAGGCCTGATTCCCTGCGGCACAGGGGATGATTTTGCCAGAGTGTTCCAAGAGAAGGCGCCGTTTCTCGACATTGACAAGCAACTAAAGGGAACAGCCCAGGCCATTGATTTGATTCGGGTTTGCGGCCGTTACGCCGTCAATCTCTGTAACTTGGGAATCGACGCCGAAACCGCCGCCGATGTTCACCGATTTTCCCGTTTTCTGCCAGGGCCAGTGGCTTACACTGTAGCGCTGGTTTGGCGGCTCTTCCACCGTTTAGGCATTGAGATGAAAGTAACACTGGATGACAAAGAAACCTTTGAAGGCACCTATCTTCTGGCCTCCTTCGCCAACGGACAAGCCTATGGCGGCGGGTATTTTGCCGCCCCTAAGGCAGAATATAACGACGGGTGGATGGATGTCTGTATCGTAAAGCCCATTAGCCGGCTGAAATTCTCTCAATTATTGAGCCAATATAAAGCTGGAAAGCACCTGGACAATGATACGTTTGGCCCACTGCTTCATTATCGTAGAGTAAAAAAGGCGGTCTTCTCCACCGCAAAAAATCAGCGCTTCTGCATTGACGGTGAAATCATTGCCACTGATAGCGCAGAAATGGAGATTTGCCCTCAAGCGCTGCGATTCATTCTACCCTATGGCGCGAAATTGCGGGGAACTTTACCAATCAGATAAAGGGTCGCTCAGGGTTTTCCGCAAAAAAATGCTTGTGGACAACACTTGTTTCCGCTATAATTATAGGTTGTATCCCGATAGAAAAATTATCATAAAGCAAGGGGAACGAAATGTTTTTAATGGTCGATAATTACGACTCCTTCGTTTATAATCTCACCGCTTACTTTCAAGAGTTGGGAGAGGAAATCATCGTGCATCGCAACGACGCGCTGACCACGGCGGAAATCCGCGCCATGGACCCCAAGGGCATCATTATTTCTCCTGGGCCAAAACGCCCTGACGAAGCAGGTTTGTCCGAAGAAATCGTTAGAGAATTCCATGGTGAAATACCAATTTTAGGCGTATGTCTGGGGCATCAGGTCATTGGTCATGTTTTCGGCGCTACGGTAGAAAAAGGCACACGTCCCATGCACGGCAAGGTGACGTCCATTCATCACAATGGGGAACGGCTGTTTCACTGTGTGGCCAATCCTTTTAACGTCACCCGCTATCATTCTCTGGTGGTAAAAGGGGAAACCCTGCCCCAAGACATGATCATCGACGCTACCTCCGAAGATGGGGCGGTGATGGCCATTTCCCACACCAAAGAGCCTGTTTACGGTGTGCAGTTCCATCCGGAAGCCGTGCTGACGGATCACGGCCATATTTTGTTGAAGAACTTTGTCAATTTATGCGAAGAATGGTGGTGCAGCCGACAATGACGACAAGAATCGTAAAAGAGCTGCGGCCTTACCGCGGTATTCACGAAATATATCAACGATATCACGATGTAACCAACACAGCATTTCTCGATTCCTCTTTGCGAAACGACTTAGGGAAGCACTCCATCATCGGACTTCATCCCTACCTCACAGTGGTCAATGGGGACAAACTCCTGGTCAACGGAGAACCCCAGGAGGCATCCTTTGAGGAATTTCTCGGCAGGTACCTGACAGAACATCGGGATGAAAACGAAACAGACTTGCCTATCGTTTCCGGGGCCATCGGCTATTTTTCCTACGACTTTGGCCGAAGTCTGGAGCAAATTCCCTCCCGGCATCTCAAAGAAGTGGAGATTCCCGAATGCGTTTTAAATTTTTACGATGATTTCATCATTGAGGATCATCAAACCCAAAGAGTATGGCTGGTAGCCAACGGCAATTTGCAAGATAGTAAAGACGCCATCAGCCAAATGGAAGAGGAAATTGCCGCGATTCCCTCTTGGGAACCAAAGGATCCCTCGGCGGAAATCACGGTGACGCCTAATTTCAAAAAAGAAGCCTATCTCGACGCCGTCGATAAGATGATTCACTATATCATCGAAGGGGATATCTATATCGCCAACATGACGCAGCATCTGGCCATAAAGAGCGATAAAGCGCCCTACGACGCCTTTTTGAAGCTGCGGCGCATCAATCCATCTCCCTTTGGCGGTTATTTTCAGTACGGCGATTTTCAGATTATCTGCGCCTCACCGGAACGATTTTTACTGATGAGGAACCGAAACATTGAGACACGCCCCATCAAAGGCACACGCAAGCGGGGAGAGACTCCCGAAGAGGATGCTGCTCTGCGCCAGGAATTGCAGGATTCCGGCAAGGATCGCAGCGAGCTTTTGATGATTGTGGATCTGGAGCGCAACGACCTGAACCACGTCTGCGTTCCCGGCAGCGTAAAAGTAACGGAGCTTTTCACCGTGGAGGAATACGCCACAGTGTTCCACTTGGTTTCCACCATTGTGGGCGAGTTGCGGGAGGACCTTACGGCAATGGATCTGATTCGGGCGGCGTTTCCCGGCGGCTCCATCACCGGAGCACCAAAAATTCGGGCTATGGAGATCATTGATGAACTGGAACACGGCCGCCGCAACCTTTACACCGGTTCCATCGGTTATATGACCTTGGACGGTTCCTTGGACTTAAACATCGTCATCCGCACGGCCCTTCACCGAGACGGCGTTTATTACCTCGGTGTCGGCGGCGGCATCACTTTTGAATCGGAACTGGAATTTGAATACGAAGAAACGCTGCAAAAGGCCAAGGCCATTTTGGAAGCGCTGCGATAATAAGGAGCTGCCATGAGTGAAATCACCATTCATCTGGATGAAGGATATATGTTCGGTTTGGGAGCTTTTGAGACCATTGCCATAGAGAATAGCCACTGCGTGTTATTAAAGAAGCATTTGGATAGGCTCAAAAAGGCTCTGGAGTTTTTTCAAATTGACACCAGCGTAACGGAACAGGAGGTTCTCTCCTTTGTCCAAAAGCATCCCCAGGATCACGGCGTGTTGAAAATCATGGTTTCGGAAAAAAACGTCACCTTCACAACTCGCTCCAATCCCTATGAGGCGCCTCAACATGAAAAAGGGTTTGTGTTGGGTCTCAGTCAAATCCGCAGAAATGAGACTTCGCCACTGACCTACCACAAGACCTTTCACTATGGAGACTGTCTCATGGAAAAACGGGCAGCCAAGGCTCGTGGCTGGGATGAGCCGATATTCCTCAATACCAAGGGAGCGTTGACCGAAGGGGCTGCAACCAACCTCTTTTTTGTGCGAGACGGCGAAATGATAACTCCGGCTCTGGCCTGCGGAATGCTCAACGGAATTCTGCGACAATATATCTGCTCACACTGGAAGGTGACGGAACGAGTCGTTTTTCCGGAAGAAATCGGAACCTTTGAGGAATGCTTTGTCACCAACTCCCTCATGGGGATTATGCCAGTCCGACAGTTTGAGAATAAGCTGTTTTCTCAACGGATCATTACCGAGACTCTCCGTCTCCGCTATGAAGAAGAAAAAACAATCATATAGCTCGGTACTGTTCGACTTCATATCATCGTGTCCCTCGACGAAATCACTACAATAAATACACAAAGCCCTTGGAGCAATTCTCCAAGGGCTTATAAATAGCAAAAAAGGTTGGGTTCCATTGGAACCCAACCTTTCTTCTTGACCACAAAGGATTAACAATTCTATTTTATTATTGCACTTCGTTCAGAAGGAACCCATCATTCAAGGCTACATAAACGAATTTGGAAGCCTGAGCACGGGTTGCGTTGTCATTAGGAGCGAAGATTCCATTGCCCATACCATCAATGTAACCGGCGTTGGCAAGATTCATCACAGAATCATAGAACCATTGTCCCTGTTTTACATCGCTGAAGTTTTTCTTCGCCACGACCTTCAAATCACCGCAATAGTTGCTAATAACGGTAGCAATTTCAGCACGGGTGATTTTGCCGTTGGGTTTAAAGGTGCCATCGGGATAGCCGTTGACAATGCCTTCTTCCGCCAGAGCCATGACGTATGCATAGAACCAATCGCTTTCCTTCACATCAGGGAAGGAAACTTTTGCAGCGGAGGCGGCAGTGAGATCAGGAGCATCTTCAGGCTGGTCTTCAATCCACATGGCGCACATCATTTTAGCGAATTCAGCACGGGTGACTTCACGATCGGGTTTGAAGGTGCCATCAGGATAACCGTCGATGATACCGGTTTCGGCCAACAAGAGGACGAAGGGAGCATACCAAGCATCGGCGGGCACGTCGCTGAAGCCGTCAATGGCA
The DNA here is from genome assembly GCA_964637365.1 of uncultured Peptococcaceae bacterium. Classification (GTDB taxonomy): domain Bacteria; phylum Bacillota; class Dehalobacteriia; order UBA7702; family UBA7702; genus Cryptoclostridium. Next base: position 79,641 of record CAZWWH010000008.1, read on the forward strand.
TTGGTATCTTCTACAACCCAGTAAGGATTGGTGATGGCATAGTTGCCGTTCACATCAATGACCATAAAGGCGACCCAGGTGATATCGCGGTCTTTGATGGCAACTTTGGCGTCAAAGGTTAATTCCTTTTTATTGACGTCCAGTTTAGAAGCTTTGGCGTCATATTTGAGGTACTTATCAGTATAGAGAGTTTTGCCTGCTGCTGTATAATCAGTGTCAGCAGATTCGCTTAAAACCAGGATGTCTTTGATTTCTGCCAATGATTTGATTTCCATGGAGAGTTCGAAATCGCCATTGACATTGTAAACTTCACCGGGAAGCTTATCCATATTGAGCAAGGGACCATAGGTGGTGTAGGAATTACCGTTTACAACAG
>CAZWWH010000009.1:0-79898 GCA_964637365.1 uncultured Peptococcaceae bacterium
ACACACAGTCACGCCGCCCTCTGCGGCAAATAGTTACTTGTCACTATTAACCCTTATGGTAATTACACTTTTATTTGCTTTTGCTGCCTGCAGCAACAACACACAAAATGAAAACGATGCAGAATCTGTACCGACAGAAGACCAGTCAACATCAAATACCACGTCACAGCCGTCAAACGAAAATGGACCCACCGAATCAGTTAAAACATTGGTAGTATATTTCTCGGCAAGCGGAAACACAAAAAACGCCGCCCAATATATTGCTGAAGCAACAAACGGCGATCTTTTTGCAATTGAGCCAAAAGATGCTTATACGGATGAGGATTTAGATTGGACGAATGATAACAGTCGTGTAAACTATGAGCACGAAAATGAAAGCGCAAGAAATATTGAGCTTATAGCTTCAACTGTGGATAATTGGGACTCATATGACACAGTTTTTATTGGTTATCCTATTTGGTGGGGTATTGCAGCATGGCCGGTTGATACTTTTGTAAAGGCAAACGATTTCACTGACAAAACTGTTATTCCGTTTTGTACCTCAACAAGCTCAGACTTAGGGGAAAGCGGCGAACTGCTTAAAGAAATGGCAGGTACGGGCAATTGGCTTGAGGGTGAAAGATTTCAATCAAGCGTATCGGAATCAGATGTTAAAGCATGGATTGACCACTTAAATAAATAATAAAAATTAAAAAATATCCATTTAAAGTTAAGAAGTATTTCTCTTTTAAAAAAAATCAATTGAAAGGAACAACTATGAAAAAGGTCTTAGTTTTATCAGGAAGTCCCAGAAAGGGCGGCAATTCAGATTTGCTCTGCGATGAATTTGTTAAGGGCGCAAAGGAAAGCGGCAACGATGTTGAAAAAATATTTATCCGCGGGGAAAAAATCAAATATTGTAATGCCTGCTATTATTGTAAAGACAGCAGCGGCAAGTGTGCAGTCAAGGATGATATAGGTGAAATTCTTGATAAATTTCAGGAAGCAGATGTAATCGTTATGGCAAGTCCTGTGTATTTCTATTCTATTGATGCACAGATGAAAGCGCTGATTGACCGATGTGTTGCACGCTGGACGCAGATTGACAATAAAGAATTTTATTACATAATGACAGCAGCCGAAGATAGTGACACAGTTATGGACTGTACCCTTGAATGCTTCAGAGGTCTTGCAGCTTGTCTTAAAGGTTCAAAGGAAATGGGCGTTATTTACGGCAAGGGTGTTTATGAAGCAGGTGCAATTAAGAATATGCCTGTTATGAAAGAAGCCTATGAAATGGGAAAGAACGTGTAAACTATGAAAAAACAGATTCTAACAAAAGGATTTGAGGTAGGTGCGGTTGGTCTTGGCTGTATGGGTTTTTCTCACGCTTACGGTGCACCCACAAAGGATAATGAAGCGATTGAAATAATCCGAAGAGCTGCAGAAGCAGGATACGACTTGTTTGATACTGCGGAGGTTTACGGAACTCAAGATGCCCCGCATTGTAATGAAGTGCTTGTCGGCAAAGCATTAAAGCCTTACCGCAATAGAGTTAAAATCGTGAGTAAATTCGGTATTCGCTTTGATATGGAGGATAGCAATGTTAATCGCGCTCTGATACCTGACGCAAGACCTGAAGTTATCCGCAAATCAGTTGAGGGCTCCCTAAAAAGGCTGCAAACCGACCATATTGATTTATATTTTCAGCACCGCATTGATCCTGCTGTTGAGCCTGAAGCCGTAGCACAGATAATGGCAGACTTGATTAAGGAGGGCAAAATTCTTCATTGGGGTATATCGGAGGTTCATGAAGATTATCTTCGCAGAGCAAATGCAGTTTGTCCTGTTACAGCAGTTGAAAACAGATACTCAATGATGGCTCGCCAATATGAAGAATTGTTCCCGACTCTTGATGAATTAGGTATAGGCTTAGTTGCATTCAGTCCAATAGCAAACGGATTTTTAAGCGGTAAATATGATGAAAATTCTACTTTTGATAAAAAGTACGATTACAGAAGTATAATGCCGCAGTTTACAGCTCAGGCGATAGAAAAAAATAAAAATCTTATTGACTTGCTTTATGATATAGCAAACGGTAAAAATGCAACTCCTGCACAGATTTCGCTTGCGTGGATGATTTGCAAAAGGCCCTGGATCGTTCCGATACCCGGCACAAGAAAACTTGAAAGGTTAAGGGAAAATGCAGGCGCTGCTGATATTGAATTAACCAACGATGAAGTAAACGCAATAGATACTGCACTTAATCATATGGAAATGTCCGCTGTTTTCGGCGGAACTAAAATAATTGATAAGGAGTAATTGTACTATGAAAGTGTTATTGATAAACGGGAGTCCGCATAAAAACGGATGTACCTATACTGCTCTTTGCGAGGTTGCAAAAGCAATGAATAACGAAGGAATTGAAACCGAAATTCTTTGGATACAAAATAAACCCATAGGCGGCTGCATTGCTTGCAAGTCCTGTGTAAAAACAGGCAAATGTGTTTTTGACGATGTTGTAAATAAATGCAGGGAAAAAGCAATACAGGCAGACGGCTTTATTTTCGGTACGCCCGTTCACTATGCCGCTGCAGCAGGCAATATGACTGCCTTTATGGACAGATTGTTCTATTCCGATTTCTGTGGAAACGGTGGTAAATCCTTCAGCTTTAAACCTGCCGCAACAGTTGTTTCCGCAAGAAGAGCCGGAACAACAGCAACCTTTGACCAAATGAATAAATATTATACAATTTCTCAGATGCCGATTATTTCTTCAAGATATTGGAATATGGTGCACGGCACTACACCTGATGAGGTAAGGCAGGATGCTGAAGGAATGCAGGTAATGCGCTTTCTCGGCAGAAATATGGCATATTATCTAAAATGTATTGAAGCAGGAAAAAAGGCAAGAATTGCTTTGCCTGAACAAGAGCCTGTTTCATTTACAAATTTTATTAGGGAGTGAGTAAACACGAAAAAAATTATTTCTATTGTTTTATGATTGTTTTTGGTTCTCTCTTTTGCAGCGTGTAGTAATTCAAATAATGCCGGGCAAACAACAACTGATCAGCCGCAAGCATCCTCGGCTGATATTTCTACCGTGCCTACCGAATACACCGATACATCAAATGGTAAAGTTCTGACTGTATATTTCACAGCGGCAGGAAACAGTGATGTCGGTGCAGTTCCATCTGCCAGTGTTGTAACCGTCAATGGTTACTTATCTGGCGGAACTCAGGCGCTTGCCCAGATGATATAGAGTGAAACAGAGCAGATAAACTATAGTATATTACCCTATGTTTTTTAATTAGCCCTTATATCTTTATATCAGAAATACGATTCTATCGTTTGTTCCCGTTGAAATAAAATTAGGAATATTAACCTCTCCCACCTGTGTATCAATTCCGTTCATTTCTCCATATATTGATTACATTGCATTTTCCTCTAATTTTAATTCTATATAATTGTTGTAAAATACAAAATGCCGTAACGAATGCTTTTACTCTATTTCAAGATATTCGTTAAGGCATTTTAGCTAAAACCAACGTTTTTATGCTTCATATAAGTTTGTTATTTCCGTCAAATTCGTTTTTCCACAATACCATGGTAAATCCACAGTAATACCGTGGCAACGGCCCAGGAAATAGGATACGTTACAGCCACAGTTGTGATCTCATAACGGACATGAAGGAGCACTAAAAGAAGAAAAATTCGGACGCCGCAAAAACTGACAAGCGTAATCAGCATGGGAGCAACGGCTCGTCCCACACCACGCAACTTGGAGCTGTAACATTCTAATATCGCATAAAGAAAATAAAAGGGAAAGGCAATGGAAATGATACTATACCCATAGCGAATAACAGCACTATCATCAGTAAATAAGCCAAAGATATGGTTTCCTGTGAATATCAATAACGTACTGAGAAATGCCGTCAAAATCAGGCCAAACAGAAGGCAGCAACGAAAGCCATATTTCATGCGATCAAATTGTTCAGCACCATAATTTTGTCCAACAAAAGAAACTACTGCCTGTCCTAATGCTAAAATAGGCAAATAGATAATCATTTCCACTTTAAAATAGGTAGCAAAGGCCGCAATGGCATTAACGCCAAAGCCGTTGATTTTCCACTGAATGATGATATTAGATAAGGTAATAACAATGGATTGGATTCCTACAGGAACACCGATTTTAAGAATGCGCCCAAGCAGAGCCCACTGACAGGACAGCGGAAAAAAATCCAAAGAGATTTTTTTATCCAAGCGATGCAGATGAACAACACAAAATAGCATGGCAATCGTTTGCGAAAAAAATGTAGCCAGAGCTGCGCCGGTAACGCCCATATCCCAAACAGCAATGAATAGGAGATCGGAAATGATATTCACAATGCAGCCGATTAGCTGAAAAATCATAGGAGAACGAGAATCCCCCATAGCGCGAAGAATTCCGGAACAGAGATTATAAAGCACAATAGAAACGATGCTCAGCATATAAATCCGCAGATACCGCACGGCCAAACCGTAGATCTCAGTAGGGGTATTCATCCAAGTAAGGAAGGTCGGCGCTAGGCAAAGTCCTATAGCCATCAGAATCAGACCACCTACAACACCCATAATAACAACGGTCTTCATGAGCTTTTTTAGTTTCTCACTGTCACCGCTACCACAGTAATGGGCTGCGACTACATTCGTTCCTACGGCCATGCCATAAAAGAAGCCAATAAGGCAAGTAATAATCAAATCACTGGCCCCAATAGCCGCATAGGATTCGGTCCCGGTAAATCGTCCCACGCAAATCAAATCTACCGTGCTGTATAGTTGTTGAATTAAGCTGCTGGCCAACAGAGGTAGGGAAAAAAGGAAAATACTTTTACCGATGCTTCCGGAAGTAAAGGAATTCTGTTTCATCATGATCTCATAAAGCCAGGTGGCACGCTACTTGATGAAACTCCCCTACCGTTTTCAATCGTGGTTTTTCCTTTTTGCAGATTTCCATACAGCAATCACAGCGATTCTGAAAAGGACAGCCCGTGGGAACATCCAAAGGACTGGGGACATCGCCTGAAAGACTCTTAATTCTTGCATCAAAATCCATATGAATGTGAAAGATGGAAGACATCAATGCCTTGGTATAAGGATGAAAACTTTCATCTTTGAGGTGTTGCCCAGGGAGAATTTCAACAATATTTCCCAAATACATTACAGCGATCTGGTGGGAAATTTGGCTAACTAAGGCCACATCATGACATATAAAACCGATAGCAATCCCCTTTTCTTTTTGTAATTTCGCTACCAAATCTAAAATATTTTTTTGTACAGATACATCCAAAGCCGAAGTGGCCTCATCACAAATAATAACTTCCGGCTCCAAAGTCAGAGCTCGTGCCACCCCCACTCTCTGTCGCTGACCGCCACTCATATTATGAGGATATCGGTTGGTCATTTCCGCAGGGAGTTCCACCATTTCCAGATATTTTTTAGCTACCTCATTCTTTTCCTTTTTAGATATTAGGCCAAAATTCAGAAGTGGTTCACAGATGATGTCCTTGATTTTCATTTTAGGGTCAAAGGAGGCCATAGGGTCTTGAAAAACCATTTGAATTTTCCGTCGATTTTTCCAACGTTTTTTGCCACTATATTTTGAGATATCATCACCATGAAAAAGGATTTCTCCTTCGGTTGGTTCCTCCAGATGAACCAGCATTTTCATAAAAGTACTTTTGCCACAGCCGCTTTCCCCTACAATACCCAAGGTTTGTCCCTTATAAAACTGTAAAGAAATATGATCACAGGCCGTAAGGAACCGATGATTTGCTACAGGGAAACGCTTTACAAGGTCTTTCGTTTCCAGAATCATATTTTCCGCTTCAAACATAACGCTCACCATCCAGAGAAGGCACCGAGTCTAAAAGTTTTCTTGTATAATCGCTTTGAGGACAACGAAGCACCTCATCTCGATTTCCCATATCGACAATACTACCTTCTTTCATCACGACGATCTTATCGGCCATATAAGCCGCTACACCAAGATTATGGGTCACCAAAATAATACCCGTTTGATAGCTATCCCGAAGTTCCATCATCTGACGCACAATTTGTGCCTGAGTTGTTACGTCTAGAGCGCTGGTAGGCTCATCTGCCATCAAGAGCTTGGGTTGAAACGTCATGGCCATAGCAATTCCTACCCTTTGGCGCATACCTCCGCTCAATTGGAAGGCATAGCTATTCATGATATTATCCACACTAGGGAGCTGCATTTTTGCCAACATCTCACGGGCCATTTCATCTGCCTCCTTTACGGAAACCTTTTGATGAGTACAAATGTATTCCACAAACTGATGCTTAATTTTCCGAATTGGATTAATCATGGCGCCTGAATCTTGAAAAATCATGGATATTTTGGTACCACGGAAATTGCGCCATTGTTCTTTGGAATAAGCAAGAACCGACTCACCTTCAAAAAGGATATCGCCATGGGTGATGGTACCACCGCTGGGCAATAGGCCCATAATACTGCGAATCACGGTAGTTTTGCCGCTTCCGCTTTCTCCAACGATACTGATAATTTCCCCAGGACTTATATCCAGATGAAAGTGCTCCAATACCGGTTGATTGCTGCCATATTGCACTGTTAGATCGCTGATTGTCAACATTGAACTCTCCATTTTACCATGCATCGCTCTGCCGCCCCTTTAGGGCAGCAGACGATGCAACAATACATTAAGAAGCAGGTTTGATATCTGGTGTGATCCAGTAATAGTCAGCGGTAGGAATTTTTACTCCAGTTACCGACTGATTGCTGATCATAGTGCTGTGGTAATAGCCATGAACCAGAACAGCGGAATCATCAATCAAAATTTGCTGTAATTGCTGAATTAATTCTTTACGCACGGATTCATCCGTTTCAGTTTCCAACTGTTCATACAAAGCATCGTATTTTTCATTGGCATAACCGCAATAATTAGCTGTGGATTTACTATACCAGTTATCCATATAAGTATAAGGATCGCCTACAGGAACAGTTAACCAATTGTTGGCCAAAAGATCATATTCCCCAGCCACAAGCATATTCCATTCAGTATCGGCATCAGTGGTATTAATGGTGGCCTTGATACCGATTTCTTTCAGATAGGAAACAACAGCTTCGGTAAAGTCTTCCAGATTTCTGCCTTCATAGGTGAGGTATTTTAGATCAATCGTTTGGCCATCTAATTCCCGATAACCGTCGCCATCATTGTCAACGATGCCGGCATCATCCAAGAGTTTTTTAGCGCCTTCAGAATCATAAGGGGTCGCATCATTCAAATTTTCATAACCATAGTCCAAAGTAGAGGGAAGCACTGAACAGCCTGCGGTGTACATTCCGCCAACGGTGGTTTCACACATGGTATCGTCATCCAATGCCATAAGAATTGCTTTTCTCAAGGTGTCATTGGCAAGAATGCCTTTTTGATTCATGTAGGAAAAGGCACAACGAACGCCGATGGCTTCAAAAACATTGTAGTCCGAGTTTTCGCGAAGCTTGTCCAAATCGCTGGTAGTTGTAATATTTTCCACCAAATCCACATCACCATTTTCGATGGCCATGGCTTTGGTGGTGCTGTCAGCAATGAAAATGATGTTTAACTTTTCATACGCAACTTTGCCGCCCCAATAATGTTCATTGGCTACCATGTCAATAGAGGTACCTGTTTCATATTTTTCAATGGCATAAGGACCGGTACCGATGGGCTGTTCATCATAGTCAGTACCAGCAGTTGTATCAAGAATAGAAAAGAAGGGATGAGCTAGTACAGCACAAAGATCAGCATATGGTTTCGATGTCACAATGGTTACGGTATTCGTTGCATCATCGGCAGCAATAGACTCATATTCCATATAGACAGAGGGGGTGGAATTTCCATCTCCGGATTTTTCTTCCTCGTACATCCGTTCAATGGAGGCTACCACAGCGGAAGCATTCATATCATTGCCATTGGAAAATTTTACGCCATCACGGATATGAAATTTCCAGGTTGTTTTGGCATCATCTACTTCATATTTGTCGCAAAGTAAGGGTTGAGCGTTCATTTCGTCATCAAAACGGAAGAGGCATTCCCCAATGCCATAACGACTGGTACACCAAGCTGCATTCATCATTGCTGAAGGATCCAATGAGTCTGAGTAATTAAAGCACCCAAATTTCAACGTCCCAGAATCCCCTGATGAATTCTCTTGGGAATCACCACCGCAACCGGCAAATGCCGTTACGGATACAACTGCCGCTAAGGCAAGAGCTACAAGTTTCTTGATTGCTTTCATTTTTCCTCCTTTTCAGGCATAGTTATTGCCTGTACGCATATTTTCAACATTTTGCATGCAAAAACAATCGTCTCATTTTTCATTTTCGAACTTAGGATCAAGAATATCTCTGAGGCTATCTCCCATCAAGTTAAAGACAATTACCACAAGACAGATGGCAAGTCCAGGAAATACCATCAGCCAAGGGCAGGATAGCATATATGCACGGCCTTCATTCAGCATAAGGCCCCATTCTGCCATTGGTGGCTGCGCGCCAAAACCCAAAAATGATAGACCAGCGAGTTCTAAAATCATCGTGCCGATATCTGTAGTAGCCGTAATGACAAGCGTGGGAATCACATTAGGTATCATGTGTCTAATAAGAATTTTACAAGTTTTGGTGCCGTTGACCTCGGCAGCATAAACAAAATCCCTATGCCGGATTTTTAGCACCAAGCTCCGCGCCAAACGGGCATATTTGGTCCAACTTACTATCATGATGGCAATTATGGCATTAACAATACTTGCCCCCAGAATCCCAGCCACAGCAATGGCCAAGACCATTCCCGGGAAGGATATCATCATATCTGACAGACGCATAATGACAGCGTCAACCTTGCCGCCGAAATAACCGGCAATCACTCCCAGAATTGAGCCAATCACAAAAATCGAAGTGACCAAGACCAAAGATGCTACCAGAGATACTCGTGTGCCAAAAAGCACCCGGGAAAAAACATCTCGCCCTAATTTATCGGTACCAAACCAATGCTCCCCGTCTGGAGACTGAAAGGCGTTTTTCATATCAGCGGCAGTAGGATCATGAGGTGCCAATATAGGTGCCAAAACCGCAGATAAAACTATTAGAATTAAAACTACACTGAGGATGGTGAACAATTTATTTTTTTTAATAAATTTACTGAGCTTTTCCATCGATTACCTGCTTTCTCTGATTCTGGGGTCAAGCAAATCATATGACAAATCAACAATGAGATTGATGACCATATAAATAAGAGCGATCCATAAAACATAGGCCTGAATCAGAGGATAGTCGTAAGCTGTAATGGCAGAAACCGCCATATTCCCTAAACCGGGATAGGAGAAAATCACTTCTACCACAGCGGTTCCCCCCAACAATGAGCCCAGAGATAACCCCAAAAGCGTTACCAAAGGCAATAATGCATTGGGAAACACATGTTTCCAAAGAATGGTGCTTTCCTTAATACCCCGAGCTCTCGCCCCTATCACATAATCCTGGTTCAATTCCTCCAATACCGCAGTGCGAACCTGTCGAGTATATTTTGCAGACATGGCAAATGCCAAAGTGATTGCGGGAAGAATCATCTTTTCCAAGCCATTACCGGTGGATACCACGGGCAATAGCCCAAGCTTTAACGCAAACAGATACAACAGCAACAAACCAACCCAAAAGTTAGGAATAGATACTCCGAAAAAGGTGCATCCCCGGACGAGAAAATCAATGGGTTTATTCTGCTTCACAGCGGCAAGCACCCCAAAGGGAACCGCAACTAGCAGCATAAGCAAAAGAGAAAGAAAAGATAATTTCAGTGTAGGCACTAATTTCGTCACGATGATGGACAACACCGGTTTATTCATAGAGTAAGAAACACCGAAATCTCCCTGAAGGCAATTTCCCAACCAGCGGCCGTACTGTACGAGGAACGGATCGTTTAACCCCATTTCATCCCGAGTCGCTTCAATAACTTCATTAGCAGGCATGGTTCCCGATGCTGCATACATCGTGCGTACTGGGTCGCCTGGCGCAAGATACGTCAGACAAAATGTAAAAAAGCTAATACCAAATAATACGATGATCATTTGTAGCAGTCTTTTTGCCAGTTTCCCCTTCATTATTCTGAACTCTCCTTTTGGATGTTGGATTCATCGCTCAAGGCACCATAGGCAATCATGGGGTCTCCTTCCAACACATTTAAACTGATGGTTTGGTATAGCACAATCCCCTGCTCTTTGGACTTGCAAGATGCTAATTCATTGCCGAAATAGTCCTTCACAACCCCCAAAGTATCGCCTGGGCTAATTCTATCTCCGGCACGAAATTGCGGATACCAGCAACCGACGTGGGATGAAGTTTCGTATATTACACGATCAAAAATTATTTTTTTTCCTACAAGTTTAACATCTCCCTCAAGAACTCCCAAGGTTCGTAGAACATTTATGACATCAGCCTTATAAACATCCACCTCTTCTTGGGACCAAAGTCCAGAGCAACCCCGTTCCATCAAAATCCCGGGGATTCCGCAAAGCCCGGCATAATTATAAGCCCCAGTTCTGGCCTGTGAGCGGACAATGTAAGGAACATCAACGGCTTTCGCCATACGCAAGGATTCCTCATTGACATAATCCCCCGCATTACCTTGGGCAAATACCAACGGCGTCAATTCCTCAAAACCATCGCCGCAATGCAAATCAATGTAACAATCCGCATGAAGAAAAAGCTCGCCTTCGATAAAATGACAAATCTTTTCCGCGGTAGTACCGGCGAAATCACCAGGGAATTCCCGATTAAGATTTTTACCGTCCTCATACACAAGACTCATAGTACGGTTTTCAAATCCCGAACGATTGGTCAAGGGAATGAAAATCAGTTTGCCGGATACTTCCTCGGGAGTAATTGCAGCTGCCAATTCAATGGCGGTCTGAATTCCCACATATTCCGCATTATGGATACCTCCAGTGATCAACACCGTCTTCCCATCACGATTGCCACAAATTACAGTAGTGGGTAACATTTGTTCGGTGCCGCAAACCTTTAAATAGCCGGTGGCTTTCTCTCCCTGATTGACAATAATATCCTGTAAGATTATTCTTCGCATTCTTCTTCCTCTTGTTCCTCCTGCTTTTTGCATTCTAGTTTTAAATAGTTAATAAAACGCTGCGTAATAGGGGATAAAGGATTTTTCAGTCGCTTTATATAGCCAAAAATAATACTTTTTTCACATGACGCAATAGGAATGGCCCGAATATTGTATTCACGATATCTTTCTTTCATATAGCTACTACCGATGGTGCAGTATTCTGTATTGTTCAAAAGCTGAATCAGAAAATAGTCGCTATTCGTGGAGGCCATTTTGACATTTTCACCATTGTAAAAGCCGTCTTCTCTCAAATGCCCTAAATGATTATACAGAGAATATTGTTCTTCATAATGCTGTACAAAGCGCATTTTACATATGGCTTTCTCATCCACAACCTTCTTATTATAGTAGGGATTCTTTTTTCCCACATAAAGATATAAGGGAGCTTTTCTGATTTCATGGAATTCCAACCCTTTAATTTTCACATGACTGCGGAAGGCTGAAATATTTCTATTTGAAATGTAGACGAATCCCACTTCTGACTCACGACGGTGAATACGAACAATGACATCCTCAACACTTCCTTCCCAAAAATCCATTTTGATAGATCGATTGGAAGCCTCATGGTAAAAGGACGCCAAAGAGGAAGCCAAACAATTACTGGGGGTACTGCAAATATAAAGCTTTTCAGTGTATTGCTCATCCCGAATCTCTTGAATCATTTTCATATTTTTTAGAACACTGATAGCGTGACGATAAATGGGTTCACCTTCAGGAGTAATTTTAACGCCATGGCGGTGACGTTCCAACAAATCCATTCCCAACTCATCTTCGAGAGATTTTACGGTTTTACTGACATTAGGCTGTGTTGTCAACAGTGCTTTGGCAGCGCCATGAAAGCTCCCCATATCAACACTAACAACAAAATACTGTAATTGTTTAATCTCCAACTTTAACTCCCCGTTTCTCTGTTTTCATGACCAGCTATTCGGTCATTTCCTAAAAATAAAAAGAAAGCACACCCGTGAAAAGGTGTGCATATATAGATCACAAAGCTCTGATAGAATACACCCATTCACCGTAGGTATTATTTCTATTGATAAAAGCAGGTCTCCTGGCTCAAAAGCATTGATGGCTTTCCCTTCCCGAATCAATGATTCAGTGGTACTGAAAACCATCCCTTTCTCACAGTGACGGGATCGCATTGGATTTACACCAATTTCCCTTTCAATCCTTAAAGGAACTTTTATCGTTTTTTTTTCATTATAACACATTTTTTTAAAAAATGGTGTTTTGCAAATCTTCCTATGATTCCAATTTGTTATCACCATCGTGCAGAGCTATTAAAAAAACCGCACGAAAGAATGACCTCTATTTTGTTTATTTTTTTAACTTAACGCAATTAATTTGTCTTAATTTAATTTTAGTGATAACAAATTGGAATACCTAAAATCGTTTTCTTCCGAAAAGATCAATGATTTTTCAGAATTCTTCCATAAAATTCTCTCTCCAATAGTATTTTTCGACAAATATTACAAAGATTATTCATAAAATCATAGTCGAAAATTGAATTCAGTGATTCCTAGTAATTATACCACCAGTATCATGTGATGTCAAAACGTATTGATGAGAGATAACAGCGGTTAATTACATACCTACTTTCAACAAATCCCAGTCATCATAGAGCATTTTTCAAATAACTGTTGACAGAATGGTAAAAATAGTGATACAATTCAAATGCAGTTTTTATGTGTATTTCTTTCATACTTTTTATTTTCGATTAAAGCCCATGATGGGCTTTATTTTTTACTCCGGAAACTTTCATTCTAAATTAACAGTTTCCTATGTTATAAAAGATTTCTACTCCAGATTATGAACAAAAGTGGTGCAGATTCCCATTCTGCACCACTTTTTATCATATCGTTTTACAAAGCTACGCCTTATTCAATATTATATTTTTCTTTTTGCTGTTTTACCATTTCTAAAATGGACGGGATTTCTTCCTTCATCAATGCTTCATATTGTCCGGAATAGTAATAGGTCGATTGCCGGTCATCCTGAATTCTGCTGATGTATTTTTCCAGCAGCTTCCAGTCCTTTTCATAAACGTGGAAGCTATTGGCGGTATGGGTATAGGTACCGACCGCAACCCCTAATTCATCGGCAACACATTTTTGCAGCTCAATAAAGGCAAAGGCGTTCATAAAAGTAGCCTCCACAGCATCGTTGCTCCGCATCAGAACCTGTAAATCAAGACGATTATTCCGAAGCATAAATTGCATATGCTGTAAACAGGCGGGATGGTCGTTAAACATATCCACGGAATTATCCCGCACGCTGATCACTGCACGACGGCTGTCGGGATTTTTTTTCAGTTCCTGCAGAACAAAGGGAATCTGATCCTTGATTCTGTCGTGGTAGGTGTATTCCCAAACGTTATCCCCTTGGCCAATCATGAAATCCAAAATGCCGTCGCATACCTCCATGACGTATTGCTGCAACTCATGATGCCCCCCGATGAAGCAGCGGGAAATACGAGGTTCCGCCAAAGGAAATTCCACATGGAAGGTGATCGCCATTTCCTTGCAACGGGTGTTGTAATCGGGGCAGTCAACCGTTTCTCCATTGTGATACAATTCCTGCAATGCTCTGTGATATGCATTTGGCAATGTTTTTCCATGAACAAAAAGATGTTTCATTCGTTGCTCCTTTACGCAATTCCATCATGACAGTTCGTTTTCTCAACAGTATTATGCAACAGTCAGTTTTTATCCCATACATCATAACAGATTATGACTCATTATTCAATAAACAGATTATAACTCCGTAATTAATTTCGGTACAAAGCAAAGATAATCACCGCTCACCAAATGGAACTCCATCCCCCAATGGCGCCCCTCTACGGCGATGCGATGGCTTTTATCGTGCAAATGGCCGTAAACTACCGCCTGGGTTTGATAACTCTTTAACAGCGCTATGACTTCGTTTTCTTCACAGTTTTCATTCACCGGCATATAATGGGTCATATTGATGACCGGGCGTCCCTTTGCTTCTTTTAAGGAAAGCTCCAGACGAATCAGTTCCCTATCATAAATTTTTTGATCCTCCTCGGAAAAATCCGTTGCACCGGGCAAAGACCACAGACGGCTGCCGGTAATTGCCACATCGCCTATGATAAATGCGTTGTTCTGAAGAACCTCCATATTTGGAGGAAGCACTTTATTAATTTTGGCAACACTGTGCCACCAATAATCGTGATTTCCACGAAGAAGAATTTTCCTGCCGTGAAGCCGCCCTACAAAATCCAAATCATATTTAGCATCCTCCAGAGTCATGGCCCAAGAAATATCACCGGGCAGCAATACCACATCATCGGGGTTCACGGTTTCCTGCCAATGTTCATAGATACGGTAAATATGGTTTTTCCAGCCCCGCCCGAAAATGTCCATGGGTTTGTAGCCTTTGAGCGTTGATACATCGGCAAAATTCGCCGGTGCGGACAAGGAAAGATGAAGATCAGCCAATGCAAAAATTTTCACAGGACACCTCTCATATAGAGTAATATTGCAATATGCAACAAAAGAAATAATGGCACAGTGATGGTAAATTTTTTGTGGCGGGTTTTATGGTGAAAAAGATACATTCCTACCAAAGCGCCGCAAGAACCGCCCACCAAGGCAAAAATCAACAAGGTCCGTTCAGGAATGCGGTAGCTGTGATTTTTTGCCTTCTGCTTATCAATCCCCATCAGGGCAAAGGATATAAAATTAATGACTATGAGATAAATCAAAAGAATTTTCATGTATATGATTCCCCAAAATAAAGCATAATAGCGGTAAAAGGAGGCAGAAAAATGAATGTATTAAACAAAATCTTTCTTATCCTAGTCATCATCGGCGCTGTCAACTGGGGCTTAATTGGGCTTTTCCAGTACGACTTGGTAGCGGCGATTTTCGGTGGCATGGCCTCGGTGATGAGCCGCATCATTTACACTTTGGTTGGTATCGCGGGACTCTATTGCATTTCCATGCTGTTTTACCGTACCGCCGACCATGAAGTTGTTTCAGAACATTGAGCAATGTGGCATACGGTCATAGTAAAGGGAGTTACCGCTGGCGGTAACTCCCCTTTATTTTTGATGCAAAAGTCCAATAATTAGTCAAGGATAATGCCGACAGCCCCAGGACCAACGAGAGCGGCATTGGCTTCGTCGGTATCAAGATGGAAATCAAGTTTCATTTTGTCGCCAACGCGAGCAATAACGTCGCAGAAGAGAACATTTTTCTGACCGCGAACGAGAACAGTGAGAAGCTGACGGTCTTTGATACCCATTTTTGCGGCTTCATCAGTATGGAAATGGATGTGGAGATGAGCGACGATGCAACCTTTTTCCAGTTCGATTTCACCTTTGGGACCAACGAGCTTGCAGCCTTCGGTACCATCAAGAACACCGGATTCACGAAGCTGGGCGTTGACACCGATTTTTCTGGCGTCGGTCTGAGCCAATTCCACCTGGGTTTCAGGACGAACAGGACCGAGAATACGAACTTTGGCCAAAGTGCCTTTGGGGCCCACGACGTCAACACATTCTTCGCAAGCGAACTGACCGGGTTGGCTCAAATCTTTTTTAGGAGTAAGTTCATAGCCTTCACCAAAAAGTTTTTCCAAGTCAGCTTGACTTACATGGACATGACGGTTGGAAATACCAATCGGAACCTGTCTTTCTTTATAATCATCGAAGTTGATTTCTCTCAATTTGGAGTAGCTTTGATTGCACATTGGTAATTTCTCCTTTCAAACTCTGAAATGCAATTTAGAATTCAATTCATGTAATATATTCTATCAAAAGGTTCCAGGAATGACAAGTAATTTCTTTTCGTTCCTTTAAAAATTTATGGTTTAAGCAAAAATATGGAAGCGTTTCCCTTGCCTTTTTTCCCCATACCCTTGGCTTTATAGTCAATCAGCACCTTGGCGCGACCGTGGTCTGCTACGGCAACGAAGCGCCCAGAAAGGTCGGGAACAAAGGGCAGAGTGATAATTCGTATCCTTTTATAGATTTCCCGCGTCGGAAAGCCACTATAATGGGGTAAATATTCCTGAATCAGTTCTTCTTCTCTTAAAAAATTGCGAACATCACGTTCTTCCTCAGAAGTTACCTGACTTTTACGGCCACCATAAAGGAAAGAGTCGAGCCGTTCCATGCCAATCAGAATTTCATGCTCCTCGGGCATCATATGGCACAAAGTATTAGCGGGAGCATCGTCGCTTTCCGCCAAAATGCAAAACAGGGAAAAGATGCTCCCATGCCACACAGAAGCAGCATAATGCAGTAAATTCCGTGCCACGCCTTTATTGTAGACACTGTCCAGGAAACCATCTACCTTTTTTAGGATTGCTAATTCCGAAGGAGAGATATCGTTCCCTTGGACCACTTCGTATGGTGGGAAGGGCAAAGCGACATAGCCGTGTTTTCCCTGTTCCTTCCATAGCCTCGTGCCCGGTAACAGCTTCAAAAATCCCAACTGGAGATAATCCGGTTCCATGGACATTACTTCGTCAAAGCTCCTCTGGAAAGAAATAAAATCCTCGTGAGGCAATCCAGCAATTAAATCAAAGTGAGTATGAATATTTTCTGCCGCAATCAAAGACGCGTAAACCTTTTTTACCCGATGCCACTCGCTGTGACGATGACTTTCTTTCAAAGTCGCTTCATTGAGGGTCTGAACGCCAATTTCTACCTGAAATAAATCTTTAGGGGCAGAAATCAAAAGCGCCAGCATTTCATTATCAATCAGCTCGCCTTTTAACTCAAAATGGAAGGTTACACCAGGATGGTAATGCTCTATAAGAAAAGAAATGATTTCCTTAGCACGATCCTGAGGAAAATTAAAAGTGCGATCCACCAATTTCACCACAGGAATCCCCGCTTCCAAGAAGAAAAGCAATTCCTTTTTGACCCGTTCCAAGGGCAAAAAGGCTGTATTTCTCTCCGCTGAGGAAAGGCAAAAGGCGCACTGGTAGGGACAGCCCCGGCTGGTTTCGTAGTAGACCAGGCGGTTCTTGAGATGTTCCAAATCCTCCTCATGATAGGGAAATGGCCAATCCTGGGAAAACTGTGGAATTCCTTTTAAACCGGGAAGCCGGGGAGCGACTTCACCTTTAGACAATGCCTCCACCAGAGAAGGCCAAGTTGACTCTAACGCTCCCGATACAATATAATCCGCAGCTGGGAAATCATCAGGCGCATATGTTGGTTCCGGACCGCCAACGACCAAAATCATTGGGGGGCGCACCTGTTTCAGCAGAGGGAGTAGCTTTCGCACCACCTCCTTGTTCCAAATATAAACAGGAATAGCCAACAAATCATAGTCACCGGCTAAAATGTCGTAAAAGATCTGTAAAAATGGTTCGTTAATATTATATTCTTCCATCACGCAATCACAGCCCTGGGGAGCTGTCTCCCGAAGATAATACAGAGCCAAGCTGCTGTGAACAAACTGACTATTGACGCCGATTAATCCAATTCTCATAATGGTTCCTCCGAGATTATTTTAACAAATTATCCGTAAAATTACAAACCAATCCCTTGTCTTTACGGTGAAAATCAGCTAAAATTGTAATATTACGGATATTTTGCAAGAAGGAAAAGAGGAAAGATTATGAATATCAGCCAAAAAGCGTCAAAGATGACCTCCTTTATTGTGATGGACATTCAAGATAAAGCCAAAGAAATGGAAGCCAATGGGGAAAACGTCATCCATCTGGAAATTGGAGAGCCGGATTTCGATGCCCCCAGAAAAGTCATTGAAGCAACCATCCACGGCTTGGAACATAAAGATACCCATTATACCCACAGCTTGGGTAAAATCACACTGCGCAAGGCCATTGCTGATTACTATCAAAAGACCTATGGCGTTTCTGTTGATCCTGATCAAATCATTGTTACTTCCGGCACTTCACCTGCTATGGTTATGGCCTTTGCTGCTATCCTGGATCCTGGTGATGAAGTCATTATCTCCAATCCCTATTATGCCTGCTATCCCAATTTCATTAAAATGTTTGACGGAGTGCCCAAGGATATCAAAGTTTTGGATGAAAATGGGTTCAAATATGATTTTGAAACATTAAAAGCAAATATTACGGATAGAACCAAGGCCATCATGGTCAATTCTCCCGCCAATCCCACCGGCTCAGTCTATACCGCTGAGGAAATGGAAGCCATTGCTTCCTTAGGGAAACTGGTTATTGCCGATGAAATTTACCATGGTCTCGTTTACGAAGGTCAATGCCACACGATGCTGGAATATACGGAAAACTGCATTGTATTCAACGGGTTTTCTAAGTTATACGCCATGACTGGCTTCCGCATGGGTTACGCTATCATGCCAAAGGATATGATTCGCACCATGCAGATTCTCCAGCAAAATTTTTTCCTTTGTGCGGGTTCCTTCCCCCAGGAGGGCGCTTTGGCAGCGCTAACCGAGGATTGCAGTAAAGAACTGGCGGCGATGAAAGCCACCTACGATACAAGAAGAAAATATCTGTTAGAACGGTTAAAAGATATGGGCATCGCTCCTATTTGTGAACCTCAAGGAGCCTTTTACACTTTGGCAAATGTCAAAGATTATTGCACGGATTCCTTCCAGTTTGCCTATGAAATTTTGCAAGAAGCAAAGGTAGCGGTAACTCCCGGTATCGACTTTGGCACCAACGCCGAAGGATATTTGCGTATTTCTTATGCAAATTCTTTGGAGAATATCAAAGAGGGCCTTAACCGTTTGGAACAGTTTTTAAAAACAAAAACCAAAATCAGATAAAACAATTTTAATATGTTAAACAAGTGTATCTTCCATAGGAGGATACACTTGTTTTCTATTGATCCCGTATTACAACAAAAAAACGGTATCATTTGTAACGATACCGTTTTATTCATTTTAATTCATTTGAGTTGGACATCATTATAGACATAAGGGATTCCGCTTGAGACAGGGAAACCTCGCTATCCTCATCCCCCGAAAGCATTCTGGCGATTTCTCGTTTCCGCTCTTCCTCCACTAGTTCTGTAATGGTGGTCACAGTGCGTCCATTCTCGTCATGTTTTTCAATGCGGTAATGATAATCCGCACAAGAAGCAACAATGGCCGAATGGGTCACGGAAAATACCTGAATATTCCGGGACAAGAGCCGCAGCTTCTCCCCGACCTTTGCGGCGGTTTTACCGCCTAAGCCGCTGTCAATTTCATCAAAAATCATAGTGTCAATTTGATCCATTTTGGCCAAAATCACTTTAATTCCCAATAAAATACGTGACATTTCCCCACCGGAAGCCACCTTTGACAACGGTTTCATCTGCTCACCTTTGTTCATGCTAATCATAAACATGACACGATCTTTACCTTCGCGGGTTAAAGATTGTTCTTCCAGGGCAACCTGGAACACCGCATTGGGCAGCATCAGACCACGGATTTCCTCTAAAATCAAAGCGCTTAACCGTTCCGCCGCGGCTACTCTCAAATCCGTCAATTCTTGGGCCTTTTCCGTGAGGACGTTTCTTGCTGCGTCCTCCTCTTTTCGCAGGCAATCAACATGGTAATCAAAATCCTCAAAGGCTTCCAATTCACGCTCCATGGAAGCCAACTCAGCTAAAATACCATCGCAGTCCTTATGATATTTCTTCTCCATGCGAAGAATCAGATCTAACCGTTCTTCAGCTTCATTCAAACGGACAGGGTCGGAATCAATGTTGTCCCTGTAGTGACGATAGAAATCTGAAGCGTCTTCCACGGTATAATAAGCCTCGGACAAAGACTCCGCAGAGGAGATTAAAGATTCATCAAAATCGCAAGCACGCTTGGCCGCTTCTACGGCATTGTAAAGAGATTCTGTAGCATCGGACAAAGCATGAAAAATCGCTTCACTCTCACTATAACGACGGTCACTGCTGCTGAGAAGGGCAATCTCATGACGCAATTCCTCTTCCTCCCCCTGATGAAGATTGAGGGATCGCAATTCGTCAATACGAAACTTCAAAAAGTCCATTTGCCTTTCTCTATCTTGATTTTTTTGTTCCAATGCTTTTCGCTGATTGCTGGCCTCCAGCCAAACATCATAAGCCATAGACAAATCCACTTTGGCTGCTAAAATTCTCTCACCGCCAAAACGATCCAGCAAAGAAAGCTGATGCTCCTCCTGGAGCAAAGAAAAATGCTCTGTCTGGCTATGAAGGTTCATCAACATCGGCACCAGGGTTTCCAGAAAGCTAAGGCTGACCCGGCGACCGTTCATGCGGCAGAGATTTTTTCCTTCAGCGCTGATTTCCCGACCAATGACAATGGTGTCCTCCGCCATATCGTTTTCCGCCAGAATCTCATTAAGGTATGAAGAAAAAGGGCCGGTAAAAGTCCCCTCTACCAAAGCCCTTTTGCATCCATAGCGAATAAAGTCTTTGTCTGCGCGGCCTCCCATTAATAAACCAACGGCATCGGTAAGTAAGGATTTCCCCGCGCCAGTCTCCCCGGTAATGACATTTAGGCCTTCATGGAATTCAATTTGTAGGTTTTCAATGAGAGCAAAGTTTTTCACATAAAGCTCCGCTAACATTTTGTCCTCCGTTTTCCTCCTAGTTAATCAAAGCGTCAAATTTTTTCATAATACTGTCAACAAGGCCTTTTTCTTTGATAACCAGCATAATAGTGTCATCCCCGGCAATAGAACCGATGATTTCAGGCCAGCTGCTCTGGTCGAGACATGCGGCCAAGCCTTGGGCAGTACCAGGTAGGGTTTTAATTACAATAATATTTTCCGCGCTGTTAATGGATACGGCATTATCCATAAACATTCGGCGCATCCGTTCTGCAATATTTCCCATGGAAATATTCACCGGCATACTGTATTTAGAAAGATTTCCTTCAATCGGAATCTTAATTAAGCCAATTTCCTTGATATCACGGGAAACAGTAGCCTGTGTCACACTGTATCCATGTCTTTTTAACTGCTCCGCAAGTTCAAATTGTGTGCTAATTTCATCTTTTTCAATAATCTTTTGAATCATCTTTTGTCTCGATGCTTTGGTTCCCATTGATCAAACATTCTCCCTTATTTTTTCTTTTGCAGCGTAATTACCATGGGTGCTTTTTGACGATTGGGAAAGGATGTAACCATGGTATCACAGTCCGCAGTGGGCAACCCACTGACCCAATCTTCAATGGCTATTTTTTCGATTTCTCCGCCTGGGTGTCCCCAATAGACCCCAATTAAAATTACGCCGCCGGGTTTGAGTATCGCAAAACTTTTTTCTAAAGCAACAATGGTTTGTTGAGATTCCGTAACAATTTCGTGATTGCCGCCGGGCAAATATCCCAAATTAAAAACAACAGCGGAAACACGTTCTTTAACCACCGTATCCATGAAACAATGATCCAGGCATAATAAAGAAACACGTTGGGAAAAACCAGCTTCTGCCAGCCGTTCCGCTGTGTGATCTATCGCGATTGACTGGATATCAAAGGCATAAACATGGCCAAACTCTCCTACTAACTCCGCCAATTTCACGGTATCATAGCCGTTGCCTGCCGTCGCATCAACGGCGATATCCCCAGGTTTAACTATAAAATCCAAGGTGTCGTGAATGATATTTACAACGCTTTTTATCAGTTTCATTATTTTCTATCACGCAGTTTTTCGTTCAACACATCGAAAAAGGTCTTACCATTCAACCGAATAAAAACTGTCTTCATCGCGGATTTTTCAAAAAAGATTTTGTCACCGTCTTCCAATGGAACCGTTGCCGTTTTACCGTCAATACTCAAATAGCAGCCGCCTTCAGGAACCGCTGTTTTTACGGTAATCACACGATCAGCACCAGCCACCACAGGTCTGCTGTATAGAGATTGCGCACAGATCGGCGTAATGATAATGGCTTCCATTTCCGGGGAAACCAAAGGACCATTCGCGGACAAAGAATACCCGGAGGCACCGGTGGGCGTTGCCACAATAATACCATCGGCATGATAGGACACGGACTCTCTGCCATCAATATACGCCGTAATTTCAATGAGACCGGAACGGTCATCCTTAAGAATTACGCCATCATTGAGACAATGGAAATCCTTCCAATGCAATCCATTGCGGTGAACGCTTACCCGAAGCATCATGCGTTCTTCCAAGAAATAATCTTTTTTTAGCATACGGTCAAGAAAGCCAAAAAGTTCCTCACCCTGTTCTAATTCGGCAAGAAAACCAATGCGTCCCATGTTAATCCCCAATAGGGGGAGACTGTAATGTGCCGCTTGACGTGCGACCGACAACAATGTGCCGTCTCCACCCAGAACTAACACTGCTTCGCATTGTTCCGCAACGCTTTCCAAGTAGCTGTAAAGAAAATCCTGATCCAAAACATCATAAGGATGAATAGGTGTTACGATATCCACCCCATGGTGCTTCAGCCAACCGGCTATTTTTTTTTCTTGGTCCAACACGCCATTCTTAGTCAGGTTGGATAACACACAAATTCTTTGCATTGTCCGTTACCTCAATATATATAATATACAACGAAAACGTCCTGGTGTAAATAGGTTGGTGAATAATCATGCCAACTTTTTTTATACAGTTTCAAAGGCTTCCTTCACCAAATGGGAAATCTCCTCCGGTGTGGGGATTTGCTCCCCCTTCTCAAGAATGACCAAATATTCCCGATTTCCCTCAGGGCCTTTAATAGGGGAAAAGGTCAGATTTCGAACGCCCAAGCCTTCCTGATAAAAAAAAGATACCAAATCGTTAATAACTTCTTCATGAACAGCGGGGTCTCGGACTACGCCTTTTTTCCCCACTTTTTCCCTTCCGGCCTCAAACTGTGGTTTAATGAGGGTAACGAAACAGGCTTCCTCCTTCATAAACTGAATCAGATTGGGAATTAGCTTTTTTTGGGAAATAAAGGAAGCATCTATAACAATATAATCCACCAATTCCGGCACCTGATCTGTAGTGAGATACCGTGCATTCGTTTTTTCCAACACTACCACACGCTCATCGCTCCGCAGAGACCAAGCCAGCTGACCGTATCCCACATCCACGGAGTAAACCTTCGCCGCTCCATTCTGGAGAGAGCAGTCTGTAAAACCACCGGTGGAAGCCCCAATATCCAACACAATTTTATTGTTAAAATCCAGATGATAAGTATCTATGGCTTTTTCTAATTTCAGACCGCCACGGCTCACATAGGGAAGATCCTTACCAATGATTTCAATGGCAACATCTTCCGGAACCATGGTACCGGCTTTCATTTTTTTTTGACCTTTGATGAGAATGCGCCCTGTCATAATGGCGCTTCTAGCCTTTTCCCGAGAGGGAAACAGCTGACGATCCATTAGGATCTGATCCAAACGTTTTTTCATTGTTTTGCCTCCAAATGCTTCATAATTCGTTTCGCAACGGAAGCCCCATCCAGGCCATATTTTTGTATCACATCAGCTTTTTTCCCCTGTTTAATCGGTTCATCAGGCAGGCCGACGGTCATTAGGTCGGTGGCAAATCCCTGCTCGTGATAGTATTCCCCAATTGTGGAACCAAAACCACCGCTCAGCACATGATCCTCCATCGTTACCACCAAAGGATAAGAGGATGCAAAAAGGCCAAGGGCATCTTTGTCCAAAGGCTTGACGAACCGAGGATTGAAAATCCCAACAGAAAGACCATGGTTTTCCAAAATCTCACGCGCTTTCATCGCCTCTTCCATCATGGTACCCAAGGGAATCAGCATAACATCTTTACCGTTTTCTACCATGACCCCTCGGCCCCAAGCCACAGCGGGCAAATCCAATCCTTCATCCCAGGTAAGCACGTTACCTCTGGGATAGCGCACGGCGCAGGGAATTGCCATTTCCTTGGCCAATCTGAGCATTTCCGCCATCTCCCGATGGGTTGACGGCGACATAATAGTCATATTGGGCAACATTTTTAAATAAGAAATATCATAGATCCCCTGGTGAGTCTCTCCGTCCTCTCCCACAATTCCTGCGCGGTCAATGCCAAAAATCACCGGCAGCGACTGCAAACAAACATCATGGAATACCTGGTCAAACCCACGTTGTAGGAAGGAGGAATAGATAGCCACTACCGGACGCATTCCAGCCTTGGCCAATCCGGCGCCAAAGGTGACAGCATGCTGTTCCGCAATGCCCACATCGAAAAAGCGATTCGGAAAGGTATCAGCAAAGAGACGAAGTCCTGTGCCTCCCGGCATAGCCGCAGTAATGGCGCATATTTTTTCATCAGAAGAGGCCATTTCAAGAATAACATCACCAAAACTCTGGCTGAAGGACATCGCGGTTTTACCGTTTTGAACCAATTTCCCACTTTCCGGGTCAAAAGGAGCAATACCATGGAAGCGATCAGGGTCTGTTTCGGATGGCAGGTATCCACGGCCCTTTTTGGTATGAACATGCAACAGCACCGGTCCATTGAGTTTTTTCGCAATTTTAAGATAGGACTGCATCATTTCAATGTTATGCCCATCAATGGGGCCAAGGTAAGTAAAACCTAATTCCTCAAAAAGAACCCCCTGAACCACCAGATATTTCAGACTGTCTTTCAACCGGCGCAAACGGACAAATAGCCGCTGTCCCCAGGAGGAACGTTTTAGCAAGCGTTCTGCCGCACGCTTGCGTTTTTCATATTGAGGCGCAGTGCGAAATCTGCTTAAATGTTCTGCTAGGGCGCCAACATTACGGGAAATGGACATTCCATTATCATTTAAAATCACAATAAAGTTTTTTCCGCTGCTGCCAGCATTATTTAAGGCTTCAAAGGCCATACCACCGGTTAAAGCACCGTCGCCGATAATACTGATAACGTGATGTTGCTCGCCCCTTAAATCCCTGGCCACGGCCATGCCGAACCCTGCGGATATGGATGTACTGCTGTGACCGGTGTTAAAGGCATCGTATTCGCTTTCCTCACTTTTAGGAAAACCACTTAATCCATCAGCCTGGCGAAGCGTAGCGAATGAATCCCGCCTTCCCGTCAAAATTTTATAGGCATAGCACTGATGTCCCACGTCAAAAATTAATTTATCGTTAGGAAAATCAAAAACCGTGCAAAGTGCCATGACCAATTCCACAACCCCTAAACTAGGGGCCAGATGGCCGCCGGTTTTTGAAACATGATCAATCATAAATTGCCGAAGTTCACTGGCCAAAGCCGTTAACTCCGCAGAATTTAGTTTTTTTACATCATCGGGGCAATTAATTTGCTCCAGAATATTATACATATGGGATTATGCTCCTTTTCCATCCTTTTTTGCGGACCATAAAAGAGACCAATTCTTATAATCCAGAACAAGCCCCACCAGTTCCATGATTTTATCAGCTTCGGAGATTGCCACAGTTTTCATTAATGCTTTTCCCCCAACAGTTAAGGCGCTTACCATCCCCGCCACACAGGAGGAAAGGAACAGAGAGTTTGCATCGGTTTCCGCCACCAGCAATAAAGCGATAGTCGCTCCCAAAGCCCCGGAAACGATACCACAAATGTCACCGACCACATCGCAACATACATTTGCCACAACGCTGGCTTTGCGAATCAATTTCAACGTCACTTTGGCACCGGCAGCCCGACGAGACGCTCTGGCGTGGAAGGGAGCAGGATCGGCCACAGCAACTGCCACACCGATGCCATCAAACAAAACGCCCACCGCAATGACTAAAACTAACACCACTAATACGGTAACAATAGTTTTCATATGCTCTACCGCAGCGGTAGTAAAGGTACTGATAATGATTCCTAAAAAAAGAGTACCAAAAAACACCAATAAAAAGTGTTTCATTGTACCCTTTCGTTTATTTTCACTTTTCTTGTTTGACAAAACAGAAGATCCTTTCATACAAAAAACAGGTGACAACTCGGCCGGTAAACGCTACGGCTTTGGTCCGGAAGGCTTTCCCATTTCTGAACCTTGTCGTCACCGACAGGGCGGTTTCCCTTTACTCAGAAACCCTTAACGGTACCGGATTGCCACTTAGTCCGTACTTTAATCCCAACCAAGTCTTATATCATAAACGGTCTAGGAGTTTTCCTCGGCAGCGCCTCAATGTCTTAGACTCTTTTGCAGTACCGGTTTCATAACTCGGGGGAAACTTTGGTCCGAGTCATCTCCCGAGCGGTTTTGATACTCCACCTTAACCACGCAAGTCAAGCTACACTGCACCCAGTACACCCGCATGCAGGTTCTTCCCAAGCCGTAGTTCCCTTCCCGACCAAAGGAAGTTCCCCACAGTTTTGGGTCTCCACGGAAACAGGGTAGGATCGTCATGCCATTGACGGTTCCCCTATAACCTTAACTTCCAGCATCAGCCCCAAACTGGGCGTAAGAAGCCAACACCAGAAACTTCATCGATGTGCTCTTAACGGATTTTTAGGCCCGCCTTCAGACAAAGAATTGCTGACTAGAATACCGCATCACCTGTTTACTTTATATTATACAAATTTTCAAACAAAAATTCAAGTGTCAGGAAAGGATATACTAACGGTCACGGTTCAAAACCATTTGGCCCAAGGCATAAAATGACGTCATATCTCTTGAAATCTCAGAAATACATTGATTTGCTTCCTCAATCGCCTTCGATGCCTCTGCTTTTGCGCCGTCGATTCCCAATAATGTCACATATGTCGTTTTATGGCTTTCCAGGTCAGAACCGATGGGTTTTCCCAAGGCTTCAAAAGTTCCTGTTTCATCAAGAATATCATCGGTAATTTGGAAAGCCAAACCGAACTTTCTGCCGAACACATCTAAGGCTGTGACCTCATCGTCGGCAGCGCCGGCCAATAATGCTCCAGACGCCACGGAAAAACTGAGCAAGGCTCCGGTTTTGTAATAATGAATGGTTTTCAGTTCCTCCAGGGAAAGCGGTTTCCCCTCGCCCTCAATATCAAGACTCTGGCCGTAAACCATCCCCTGAATCCCGCTATGGGAAGACGCCATCCGGATCGCCGCCAAAAGTCGCTCACTGTCCGCACCCCCTTGGAGAGAGGTCATCAAGCGAAAGGCTTCTGTCAAAAGTCCGTCACCGGCTAAAACCGCCATACCGTCGCCGTAAATTCTATGGCAGGTCGGTTTTCCACGACGGAAATCATCGTTGTCCATGGCGGGGAGATCATCGTGAATCAATGAATAGGTGTGGATCATTTCAATACCGGCGGCAAAAGGCATCAGACGTTGGCAGTCTCCACCAAAGGCTTCCGCCGCCAAAAGAAACAAACAGGGGCGCAGCCGTTTTCCCGGCGCTAAATAACTATACGCCATGGCGTCCCGTAAAGTTCCCGACTCCATTTTAGGTAATTCGGCAATATAAGATTCAAACTGTATCCGTTTTTCCTGTAAAACCTGGTTAATATCCATCATGGCGCCTCAAAAAAGGGAATTTTCATCAAAAAACGGTTCTTCAGGCATGGAGATTTCTTCTTCCTCCACCAAGGCATCCTCTATCTTTTGATGAGTCGCTTTGGACTGAATTTCTCTTTTGGTCAGAACCTCGATTTTTCCTTCCGCCTCTGCCAATTTCGCTTCGCAGCACCGCAAAAGATGGATGCCTTTTTCATATTGCTCCAGCAGTCCATCTAACCCCAACTCGCCGTTTTCCATGGTTTTTACGGTTTCTTCCAGTTCCTTCACGGCATCTTCAAAGGTAATTTTTTCATCTATCATAATAACTGCCCTCATTTTCTTCTTCTACGCGACATTTTAAATGGCCATTGGATAATTGCACTACCACATCATCGCCAACCGATACGTCATCAACACTGCGCAACGGCTTATCCTCTTTAAGACAAATACTGTATCCCCGTTCCAGGGTTTGCAAAGGACTGAGCATGGCCAGTTTCTCTGCCAACAGACGGTAGTGATTTTTTCGTTCCTGATAAGATTCCTGGAACACCGCGTCCAACTGTTGTCCAAGGATATCCACTTGCTGCACCTGGTTACGGAATAATTGATCCTTTTGCTGAAAAATATAGCTCTCGCCGATTTTTTTTAAGCGCTCCCGATACGAGGAGATACGAAAATCCACTAGACGGCAAAGAGAATTGTTCAACATTGCCATATGCTTCCGCAAATCGCTCAGGGCGGGAACCGCCATTTCGGCAGCGTGGGACGGAGTCGCGGCTCTACGATCCGCTACCAGGTCAGCGATGGTATAGTCGGTTTCGTGGCCCACTGCGGAAATCACCGGTAAGCGAGAATGGTAGATGGCTCTGGCCACGGTCTCGGTATTAAAAGCCCACAAATCCTCAATAGAACCGCCGCCGCGGCCGACGATTAACAGCCCCACGTCGTCTCGACGATTAAAATATTCGATCCCAGCCGCAATTTCAAACTCCGCCCCCTCACCCTGTACTGCCGCGGGATACAGAAGCAAGCTGATGGAGGGGAAACGGGCGGTGGACACATTTTGAATATCGTGCCAAACAGCGCCGGTGGGAGATGTGACAACGCCAATTTTTGGCGTAAACAACGGAATCTCTTTTTTATGAGAAAGGTCAAAAAGGCCCTCTTCACTTAATTTCTTCTTCAACTGCTCAAAAGCAATGTACAGATCCCCAATGCCCGCCACTTCCATGGAGCTGACATAAAGCTGATACTGACCATCCCGCTCATAGACGGAAACAGAACCCCGCACCACTACTTTCTGACCATTTTCGGGGCGGAATTTCAGTTTGGAGGCACTGCCCCGAAACATCACAGCCCGCAAAAATGAGGTTTCATCCTTCAAACCAAAGTAAAGATGACCTGACGAATGGGCTTTAAAATTGGAGATTTCCCCTTCGATCCAGACATTTTTCAATACGTCATCAGCTTCAAAGCGTCGTTTGATATAATAGTTCAGTTGACTAACCGTTACAATTTTTCGTTCTGCCATGGTATCACGTTCCATTTTTTATTTCGATTCTGCCAAATACTGCTCCAAAGTCAAAGCGGCGATTCCCACCGCGTTATCTGAAGCGTATTTGGGCTTGGCAAACCACAAACAGGCTTGTGGCAATTTACGTTTTAACGTATCGGCAATGAATTGATTGGACATCACGCCGCCCACCAAGAGAATATCCGCAACTCCGGTTTCCTCCATGGCCCGAGATAACACCTTTATCATCGTGCGGGCAACCGTTTCCTCTACGGCACGAGCTGCGGCACCGTGTTCCAATCCCTGCTCCAGCAGACGGCGAATAGCAGTCTCCTGACCAGAGAAGGAAAATTCCCTTCCCTTGGCCCAGGTTTTAATTTTAGGCACCTCTCCTTGGTAGGAAGCGGCCAACCGTTCCAATGCGGCGCCGGTGGGAAAGGTCAACCCCAACAGTACACCGATGCGATCTACAAATTGACCGGCGTGCAGATCATTGCCGTAGGCGTATAATTTCAAATGATACTTTCCTTGGTCACATTTTTCCGTCAAAATCACTTCCGATGTGCCGCCGGAGAAATGCACCAAAAAAAATTTTTGTCCGACAGCGGGACGAAACTCCGAAGAGAAAATTCCCGCCATCATATGGCCTTCCTGATGGCTCAGAGAATACAACGGCACTTGCAGAGTCGAAGCAACAGTGATTGCCGATTGTTCTCCACCGAGGAAAACGGGCATGTAAGAGCCCTCCACCGGGCGAGGGCGCGTACTAACCCCCACGGCTTTAATCCCCCGTAAATCCACGCTTTGAGATAAAGACTGCATCAGTTGAGGGAGATTCCGAATATGCTGAAAAAGAGCCTCGGATTGGGACAACCCCCGTTCCCCCAGAGGAACCTCCAAGACTCTCCTTTGATCGGACAAAAGATTACCCTCCATGTCCATATATGCCACTGAAGTTGTATAACAACTGGTATCGATGGCTAAAATCATGACTCCTTCGCTTCTTCCCTTACGGCGTTATCCTCTTTGTCCTCTGTGGAGGCATCTTCGGCAAATTTTTTAGCATTATCAAGAATGCCGTTGACAAAAGCATAGGACTCATCTTCCCCGTAAGCTTTGGCCAACTCCACAGCTTCGTCCAAAGCGACTTCAAAAGGAACATCATCGACATAGCGGACTTCATATAAAGCCAACCGAATCAGGTTGCGGTCCACGGGATTGATGCGCTCCAATTTCCAGCCGCGGGAATGGACGGCAATAAACTTGTCCAATTCTTCACGCTTTTCGTTAACCCCTTGAACCACCGCTTCAATATAGGGACAATCCTCCAAAGAAATTTGACTATCAACAATGGCTTCTTTCATGGTTTCCTTGGCCATTTCATATTCATTTTTTCCCACATCCATCTGAAAAATCATGCGGAATGCGGTTTCTCTTGCGTTGTGTCTATTCACTGCGTTTCCTTTCCATTGTAGGCTATCACTGATTTTCTCGATTTTGAGATGCGCTACGGTAATCGGCAGCATCCTTTTCGCCAGCGGCTTTTATGACTGTAACTCGCACTGACTGTACAGGAACAGTGGTACCGGACTCAATCAATGTTTTGATATCGTCCTGAAGCTGTTCTGTAATGGCGGTAATTTTATCGTCATATTCCATGTGAATGTTGACATCTAACAACAAACCGCGACGGCTATTTTTAATTTTTGTGCTGACATTGCTGACGCCAGGAACCGCCAGGGCAGCGTTTTTTGCCATGGATTCAATGGTGCTTAAAGCCACGTGTACTGGCTTCTCTGAAGGGGCTCCGGGCACCTTTACGGTTTTTTGAGGTTTTACCAAAAAATTCAGGGCTAGGATCAAAATGCCTAGAAACAAAAAAACAATTCCCAAAACCACCGCGCCGTGGCTGACAACGGCCTCGGTAATCATCATGGCAAAGTGGCTATGGAAGATCCCGTCCAAAAGGTAAATTACACCTGATATCGCCAAAAGGCAACCAAAAACAAGGCTTACAAACTTATTCAAATGGGACATCTTACTATTTTCGCAGGGTCTGCCTTATTCAGCGGCCGAAGCGTCCTCCTCAGTTCCGTCTTCAGGCTGAGGGAAAACGATACCCTGAATCATGATATTCACTTCAGAAACCGTTAAACCAGTCATAGCTTCCACTGTATTTTTCACAGCCCTCTGTACATTTTTGGCGACTTCCTGCAATTTATGGCCATATTCCACTAACAAGCTAAGACTAATCGATACACTGGTTTCGGTGACATCTACCTTAATTCCTTTTGAGAGGTTCTTTTTACCCAGTTTTTCCACCAAATCTCCTGCAAAGCTCCCTGTCATGCCATTGACGCCTTCCACTTCACTAGCTGCCATAGACGCAATGACAGAAACTACGTCATCTGCGATGCGCACAGTGGTAATAGGCTCTCTGGTTTCGGGGACTTCATTCATATCTTTAACATCTGACATAGTGATTCCTCCGTCATTCGTAAAACTCTGGAAAAGTATACAATATATTATACCAAAATCATCAGGAAATAACAATTCCCTTTTTGTGATATTTTCATTTCGCTGTAAAAATTGTGAGTTTTTCCCCATCGACCCCCGCATAAACCTGAACAAACGAAGATAAACTTTCCTTTTCTTCTTCAGAAATAGAATCCATTTGCACAATCAAAAAGGAAAGGTTGTCCTCAATGGAAAAAATCACATCACTATATCCACGTCCCTTTAAAATCTCCTCCACCTTGTCCTCTAAAGAGCAACGGTGCAGAAATGTATCGTAATTTGCCGAAGCGATACTTCGATCTTCGGCATCCATAGAGTCATCCTTCATTACGCTGCGGTAAAGGTCACCTTCATCGCTGCGCCAGCTTTCCCGTTTTCTGCGATAGTCGGAAAAGAAATCTTCTTCATAAATGACACCAGTAGACACGTTTTCAATCATTTCTTCGTCAGGAGAAGCGCTGTCCTTCTGGAACAAAGGGATGATCGCTACCAAGCATACAATTCCAATCAGTAAACATCCTACCTTTAAAATAAATTTGTGTTTTTTTCCACTTGAGGAGAAGTCTTTAAATTGCTTCATGATCCTGCCTCCATTGCCGTGATTTCAATTCGATTCGCTCCAATTCCCAGATAGGTAGAAACCACCTTGGCCAGGGACTCCCGCACCTCGGCACGGTATGCACCCTCGGCTACAACGATCACTCCCACTACCTGAGGTAGGGCTTCCCCTGTAACAATGGGAGAGGCGTCTCCGTTGAGCAAAACCATTTCACGGCGAGTTGTGATTTCCTCGGAGCCACCTTCACCGTCATTTGTTCGTTGGGAGGTTTCCTCGTTGTAGGCATAATCCTTCTCCGTGTCGCCCTCCCACTCAATGGCCACTTCTACTCGACCTACGCCATGAATCTTACTCAACACAGCTTCTAACTGGCTTTCTGTTTCCGTCATCATATCCGAAGCGGTTTTGGTTTCTCCTTGGCGTTCTGTTTCTTGAGAAGGAGCCTGTTTACCTCCACCGCTGCCACTAAGTAGAAATAACAGCATTGCCACAATGGCCAAAACAATAAGGTAAAACATTTTTTTGCGGTCGGTTTTGGCCATGGAAAACACTTCATTGAACTTCATCATCCGCCTCCTTAAATGCCACTTCAATGTGATTTGACGGGATACCGTATTCACTGCTTATAAAACGTTTGATTTCGTCATGAATCACCAGTTCTTTTCCGGAGGAGGCACCGGCAACCTCCACCTGAACCTCCCGCACCTCTGTTTCGTCCATTGCCACGGAGGATGCAATTTGATAATCTTCATACATGGCACCCAGCCGTCCATCAATCTCCGAAGCAATGCTGTCTGCTGCCACATCGTAAATATCTGTTTTCTCTTGAGGATCATCGCCATTTTCCCAAGATTCTCCGGAAATCTCTATTTCCGTAAAATCCAAGGATGCAAAATTTTCTCGCCCCATCAAGGCTATGATGGGATTCAACATGACAGCCATAAAATAAAGTCCCAAAATCAGCCGCACTGCATTGCGATTATGGCTTGAGGGAACGAGGATCTCCATAAAAGAAGCAATAATGGCAATGATGGCAATATCCCCTACCATATTTTTCAATAGCTCCATAGCCCCATCCCCTTTACCGAAACATCATTGTGAGATTTCCTAAAAGAACCACTGTAAATATTAAGAAAAAAAACAGAATTCCCGTTGCCGTCACCAATGCGAAAAGCACTGTCAGTACCGAAGAAAATTGGTCTAAAATTTCCGTATAGTTGTTTTTACCGAAGGGCTGCAGTACTGCAGCGGCCAAACGATAGATTAGGGACATAAGAAAAATTTTTATAGAAGGTAAAGCGATGACAATAATCACAGCGGCAATACCAAAAAATCCGATACAATTTTTTATCAATAAAGATGCGCCCAAAATGGAATCCAGAGCATCGGAGATGTGGCGTCCCACCACTGGAATAAAATTGCCCGCAGCCATCTTCGCTGTCTTCATAGTCATGCCGTCGATGGCGCCGGTGGCAAGGCTCTCCAACCCTAAAAGCCCTGTAAAAATTGTCATCATAAAACCAAGACCGATTAAAATCACGTCACGAATCAATTTTCTAAGACTGTTAAAAGAATACTGAGGCGAGATATTTCCCACCAATGCCAGCACTGCCATAAAAACCACCAATGGCAAAAAGAACCGTTCCATAATACCTAAAAACATTGTAACCATTGCCAATAACGTAGGCTTCACTACTGCCATGGAAGTCAATCCTCCCAGGGAACTCAACATGCCCAAAAGCACTGGAAGGAGAGCATATAAAAAGGAAGAAGCGTCTGAGATAGCGCTTGTCCCCAAATCGAAGGCCAGGCGAAAGCTTCGCATACCAATGACAGCAAAGGCCAGATAAATCACCCATTGTCCCAAAGAGGAAATACCGCTTTGAGAAAATCCTGACTGAAAGGTCTCGAACACCGCCGCGATGACTCCAAGAAAAAACAATTGCGCCAATAATAACAGAAATACATTAATTTCCTTAAAGCAAATTTGAACGAAGGACTTCACAATGCTGGGAAAATCAAAGGAAATCTCACCATTTTTAAAGGACTCGTAATAGCTTCTCAGAGAAAAACCATTATAAGTATCCCGCATTTCTTGATCCAGACTTTCCACAGCTCGGTCCAAATCAGGAGTCTCAGGGATCACAGTCTCTTCAGCAGCGCAAAGAGACGCAGAAAAAAGCAGAAGCGCCATGATAACCATGAGAGAAGTAAAGAGAGGTTTCATCCTGCCACCTCACACCAACAATTCCGTAACCGTTGCGATAATCGTTTTTAATAAGGGCAAAGCCAAAAGCATCATTACCAACTTCACCCCAAGGTCAACCTTTTGGGCAATACCGTTTTCCCCGGCATCACGGCAAATTTGGGCTGCAAATTCTCCAAGATAAGCAATACAGACGACTTTTAAAATCAACACCATATAATCAAGATTGAGGTTTGCATTTTGAGCTAAGGTGCGAATTTCTCTAATCAGCTCTACCAAAGAGGGAATCAACTTCACAAAAATAATGATTCCAGCTGCCAGAGAAACAAGCATGGCCAAAACGGGCATGCGGCCATTTTTCAAAAAAACGGCCAGAACCACGGCAATTAATGCCACAGAAATAACAAACATCAGCAATTCCATACCGGTATCCCCCGTGTCAATTCAGATAAAAGACGGACTCTACCTGCCGAAACAATTCTGTGATCATAGGTACAACTTTAATGAGAGCAATGGTAATGCCCAGCACTAAAACGAGATAGGCATATTCCTCCCGTCCTGCCTGTTTCAGCAATATGTGGATAATCGTTACCACAATGGCTAATCCCGCCAAGAAAAACAGAATGCCGATATCATCCACAATTATCACCTCAATCTTATTTCATCAAATCAAAATCAGCGCAAACACAATCCCAGCCATCCAGCCACCCACGCTGCAAATACGCTTCCATTTTTGTTCCGACAATCGCGCAGCCTCCAGCTGAAGCTCCACGGCCTTAGCGCAGAAATTCAACTTTTTCTTTTGATCCTCTAAATCTGTTAGGCCCAAATCACAGCTGAACCGCCCTAAAACCGCCAAATCCTCATCGTTTAGAGAGAGGTCATCGCGGTATTCCTTTAAGGCGGCAAGAAAAGCTCCTTCACCGCCGACCACCGGAGATTCAGCGAGAATTTTCGAGGCCCGATGAAAAACCAAAGCAACAATGCCGCCAATACGCGCCCCCGTACGAGACAGTGCTACAGGAAGCGGGTCACGTGAAAAGTCCATCTCTGTTTCCATGAGAGACAGTGCTTGATAAAACCATTCTAACTCCCGCCGCCGGGCGATTAAGCCACGGCAAGCCAGCATACCAATGAATCCCATAAGAATGACGATCACAATTAATATCAAATATCTCAACAAATTGATGCACCGCTTTCATCAAAAATACCATGGATGGTACCAGGTCCCTGCTCTGCCGAAAGTACTACAAAACGGCGAAATAAATGATCTGCCATTAGCTCTGCAATCATCGGTCGGCCCATGATATCTTCCATATCGGAGCCATGAGCGGAGAGCAAAAGACTAATCCCGCAGCGAACCGCCTCCCGTACAGCGCGTCCATCCCCCAAGCTCCCAATCTCATCAGTGACCAAAATATCCGGAGCCAAAGAACGAATCGCCATCATCATCCCTTCCTCCTTAGGAGCACTATCCAAGATATCAGTGCAACATCCTACATTGAGTTGGGGATGTCCCAAATAAGAGCCTGCGATTTCAGACCGCTCATCCACCAAAGAAATGTTCATAGGCCGCGCTATGCCTTCACCATTGGATAAGATACGAACCAAGTCACGCAACAGCGTTGTTTTACCACAACGTGGCGGAGAAATAATCAGGGTATTGAGGAACCGTTTGCCCTCCACCAAAAAAGGAAGAATTTTTTTGCCTATACCTTTTACTTCTTTGGCAATACGGTAATTCAGAGAGGAGATACTACGCATGGTTTTCACATGCCCCTCCTCCACGATGACACGTCCTGCCAGCCCCACGCGATGACCGCCCTGTAAAGTAATATAGCCTCGCCGAAATTCCTCTGCCAGAGCATAGACGGAACCGGAAGTAACCATATTAAGAGCATCCAGCAATTCTTTTTCATTGCAGAAATAGGCTGTCCCTGCGTTCTTCGTAATGCCACCGCCCTTTTTCAAAAAACCTTGGTAAGAACCGCTGCAAAGACAAACGGGAGCGTCACGCCGGAGGCGGACCTCCTCTAAAGCCTCCAGAAAGCGGGAATCCGTGGTGGAAACATCACGGGCAATGGATATGGGCATATATTGAAGAATGGGGTGTTCCATGTTATAATCTTACCTTTCTATGAAGAAAACTTCCTCTCTTTTAAGTTATGAAGACACAAATCGCTTTAGAACAAAAAAAATCATTGACCAAAATGGGAAAAAGTATTATCCTTAAATATGTATATGAATAAAAGGAGGTGTCAAATTGCTTGCCGTTAAAACTTTTGATTTGACAAAAAAATATGGCAAAGTAACTGGCATTGAAAATGTCAATATCGACATCGAAGCCGGAGAGATTTTCGGCCTGGTCGGTCCTGACGGCGCTGGGAAAACAACGTTCGTACGACTGCTGATGAATTACATTTTTCCCACGTCGGGCTCTGCCGTGATTTTCGGTAATGACGTTATTACCGAGGCCAAGGAAAACAAAATGATTGTTGGCTATGTTCCGGCAGAAGTGGAATGCTATGGGAATATGAAGGCCGGGAAATACATCAAGACTTCGATGAAATTCCATAAAACCAAGAAGAGGTCCGAAGAATATGCCCGTCTGATAGAATTATTTGGTGTAAGAAAGGGCGAAAGCTTCGACGTTATGGATCGAAGCGATAAAAAAGTCTTGGCCATTGTGGCAGCCCTAGTCAACGAACCTCAACTGATTATATTGGACGAGCCTGCTCGGGGTCTTGATTCCAGTATGAAAAACCGTCTGTTTGAGTATCTACTGGAAAAAAATAAAGAGGGAATGACCATCATTCTTACTGCCGAACGTGAAGATGATCTTCAAGGAATTTGCACCCATGTGGCTCACATTGATGGAACCATTGCAGGAGAAGAACAACAGGAAGTCGCATTTATTCCTGAAGAAACTCCCAATGAAGTATCGGAAGAAGAGGGATGGCAGGATAAAACTATTGCTTTTGTATCCTCGGCAGAACAAACTCCTGATGAATCCTCAGCAACCGCACTTCCTGAAGAAGATGATATTGATTCCAACGACAGTATCTTCGACAATATACCTCCTACAGTAGAGGAAACTACTGAAGTATTGTCACTTCAGGAAGATGCTCCCACCGAGTCCATTCCCCTCCAAGAAGAACTTAAAGCACAGGAGACGGAGCCACAAGCAGTCGAAGGCAATGACAAAGAAAAAGAAGTCAGCGCCCATACTATTGAAATTCCTACCATCCCCAGCGGGGCAAAAGGGGAAAATGCTCCCGATGTCAACACTATGGGAGCACCAGATAAACAACGCGATCATATAACCACGACATCACAAAACGACGCCAAAAAATCCATCAAACTGAAGACTGCTAAATTTGACCCAGCAGTGTTTGAACAGCTTGGGGCTAAGATTATAAAATCGGAAAACGGTAAAGTTTCTATTGCATACAGCGGAGATTTAGAACGTTTGGCCGAAGCAATCCGCTCTATGGAATTCAATGATTTGTCCATCGGAGAGGATCTGAGCGATGATTTCCAACCCTTGCTCAATCAAGAAAAGAAAAACAACATTGATGATGCCCCAGAAGGGAGTGTTGAAGAATGAATCTTTTTAAAATCGCATTCCGCCGCGGCATCGGAGAAATGATTACCTGGTCCATAATTGTTGGTGGTCTTTTAGCCATCGCCATGTTTTTCTATCCGTCGCTGGGCACAGAAAATATTGCCAATGCCCTGGTGGAAAGAGTTACGGCTTTACCTCATATCATTGTACAAATTTTTGATTTGGAAGCCTTAGGCGGTATTGTGGCAATTACCCACTATTTTGCTTACTTTTTCCAGTTCGCCATTGTTCTTTCGATGCTTTATGCGGCAATACTAGGCGCAAAAACATTGGCCAGTGAAGAAGGCAGTGGTGCCATCGAATTTCTTTTTGCTCAGCCTATCACCAGGAAAAGCATTGCACGTCAGAAATTAATTGCAGCAATTTTTCATTATCTGATTTACTGCGTAATCGTTTCTGCCATTTCTATGGCAATGCTCATCATTCTCGATGATGAGGAAGGTCTGAAAAATCTAATTTTTGCAATGGTACCCATGAGCGGTGGTTTATTCTTTAGCGGTCTTATATATCTTTGCATAGGCTTCTTCTTTTCCTCCTTCCTCAGAAGTAACGGAGAGGCAATCCCCATTGTTTTGGCTTTGACGGTCATCTCTATAATCATTGGATTTATGGGTAAAATCGTTACCAAATTCGCGTTTTTGGAATATATTTCCCCAATCTTTTACGCTGCTCCCAATAATATGATGAATCACGACATCAGCGTCATTCAAATTATTATTGGTATAGCCATCATAGTGCTAACGATTTTTGGCGGTCGCTTGATTTACAAAAAGAAAAACTTTGCAAATTAACCTCCCCCCTTCCCCAGTAATTTTTTTGATTTGCAATTTAAATTTTGTTTCATCAAAGCAAATTATTTAACATCAACGACAAAATATTACTATTGCAATATATAAACAATGTGTCTATAATTCAAAACAAGCAAAGGCGCTTTTGAGAACCAACTTCTTAAAAGCGCCTTTGCTATAAAAACATATTGCGGCAATGAAGCCTTCGTATTGACGAAAGTAATTTCTCAAACGAAGGCTATTTTATTGCAACAAAATGAGGAGGATTTACACATGAGCAAAGAAGAAGTCTTGGCAAAATTGAAAACCTGCATTGAGGAACTCGACCCCGACATGGCGGAGGAAGCAGCTAACGAAGCAAAAGAAGCAGGCATCGGCTCCATTGAAGCCATCAACGAAGGTTTATCCAAAGGGATGGACACTGTCAGCGAACAATTTGACGAAGGTGAAGTCTTCGTTCCGGATCTTCTCATCGCCGCGGAAGCCTTTGAAACCGCTGTTGAAATTTTGACCGGTGGCATGAGTGAAGAAGAAAAAGCCAACAGCAGCCTAGGTAAGGTTTTGCTCCACACCGTAGAAGGCGACATCCATGATATAGGCAAAAACATCGTAAAAACCATGTTGACCGCCGGTGGCTTTGAAGTAATTGACCTCGGCCGTGATGTCGCTGTGGATGAAGTCGTAAAACAGGCCATTGAAAATAAGGTTGACATCATCGCCGGTTCCGCTTTGATGACCACGACCATGCCTGCGCAAAGAGATATCATCCGCGTCCTGAATGAGGAAGGCGTAAGAGACCAATTCAAATGTGTCTTTGGTGGCGCTCCTGTTTCCCAAGAATGGGTTGACAGCATTGGAGCTGACGGGTATGCCGAAAGCGCCAGTGAATCCATTAACTTAATCAAGAAATTACTTGCATAACATATTCGTGTTTTCGTAACGTTTATTTGAGAGGAGTCTTCCGATATGACTTTAGCAAAACGAGTCACGGTTTTCGATATCTATGACAGAGCAAAAACCGGTCAGAAATTAGAGGAAAGTGTTTGGGACTATCAAATCATTCCCCAAACTGCGACTAAATTGAAAAAGAAATACGGGATCAAGATGGACAAAAACACCATCATTCCCACGGATACCGAATTGATTAACAATCTGTTCAAGGCAGGTTTAGAAATGCTGGTAGAATGCGGTGTTTATTGCATCGACACCGGACGTGTCATCAAATATACCGAAGAAGAAGTTCTTGATGCGATTAGCCATGCTCCCTCCTCGGTTATCTACGGTGAAGGCAACAACGCCGTAAACTTGGCTTGCAGAAGCTATGATGACAAGCGTCCCCCCATCATCCAAGGCGGCCCTACCGGCGCTCCCTGCTCCGAAGAGCATTTCCTGAATATTCATCAGAGCTATGCGCAGGAGCCCTTGGTAGACACCATTGTTGACGGTGTTCTCCAGACCATTCAGGGGCATGATCCTCAACCCGGAACGCCTTGGGAAATCGCCGCAGTAAAAAGCGAAGCGATCATGGTTAGAGCAGCACAGGAGAGAGCCGGACGTTCCGGTATGGGTTTGTAGGGGAATGAAACTTCCCTTTCCGCAGCAGGCGTTATTGCCGCTGACTTCCCCGGAGGTATGAGACCTTCCGACAGCCATGAAGTGTCCCAACTCAATGAGTTAAAAATCGACGTCAGTGCACTGACATTTTGCGCTCATTATGTTTTGAGCGGGTCCATCATCATGAGCGAACAAATGCCCATCTTTGGGGGTTACGCCGGTCGTTTGGAAGAGACCACCATCGTCGACGTGGCAACCACTTTGAACGCATTTGTAATGTGCCAGGCAACCTGGCATCTTGACGGCCCTGTACACGTCCGCTGGGGCATCACCACAGCGAGAGAGGCTCTTGCCATTGCCGGCCACTGCGCTCGTGCCATCGACGCCAATACTCACATCATGCTTGGTAACCAATACTACACCATGGCCGGTCCCTGCACCGTAATGTGTCTGCTGGAAACTGCGGCACAGGCCATTACCGATACAGCCAGCGGCCGTGAAATTCTTTCCGGTGTCGCTGCTGCCAAAGGCGTCTCCACCAACTTCAATACCGGGATGGAAGCCAGAATGATGGCGGAAGCCGCCCGTGCTGTTGCCGGGATGGAAACAGAAAAAGTAAACGAAATCCTTGACAAATTGATCGGTATGTACGAAAAGGACTACAAAACTGCGCCCAAGGGCAAACCATATGAAGAATGCTATGATACCACCACCATTCTTCCTACTCAGGAATACCTTGACGTATATGACGAAGCGGTAAAAATCCTCACCGATCTCGGCCTGGATTACTGGACAAAATAATCTTGGGTTTTGGTAAATGTCTTAACCCACCAAATAGTGAGTGTGATTGATATGTATATTAATATGGATGAATGGT
The DNA here is from genome assembly GCA_964637365.1 of uncultured Peptococcaceae bacterium. Taxonomy (GTDB): domain Bacteria; phylum Bacillota; class Dehalobacteriia; order UBA7702; family UBA7702; genus Cryptoclostridium. The sequence goes on from CAZWWH010000009.1 coordinate 41,114, forward strand.
CCCAAGAGATCATTGACGCAAAGGACAGACGGGTTGTCCCTGTGCTTTACTTCCCCTGCTTGTCTTTGACAGGTATGGGCATTATTGAAACTGTAAATGATGGCAAAAAGATGGCCCAGACCATGAAAGCCATCATCGACAAGTATCCCGCCACCATCGCATCTGTAACAGGTATGGATTTGACTGTTGACGCAGAAGCCTTTGGCTCCACTGTGACTTTCAAAGACAATGAAGCGCCTTCCATTCGTACGGAATTGATAAAGACTCCCGAAGATGTGCAAAACCTTAAGGTTCCCGATGTACACTCCGGTCGTGTTGATGTTTTCATCGACGCAGTAAAGGAAGCCCAAAACCTCATTACCGACCGCCCCGTCATGGGGGGTCAGCTCGGTCCTTTCTCTTTAGCAGCCAATCTGATGGAAGTTCAAGCCGCCCTGAAATGTGTCAGAAAAGATCCTGATACCATGAAAGTGCTTTTGGACAAAGCCACGGATTTCCTGATTGCCCGGGCCAGAGCTTATAAAGAAGCAGGCGCCAACGGTATCTTCTTGGCAGAACCCACTGCCGGTTTACTCTCGCCCAAACAGATTGAGGAATTTTCCTCTGTCTATGTAAGAAAAATGGTTGATGCCGTGCAGGACAGTGGCTTCTATATTATTCTCCATAACTGCGGTTATGTGACCAAGAGCGTTTCCTCCATGTATGGCACCGGCTGCAAAGGATACCATTTTGGCAACTCTGTTGATATGAAGGATATTCTCCCTCAAATCCCCGCCAACGTGCTTGTATTTGGGAATGTTGATCCTTCTTCGGTATTCACCAACGGTACTCCGGAAAAAATGCATGAAGTCAGCATGCAGCTTTTAGAAGAGATGAAAGACTACCCCCACTACGTCTTTTCTTCCGGCTGTGATATTCCTCCATTGGCTCCTTTGGAAAATGTTGATGCTTTCTATGCTGCCATTGAAGAATATAACAGCAAACTTTAATTTCGTTATTAATCAAATACCCCTTTTGATTAATGAATAACAATCTCCTTTAATTGATGTGAATTTGATATTTTCTTCCTCTTCATTCTACTATTCACATCACAGAAAACGGAACTGAGCCGACTCCTCAGTTCCGTTTTTGCTATGCTGATTTATAAATTAATTTCTAAACGAAAAACAACCGGTATGGTATACCATACCGGTTGTCCCTGATAATGCTTCTAAAATTCAAAACGATTATTCTTCATGATGATGGTGATGGCCACCGCAGCCACAATCACATTCCTCATCTTCGTCATCGTCTTCATTGCCATCGTAAACGAGTTCGCCAAAAGCGAATTCCTCATCATCTTCATCTTCGTCTTCGTCACATTCACAACCACAGCCACATTCACAGTCTTCGTCAATGAAGAGAAGTTCTTCCAAATCGCCAAGATCTTCGTCGAGTTCATCGGTAATTTCTTCCAATTCCTCGATATCCTCGTTGATATCTTCCAATTCTTCAGCGAATTCGCTCAATACGTCGAGAATCGCATAAATAGCGCGGCCTTCTTTGGTTTCCTTGTCGATATCAAGACCTTCAATAAAACCTTCAAGATATGCAACCTTTTCGTTCATGCTCATAGTGATACTCCTTTCACATGATTCAGCGGCCAAAACTCAGTCTTTGGCTCTTTCGATGTATTCACCGGTTTTGGTGTTAATTCTAAGTCTATCCCCTTCATTGATAAAGAAAGGAACATTGACTTTTGCGCCGGTTTCTAAAATAGCGGGTTTCGTACCGCCGGAAGCAGTGTCCCCTTTGATACCGGGTTCGGTTTCTGTTACGGTGAGGGTGACTTGACCAGGCAAGTCAATACCCATGATGTCACCTTTATAGAACAATACGGAACATGTCATATTTTCAATCAAGAATTTTTTACCATCGCCCAGCTGTTCTTCAGAGATGGGAATCTGTTCATAGTTTTCTTCGTCCATAAAGATATAGGATTCACCATCGTTGTAGAGATATTGCATATCGCGGCGATCAAGATGTGCTTTGGGCACTTTTTCTCCAGCGTCAAAGGTACGTTCAACGGTAGCGCCAGTACGAACATTTCTCATTTTGGTGCGAACAAAAGCAGCGCCTTTCCCTGGTTTTACATGTTGGAATTCCAACACCTGATAGGCATCGCCATCAATTTCAATGGTTACACCGGGTCTAAAATCATTGGAAGAAATCATGTTTCTTACCCTCCCTAAAAAGATAAAATATAAAAATAAAAGTATATAACTTGCCTTTATAAAATAATCAGCTCTTTCGGAGAACCTGTCATGGTATGGGGACCATTATAAGTCATATAGACCATATCCTCAATACGCACACCGCCGCCGTTAGGGATATAAAGTCCGGGTTCAATGGTAAAGACCATACCAGGTCTGAATTTTTCAGTCGCCTTCCGATTAGCAAAAGGCATTTCATGAATTTCAATCCCCACGCCGTGGCCTAAGCTGTGACCAAAATACTGTTCCAGCTCCAACTGTTCAAAGTAACTGCGCACGGCCAGCTCCGGACCGTTTAAGGGTTTACCCACGATTGCATTACGATAAGCCCGGGCCTGTCCCTCTTTGACGATATGATAAAGCTGCTGCATTTCGGGACCGGGATCACCGAGAAAAACAGTCCTCGTCATATCAGAGCAGTAATTCTCAAAAATACAGCCATAGTCCATCAAAACAGCTTCACCGGGTTCCAATTTTTTACGGGAAGCCACCCCATGAGGTAAAGCCGACCGCTCCCCGGAGGCAACAATAAAGTCAAAGGATGGTCCAGTGGCACCCTGAGTGCGCATATAAAAATCGAGTTCGTTGGCGATATCTACTTCCATAACACCTTCTTTAATAAAAGGTAGGATATGATGGAAGGCATCGTCGGCAATATCCACCGCTCTTTGTAATTTTTCCAATTCCTCGGGGTCTTTATACATCCGAAGCTCCTTCACCAAAGAAGCGCCGGGCACCAAGGAGACTGAATTGGGCAGTTTTTCTTTCATCTCCTCAAAAATCGCCACAGTGAGATCATCTTCCTCAAAGCCGACGGTAGTTTCATCCTTCACAAGGGATTGAAAATACCACGGACGATCTACGGGAACGATCTCAAAATCAGGGCACTGCTGCCCCGCCTGTTCTGTATAGCGGGAATCCACCAAAACCCAAGCATGTTCCTGAGTGATGTAAGCGCCGCCGGTAGAACCGGTAAATCCTGTGAGATAAAGAACATTTTCTCTTTGATGGAGAAAGATACCGCCGAGTTTTTTCTCAGCCAACTTTTCTCTGAGTTTTTCTAAACGTTCCATTGACAAAATACACCTCTATTATATTCTATCACATCATACCATAAGTTGTCATTATTTTCCACTGATTTTCATAGATTTTATTTTTATGGATGGTGCGCCACTGCTGCTGAAAAAAACAAAATCAGAACCAGTGGTCTCAATATCCTCCAGCAACTCAAAAATATTCCCCGCTATCATCACGCCGCGGAAGCTGCCGCCTAATTCTCCATGCTCAATCAAAGAACCAGAAATCCCCAAAGAGAAGTCGCCGGTGATGCTGTCGGCCATATGGAGCCCCATCAAGTCTCGAACCCACAGCCCATGGGAAATTCCTCTGCGTAATTCATCGGGTGAAGCGCTACCTGCCAGCACATAGCAGTTGGAAATCCCAACGGAGGTGAGGGTTTTATGGGAACCGCAATAGCCGTTGCCTGTACTCTGGGTATGGCAATGAGACGCCGAAACGTGATTATGGAGAAAGCTTTGAATTCTTCCCTCTTGAATCAAGGCTTTGGAAGCAGAGGGCATGCCCTCGTCATCAAAGGGTGTGGCGGAAACACCGCGCACCAACAGTGGATCATCGGTAATGGTAAGGCAAGAAGGAGCGATGATCTCCCCGTCCCTTCCTTTAAGTCGGGATTTTCCTTTATAAAGATTATCCCCTAAAAATGAAGGAATTAACAATGACATAAGGTCAATGACAGCTTCAGCGTCAAGAACAATGGGATATTCTCCACCATCGATAACCTTGGCCTTTAAACGACGGCTGCCGTTTTCCGCCGCGGTTTCAGCAATTTCCTTGGCGGATAATCCGTAAAAGGAATGGTCAACCATATAATGTCCACCGGTCTCCGTCTCATCCACGTCTTCGGCCACTGCCACCGCAGAGGCACTGTGAAAGCAAGTACGGTATTGTAAATCCAGACCAAGGCTATTAACAATTGTGGTTTCAAAAGAATTCGCGGCGTAGGAAACCCGTTCTGCCCTGGCAATTTTCGGTTTTGACTGGGCAATGGAAGCCATAGATTCCAGCAGCTCCATTTTTTCCTTGCGTGAAATATCCTCTAATTCAAAAGCGGGCAGCGAAGGATAAGCAAGTCCCCCTTCGGTGAAATGGAAATGGGGATCGGGCTCCAGGAAAGAGGTCGCCACCAAAGCATCATCAATGGCGCGGCGCAAAGACGCCGGTTCCGCCACGGCCCCATAGGAAAACCCCGGTACATTATTTTTCATCAGACGGACAGAAAAGCCCACTTTTTCTGCGCGATTATCGTCGTTGAGCACCCCTTCCCGCATGGAAAGGCTCTCGCCGCTGCTGTGAATCAAATAAAACTCACACTGGTCGGCGCCATGTTTTAGGGCATAAGCCATGGCGTTATCAAGCATTTGTTTTTGGTTCATGACTCTGTCCCCCCTACGATCACATCATACAGCCCCAACGTGGGCTGGGCGTCCCCAACGGGCACAGATTGGCCGCCTTTTCCGCAGGTACCGATGGCAAAGCCCAAATCATCACCAACTGCGAAAACCGATGACAGCGTTTTGGGTCCGTTCCCAATTAAGGTAGCGTTCCGCACCGGCGTGGTAATCTCCCCATGCTCAATCAAATAACCCTCGGAGACCTCGAAAACGAAATCACCATTGGTGGTGTTGACCTGGCCGCCGCCCATCTTTTTCACAAAGAGACCATGTTTTGTATCGGCCAGGATATCGGCGGGCCGGTCATTCCCCGGTAAAATATAAGTATTGCTCATCCGCACCTGGGGCGTGTAACGGTAGCTTTCCCGGCGGCCGTTGCCGGTGGTAACTTTTCCGTATTTCTTCGCCGTGCGGTAATCATACATATAAGACTTCAAAACACCATCCTCGATCAGGACGTTTTTTCTGCCATCGGCGCCTTCATCGTCAAAGGTGAAGGAGCCGTAATGGCCTTCCAGGGTAGCGTCGTCCACCACGGAAATTCTTTCCGAAGCCACCTTTTTCCCCAGACGATCCTTATAAACCGACAGGCCTTTTTCCACATGATCCGCCTCCAACCCGTGGCCGCAGGCTTCGTGAACCATGGTGCCGCCGGCGGAGGAGGACATTACCACCGTCATGGGGCCTGAGGGGGCGGGTTTCGCATCGAGAAGGCGCAGCACACGGCCAATAGTTTCATCGGTTTTGGCACAAAGAATCTCTGTATTCCACTGAAATTCGGGGATAATATCACCCAAAGTGGAGAGGGCCGTCTGAACCACGCCATTTTTTTGCGCAATCACACGGACATAAAACCGCTTACGACTGCGGCAGTCTTGGGCAAAAACGCCGTCGGTATTGGCGATAAGCAACTCCTTCCGCACATCGCCATAGCCCAGCGTCACTTGTTGCAGCAAAGGGCTTTGGTCCCAGGCATAGCTGTTGACCTCCCTTATGAATGCGCCGATTCGCTCCAAATCAAAAATTTCCGCATCCTTGGCAGGCTGCTTTTGCACTGTAAAACCATATGTGGCAACATCACCATTGGCAGGAGACCCAATGGAGTCCGCCGCCTTTTCCGCCAAGGAGAGAAGGGACTTTTCCGAGAGGTCGTTGGTATAAAAATAGCTGGAAAAATCGCCCTTCATCACGCGAATACCAGCGCCCTCATCGGAGCCGCGGTAGAAATGTTCAATCTTTTTGTCCTCTGCGGCCACGGTGCCGCTCAAAGTTTTTGTTACAAAAATATCGGCAAAATCTGCACCGCTTCGCTGAGCACGTTTCAAAATTTTGCCGATTTCTTCTTGAGATAAATTCATACTTTCACATTCTTTTCTTTCAATTCGTTTCGGTATCCAAGGAAAAATCATAGTTTTCCTTGAGTTCTTTTAAAATCACCTCCGCCGTTTCCTCCATAGACAAATTAGTGGTGTTGACGATAATATCGCCATACTGTTCATAGAGGGGACGGCATTGGTCATAAATCCGAGGCACCAATTCCTTCAAGCTGCCTTTGGTTTGAAAGGGCTTTACGCTGCGGCGGGAAAGACGCTCCACAATGACGTCTTCATCCACCTGGAGATAGACGAAGACGCTGTTGCGCTTTAGAGTTTCCACGTTTTCCTGCTTTTCAATAAAGGTGCCGCCGGTGGCGATGATCGCCCGTTCCTTTCGGGCCAATCGCTTGACCACCAGATTTTCCTCGGAATCATAACGGATTTTACCGTATTTTTTCACAATCAGATTCACTTTAACGCCGGTGGCCGCTTCCATTTCGCGGTCGGTGTCGTAAAAATCATACTCTAATTCTTGACTTAAAAAGCGGCCCATGGCAGTTTTGCCGCTGCCCATGAAACCGATTAATACGATGTTCTTCATGTTTCACCTGCTTTTTCTTTCACACAATGAGTTTCCTTGTCTCACCAATCATTATATGCAGAAAAAGCCGGGAAATTCCTAATTTCTCCTTTTCAGCCGCATCATGGCGTAAATGATTTTTTCCAACTTGCGGTTGATGCGGGTGCCCCAAAACTCGTTTTTATTAATGGGCTGCACCACAATGGTGTAGAACCCCATGCAGTTGCCGCCAAAAACGTCGGTAATCAGCTGGTCCCCCACCATGGCGGTCTCCTCCGGCGTTACGCCCAGCATTGCCATGGCCCGCTTGGCCCCGTTGGACGAGGGCTTTTTGGCCCTGGCCACAAAGGGAATCCCAATTTTTTCCGACACAGGGAGCACGCGCTCATCGCTGTTATTGGACAAAATCGACATAAGGAATCCATGTTCCTTGGGAATGCGGAACCAGTCGATGGTCTCCTGGGTCAACCCCTGGGAATTATAGGGCACAATGGTGTTATCCACGTCAAAGAGTAAACAGCGGATTCCCCGGGCCTTTAGCTCCTCCAGCGGCAAGGAATATATGTCTTTTACCATCAAATCCGGGAAAAACTTGCTCATTCATCCATTCCTTTCTCCCAACGCGGCGTTCCTGCCGCGTTCATCTGTAATATTATACCGAAAAAAGATGGATGTGGCAATTCCATTTCCGTGTTTTTCTCAGAAACTTTCCGGAACCTTTCCTTGGACAAAGAGAGACAACGCAAACAACGCCCCAGAGACAAGGCTCTGGGGCCCAGAAAACTCCCCTTTTGCAAAACAGGCCCAGCCCCAGATCATTGGCGTCTGGGGCTTTTGTTTTTTGACGGCGCTGCTGTTAATCCATTTTAATTTGGTGGCGTTCCCTATACAGGTTGAATACCCGAATGTTTTTGTTCTTGCGAAGGGAATTTCTGATATTCCGATACAGGGAATGATCCTCATTGTAATAACCGATCATGAACTCCGCGGATTCCATGAGGTATTTTTGGGTTTTGATGATGCGCGAGCTCACTTTTTTGCTGGGCGGCGTCAGACCGATGAAGTCATCAAAGGGCGACGGATCCTCTCTGGCCCTTTCCTTTTGGATGTCGGTGCTGCTGACGCCAATGAAGCGAATGCCGCGTTCGGGATACCTCTCCCCGAGTCTCTGCAAAAGAGAGAAATACAAGGAATCACGGCACGAATAGCTCAACAGAAAGACATTGACGTCCTCCTCTTCAATGAGGTGGCACAGAACTGCCCGCAGCTCCTCAAAGATTGCTTGCACCACACTGGTTCGTTCCAAACCAATCAAACAACAAGAATGCTTTTTCATGAACATTCTCCTCCTTAAAGGCGAAAAGATATAACCACAAATGGTTATATCTTTTCTTATTTATATAAATTATTATGACAAAACGTACATACAGCAACTTTCATAATTATATATCCATATACGCGTAATATTAATAAAAAAGAATAACCTTGCAACCGTAACCCGAATACAGGTAGGATAGGTAAATTTCTTTGCTATACTAAATTGACAAGAAGTGGAATGGAAACATGGCAAATAAATTATTGCGTTATACATTGCGTATTGATAGAATCTACTTTCAGAAATTTCGATATATCGCTGTTTCGAAAGGTCGTTCGGCAAATAAAGAAATAGAACAATACATCAAAAAGCGTGTAAGACAATTTGAAGAGACTCAAGGCAAAATTATTTGTGAAGATATTTTTCTGAAAGCAAATAGTCAGCATAATGATTCATCATAATTCTTCTCCTAATGAAACGAGATAGAGTCATTTACGATGAATTATCCAACTGATATTTTGATTTCAGTGTAGAATCTTCGTTTTTTATCTCCCCATATGCCTCTTCAAACTCTTTGACACTTTTTTTAATATACTGCTCAATTTCTTTGTTGGCTGAACGTCCCTTTGACGCTGCAATATATCGGAATTTTTGGAAATAAAATCTGTCAACGCGCAATGTATAACGCAATAACTTGCTTGCCATAATCCCACCCCTTAGTGGCCTTAAGATGTCGTTATGACTCTATTTTATCTTTAAAAATTGGGCAAAAACGAAAATAGTGGTATAATGACGCAAATGTGGTGAAGCATTTTTTCAGATTCCCACGCAACAGAAAACCGCGAATTCGCAACAAGAATCCGCGGTTTTTTTGTTTGGTTGTTAGAAAAAGGATTCATGACTCTTTTAGAACCTTAAAAAGCTTTTTCATCGCCTTACTTTCAATGCGGGAGACATAGGAGCGGCTGATGCCCAGATGCTGGGCCACGGCGCGCTGGGTTTGTTTGTCCTCGTCCTTTAAGCCGTAGCGCATCGTCAGAACATCGCGTTCTCTCGGCTCCAAAGTGTCCATATGCTTTAACAGCTCTTCTTTTAGGTGTTTTAGCTCCAGGTCCTCCACCATGGTGTTTTCCCCGGTGCTTAGAATATCGATGAGGGCGATTTCGTTGCCTTCCTTATCGTGGCCCAAGGGCTCATAGAGAGAAACGTCCTGCCGCAGGTTTTTCCCTGCCCGCAGGAACATCAAGATTTCATTTTCCACACAGCGGGCGGCATAGGTGGCAAGGCGCACCTTGCGGTCCATGGAAAAGGAGTCGATGGCTTTGATGAGACCGATGGTGCCGATGGAAATCAAATCGTCCTTATCGACATTGGTATTCTCATATTTTTTGCAGATGTGGGCCACCAGCCGCAGGTTCCGCTCGATGAGAATATTGCGGGCCTCGGCGTCGCCCTGCTCCCGCCTTAACAGCATTTCCCGCTCCTCATCAGGGGAAAGAGGCTTGGGGAAATAATGGTTCCCCACATAGCCGCAGAAATCGTGGCCCAAAAGACAAAGAATTTTCAACTTCCACTTATGGCGAAACAACAGAATCATAAAGGGTACACCTCCGATGTTATTGTTTCATTATATGCGGAAAAACCAATTTTCTGCGTTGTCCCGTAAAATTCGACAAGCAAATTAATAAGTCCTATGGGATTGATTGACATTCTTTTAAAAATATCATAATATATTAATATGAAGGAATGAAAGGAGAATACTGTTTGAGAGATTCATTTTGGCCAAAAATCAAAGAAGCTTTGGTATCGGTTGTCCCCCTTACAGTGATTGTTATCCTGTTGCACTTCTTTATTGCCCCCATCCCCAAAGGAACATTGGCGCTCTTCCTTGTCGGCGCTGTCATGCTCATATTGGGAATGGGATTTTTTACATTGGGAGCGGACATTGCCATGATGCCCATGGGCGAAAGCATTGGCGCCAAGCTGACCCAAAGCAAGAAGCTTTGGCTTATCATCGTCACCTGCTTTATTTTGGGGGTTATCATCACGGTGGCGGAACCGGATTTGCAGGTTCTGGCGGAACAGGTTGTGGGGATTCCCAACAGCGTCATCATCATATCCGTGGCTTTGGGCGTGGGCCTGTTTTTGGTCGTAGCCCTACTGCGCATGGTTTTCAGGATTCCGCTCCGCTATATGCTGATTGGCTTTTACGCCCTGTTGTTTTTGTTCGCCGTCTTTGTGCCCGACGATTTTATCGCCATTGCTTTTGACTCCGGTGGTGTTACCACCGGCCCCATCACGGTGCCCTTTATTATGGCCTTGGGGATTGGTCTCACGGCGGTTCTGGGGGGCAACAGCTCCCATGACGACAGCTTTGGGCTGATTGCCCTTTGCTCCATTGGCCCCATTATCGCCGTGATGATTATGGGGATTCTCGTTGACGTAGAGGGCGCATCCGAAGCCATGGTGATTACCGACCCCAAATCCATCGGTGAATTGCTTTTGGTGTTTGCCCACGGCTTCCCGGAATATGCCAAAGAGGTTGCGATCGCGCTGTCGCCGATTTTAATTTTCTTTATCATTTTTCAAATCGTCAGCTTACGTCTGCCCAAGGGGAAGCTGATTCAGATGGCCATGGGCTTGGTTTACACCTATGTGGGCCTGGTGCTATTCCTCACCGGCGTCAATGTGGGGTTCATGCCGGCAGGGAATTATCTGGGCGGCGCTTTGGCTGCGCTGGATTATAATTATATTATGGTTCCGCTGGGATTCGTTATGGGCGCTTTTATTGTTATGGCGGAGCCGGCGGTTCACGTTCTCAACAAACAGGTGGAGGAAATCACCGGAGGTGCAATTTCACGCAAAGCCATGATGATGAGTCTCGCGGCGGGGGTTGGGATTTCTTTGGCCTTGGCTATGAGCCGCGTCCTGACGGGACTGAGTATTTGGTATTTTCTCCTGCCGGGCTATGGCGTTGCCCTTCTGCTGACCTTTTTTGTGCCAAAGATTTTTACCGCCGTGGCCTTTGACTCCGGCGGCGTAGCGTCGGGCCCTATGACGGCGACATTTTTGCTTCCCTTTTCTTTGGGAGCCTGTGCCGCAGTGGGAGGGAACCCTTTTACCGACGCCTTTGGCATAGTGGCTATGGTGGCCATGACGCCTCTGATTACCATTCAAATTCTCGGTGTTGTCTTTACCTTAAAGGAGCGAGCCAAGAGCAAAAAAGAAACCGTCGTTCCCCAGCCCTTTCTTATGCTGAATGAGACGGAAGTGGAATTTGATTTAGAGGATCTGGAGGAAGAAATGCAGCATACCAACGAACCCGGGGACTACGAATTCGGCGGTGGGGAAACAGATTTTTTATCGGCTCTGCCCCAGAGAAAACCGGACACAGAAACACAACAAAAGGAGGCCGACACCAATGAGTGAGACCATCAAAGGACTGAAGCTGATCGTCACCATTGTGAATCGCGGCAAAGGCAAAACGATTATTGAAGCTTACCGGCAACATGGCGTAACCTACCATCTCACCTGTCTGGGACGGGGTACCGCCAAAACGGAACTTTTGGAATATTTAGGACTTGGGCAGAAAGAACGCGACATCGTATTATCCATCGCGGAGTACGATGAGGTGCCCCCTATTATGAATATGCTCAATGAGGAATTGGATTTCAGAGAACCGGGCCACGGCATCGCCTTCACGATTCCCCTGGCCAGCGTAGGCGGCCCGACGACGCTAAAATACTTCATGGGAATGTTTGATAAAGGAGAAGGAAAATGACACGAAATTTCGACTTGATTTTAACCATTGTCAATAAAGGTTTCGCGGAACAGGCCATGGAGGCGGCCAAAAAAGCCGGCGCCCAAGGCGGCACCATTATTTCCGCCAGAGGGTCCGGTATTCATGAAGCGGAAAGATTTTTCGGCTTTAGCATCCAGCCTGAAAAAGACATCGTTTTGATTCTGATAAAGCATCAGGAAAAGAGCGCCATTATGAAGGCCATTACCCAGGGCGCAGGATTAACTACGGAGGGCAAGGGGCTGTCCTTTTCCCTCCCCGTTGATGATGTGGCGGGCATCGTCCATATGATGAGCGAGACCAAAGAAATCGAACCATAAGCAAAAGGAGTGGCTAACAAAGTAAGCCACTCCTTTTCATTTCGATTCTTATTTTCCGTTGTAAGCTTTTTGATAAATCGCGATAATCTGCTCTTTGGTGGCAATGCGGGGATTGGTGAGACAGCAGGCGTCCTTTTGCGCGTGATCAGCCATAATGGAAAAATCCTCGGGCTTGACGCCCAATTCCTTTAAACTTGCGGGAATCTCCAGCTGGAGGCAAAGGCTTTCAATGGCATCGATGGCTTTCACGGCTCCCTCCCGAACCGATAATCCTTCAATATTTTCGCCAAGGGCCACAGCGATATCACAAAAGCGCTCCATTTGGGCCACCAAATTAAATTCACAGACATAAGGGAGCAGAATGGCGTTGCATACACCGTGGGGGAGGTCATAAATGCCACCAAGCTGATGAGCCATGGCGTGAACATAGCCTAAAGAGGCATTGTTAAAGGCCATACCGGCCAAATACTGGGCATAGGCCATTTGGGTTCTGGCCTCCATGTCCCTGCCGTTGGCAAAGGCTTTGGGCAGATATTCCCCAATCACGGTCATGGCTTTTAAGGCGGCACAATCCGTCAGGGGATTGGCCGCAGTGGAAACATAGGCTTCTACCGCATGGGTCAAGGCGTCCATTCCTGTGGCGGCAGTGAGGGACTGAGGCATTCCCACCATGAATTCGGGATCATTGATGGCGGCCAGCGGCGTAGTGCGCCAATCGATGATAGCCATTTTTACGTGGCGCTCCGTATCGGTGATAATGGCAAACCTTGTCATTTCCGCAGCAGTGCCGGCGGTAGTGTTGATGGCAATCATGGGAATCATCTCATTGTTCGACCGGTCTACGCCTTCAAAGTCCTTAATTTCACCACCGTTAGAAACGACCAAGCCGATGGCCTTGGCACAGTCATGAGGGGAACCGCCGCCTAAGGAAATCAGACCATCACATTTTTGTTTTTGATAATATTCCACCCCCTTAACCACGGTTTTATCGGTGGGATTCGGTTCCACGGCGTCAAATACCACGGAATCCAATTGGACTTTTTTGAGAATCTCCTGAATACGTTCGCTCATGCCAAGGGAAACAAGAACCTTATCTGTGACGATCATTGGCTTTTTTAATCCAAAACTCTGGGCAAGGCTTCCCAACTCTTCGATGCAACCGGGCCCAAACAGGCTGCGGTTCGGCGTAAAATAGTAAACAGTCATATGCGCCCCTCCTTAATAATTTTTCGGATAAAGTCCGGAGGGACTTTCCGAGATGTTAATCATAATATTTTTCATTTGGGTATAATGTTCCAAAATGACCTTATGGGTTTCTCGCCCAATACCGGATTCCTTATAACCGCCAAAGGGAGCCCCGGCAGGGATACTGTTGTAGGTATTGACCCACATCCGGCCAGTCTCAATCTCACGGCAGACGCGCAGAGCACGGTTAATGTCCCGAGTCCATACGGCGCCGCCGAGACCATAGGGATTGTCATTGGCCATGTCGATCACTTCTTCTTCTGTTTTGAATTTGATGACCGAAGCCACCGGGCCGAAAATTTCTTCTTGTGCGATGCGCATATCATTGGTGACGTCGGTCAATAAAGTAGGACGCATAAAAGCCCCTTTCGCCAAAGGACCTTCGGTAAGGCGTTCTCCACCACAAACCACCTTAGCCCCTTCTTTCTTGGCAATATCAATGTATTTCAAAATTTTATTTAGATGTCTTTCGTTGATTTGAGCCCCCATTTGGGTATCTTCTTCCCAAGGAAGCCCTACTTTGATTGTATTGAAAGCTCCAACTGCTTCCTCAACAAAGCGGTCATAAATATCTTCATGAACGAAAACACGGGAACCGGCGCAGCAAACCTGACCTTGATTAAAAAGAATCCCCAACTGTAAGCCATCCACAGCCATTTCCCATTGACAGTCGGGAAAATAAATATTGGCGGATTTACCCCCCAATTCCAATGTCGCGGGAACAAGACGCTTGGCAGCGGCGGCGGCGACATTGATTCCGATTTCAGTGGAACCTGTAAAGGCCAGCTTACGAAAACCGGAATGCTCCAGCATGTACTGGCCGGAACGGGACCCTTTGCCGGTGATGACATTAAACACGCCAGGAGGAAGTACATCGGCAATAAGCCGTGCCAATTCCAAGACACTCAATGGCGTTTCGCTGGAGGGTTTAAACACGGTACAGCAACCTGCCGCCAGCACCGGCGCTAATTTCCAGGCCGCCATCAGGAAAGGAAAATTCCAAGGGACAATTTGCCCTACTACACCGATGGGTTCCCTTAAAATCAGACTCAAGGTATTCTCGTCTAGCATGGTGGCAGAGCCTTCTTCGGTGCGGGCAGCACCGGCAAAATAGCGGAAATGATCCGCCGCTAAAGGCACGTCAACGCTTTTCGTTTCACGAATGGGTTTGCCGTTATCCATACTTTCAATCATGGCCAAATGGTCGTTATTCTCATCAATGATATCAGCGATTTTCAATAAATATTCTGCCCGTTCCATAGAAGAAATTTTCTTCCAGGAATGCCAGGCTTTCCAGGCTGCGGCAACGGCGCTATCCACGTCATCTTTGGTGGCTTCTGCACAGGTAGATAGTAATTCCCCATTGGCCGGAGAAAACGTCTGGAAGGTACCTCCATCGGAGGCATCAACCCATTTCCCATCAATTAACATCTTATAATTTTCTTGTGCGTGATTTTTCATAAAAGACTCCTTTCGATTCCCCAAACATTCTGATATTTTATGGTTTTCTCTATTCTTTGGAGATTCCATCAATTATATTCCCGACAAAAGGACAAAAGAAAAACAGTATCTGCTTCTGAGACACGGTTTTAGTAAGGTGACATTTATCCAAAAATTTTTTGAGCCTTTGCCATATTTTCCGCAATAGAAACGGAAAAAGGACATCGTTCCTCACAGGAAAGACAGGCGACACAGTCGTTGGCGTTTTTCTTTAAAGCGTCGTAATGGTCTCGCACTGTAGCGGTGACTTCCCCTGCCACCAAAGCGATATCCAAATACTTGGTCACAGCGGCGATGTTGATTTCCTCCGGACAGGGCTGGCAATGATTGCAATACATACAATGGCCATCAGCTATGATATTCTGCCCCTTTTGGAAAACATGTCCGTATCTGCGATCTTCCTTCGATGTGTCAAAATAAGCCATGGCAGCTGTTAATTCTTCTTTGTTTTTGCAGCCCAAAATCACCGAGGACACGGCAGGACGATCCAGTCCGTATTGAATGCACTGAGGAACCGTCAAAGCTGCACCAAAAGGAGAAGTGTTGTCCGCCAGGAGTGTTCCGGCCCCCAAAGACTTCATCACAGTGATGGCAGTGCCGCATTCCTCACAAAGGGCATATAACTTCTGGCGCAGCGGATCGATCCTCATCCCCTCAGAGCCAAAGCCTTCATGCTCCTTTAAAGTGAATATGTCTGCTTCCGGGCTGGCCAGGTCATAGGCAGGATTGATACTGAACATCAAAACATCAATGAGTCCCGTCTCTACAGCTTTTCGAGCCGTAACAGGGTTATGGGATCCCATGCCAATGGATTTGATCACGCCGTCAGCTTTCAGTTTTTGGACGTACTCAATGATATCGCTGTGGAACACATCGTTAAAATCATTTTCACTGTCGACAAAATAGAGCATCCCCACATCGATATAATCGCGGTCAAGGCTCTTCCTCAGAGCGTCGAAAGAGGCCTGAGTTTCTTTTAGGTCTCGGGTACGAACGGTATTGCCTTGCTCCTCTTTTGTGCCGATATGCCCCTGGATCACAAAATCCTCCCGATATTCCTTAATACCCTGTCCAATGGCGTCTCTCAGCCAGGTTTGCGCCATATAGATATCAATGAGGTTCATGCCATAATCATGGCCCAGGTGAACTAAATCCACAATTTCTTCGGGTTTCATATGATTCATAGGTACGCCGCCAAGGCCAAGGCAACTGACCTTTTGGCCGCTTTTACCTAAGTTTCGATAGAGCATCTTATTTTACCCCCTTTTTGCTTTTGGCATAATTCCATATTATAACAAATCCCATCAAAAAGCAAGTAAAAAGCCTGTCAAAAAGACAGGCCTTTGATGTTCAAAATCCCAATTTCCCAAATATACAAACGCCTTGAAAAATTACATTTTATCAAAGGGACGTTCAATGGAGCCGCCGCCTAAAAGTACATCTCCGTCATAAAATACAGCGTATTGTCCGGGGGTGATGGATTTTTGCGGTTCGTCGAAAATCACTTCCGCTTGGGCATTTCCTACAGGACGCACCAAAGCCGGAACAGGATTACTGAGATAGCGAATTTTCACCTCGGCCCGAAATTCCTCTTGGCCATAGCCTTCGGCCAAATAATTGACAAAACTAGCCTTGAGTCCCTGATGATACAATTCACCTTCCTCACCGAGGTAGACGGCGTTTTTTTCATAGTCCAAACCTGTGACGTAAACGGGCTTGCCAAAAGCAATGCCGATACCACGCCTCTGGCCAATGGTATAAAACGGAAGCCCCTTGTGAGTACCTAAACGATTACCGTCTCTATCCAAAAAGTCTCCCTCACGAAACTGCCACGGATACTGAGCCATCACCGCGCGGTAATCGTCGTTGGGAATAAAACAGATTTCCTGACTATCCCCTTTTTCCGCCACAGGCAAACCAATGCTACGGGCAATCTCCCGAATTTTAGGCTTACTATATTCCCCCAAAGGAAAAACAAAACGGGGAATATCCCCACGGTACAGCTGGCAAAGCACATAACTTTGATCTTTTCGGAGGTTTGTGGCCTTTTTGATGAGGCCGTTTTCCACACGGACATAATGCCCCGTGGCCACCTTTTGAATCCCCAAACGGTCGGCACAGGCCAAAAGCTTTGGAAATTTCATCACCTGGTTGCAATAGACACAGGGATTGGGAGTAAGGCCGGCCGCATATTGACGTACGAAATAGCCCATAACGGTCTTTTCAAATTCAAAACGGATATCCTCCACTTCATGGGGAATGCCGAAGAAATCAGCCACCTTTTTGGCGTCCCCAGCCACAGTGGCACGATCCACCTCACTGCCACAGGTCAAAAAGGTATAACCATATACCTCATAACCTTGTTCTCGTAAAAGATGTACCGTTACAGCAGAATCCACACCACCGCTTAAAGCCACCAAAATTTTTTCCTTTGTCATGTCAACACTTCCAATTCTTGATTTTTTCCAGCCATTCTTTAATTCGGCTTTCTCTGCCGTTTTCCGTGGGTCGGTAGTAGGTTTTATCCTTCAAACGGTCGGGCAAATACTGCTGTTTCACCAGTCCGTAGGGAAAATTGTGGGGATAAAGATAGCCCTTACCATGGCCCAACCCCTTTTTTACACCACTATGGTGCGCATCCCGCAAATGGTTGGGCACCTCTCCGACATCCTCTTTGCCTACATCGGCCAGAGCTTCGTCAATGGCAGTAATCACCGCATTGCTTTTAGGAGCTAGAGCAACATAAATGGCGGCCTCAGCCAGGGGAATCCGAGCCTCCGGCAAACCGATCACACGTAAGGCTTGAAAAGCGGAGGTGGCCACCACCAAAGCTTGGGGGTCTGCCATGCCCACATCCTCGGCAGCACAAATCATGATGCGCCGTGCCACAAATTCCATATCCTCACCAGCTGCAATCATCCTTGCCAGCCAATGGACAGCGGCGTCAGGATCTGAACCTCTCATACTCTTGATAAAAGCGGAAATCACGTCATAATGATTATCCCCGTCCTTATCATAACGCACCTGTTTCTTCTGGATAGCGTCCTCAATATCAGGAATGGAGAGACGAATTGTTCCATCCTCCGCAGGAATCGATACAGCCACTACCGTTTCCAGAGCATTCAAAGCCACTCTGGCATCACCGCAGCTCAAAACAGCAAGAGCGTTGAGTTCTTCATCACCGTAAACCACCGACTTATTCCCCAAGCCGCGTTCTTTGTTTTCCAATGCCCGAATCAGAATGTTTTTAATATCCTCGGTATTCAAAGGTTCCAACTCATAAACACGGGCCCTGGACAAGAGGGCCTTATTTACCTCAAAATAAGGATTCTCCGTGGTAGCGCCGATAAAAGTAATAATGCCGTTTTCTACGGCAGGAAGTAAGGCATCCTGCTGCGTTTTGTTAAAGCGATGGATTTCGTCAATAAACAAAATTGTCTTCTTTTCATAATAGCGGAGCTGCTCCGTGGCCTCCTCAACCACCTTCATAATGTCAGCTTTCCCGGCACGGATAGCGCTCATTGGCACAAAACAGGCGGCAGTTGTTTTGGCAATAATCTCTGCCAAAGTAGTTTTCCCCGCACCGGGAGGGCCATAAAAAATCAAGGAACCAATTTTGTCATGTTCAATGGCCCTACGAAGCAAAGAGCCGGAGCCTAAGATTTTCTGCTGGCCGACATATTCATATAAACTTTGCGGACGCATTCTGGCAGCCAAAGGTGCTGTCGTCAAAAAGTCGCTTTGAAATAAATCATCCATGGTATATCCTCAAAAAAGCCGGACAGACTTGATCCGGCTTTTTCGTTTCTTTTTTAGTCGTTTAGATATTGCGGTTTAAAATCGAGGCCAATTCTTCCTTGCTGTGATAGCCCACAATACGTTCGGCTTCCTTACCGTTTTTGAACAATACCAAGGTAGGAATATTCATGACACCGTAAGCCGAGGCCACGGCGGAATTATCATCAACATTGACCTTTCCCACTTTGATTTTTCCATCAAAGGCGGTAGCGATTTCATCCACCACAGGTGAAATCATTTTGCAGGGGCCGCACCAGGCTGCCCAAAAATCCACAAGAACCGGGGTATCATCGCCAATAAAGGCGTCGAAATTATCTTGCTGTAAAGCAACAACTGCGTCAGACATGGTATTACCTCCTAAAAACCAATTTGATACATAAATCATACCATAAAAAACATGGCAATGATTGCAATGATTTATGTTATTTTTATCAAAAACCGTTGTTTTTACTCAGATTCCATAATTTTTCTTACGATGTGGGAAGCGATCAAAATTCCTGCTGCCGGCGGTACCAAGGCGGAACTGGCAGGTACAGGGCGTCCCTGATCCATCAAAGGACTTTTGCTAGGATGTTCATCGGAATAAACTACCTCTACCCCACATTCAATACCGATTTCCCGCAATTTCTTCCGCACGGAGCGACAAAGAGGGCAAACTGAGGTTTTTGAAATATCGGCGATTTTTAGACGAGAGGGATCCAACTTATTACCGGTACCCATTGAGGAAATCAAAGGAATCCCTTTGATTTCGCCATAGGAAATCAAGGCAATTTTGGCTGGTACATCATCAATAGCATCTGCGATATAGTCATAATCCTCCTGGAAAAAGGCGTCGAGATTCTGGGGGTCTACCTTCTCCGCTATCACATTGACATGACATTGGGGGTTGATGTCTAAAATCCGTTCTGCCATTACGGCAGCTTTCAGTTCCCCAACTGTAGAAGTTAAAGCATGAATTTGACGGTTAATATTATGGATGGCGATATCATCGAAATCCACTAATGTGATGGTGCCGATACCACAGCGAGCCAAGGACTCCGCGATAAAGGAGCCCACGCCGCCCACGCCGAAAATGATGACTTTACTGTTTTTCAGGCGGGAAAAGCCGGCCTCCCCCACAAGAGAAGAAAATCTCATAAATCGCTGGTCTACCATGTTCTCATCCTTTTTCCATAGTTCTATTATTATCAGATATTTGTTTATAAAGCAAACATCCCCACATTTGCCGTGTACCTTGTTTTGCTCCCTGCACATAGGCAGGTGGGTATCCTCCTTCCTGCTTTCCAAGTCCCCGACGAAGGGGGCATATGGGCCACAAGAAGAGCCGGATTCCCATAGAAGTGGTGTAGGTTCAAAACTCGGTTAACACGAACAACGCAGGGATTGATTGCTTAGAGTATACTACATTATGGCGCGAATTGCAAGAACAATCAGTCACCAAAATTTAGTATGTCAAAAAAATTCCGGGTAATGCCCTCAAATTTTTTCCATAACATAAAATTCATCCTTTATCTGGCAACCTTATCCATTTTGATATTAAAACACCAAAAATTTCAGGCACGGTGATGCATACCGTGCCTGAACAAGATCCGTATTTTGGATTTTCTAGTTTTCTTCTTCCTCCCTCAAAGCGATCCCTAATTCTCGCAGCTGTTTCGGAGCAACGCCGCAAGGAGATTCGGTGGTGAGACAGGTGGCGCTTTGGGTTTTTGGGAAGGCTATGACGTCACGGATGCTTTTACGCTGCGCCATCAGCATAACCATGCGGTCAATGCCGAAAGCAATGCCGCCATGGGGCGGTGTGCCATATTGCAAAGCCGTGAGGAAGTAACCAAATTTTTCATGAATATCCTCTTCGCTCAATTTCAAAAGCTGGAACACCTTATTCTGCACCTCGCTGTTGTGGATACGGATGCTCCCGCCACCCAATTCCACGCCGTTCAAAATCATGTCGTATGCCTTGGCTCGAACTTTTTCCGGCTGCTCCATGAGGATATCCAGGTCTTCATCCATGGGCATGGTGAAGGGGTGATGTTTAGCCACATAGCGTTCTTCTTCATCATCGTATTCAAACATGGGGAAATCCACTACCCAGAGGAATTTATTGACATTGGGATCAATGAGCTCTTCTCTACGGGCAATCTCGCAACGGAGGTTCCCCAAAACATTGCAGGTGGTATCGTACGTATCACTGACGAACATGACAACATCCCCCACTTCAGCTTCCATTCGAGCTAAAATCGCATCAATTTGTTCCGGAGTGAAGAACTTAGCAATGGGAGATTTGACCTTTTCCTCACCGCCCAAGACCACCATCCAGGCAAGTCCTTTGGCACCGAAAATGCCGGCGTATTTCGTAAGGTCGTCCAATTCTCGGCGGGAGAAATACTCGCCGCCTTTGACGGTGATGCCCTTAACCACACCGCCTTTAGCTACATTGGCGGCAAAAACTTTAAAATTGGACTCCTTGGCAATGTCGCTGATATCCTTCAATTCCATACCGAAACGAAGGTCAGGTTTATCGGAACCGAAGCGGTCCATAGCTTCGGCATAGCTCAAACGCATAAAGGGCGTTTCGATTTTGATGCCCAACAACTCATCATAAATTTCCGCCATCATATTTTCCATGAGTTCCATGATGACTTCGCGGTCAATAAAGGACATTTCGATATCAAGCTGGGTAAATTCAGGCTGGCGGTCGGCACGCAGATCTTCGTCACGGAAGCAGCGTGCAATTTGAAAATACTTGTCCATGCCAGAAATCATCAGCATCTGTTTATAGAGCTGGGGAGACTGGGGAAGACCGTAGAACTCGCTGGGATGCATACGGGAGGGCACAAGGTAATCTCTGGCGCCTTCAGGAGTGCTTTTACCCAAGATAGGAGTTTCAATTTCCCAAAATCCATGTTGGTCCAGATAATTGCGGACCTTCATGGTGAGCTGATGGCGGAGGCGGAAATTCTTCTGCAACTCAGGACGGCGCAAATCCAGATAGCGATATTTCAGGCGAACATTTTCATCGCAGTCAACATCATCTTCAATGAGGAAGGGCGGCGTTTTAGCGCCGCTTAAAATATCCATTTCGTTGATATAAATCTCAATTTCCCCAGTGGTCATATTAGGATTTTCCTGACCTTCGGGACGTTTGGAAACCTTCCCGGTTGCGTTAATGACATATTCGGGACGGGCCTTTTCTGCCAAAGGGAAAGAATCTCCGGAGATGGCTGGGTCAAATACGATTTGTACAAAACCAGTACGGTCTCTGAGATCAATAAAAATCAGACCGCCATGGTCACGGCGACGTTGAATCCAGCCGCAGATGGAGACGACTTCACCATCGTTTTTCAGGCTCAATTCGCCGCAGTAATGGGTTCTTTTCATTATTTTATCCTCCTAATCAGTTCTTCTTTCATATCATTAATACTCAAATTAACTTGACTTTTATCAGCCATATCGCGAAGAATCATTTCGTTATTTTGCAATTCCTCTTCTCCGGCAATCACAGTAAAGCGGGCGTTTACTCGGTCGGCAGCTTTCATTTGCGCCTTCAGGCTACGGCTCAAAAAGTCGATTTCCCCTTTAACGCCTTCTTTACGAAGTGCTGTCAACAATGGGAACATTTTTTCCTTGGCTGCATCACCCAAAGCCACAAAGTATACATCATAACGGGAGGGCTCCGGCAGGGCAATACTTTGGGCTTCCATGGCAGAGAATACCCGTTCCATGCCCAAGGCAAAACCAACACCATAGGTTTCAGGGCCCCCTAAATCCTTGATGAGACCATCATAACGACCACCGCCGCAAATGGCGCTTTGGGCTCCGATATCGGTCAAAAGAACCTCAAAGGCCGTTTTGGTATAATAATCGAGCCCACGTACCAAATGAGGGTCGACATGGAAGGGAATACCAGCATCGGTAAGATATGTCTTGACCTTTTCAAAATGGTCGTGGCATTCGTCACAAAGACAATCGAGAATGGTAGGCGCATCGGCAATCAGTTCCTTGCAATGGTCGTTTTTGCAGTCGAAGATGCGGAGTGGGTTTTTCTCAAAACGGCTCTGGCAGTCGTCGCACAATTCTCCCAGTACGGGCCGTAAGGCATCCTGAAGCTTTTCTTTATGATCCTTGCGGCATTTGGGGCAGCCAACGCTGTTCAGACGTACCTCCAAGCCAGTGAGTCCTAATTTTTCATAAAAACTCATAGCGAAGGAAATAATCTCAGCGTCCAATGCAGGATCCTGTGAGCCAAAGGCCTCTAGGCCAAATTGATGAAATTGACGGAAACGGCCTTTTTGGGGTCGTTCGTAACGGAACATAGGGCCCGTGTACCACAGTTTTACCGGTTGAGGACCGCCGTGGAGTTTATGCTCAATAAAGGCGCGGGCCGCTGATGCAGTGCCCTCGGGACGCAAAGTGATGCTGCGTCCACCTTTATCCTCGAAAGTATACATTTCTTTATTAACGATGTCAGTGGTTTCGCCAACGCCGCGCAAAAAAAGCTCCGTTGATTCAAAAATCGGAGTTCGCAATTCCTCAAAGCTATAGCATTGAGCCAGTTCCCGCAAGACGGATTCTACATATTGCCATTTGGCAGTGTCCTCGGGCAAAAAGTCATTGGTACCTTTGGGTCTTGTTGTTGTCATTTTTTTACCTCACAAAGGGATTGCCGTTGATTTCATCCTGAATCTTAGTCACCATGCCGTGACCAGGACAGGCCAAGGTATCACCGGGCAGAACAAATAATTTATTTTTTATGCTGTCAATCAAGGTTTGATAGTCGCCGCCGGGCAGATCCGTCCGGCCAATGGAGCGATAAAATAAGGTATCACCACAGAAAACAACACCGTGACCGTAAAGACAAATGCCGCCGGGAGTATGACCGGGAGTATGAATCACCTCCAGCTTGCAGCTGCCAAAGGAAACATTGTCACCTTCATGAAGAATCACATCAGCAGCCTTAGCCTGGGATTGGGTTCCCAACATACTACTGATATTTTTGGTGGGATCAGTTAAATATTCTGCATCATTTTCGTGGATATAAACGGGAGCGCCGGTAGCTTCGGCCACCGCGACGTTAGCGCCAATGTGATCCCAATGGCCATGGGTATCGACGATGGCTACGACCTTCATCCCCAGTTCATCAACTTTTTTCAAAACCAAATCGCTACTGCCACCTGGATCGATGACAATCCCTTCCTTGGTATTTTCATCAAAGGCAAAGTAGCAGTTCGTACCAAGGGGCATGACTTCAATTTTATGAACTTCCATTTCGCACCTCTACTTTAAGGATTTTTAAATTTATGCCCAATCGGGCACCTACCAGGCATTACTAATATAAAAGCCCATCCAGGCTTTTGTTTAATATTTCATTTTCTGCTATCCAGAATAAAAGTTACAGGCCCCCAATTGACCGATTCTACCAACATATCTGTCTGAAATACCCCGGTTTCCACGATGAGGTCCTTTTTACGCCAAAAATTCACCAATTTTTCATACAAGGCATTGGCCTCCTCTGGGGGAGCAGCATCGCTGAATCCCGGGCGACGGCCCTTACGACAGTCTCCCATTAAAGTAAATTGTGAAACCGCTAAAATAGAACCGTTTACGTCCAAAAGGGAACGGTTCATTTTATCATCATCGTCGGGAAAAATTCTAAGATTAGGAATTTTATCGCCGATATATTTGATATCCTGTTCAGTATCGTCGTTGCTCACTCCAATATAGAGCAAAAGCCCCATGCCGATGCGACCGGCAGGTTTTCCTTCAGAGGTCACGGCGGCGGATTTGACTCTTTGAATTACAACTCTCATAAAACACCGTTTTCTATTTTATTTATGCTTACCATGTATCACCCGATGTACCTCGTTGACACCTTTGATTTTACGAAGCTTATTGATGATATAGTCTAAATGCTGGTTACTTTTAACCTCAATTTTCATATCAATTAAAGCGGCACCTGATTTCATAGAGCGACTGAACACCGAGTTGATAGCGCTTCGAGTTTCAGAAACCGCCAGCATAATATCAGTAGTCAGGCGATCTCTATCAAAAGCCTCTACCTCGATTTCCGCCTGAAATTTCCCGTCAGTTTCACCAATCCATTCCACGGCGATGAAACGGTTGGCATCCACATTCGAAGAAATGCTGGAACAGTCTTTACGGTGGACAGTGATGCCTTTACCACGGGTAATATAACCGATGATATCGTCACCGGGCAAAGGATTACAGCAGTGGCCAAAGCGAATCATTACATTGTCCACCCCCTGAATAGCCACGCCGACCTTGTTGCCCTTATGCTCCTGGAAAGGTTTCGTTTCAGGCTGGGTCTGAGGCTCCTCAAAACGGATGTCCTCTTTGATGCCACTAATGACAGCATTGATATGTAAATGGTTTTCCCCTAAGGCCACATAAAAATTCTCCAAATTGGCAAAATTATGGCGTTCTACCAATCTGGCCAGCTTTTCACCCTTTAAATAATCCAGCATTTTGTCGCCATAGCGTTTAATTTCATTTTCCAGGACTTCCTTACCGCGGGCCACCAATTCATCCCGCTGTTCTTTCCGGAACCAGCCACGGATGCGGTTTTTTGCCTGGGGGGTTTTGACGAATTGAAGCCAGTCACGACTGGGCTTTCCCGCCTTTGAGGTGATGATCTCCACAATATCACCGTTTTCTAGCTTAGTATCATAGGTTACGATGCGACCGTTGATTTTTGCGCCGATGGCATGGTGTCCAACCTCCGTATGGACGCGATAGGCAAAGTCCAGAGGCACTGAGCCAGCAGGCAATTCAAAGACGTCCCCTTTCGGGGTAAAAACATAAACCGATTCGTCAAAAAGTTCATTTTTTACCGACTCCATAAATTCGTCGGCATCCCGTACTTCCTTTTGCCAATCCAGCATCTGACGGAGCCAATTAAGTTTTTCAGCAGTCTTAGCAGGAGCCGAGACCCCCTCTTTATATTGCCAATGGGCGGCAATACCGTGCTCTGCCACCTGATGCATTTCCTCAGTGCGAATTTGGATTTCCAACGGCTTTCCATCGAGACTGATAACAGTAGTATGAATAGACTGATACATATTCTGTTTGGGCAGAGCAATATAGTCTTTAAAACGACCGGGCATCGGCGTCCAAAGGCTGTGAATCAGCCCCAAAACGCCATAGCAGTCGGCAATATCCTTAACAATAATACGGACCGCTAAAAGGTCATAAATTTCCGAAAGATCTTTATTTTGGCGCACCATTTTGTTGTAAATACTGTACAAATTTTTAGGACGGCCATAAATCTCGCCTTTGATGCTGGCTTCATTTAACTTGTCTCGAATCACTTCAATAGCCCGTTCAATATAAGCTTGGCGGGCTGCCCGAGTACTGGCAATTTCATCCACCAAACGGAAATATTTGGCAGGCTCCAAAGTGCGGAGGCAAAGGTCCTCCAGCTCCCATTTAAACTGAAAAATCCCCAAGCGGTTGGCCAATGGCGTATAAATGTCCAACGTTTCCTGGGCAATTTCCCGCCGTTTCGCTTCGGAAGAATGGTATTTTAGGGTTCTCATATTATGGAGTCGGTCCGCCAGCTTGATAATGATGACACGGATGTCCATGGCCATGGCCAAAAACATCTTCCGAAGATTCTCCATTTTCTGCTCACTTTTGGTGCGGCCCTCCAATTTACCCAGCTTGGTCACGCCTTCAATTAATACGGCCACTTCTTTGCCAAAAAGTTGAGTGATATCTTCAATGGTATACTCCGTATCCTCCACCACATCGTGAAGAAGTCCGGCAATAATGGTTTTATCGTCAGCCTCTACTGTAGTAAGAATTAGCGCCACAGAATAAGGATGAATAATATATTTTTCACCTGAGTGGCGGAATTGATTGGCATGGGCTTTGCTGGCGAAGGCATAGGCTTGCTCAATCAAAGCGATATCAGATGTTTGATTGTATTGCGCAATTTTATCCAATAATTCTTGAATTTCGCTCAATGCCCTCACTCCCCTATTACATTAATAATCAATTATACCATATTTTTTTTTATTTGAGAATAGAATTCACCACGATTTCCTGCAATATTTTACCAAAGTATCACAAAAATTGGAACACAAAAACACAGCAGAACCTAGATTCTGCTGTGTTTTTTACGTCACAGATGCTCTTATTTTTTCTTATTACCAAAATGTACGCAAAGATCACGGTATACAGATCCCGACAGGAATACGCTTGAGTAACCGCCAGCAGCAATGCCGACAATAAGCGCCAGGACAAAAACCCGAGTAGTTTCGCCGCCAAAGAAGAATAAAGCGAATAAGGTTAATAAGGTAGTAATAACAGTATTAACGGAACGGGCCAAGGTCTGATTGACACTGTCATTGACCAGATCATCAATGCGATCGGCATGATAAGTGGGTTTATTCTCACGAACACGGTCAAAAATAACAATGGTAGCATTGATGGAATAACCGATGACCGTAAGAATCGCCGCAATAAAGGAGCTAGAGATTTCCAGCTGGAAGATGGAGAAAACTGACAACAGAATTAAGGCGTCATGCACTAAGGTGATGATGGAGGCAATCCCAAAACGAAGTTGGAAACGAATGGTGATATAAACCAACATCAAAGCACAAGCGATCAGCAAGGCTAGGAAAGCATTTAATGTCAGTTCCTTCCCAATGGTGGGGCCGACCATTTCATTACGGTCAATGGTGTACGCGCCGTGGGAAGATTCGATAGCTGCCAACAGCTCATTGACTTCGTCGTCAGTAGTCAAATCCGTACGGATATTAAAGGTGTTACTGCCTTCAGATTCCTGAATCAATGGAGTATGCTCCACTAAATCCGATACCGTGGAGCGAAGCTCTCCAACAGCGACTTCTTTCTCAAAGGTTAGCTGCAAAATGCTGCCGCCGGTGAAGTCAATCCCGGTATTGAAGCCTTGTACAAAAAAGGAGACAAGACCAGCAATAATAATCACTAAGGAGATACAGTACCAGATTTTACGTTTCCCAACAATATTGAACCGAACATCTTTTAAACTCATGTCTGCCACCTCCTTACGACCGATAAAGACTGCGTTTGCTCAACACCTTGTCGTCAACGCACATCTTCAAGAGGAAACGGGTAAAGACGATGGCCGTAAACATGCTGGCCAGAACGCCGATGCTCAAAGTAATGGCAAAGCCTTTAATGGAACTGACACCGAAGTAAAAGAGCACCACTGTGGCGATGAGGGTTGTTACATTAGCGTCAAGAATGGCCTTAAAAGCGCGCTTAAAGCCAGCTGCGGCAGAGGCGGACAGAGACTTTCCGTGGCGAAGTTCATCCTTGACACGCTCAAAAATAATAATATTGGCATCCACAGCCATCCCCATAGAGAGGAGGAATGCCGCAATCCCCGGCAATGTCAGTGTAGCGTTGATAAGGCTTTGGACCCAGAAAAGGATCAAACCGTACAGTAATAGGGATAAGCAGGTAAGAAAACCGGGAAGACGGTAGTAAATAATCATAAAGAGAAATACTGCCGCAATACCGTAAAGAATGGCGACATAGCTCTTACTCAGGGAGTCAGACCCAAGCTGAGGACCGACCACACGAACCTCAAGAACTTTCACGTCCACAGGTAAAGCACCGCCACGGAGCAAGGAAGCGAGTTCAGCGCATTCATCATAATCTTTCATGCCGTTAATGACCGCTTTCCCATCGGTAATAGGCTCATTAATGGTGGGCGCGTATTCCACTGGATTTCCATTACTGTCATGCTTTTCGACAATGGGTTTTCCATCCAAACGGATAGGCAATCCCTGACCAACATATTTTGTAGTTGCATCGGCAAATTTTTTAGAGCCCTCATCGGTAAATTCCAAGGCCACTACATAGCCGCTGTTGTCCTGAGATACATAAGCGTCCTTTAAGTCATTACCGTCGAGAAGCACCGTCTCGCCTGTAGGATCCAAAAATTCAAGTTTTGCGGTTTTACCCAGCATATCAAGGGCCTGCTGGGAATCGTTGACACCGGCAAGCTCAACGATGATGCGGTCATCACCTTCCTGCTGAATTAAGGGTTCCGCAATACCAAATTCATTCACACGATTACCCATGATAGTAGAAAGCTTGTCCATATCATCTTGGGTGATTTCGGAGCCCTCTTCGGCCTGGGCTTCCAGAGAAACACTAACACCGCCTTGAAGGTCAAGACCAAGGTGCATAAGGTTCGGATGTTTACCGACAAAGTAAACAGAGGCGGTAACCGCAATGATAAGCAACAGCGTAATCAAGCACAAGCCCACACGACCGTTGGATATTTTTTTAGACATAGTTTCACTCCTTCTGTGATCGAACAAAAGAGTCATCCATAAAATGGAGGACAAAAGAAAAAGACTTCAGGCATAATGCGTGAAGTCTTTTTGGTTTTGTTTAGCTGACAATTCTGCCAATCGCACTTTTTTCCAATTCGATTTCCACATTATTGCTGACTTTCATCCAGATGGTATCATCTTTGATGCGACTGACTTCACCATGGATTCCGCCAATGGAAACAACTTCAACACCTAAGGTAAGGTTGTTGACCATGTCAGTGTGCTGCTTGGTTCTTTTTTTCTGGGGACGGATCAACAAGAAGTAAATAATGGCGATGATTGCCACAAAATAAACGATCGTCCAGACCATACTGTTACCCATAAAAAATTCACTCCTTTTTCCTAATGATTAGTATTATAGATGATTTCGTTCGTTGTGTCTATATAATTTTTCCATTAAATTTTGTATTTCGCAAAAAAATCTTTGTAGAATGTGTCGAAGGTATCCGTTTCCAAGGCCGTTCGAATCTTAGTCATCAGATTTTGCAGGAACCTTAAATTATGAATAGTGGTCAAACGAATTCCCAAAACCTCTCCGGCCTTTAACAAATGACGGATATAGGCTCTGGAATAATTTCGACAGGCAGGACAATCGCAGGTTTCATCAATGGGACGAAAATCTTCAGCATAAATAGCATTCCTTAATACCAGCTTCCCCTCGGGATGAAACACCGTGCCGTTTCTGGCGATGCGGGTAGGCAACACGCAGTCGAACATATCAATGCCTCGCATGACGCCTTCCACTAGACAATCAGGACTACCGACTCCCATGAGGTAACGCGGCTTGTCCTTTGGCATTACCGGATCCAGGACTTCCAGCATATCGTACATTTTTTCCTTAGGTTCCCCTACCGAAAGGCCGCCAATGCCGTAGCCTACAAAGTCTAGGTCTGTAATTTGCTTGGCACTTTCCAGGCGCAGATCTTTGAATAACCCCCCTTGGACAATACCAAAAAGATTTTGATAGTCATGGTAGTGAATATCCTTACAGCGCTTCGCCCAATCTCTGGTGCGGTTCATGGCCCGGTAGACATCGCTATATTCCGAAGGATAGGGAGCGCATTCGTCAAAACACATAGCAATATCGGCTCCTAAAGCCATTTCAATTTCCATGACCTTTTCCGGAGTAAACAGATGGGGAGATCCATCGATATGGCTTTTAAAAGTTACGCCCTCATCGGTAATTTTACGCATTGACCCTAGGCTGAAAACTTGGAAGCCTCCGCTGTCCGTAAGAATTGAGCCATTCCAATTCATAAAAGCATGAAGGCCTCCTGCCTTTTTCACCAGCTCATGGCCGGGTCTCAGGTACAAATGATAGGTATTGGCCAAAAGAATGCGGGAACCAGTATCCCAAACCTCATCAGGAGTAGCGGTTTTTACCGTAGCCTGAGTTCCCACCGGCATAAAAACAGGAGTCTCAATGGTGCTGTGAGAGGTGGTTAAACGGCCCCGGCGAGCGCTGTCCCGTTGATGCAAGACTTCAAATTTTAACACAAATACACCTCATTATTATGGTATTTACAATCATATTCTTTTTTATTATACACCAAAATTCTTCTAAAAGAAAGCTTTCCTAAACAACTTTCCCATATTGTGGAAAAATATTCACAGACACAAAAATAGGACAGCAGCCCCTTTAAGAAGGAACCTTACCACAATTTTAGTTCAAATAATCAGCATGGCATCGCCAAAACTGAAAAAGCGGTACCCCGCCTCGATGGCATGTTCATAAGCAGCCAGGATCTGCTCCCTGCCAGCCAGGGCGGAAACCAACATCAAAAGACTGCTTTTAGGCAAATGGAAATTGGTAATCAAACCGTCAATGATTTTATAGTGATAGCCCGGATAGATATAAGCTCTAGTCCATCCCGATTGCGCCTTTAAATAACCGTTCTTATCAGCCACAGTTTCCAGCACACGGGTAGAAGTGGTGCCCACAGAAATGACACGGCCTCCATTCGCTTTGACCTCATTGATGGAAGCCGCCGCAGTTGTACTAATTTCATAGTACTCCTCGTGCATTTTGTGATCTTCAATGTTTTCTGTCTCTACGGGACGAAAGGTTCCCAAGCCCACCCGAAGGTTCACTTTGGCAATACGCACGCCCTTTTCCTCAAGACAATTCAAAAGCTCCGGTGTAAAATGAAGCCCCGCAGTGGGTGCCGCCACAGAACCGGGCACATTGGCGTAAACAGTTTGGTAGCGCTCCATATCACCGGCGTAATCATGAATGTAGGGAGGTAGTGGCATAGTGCCGATACGGTCTAATAATTCTTCCCAAATACCTTCGTATTGAAAGGTCACAATACGTCCGCCACTTTCGGTAGTATCAATTACGGTGGCGGTGATTTCCGGAATGGAAAAGGAAATAATATCACCAATCCGCACCCTTTTTCCAGGACGGGCCAAAACCTCCCATGTATCTCCCTCAACGCGATTCAGCAAAAACAACTCCACTTTTCCACCGGTGGGACGCTGACCAAATAGGCGAGCGGGGATGACCTTAGTTTCGTTGAGAACCAAAATATCGCCGGGATTCAGATAGGATTCAATATCACAAAACACCTTATCCTCCCAGGAACCATCGGTTTTGGACAACACCAACAAGCGGCTTTGATCCCGCTGCTCCGAGGGGTACTGTGCGATGCACTCTTGAGGAAGGTTGTAGTTAAAATCTTCTAATTTCATCTGTTTGTTCCTTTAATGATATTTTTCGATAGTAAGAGCCCCATTGCCCTTCCCCTGA
Source organism: uncultured Peptococcaceae bacterium (assembly GCA_964637365.1). Classification (GTDB taxonomy): domain Bacteria; phylum Bacillota; class Dehalobacteriia; order UBA7702; family UBA7702; genus Cryptoclostridium. The sequence continues at coordinate 72,811 of CAZWWH010000009.1, forward strand.
TTATAGTAATAGTCAAGTATGTCATTGTAAGCTTTTCCTTGGTATCCCATAACGCAAGCACCCCATTGGCTCATCCCAACACAGTGTCCATAACCGTGGCCCACAAAAGTCACATACTGACCGGCGGGATTCAGCAAAGATGTAAAATCCTTCCCCTCCAACAAACGGTCAGCAAAGGATTGATATGCACCGAGACTGACGCCGATGATGGCGTCAAAGGAGCCACTGTACAGAGATAAAGCGGTACGCACTTTCTCCCCTGACAGCGAAACACTGCCACCGGAACCGATAAAAGTAACTTGGGTTACATAATCGCTGGTACCATCATGCTTCAACTTAATATCATTTAATGTGCCGATCGTTTTACCCGTATAAGATTCTACCTTTAAAGCCGCCTGGCTAAAAGTCATGGTCTTGTTCCAAAAGTAATTGGTGGGAGTTTTCAGAGTTTTATAGGTACCGTAATCCGCTACAAAAGACTGACCATCCCACGGGCTGGACACCCCAATCATGTAAGGATAATTACCACCCCATACCACCGAAGCAGACTCCGTATGACCGCCGGTATTGGCACAGTAAACAGCGTTGGTCAAGGAACCATTGTAATATAACACAAGACCCTTGGTATTATTGACAGCATCACGCACCCGAGCGCTGACAGAATTGGAGGCAGTGCTGTACTGCTCGTCGCTATAACCACCGTAAGCCTGATCGCGGTCGCCGCTATAAATATCGTAGTCCTTGCTGCGGGGAGATTTCATTTTATTACAGGCGTAAGAGCGGGAGGCCACGGTCTGGGCTTTTAAAGATTCTAGGGAAGGAGCGTAGCCGCCAATTTCCTTCATAACCACACTGTAAAGGTACTGCTCCACACTTAAAATATTAACCATACTGCCGTTGATCCAATAGGCGTCACCACGATATGATTTACCTTCGTAGGAAAAACGACCATAGCCGTTGATGGAAGAAAGACGCTGCCCCGCACTGAGATCCACGGTTTTGCCCTGTCCCATAGACTGAATCACTTTGCCACTATTATCCAGCACCTGGTAATTACCGTAATCGACCTTAACAGTATGGACAGAAGTACCAATTTGAACACGGATAGGGTTTTCATAATTATCATAGGCAAACACGCTGCCGCTACCCCAAAGCATCACTAGCAAAACGGCGGCAGTTATGAAAAAATATTTGAATTTCATAAAACATCTCCTTCTGCGGGCTTTTTCTTTTTGCGTTTCATATAACGGTCACGCTCACTAAAAATGCATCCACAGTACTTTTGACGGTACAGACCTTGTGCTCCCGCTATTTCCTGGGCCCATTGGAAGCCCTCCCGAAAGTCACGAAAATAAAAAGGGATGCCCTTTTCTGTGGCAACAGCCTCCCCTACTGCCTGAATCAGTTCCAAATTCTGGTAAGGGCTGATGGTAAGGGTCGTGGAAAAAGCGTCGTACCCCTCGGCTAAAGCCTTGTCCGCTGCCCGGGTAAGGCGGCTACGGTAACAATATTCACAGCGATTTTCATAAGAAAGCTGGGCCTTGAGAAAGTCCTCCAGAGGGTATTCCTTCTCAATAAAATACTTCACACGATAATTTTCCGCCACCGTTACAAAGGTCTTTTTCCGCTCCTTCCATTCCTTATAAGGATGAATGTTGGGATTGGCATAATAGAGAGCAAAGTCTTTGCCCTCCTCCTTCATCACCTTGATGGGATATAGAGAGCACACACCACAGCAGGCGTGATATAGGATTTTCTTCATAAAATCATTCCTTATCCTGAGGCCCCTCTGCAAAGAGAGAGGATTCCTCCTTGTCCCCGTCGTCTTTGGGAGCGCTGTACCCCAAATAGCGGTAAGCGGCTGGGGTAGCCATGCGACCCCGCAAGGTACGGTTGATGAAGCCCAACTGCATCAAAAAGGGCTCATAGACATCTTCCACCGTGTCCGCGCTTTCGTTAATCGTAGCGGCGATCGTTTCTAATCCTACAGGACCGCCATTAAATTTCTCAATAATAGCTATGATAACCTTTTTATCAATATTATCCAAACCCAAAGGATCTACCTCTAGCATATCAAGGCCCTGTAGAGCTACGGTTCCGTCAATATAGCCATCGGCCTTTACCTCGGCATAATCACGGACACGCCGCAAAAGACGATTGGCAATTCTCGGGGTACCACGAGAGCGACGGGCAATTTCCTCAGCCCCTTCGTCCGTCAAAGGAACGTTCATCACCGCGGCAGAGCGGCTTAGAATAATCTTTAGTTCTTCTGTCGTATAATATTCCAAACGATTAATCACACCAAAGCGATCCCGCAACGGCGAGGATAGCATTCCAGCCCGAGTTGTAGCTCCAACCAGGGTAAAGGGAGGAATATCCAAACGCATCGTGCGGGCAGCGGGTCCCTTACCGATGACAATATCAATACAGAAATCCTCCATTGCAGGGTAGAGAATTTCCTCTACTGAGCGGTTTAAACGGTGGATTTCATCGACAAAGAGTACGTCATGGGGTTCCAAACTAGTTAAAATCGCCGCCAGATCCCCAGCCCGTTCGATGGCGGGTCCTGAAGTGGTGCGGATATGAACATTCATTTCATTGGCGATGATGTTGGCCAAGGTGGTTTTACCTAAACCAGGAGGTCCGTAAAGTAATACGTGATCTAAAGCGGATCCGCGGTTTTTAGCGGCTTCAATAAAAATCGCCATTTGATTTTTTACCCGTTCCTGACCGGTGTAATCCTCCAGGGTCATAGGGCGAATCCCCGCTTCCCCAGGGATATCCTCGGGCCGCAGGGATGAGCTGATAATTCTATCGTCAGTCAAAACAGTACCTCTGCTATACACTAAAACTTACTTAATGATAAAAGCGCCTTTTTCAATAAGTTATCGTTATCAATGCCAGGATCATCACATAATATTTTCACCACAGCCTTTTTGGCCTCACCTTTGGTATAACCCAGCTGGCAGAGGGCTTCAATGGCGTCATGGTCGGAGATAGGTTCTGCCTCTGTGGCTTCGGCGGGGATTTCAACGCCGCCAATGGCCAGTTTCGCTACCTTGTCCTTTAATTCCAGAACAATGCGCTGGGCGGTTTTTTTGCCGACACCGGAGACCTTTTCAAAGGGCCGACTGTCCCCTGTGGACATGGCACCGACAATTTGCTGCGGTGATAGCTGATTCAAAACCCCCAAAGCCCCTTTGCCGCCAATACCGCTGACAGAAAGAAGCAACTTAAACAGGGATAACTCCTCCACTGTGGGGAAGCCAAAGAGAGTCCATTGGTCTTCTCTCACAATGAGATGGGTATAGAGAAAAACTTCTTCATTTAGTTGATATTGACCGGTCATTCGATGGAGCGGCGCGAAGACTTGATAGCCTAAATGATTTACCTCCACCACCAGACAATCTTCTTCGATAAGAATAACTTCACCTCGCACAGATGCAATCATGGATGACTCCCTTCATTTTGGGAAAAATTATAATTTTTATAGTACGGATACAAATATGCGCCTTGCTTGCCGCAAAACTGTAACTCCCAACAGTAACTTTGAACAAGTGACGCTGAAGTGTACTGGCTTGTTCTACGAAAATTTCTAAGAACGGCTTTTACCATACAGACTGCGTTAATGAAACGTGCCACAACAAGTTATGGTATTAAATTCTTGTTGCTCTGTCCATGGCATATGGCAATGGCCAACGCATCAGCAGCATCGTCAGGCTTGGGGATTTCCGACATATTGAGCATAGTTTTGACCATGTATTGGATTTGTTTTTTGTCGGCGCGACCATAGCCTACAATGCCTTGTTTTACTTGAAGAGGCGTATATTCGTAAAGAGGGATGTGCTTGTGAGCGCCAGCAAGAAGGATCACACCACGGGCTTGCCCTACGGAAATAGCGGTTTTGGCATTATTGTTGAAAAAAAGCTCTTCTACGGCCATTTCATCAGGATGATATTTATCAATTAAAAGAGAGATGCCGTCATAAATACGGACGAGACGCTCTTCCAGAGCCATTGTAGGGGGAGTGTTAACAGCCCCGTAATCAACAAGACGAAAACGGTAGTTTTCCTTTGTCACCACACCATAGCCACAAATGGCGGTACCGGGGTCGATTCCCAAAATCACCATATATATTTATCACCTTTATAAATTACGAAAAATAAGAGTGTCGATAAACACAAACTTTAGAATACAGAATACCTCAGAAAAGATCCTTTGTATTAAGCTCCCAGGGCGTTAAAATCCCAAAAGAAGTTTGTTCCAAGTTAATTACCGACAAGTTCATTATACACGATTCACGAAAAACATACAATACCCCCAAAAAGTTCTGATAAATATTGCTAAAATATGACGTTTTACTATTGTTTTATTTTTATTATATGGTATAATAAACAATATAAAATAGTTTTAAATACTATTTATTACCGATTACGCTAGAAAGATTGATAGTGCAAGGAGGTCGCATCATGACAGAACAATCCACATCACCAATTCTCAAAAAGGAATATCCACACTTTTACACCCTGGCGGAGGAACTATGCAATGCCATTACCCATGGCATTGGAGCAGGCTTGGCCGTTGCGGCGTTAGTCATTATGGTGGTGACAGCGGCACGGCACGGCAGCGCTATCGCAGTGGTTTCATCTGCCATTTGCGGAGCCACGATGATCATTCTTTATACAGCGTCAACTTTATACCACTCCTTTACAAACCCTAAAATAAAGGCGCTATTTCGTATTTTTGACCATTGTACTATTTTTCTATTGATTGCAGGCACCTATACTCCCATGGCCTTGGTTGCCATTGGTGACACAAAAGGCTGGTGGCTCTTTGGGGTCATATGGGGAGCAGCGATCCTAGGAATTGTACTAAATGCAATCAGTCTGGAACGGTTTAAAAAACTCTCTATGGTACTGTATTTGGCGATGGGATGGGCGGCAGTAGTGACCTTCCCTGCATTAAAAGCGGCTTTGGGCTTTCATGGACTGGTGTTTCTGTTTGCCGGTGGGATTTCTTATACTGTTGGCGTTATTTTCTATGCCCTTAACCACAAGCTGCGTTTTATGCATTCCGTTTGGCACGTTTTCGTTTTAGGCGGTACGGTTCTGCATTTTTTCTGCATCCTCTTTTATATACTGTAGTAAATAGAATCAAAAAAGGCAGGACGTTTTGTCCTGCCTTACTTTTTATAATTACCAGTCTCACAGTATCTCTATTTGACACATTTTCATTGTTTTTAGAGCGTTCTCATGACTTTCCGGGGTAACTCCGGCGCAGCATTGAGAATCAACAATAATGGGAACCTCTGGCAGATAAGATTTCACCAAAAGTACGTTTGAAATGACGCAAATATCAGTGCAGAGTCCGACAAAGGTAATGGAATCCAGCGGATAGATCTCGTGGAGTTTTTTCAAATGCTCCGCCAGTTCCACCGAACCAAAGGTAGACTTATCAAAAATGCGGCCGTTGACATAGTTGCACAGCCCCAGAATCTCACTGCACAAAGCACAGCCTACTGTGCCTTGGAGACAGTGCTCCACCGGAAGCTTCTTTCCTTCCTGGGTTTGGAGATAATCTTTGCCATGAACGTCACGGGTAAAAAGAATTTCACCTTGGAAATTTCTGATTTTTTTCACCACCGGCTCTACAATGGCTTGAGCCTCCAGTGTACCTAAAGCACCATCTATAAAATCGTTTTGCATATCAACAACCACTAACACATCATTCATCCCATCGCACCTCTTTCATATTTTTTAATGCTTATAGGCTAACCGTGCGGCACACGATAAAAGATTTCTTCTTTTTATTATATATAAAAATTATTATATATAAAAAAAAGTAGCTCAGTCAAGAGAAAACCCCTTGACGAAACTACAAAATACAGATAGAATATATTGGTAATTGAATTTGCTGCTGTGGCTCAGCTGGTAGAGCAGCGCACTCGTAATGCGCAGGTCAGCGGTTCGAATCCGCTCAGCAGCTCCATAAAAGCCCCTGTTAAACACAGTTTTCCAGGGGCTTTTCTTTACCCAAGATGAGAGGGGAAATACCTCTTGATGTTTATTTGATGTTCACGGGCGAGATGCTCGTAACGTTCTTCAAATTTTAAGAGTGGCATATGCGGCTCTTTTTATTTTAAAAAAGGAAAAAGTTACGAAGAAAAGAGAAGATAAATCAAAAAAGTAATCAAATATGTGAAAGATGCAGTAAGGAGTTTGAAGGGACGTCAGGGGCAAGGTATTGTCAAGAATGCAGAGAAGCGCAAAACTAAAAAATCCCCTCGGTGTGTGAAAAGCACCCCATTTCTTTAGTGCAAGTATATCATACTTGTCTAACAAATGGGGTGCTTTTCATATGTATCACAGGGGTTTTCTTTACATTCTTTTATTGCATTTTCCTCCAAATTAAAAATTTATAATTATAAAAATGCACGATGCCGTAACGATTATTTCCACTTAATATAATGAAAAATGAATAAAAGATCTAAAACTATTTACTATATATTTTAACATATTAGATTGCCACTTTGATAACAAAAAGTAATCGGAAAAGAGGCAATAAATTTAACGGATAACAAGAAATATACAGTAGGGGGTATTGTCAAGAAAAAATGAAAAGGATAGAATGAAGTTAGTAATGAAAGATAAATCGCAAAGCAACGGAATTGGGTGAGACTCCCAAACGGACCGGCCACTGTAAGGCGGAGCGAACTTCAAAAACGCCACTAAGAACCCCCTTGGGAAGGCGAAGTAAGCGAAGAAGCCAAGTCAGGATACGTACTTTGCATACGCCACCGGAATTGGCATAAGGTCGATACAAGAAGCCTCCGTATCGAAAAAAATGAAAGCCGTATTCCGAATGGAATGCGGCTTTTTGATTCCATTTTGTTATCACCAAAATGAAAAAAGAGGTCATAATGGACTCCTTGTGGTTCGTAATGATAAATCAAAAGAAGGAGGAGGAATGAAAGAGGGACAAGCCTATAGCTTGTCTTGGGGCCATACGGCCCACAGTCACTGGATCACGATTGTTAACGCAAAGAATTTTATGAAAGGAACAATGTAAATTATGAAAAAGCATCTCAT
>CAZWWH010000010.1:0-77397 GCA_964637365.1 uncultured Peptococcaceae bacterium
ATCGACTGACACATCTTTTTTTACCCAACAATATCTTTAACTTAGGGAAACGGGACAAGGCTGTCCCGATGTTTCCCTGTGGCCGGAGCTGTCTCAGCTTCTCGGCGCCGACCTTAGCCAGATGCTTCAGGGAGAGCTGATCCAGAAGCGCCCCGACTGCGGCAACATCCATAAGGTGCGGTTCCATGTCTGCCCCTGCTGCGGCAACATCATGGTCACCACCACAGAAGCCGCCATCACCTGCTGTGGAAAAACCATTTCTCCCATCGAAACAATCACACCTTGGCCTGAAGATAAAATCACGATTGAGAAAATTGACGTTTCTTATTACATCACCATTGATCATCCCATGACCAAAGAATATTACCTCCCTTTTGTAGCCTATGTCAATCAGGACACGGTATTGCTCCACCGTCTTTATCCCGAGCAGAATCCCTCCTTTGAACTGCCTTTACTACGGGGACGGGGAAAGCTGTACCTTTACAGCACGAAAACGGGACTTCATGTTCTCCCCTTCCGTCCATAACCCAAATAAAAAAAACCAATGAGGAATGAAAAGCACTCATTGGTTTTTTTAACAGATAAATGTATCATTCAAAAATCAAAAAGTATAGTAGAACAATCACACCAAGAATGATGCGGTACCAGCCAAAGGCTTTAAAGTCGTTTTTCTTGATATAACTCATAAGGAATTTAATGGCCAGAATAGACACGATAAAGGCAGTGATCATGCCTACCAATAAAATCAAAAACTCCGTTCCTGTAAAATGAAACCCGAATTTTACCAGCTTCAACAGACTGGCACCGAACATCACAGGAATCGCCAGGAAAAAGGTAAATTCCGCTGCCACTGTACGGGAGGTTCCCAAAAGAATCCCCCCTAAAATGGTGGCGCCAGAACGGGAAGTTCCGGGGATTAGGGCCAAAACCTGGAATACTCCAATGAGCAACGCCGTTTTATAATCAATTTCCTCCAGGGAACGGATTTTCAAGGTACGGCGCTTATTACGGTTTTCCACCACGATAAACAATACACCGTAAACGATCAGCATCAGCGCCACTGTGATATAATTATAGAAATACGTTTCCAAGGTATCGTTAAAAGGCAGGCCAATAATGATGGCAGGCAGGCAGGACACAATAATTTTGCCCCACAGGGAAATTTTGTTTTTATCGGTATGAGTCGCCCAAAAGCCGTTATCCTTTCTGCGGTTACTCACAGGCCTGGCGGCTCCATGGAAGGGCCAAATTTTTTGCCAATAGAGCACCACCACAGCGAGAATTGCCCCTAATTGGATGACAACGAGAAACATATTCATGAACTCAGGGCTGACATTAAGCTTAATAAATTCATCCACGAGGATCATATGGCCAGTACTGCTAATAGGAAGCCATTCGGTAATCCCTTCTACAATCCCCAAAATCAGCACCTTAATCCATTCCCAAAGGTTCATTTCATTCTCCTTTCAAATAAATACATTCTTTAATATTATAAAGCATTTTCAAGAATTATGAAACCTATTTCTTATTTTTTCTCAAAAATAACACACAGCTTTAATTGCTTAACCATATATTTCTGACATCCATCATCCGATGATCATAAAATTTTCATTCTGATAAAAAACCGAATCGCCTCCCGAAATAAAGGAAGGCGATTCTTTCGATGTTTCATAAGCGGATATCCAAATATTATTATTCTAGGTTCAAATGGCGATTCAAAATAAACCGGGTGATGAAGAACATCACGGCAATCAGCACAACCTCAACCAGAATGGCAAGCCCCATTTGGGCGACGACAGACAAAGAAAAAATCCAGGTATCAGGATCTGCTGTACTCAAGGAGCCACCGGTCACAGAAATCAGAATTGTGTAAATGATGTAGATGAGGAAAAAGGCCCCAAGGCTAGCGGCTTTTCGGTGTTTCCCAGCAAAGGGCAGCTGCCCCACGGACAAAGAGGTGTAAACGACCATCACAAAAAGAGCATAGTCCAGGATACAGGAAACGAGCACTTCTACAAGCATGAGCCAATCCTTCCAATCCACGGCATCCATATGGGTCACAATAAACCGAATCATTTCGGGAATATCCCCCCAAGGAATAATCGTGGCAAAGAGGGCGATACCACTGAGGATCCCGGCGATGGTACCGATAATCCCCCAGCAAACGGCAACGATCAACTTGGAGAAAATCAGACTATCGGTGAATACCGGCAGCGTGAACATAAGATAGCCTTCATCAGAAAGAAGGTTTTTATTGAACCGTTGAATCACTAGCAGTAGGGTAATGACCAGAGCGGCCACACAAATACCAACATAAACCATGGTAAAAATCACCTGGGTAGCGCCGAAGGCATCTCGATTAATCACAAAGGAGGAAACCAAACCCGCCAAAATCATGGCTCCATAAAGCGGGAGAAGCATGCGGCCGGTAGCCTTAAATTCATATTTTAATAATTTGCCTAGCATTTGAATACCTCCCGGAACAGTTCGTCAATACTCTTTTCTTCTCGGCTGCGAATATCATCCACATTACCTTCCAAAACGATTTCTCCCTTTTTCAGGAAAATCAAGTCGTCAAAAATTCGCTCTACATCGGTAATGAGATGGGTGGAAATGATAACCGTAGCGTAGGGATTGTACTGCTTCAGAATGGTGTCCAGAATATAATCTCTAGCCGCCGGGTCCACGCCGCCGATGGGCTCATCCAACAGATAAACCAGCGCGTCGCGGGCCATAACCATGGCCAGCTGTACCTTTTCCTTGGTTCCTTTGGAGAGAGTTTTTAGACGGGATTCTTCGTCGATGTCCATATCCTTCATCATACTATGAGCCTTATTTTCGTTGAAATCTTCATAAAAATCAGCAAAGAAAGTGATGATATCCTTGACCTTCATCCAGTCGTTAAGATAGGTGCGCTCCGGCAGATAGGAAACGATTTTCTTTGTTTCAATGCCGGGGCAGTTGCCGTTGATACGGATTTCCCCAGCCGTAGTCTCCAGAAGACCATTCATGATTTTCAATAAAGTGCTTTTGCCACTGCCATTGGGCCCCAACAATCCAACAATACGGCCGGCCTCCAAAGTGAAGCTAATACCGTTCAGAGCCGTAAGATTGCCAAATTGCTTGGTAAGATTTTTGGCTTCAATCAGGGTAGTCATTGTTTTGTCCTCTCTTTCTGTATGGTAATCACAAGATTGGGAATCTCTTGCCCTTCATAGCCGATTTCCTCCATTTTATCCAGGAAGTCCTCAACACTGCTGCGGGCAAAGCCCCGCCGCAAATTCCCAATGAGCTCTTTATCATCGGTGACAAACCGTCCGCTGGTGCGATTGGCGTAAATCAAGCCTTCGGCTTCCAACTGGGTCAACGCCTTTTGGGCAGTATTGGGATTCACCCCTTCTACCATTGCAAGGTCTCTCACCGTGGGGAGTTTTTCCCCTGGGGCAAAGATTCCGGCCAAAATCTTTTTCTTGATTTCGGCCATTAGCTGAAGATAGATGGGAGATTTATTATGAAACTCGGTCACAACGCATCCTCCTTTCGACTTGTATTACTGTATTATTGTGTTACTGTATTAACTGTATAATATAATAATACACAGGCCACATGATTTTGTCAACCCTTTTTTAAAAAAATTTTTTGAGCAGGAAAACAGAGCCCCAATCTCGTATATTATAAGTATTAAAAAGGTGTTTCAAATAATGAGGATGAAACTGCCCAAATCCTTACAAAGGTCGGCTTTTACAGTTTCTAACGGTTATTTTCTGAAAGAGGGATACGCCATGAAACGTGAAGATTTAGAACAGCGGGAAGCTGAATCGCTGTCCCCCATGGCAACAAAAAGTGCGGAATCTAAGGGACGATTATGCCCCATAGCTCCCTGCGCTCTCAGAACCGATTTTCAACGGGACCGTGACCGTATCATTCACTCCAAGAGCTTCCGCCGTCTGAAATACAAAACCCAGGTATTCCTGCCAGCCAGGGGGGATCATTTTCGCACACGGCTTACCCACACCCTAGAGGTGGCCCAAATCGCCCGCACCATGGCGAGAAATCTGAATCTCAACGAAGACCTCACCGAGGCCATCGCTTTAGGTCACGATCTGGGACATACCCCTTTTGGCCACGCGGGAGAACGTGAGCTTCACCGTCTGCTCCAACCGGAGCACAGCTTTCACCACAATGAGCAGAGCCTCCGCACCGTGGACTTTTTGGAAAAAGACGGCCAAGGGCTGAACCTCACCTGGGAAGTACGGGACGGCATCGTGAATCACACCGGGGAACATCTTCCCGCCACACCTGAGGGACAACTGGTGCGCTTCGCTGACCGCATCGCCTATGTGAATCACGATATCGACGACGCCCTGCGGTCAGGGATCCTCGCGCCTGAGGATATTCCCAAAGACTACATTGATTTCCTCGGCGATACCCATAGCAGTCGCATTAATGCCATGGTCGGAGATGTTGTCAGTGAGAGTGAGCATACTAACACCATCACTATGTCCTCCTTGGGCTGGGAGGCTTTGAATCAATTGCGCTCTTTTCTGTTTGAGCACCTTTATCGCCTGCCCAAGGTCAGAGAAGGAGAAGACAAGGGGTGCCGTATCATCGATGAACTCTTCTATTTTTACGAAAGCCATCCCTCCCTCATTCCCGATCATTATCAGGACCCAAGCCTGCAACGAAACATTGCCGACTATATCGCCGGTATGACCGATCAATATGCGGTACAGCAGTTTGAAAAAATATTCATCCCCAACGGGTTCCATTTTTAAAGGAACAATTACTTTTCAAGGGCAAAAAAGCAGACGACCGAATTTCTTCTGTGTTCCAAACGCTCATGTATCATCATCGATCATACTTTGAGTGCTTTTGTCATACAGTAGATATTCGATCGTCCTAGAGATATTTTCCGGTTCGCTGGTCGAGCTATGCCGCATTTGACCACTTTGCGGCCAAGGAAAACCTTCTCTGAGATTCAGTATGTCCTTCTTTTTCTTTTTTATACTTAAGATCAAAGAATCTTCGTGCCAAAGGCCATGAAAAAAGATACTGCGCCTTTCTTTACGGCCTTTGCATAATTTTCCCATTTCAGTTAATAATACCATCAGTGTTCTCACTGATTGGCCAGGAGAATAACCATGTCAAGAGGACTTATCCCACCGGAGCTGGTGGAGGAGATCAAAGACAGAACAGATATTGTGAACCTTGTGGAATCCTACGTTCCTTTGACCAAAAAAGGAAGGAACTTTTGGGGCCTGTGCCCTTTCCACTTAGAGGATACGCCATCCTTTTCCGTATCTCCGGATAAACAAATCTATTATTGCTTCGGCTGTCACAAAGGCGGCAATGCCATCAGTTTTTTGATGGAATATGAGCACCTCTCCTTCCCTGAAGCCCTAGAAAAGCTGGCGGAACGGGTAGGTATCCAATTACCGGAAGAGGAAATGTCTCCCCGGGAGAAACAATTCTTTGATGAACAGCGGAAGCTTATGGCAATCAACGAAAAGGCCATGGAATACTTCCAGGCCATGCTGCCCAAAACGCCTATGGCCCTGGAATATTTGGACCGCCGCGGCATTTCCCAGGAAATGCGGGAGCATTTCGCCTTGGGCTTTGCAGGCAGCTCCTGGGACGGTCTGAAGCTCTTCTTAAAAAAAGAAGGCTTTTCCGAACCGGATATGGTGAAAGCGGGGGTCATTTCCCGCTCGGAGTCAGGTCGTTTTTTCGACCGCTTCCGCAACCGGCTGATGTTCCCCATTTGGAATGAGAAAGGCAAAGTCATCGCCTTTGTGGGACGCATCATCGACGACAGTCAAAACGCAAAATACGTCAATACGGAAGAGACGATTTTATATCATAAAAAGAACAATCTTTACGCTCTGAATTTTGCCAAAACCGCGATTCGCGACGCTGAGGAAGCCGTGTTAATGGAGGGCAACCTCGACGTGGTCAGCGCTCATCAATTCGGCGTAACCAACGCTGTGGCGCCACAGGGCACCGCCCTCACGGAAGAACAGGCAAAAACCTTAAAGCGTTATTGCTCCCGGATTTATCTGGCTTATGACAGTGATAACGCCGGGCGAAAGGCCACCATGAAAAACATGGATATCCTGATCAAACAAGGCTTCCGTGTTTATGTTATGGAAATGCCCGAGGGCATGGATCCCGACGATGTCTTCCACAAGCTGGGCTTGGAGGCCTGGAACCATCTAAAAGCCAAAAGCCTCAGCTACATGGAATATAAAATCAAAGCCGCCTTCGCCTCCCACGACATGAGCAAAGCCGAAGGCAAGGCCGATATTGTCACAGAACTAGGGCCCTCTCTCTTTGCCATCAAAGACAATGTGGAACGGAGCGAATACATCCGCCGCATTGCCGAGGGATTGGACATTGATGAGCGCCTGCTTCACATTGATATGCAGCGAAAAGCCGCTCAGAACCGCACCGACTTGGGCCAAGGACTTGTATTGGAACCGAAAAAGCGCAATAAAGGCCTGGAAATGGCTAAGGAATATGTGCTGCGCACAGCCATTGAAAACAGCGAGGTCTTCGATGAAATTGAAGCCGTCAACGGCTGGGGCTTTTTAACCAATGCTACCCACAAAGCCATCATTGACCTTATTCGCGATCATCGTCAGGAATACACTTGGCGCTTTCGTGATTTGGCGGAGCTGGCCGAGGAAGAAGTAAAAAATGATATTCTTTCCTTCGGTCTACAGGAAAGCGACGCCATGATTCCCAATGATCCTGCCCTTTTCAAGGATTGCTGGAAACGAATCCGCAAGGAGGAATTAAACGAGGAGTTGAAAAATTTGACTCAGCAAATCAAAAACCTTGCGAATCAAGAAGATCAGGCAGAAATGGAAAGACTTTTGAGGAATTTTGACAAAATCCAGCAGGAATTACGAAAAATTTAGTGAATACTTTATAGAACTATTTGAAAGGGGGTACATGATGAAATCAGACAATCCAAGTGCTGTTGACGCCGTAAAAAAGCTTCTGGCTACGGGCCGCGCTCGCCACTATCTTACTTACGGCGAAATTCAGGACGCATTATCTGAGTTGGAATTATCCCCGGAGCAGATGGACAACATCTATGTACAGCTTCACCAAGCCGGGGTCGACGTCATCGACGAAGGAACCAGTTTGGATGAGCTGAAAGGTCCGGATCACACCGTTTTAATGGACGAGTCCACACCGGAAGAGCATGAGGCGGAAATGGATATCTCCGTTCCCGAGGGAATCTTCATTGACGATCCCGTAAAAATGTATCTGAAGGAAATTGGCCGCGTACCGTTGTTATCGGCAGACGAAGAAGTCAAGCTGGCACAAAGAATGGAACAGGGCGACGAATCCGCTAAAAAAAGGCTGGCAGAATCGAATCTTCGTTTGGTGGTAAGCATTGCAAAACGCTATGTGGGCCGGGGGATGCTTTTCCTGGACTTAATTCAAGAAGGGAATTTGGGTCTTATCAAAGCGGTGGAGAAATTTGACTACCGCCGGGGCTACAAATTTTCTACTTACGCCACATGGTGGATTCGCCAGGCAATCACCCGCGCCATTGCCGACCAGGCACGGACCATCCGTATTCCGGTGCATATGGTGGAAACCATCAATAAACTACACAGAGTTAACCGTCAACTTTTGCAGGATTTGGGACGAGAACCCCATCCGGAAGAAATCGCCAAAGAAATGGAAGTTTCTGTGGAACGTGTGCGGGAGATTCAAAAAATCGCCCAAGAACCAGTTTCCCTGGAAACCCCCATCGGTGAAGAGGATGACAGTCATCTGGGAGATTTCATCGAGGATGAAGATGCTCCGGCACCGGCTGAAATGGCATCCTTTGTATTGCTGAAAGAACAGCTCGACGATGTTCTTGATACGCTCCAGCCCAGAGAACGAAAAGTATTACAGCTTCGGTTCGGTCTTGATGACGGTCGCACCAGAACCTTAGAGGAAGTGGGGCAAGAATTCGGCGTAACCAGAGAACGTATCCGTCAGATTGAAGCCAAAGCCTTACGCAAATTGCGCCATCCCAGCCGCAGCAAAAAATTAAAAGACTATCTGGAATAAGTGCTGCTCCCCTTAGGACAACCACTTCGTTACCAACGCAGTTTCAAAATGAAACTGCGTTCATTTTTTTATTATTGTAATTTTTACAAGATACAAGATGGCGATACTCCAGATAATCGCTGCCCCAATGACACATGACCTCTAAAACCGGCACCATGGATTCTCCAAATGCGGTCAGAGCGTATTCTGTTTTGGGCGGCTTGCGGGAGATCAGGCCATCCCGTTCCAATTCCCGGAGCTGTTGGGTGAGCATTACCAACCGCTGTAATTCACTGAACCGCAGTACCTTATCAATGAGGTGCCACAGAATTACCGCCTTATACTTACCGCCAACTAAAGCGATGGTGCCTCCACAGGGCATTGAAAAACAACCGAATCCTTCATCATAAAACTCCCTATTCCCATGATTATAGTATCTTTTTAGATAGTATATTACAAAAAAGTGCATTCTTGTAAAAAAGAAAATAAATACTATCATCATATCATAAATTGACAAGGTGCCTTCGTCAACCCATAATATATATTATAAAAAGGAGGAATTCCCATGGATTTTCAATTAATGATCAACAAACGCCATGCCGTTCGTAACTATACACCGCAAAAAGTGGAAAAGGAAAAGCTTCAACAGATTTTAGAGACTGCCCGTCTCGCTCCAACGGCAGCAAATCTTCAACCACAACGCTTGCTGGTTTTAGAAACGGAGGAAAATTTGGAAAAGCTTTCAAAGTGTGCCAATATCTATGGAGCGCCCTTGGCCATTGTTGTTTGCGCTGATTTGGAAGAGGCATGGACCAGGCCTTTTGATGGGAAACAGACCGGCGATATTGACGCCTCCATCGTCACCGATCAGATGATGATGGCCGCCACAGAATTAGGATTGGGGTCTCTTTGGGTCTGCTATTTTCAGCCCGATGTGCTCCGGGAAGAATTGCATATCCCCGATCACATTGAACCCATCAACATTTTGGCTTTGGGCTATGAAGCAGACAGCAATGCCCCCCAAAAAAGGCGCAAAGCCCTCTCGGAAACGGTTTATTACGAAATCATGAAATAAGATAAGTAGTACTTAAAAATCTCCAGATTGTATTTTCAGGCTTTCTTTTTCAGAAAATGTTTGATATAATTAAAAATAACAAGAAATTTAACACAGTTTGGGGATGAAAACACCATGGATCGATATTTCTTTGACAACAACCCGGTACTGCGTGATATCTTTAACCATATGGGCGATGCAGTCTATTTCGTCGATAGCCACGGCACCATCCTTTTCATGAACAAAGCCGCCGAAGTATTGGACGGATATACTTTCGACGAGGCAAAAGGCCGTACTGTAGCAGAGCTTTACGGTCTTGACCAGACAAGCAGTCCCTTACTGCGGGTAGCCGCAGCAAAGGAACCCCTTTGCAATCACACCTTCCGTTATTACGTCAACAACCAAGATATCTATCAAGTGTGCAACACCTTCCCCGTACATTTGGAAGACGGCACCTATGGCGCATTTTCCATCCAGCGGGATATTACCAAGCTAAAGCAAATTATTGAAAACAATATTGAGCTGCAAAAACAGCTCTTTGATTTTCGAGAAAAGGCCTCTGGGGAAGGCCAAAAGGACAATTCGCTCTACCATTTTGACGACATCATTGGCGAACACCAACGGTTAAAAGAGTGTAAAACCCTGGCATACAATGCCGCCCAAAGCGACTCCCCTATCATGCTCAGCGGCTTGACCGGTACTGGGAAGGAGTTGTTTGCCCAAAGTATCCATTCTGCCAGCCCTCGTAGAAACGAAACCTTTCTGGCCATCAACTGTGCCGCCATTCCCGAAACACTGCTGGAGGGAATTCTTTTCGGTACAGTAAAGGGAGTATATACTGGCGCTGCCGACCGCAAAGGCCTTTTTGAAGAAGCCAATGGCGGTACCCTTTTTCTAGATGAAATCAACTCCATGCCCTTGTCCTCCCAATCGAAACTCCTTAGAGTATTAGAGGAAAAATACATACAACCCTTGGGCAGTAAGGAACGGATCAAAATTGATACCCGGATCATCAGTAGCTGTAATACCTACCCGAGAGACGCCATTGAAAAACGGCAGATTCGGGAGGATCTCTTTTACCGCCTGGCAGTGGTAAATATTTTAATCCCACCGTTAAAGGAACGGAAAAGCGATATTTTTCAGCTTGCGCACCATTTTATCGCCAAATACAATGCTGCTTACGGAAAGAATGTGTTATCCATGGAAGATGACATCACAACATTTTTCCTGGATTACGATTGGCCGGGCAATGTCCGCCAGCTGAAGCATTGCATAGAATGCGCCATTAACCTGGTTAGCCCCGGAGAGACCACCATTAAGGAAAAGCACCTCCCCTTCTACATGAAAGAAAACAAAACAAAGGAGGAGAAAAAAGGCTTTTACTTAGAATTTCAAAATTTAGATAAGGATATTAACGATATAGAGCCCCTCCGCTCCCCCCAGCAGGAACAAGGGCGTACGGCTTCCCAAACATTTTTTGATGAACGCCTCACAGTGGAGTCAGCCATGTCCAAGGAAAACGTTGTTGACGCCATCCGTGAAAAAGAGAAGAAAAATATCATTGCCACCTTGCTGAGAAATGGCGGAAACATCAGTCAAAGTGCTAGAGACCTGGGACTGTCCCGCCAAACCTTAACTTACCGTATGAAAAAATACGGCGTCTACCAAGAAAAACGCCGGAAGAAAAAATCAAAGGATCCCGATTCATAAAAAATGCCGCAGTTTTCAGACTGCGGCATTTACTATATTGAGATACTTAGCAATGTTTATTCACAATGCGGCTTTCATATTCTCCGGTAGCAATGTCAATGAAACGAACAAAGAGAGAAACTTTATTATCTTCATTAAGATTGTTCCAAACCATATCGGTAAAGGAATCAATATCACCCTCGATTTTCACTAATTTGGGTTCACCTTCAAAGCTAGGCAAGGGGCTGCCATTCCCCAGATAAGTATGGAGGAAACGGCCTTCGCCTGCTAGACAATCATTGTAAGCGAAGGTGTAACGATTACAGGTAGCAGGATTGCCATTGGCACTCTTTAAAATGGAGAGGGCATAGCTGTAAGTCCCCTGTTCCACATGGAGAATACCGGAAATACGGGGGGTGTAATTGGGAGCATCAGGCTCAAATTCTCTGGTGCGCAAGGCCTGTTCAAAGGTTTGCTGCTTGTCCATGAGTTCATAAATGGTATCGGTCTGGTCACCATTGGTCACAATGGTCTTATTACCCAAAACCCGAACGGGAGCATAAATAATGAGACTGGGATCTTCCATTTTGGAAGCATCATAGGCTTCCGTACGAATTCCTTCGCCATCTTCAACAAAAATGCGGTTTCGGCTGTTTTCACTTCTGCCCATAATAAAATAGGCGGTAACAGCCTTGCTGCCATCAGCAGAACGTCCAATGACTATGCCTCTGCCGGGATATTCATTTTCTTTTAATTCTTTTTCCAAAGAAAGCATTTCCATGGAATTCTCCTCCTTTATTACAATACTGCCGATCCAACCCACGATCGCATCGAATCTGTCTTCCTACTTTATT
The DNA here is from genome assembly GCA_964637365.1 of uncultured Peptococcaceae bacterium. Taxonomy (GTDB): domain Bacteria; phylum Bacillota; class Dehalobacteriia; order UBA7702; family UBA7702; genus Cryptoclostridium. The sequence continues at coordinate 11,653 of CAZWWH010000010.1, forward strand.
TTTCCATATTTTCTGATCATTGTCAACAAAAAAAGAGAGGACAGACGAGAATCTGTCCTTTGTTTAATGATAGACATTACACTATAAAAGACATAATGCTGGGCCATAACTGGCCAAACCCATGCCGCCTGTGCGGCATTCCTCACAGAAAAAGCAAAACAAAAAATACAGACTGTGTTATATGGCCCCAAGCGTATGAAACCGAAAGGGCTCCAATCATCAGCGATATTCACAGTCTGAAAGGGAATTATTATATTCAACACCCAGGGGGGTATGAATATCAAAAAGAAATCTTTGCCCCATGACATGAACCATGGAAAATAGTTTCGGAACCAATATATTTCACAAAAATCTATACGATGGTACTTCTATGAACCATCGTAATATTAATTTTTAGCATGACCTTCCAAACAATTCGTTGATCACATAAAAAGTACGGAGCACCTCCATGATAGGGGGGAGGAGCATCATGCCACCCAACTCTTCCTTTATTTTTTCACATTTTTCTTTTGTTGTCAATACAAAATAATCATTTTCATGATTCTTTTATGGTTGTTTTTTTGTGCTCCCCTACAAATCATTTAAAACAACAATGCCACGGTAACTTACCGTGGCATTGTATCATAAGCTTTTATTTCTCTTCCAATTGTTGGGCATTCAAAATCGCGTCATTTTTAGTTTCCACAATCACATCGGGGGATTCATTTTTTTTCAAAGAGAACTCCTCAATGATTTCCGCTCTGGTCTTTTTGCCGTAATCCTCAAACAACCATTTGGTGCAGGAAATTACAGCCATAAGGATACAAATGGAAACAGGAATCGCGCTGATAATCAAAACGGATTTAAAGATATTAATGTTAGCATTGGCATAAAGCAAGCATAAGGGAATAATCGTAACAGCGGCTGCCCAGAACACCCGGTAAGGCGTCGGGGGATCCTTATGAACCCCAAGCTGCTTCATGGTGGAGGCCCCCAGCGTAAAGGAGGCCGAATCCATGGTGGTAACCATCAAAATGAAGGAAGTAATCATCCACAAGGTAAGAACAATCATGCCGCCGGGTAAGGACGATACAATGGAGCTGATGGCCTGCTCAGCACTATTATTGGAGAGAATGGAGATGATATCCAAGCTACCGAAAAGCTGTTCATAAATACCATAGTTAGAAATAACACCAAAGAACAAAATGGAACCTGCAGTTCCCGCCACCATAACAGTAATAATGACGTCTCGGATTTTACGGCCCGATGAAATTTTGGCAATGAAAATCCACATCACAGGCGCCAAACCAATCCACCAAGCCCAATAGAAAATTGTCCAATCTTGTGGAAAACCAGACTGTCCAATGGGGTCAAGGTAAAACAGCATGGGGATAAAATTATCAATCATGGTGCCGATTGACTGAACAGTATTATCTAAAGCAAATATGCCATGACCGAAAATCAGAAAAATCCCAACTAAAACAAGACAAATATAAGCTGTCAACTTTGACAAAACCTGAATCCCTTTGCCGATACCGGAAACTGCGCTCCAAGTGAAGACTGCAGTAACACAAATCACCAAAATAAAGGTCATCATAAAAGTTTCAGGAGTCCCTACCAAATTATGCAAGTTATTGCGGATCATGGGAATCCCGGCGCCAAAGGACATAACCAGACCACCCAAGGTCCCGAACACAAAGATAATGGAAATAACTTCACCGAGAAGGCCATCGGTTCTTTTTCCCAAAACGCCTTCACAGGCGTGCTGCAAGTTCAAGCCCTCTTTTTTCCGCAGGAAATGGCGGTAAGCAAAGGGAATGGCGCCCACAGCATAAATACTCCAAGCAGGAATGCCCCAATGGAAGAAGCTGTAAGCCACGGCAATATCGTAAGCCTCCTGGCTTTCCGCTTCCAGGCCCATGGGTGGAGCAGTGACATAATATACCCACTCAATGGAGGACCAATACAGAATCGTGGCCCCCATGGCGGCACAGAAAATCATGGATAACCAACCGAAGTAGCTATACATGGGTTTTTCTTTCCCCAAACGGATTTCACCATATTTGGAAAAAATCAGCCAACAATTATAAATCAAAACAACAATTGCCAATAAAACAAAATAGAATCCGAGGTTTCCTGTAACAAAATTACGGGCAGTATCCAAACCTGATGTCATTTTCTCTGGCATTGCCATGGTAAAACCAAAAAATGTAAGCAATAAAGCGATACCAAAAGCCACGGCAATCCAGTCAATATTCTTGATGATACTATCCTTTTTCTTCATTCTTTTTCCCCCTTTTCATTCTTATGGTATCGGCAAAATCAAGTTGCCAAAACCATAAGAAATTCTAACAGTCACCTTTAAGAAGTCGATATTCTGATATTACTGCGGGGATTATCATGCCACAATTTTCCTGTTAGCAAAGAGAAAGCAACGCTTGCGGCATCAGAAGCATCTTCTGCCCACACGTCAGCGCCAATTTCTCGGGCCCAGCGCAAAGTGACCGGCGCACCTCCTACCATGGTACGAAAACGGTGGCGTAAGCCACGTCGCGTCAAGGTCTCTTCCAGTGTCCGCTGCTGCGTCATAGTAGAAGTCAGCAAAGCCGAAGTCCCAATAATTTTGGCATCGCACTCTATGGCGCGGTTAATGATAATGTCCACCGGGACATCGCATCCCAGATCCACAACTTCAATACCGTAGGATTTCATCATAGAAACAACAAGGCTTTTACCAATATCATGGATATCGCCTTCAACGGTGGCTAAAATGACAATTCCTTCGGGCTTTATAGAAGCTATAATTTCCTTAGTTGTTTGGGGCACTAGTTCAAACACTGCCTTCATGGCGTCGGCTGCCAGTACCAGTTCAGGGAAAAGAATTCTCCCTTGACCAAACATTTCACCAACCTCCCGAATCCCGCAGCCAAAGCCTTTTACAAAAAGATCCGCAGGATCACAGCCAGCATTTATGCCGCTAATCATGACATCAATAGCCTCCACACGATTGCAATGGCACATAGCCGTAGCGGCACGATCATAAAAGCTCCGGTACGGTTCGGTAACATCAAAATATCTCATGGTTCCTCCCACAACGACGCTTTTTGCTCCGGAAAATAAAAATATCCAAGCGACGTTGTCTACGCATTCCACAAAACAAAAACAAACAAAAAAACGGAATGCGCCTACGATTCACACGCTCTATGGAGAGGAAAAAACACCTATTGTACAAACAAAAGATCCCATACGACTCAACCTTTTGATGATACACCTTTTCATATGTTAAGGATTGGCATTCCATATCTACCATTCATTGACAGGGGACAATAACAAGTTTACCCTTCATATTGAGGCTTCTACGAATTGTTCCTTGTCAATCAATGATATCCTTTTCGCTCCAAATCCTGAGGCATGATACCCTCAGAACGAACTGGAAATCGCAATATAACTTATTTTATTGCAAACTCCGTGCCATAAATTTAAACCAAGGGCAAATTATTCAACATATCAGCATTATACAGGCATTTTGATGCTAAAATTTAAATTTTAGACTAATTTTTTTGTTTTATTATACGCTTTTGAGACAGAAAAATTACCGAAAATCGTAAAAATACCAGTTCAAAGCAATGCAAATTAACATTGGATGAATATATTTTTGCAATTATCTCGTAAAACAAGGTATAAATCTATTATCTACAACTCACATATTTAACAAATCTTTCTAATTAATACGACATAATTTGATTTTAAAATACCTTTTTTGCTAATTTTTAAACCTAATAGACCATGAGATAGATGCAAAAAAGCATTAATAAAATGCAAATAAACATTACAGCCATTCATAAATAGGAAATATTTACTCAACACCATACCAGTCCAATATGCATTGTCCCGAAAATACCAACGGCGAACCAATCCCAGGGACAGATGCTTTTTCCGATTTAAAAAATACATATGGTAAAGTATGAAAAAACAGGATGGGAAAAATGTCCCATTGACCGAAATATAAAGTGGTTAGAAAATCGAGAAAAGATGAAAAAGCATGTTACATATCGACAAAAAACACAGTCGCGGTTTTGCGACTGTGTTTTTTGATACTTAATTATTTTTTAATAGGTGGGCAACATATATGGCTCTATTATAGTCCCATCATCATTCTTCAAAAGCGGTTTTATCCTCCGAAGGCTTTTCTTCTTCATCACTGAAATCGGTGATAACGCCTTTGACTAGCTTTTCCGTTTGCTGTCTACGTCTCTGGTATTCTTCCATTTCATCATCTAACATAAAGTATTCTTGAATCTCCTGCCGTGTCATATGACCAAAGTCCTCCTTCAGCCATTTGGAACAAGAGAGGATGCAGAGCAGGATTACTACCGAAGTGGGCAGAGCTGTGATGATAAGCACCGCCTGGAATCCCGACAGACTGGAGCCACTCCATAACAAACATAGAGGACAAACCGAAAGGGCAAAGGCCCAAAAAATACGAATTGTTACCGGTGGATCTTGCCAGGTTCTCAATCCTTTGGTACAAGCAGCTCCCATGGTAAAGGCAGCAGAATCCATGGTGGTGACCAACAGGATGAAGCCCACCAGGAACCAAATCGCCGTGACCATCTTACTCAGAGGCAAGGTGGCCAACACATCGGATACAAGATTATATTCATTGAACGTATTATAAAAGCTATCCAAAAAGGTGCCATTGGCTCCCAAATTCGCCCAATCGAAGCTACTGAGTAAAATTTCTCCCAAGCCATGATTAGAAATCGCACCAAAGAAAATCACTGACCCGGCAGTCCCGGCAAGAATCACCGTACCCACCACAGAGCGGATAGAGCGTCCGGCGGAGCATTTGGCGATAAAGATCCACATAACGGGAGCTAGCCCCAGCCACCAAGCCCAATAGAATACAGTCCATTCTTGAGGGAAGCCGCCACTGGCTCTGGTGGGATCCACATAAAATAACATTTGTACAAAGTTTTGAAAACTCAATCCCAAGGACTGAACGGTATTTTCAATTTCAAACAGCGTATTGCCAAATAGTAAAAAATATACAACTAAGGCCAAGGCCATATAAATACAGAGTTTGGATAAAATCTGAATTCCTTTGGCAATGCCGGAGCAAGCGCTCCAAGTAAACATCGCGGTAATGGCAATGACCAACACCGCAAAGGTCACAAAATTTTCAGGAACCCCCAAAAGCACATGGGCCACATTGGCCAGCATAGGAATGCCGGTGCCATACGAAATCGTGAGGCCGCCAAGAATGCTGAAAATAAAGATAATATTGATTACAGTACCCCAAGGACCGTGAGCTTTATCTCCCAAAACCCCTTCACAACCACCTTGTAGCGTCAATCCCTCTTTTTGTCTTACATAATAACGATAGGCAATGGGGACCACACCGGTGGCATAAACACTCCACGCAGGAATCCCCCAATGAAAAAAGCTGTAAGCCACTGAGAAATTTGCGGTTTCCTCAGGGCCCATTCCCATTGGCTGAAGCCATACGATATAATATGCCCATTCAATGGCGGACCAAAACAGAATACTGGTCCCCATGGCGGCACAAAAAATCATAGCGACCCAACCGAAAGTACTGTACTGAGGTTTTACCCGCCCCAAGCGAATACTACCATATTTAGAAAATGCCAACCAAAGATTATAAATCAGCATACTGGCAACAAATAGAATGAAAAAACAACCAAAGTATTTAATAATAAATGCCTTGGCATTGACCAAACCATTGACAAGGGTATCTGACATAACAATGGTACACACCAACAATGCTAGGAGAAGAAATGTGCTTACAGCAATGGTAGTAACATCAAAGCGATACGCTGGTTTATTATTTTTATTTTTCTTTGCATAATCATTCCCCATAAAGACACCTCTTTTCTTATTTCAAAATCATAGGGCGCTTATATTGGTTTCTTTTTATGCAGCAACGAAGAATCATTCCGATCTCTTGTTGTTTGCCCCAACAAAAGCAAAAGGGCACATTGAGCGGCAGCCTTGCCGTCAACGGCATAAGCGTCGGCTCCGATGCGGTCGGCCCATCTCTGTGTAGCAGGAGCGCCTCCCACCATGGTTTTGAACCGCTGGCGGAGCCCACGTTTTCTTAACTCCATTTCCAACTTTTCTTGCTGTGGCATAGTCGTAGTCAACAATGCCGAAGTCCCAATGATCGCCGCATCGTATTCGATGGCCTTTCGGATAATCATTTCAACTGACACATCACACCCCAAATCAACGACATGAAGACCATGAGCTCGCATCACAGAGACCACAAAGGATTTACCAATATCATGAATATCCCCTTCCACTGTGGCAATTAATATCGTTCCCAGGTTCCTTTGTGTGATATTGGGCGCCTCTGTCATGGCATCTACAATGGAAAAAACCGCCTTCATTGCTTCAGCAGCCAACATCAGCTCTGAAACAAAAAGTCGTCCTTTGCCAAATTGTTCACCGACTTCATGAAGACCAAGGCCAAAGCCGTCCATAAACATCTCCGCGGGATCAATGCCTGCGGCGATACCTCTATTCATTACTTCCACAGCTTCTACTTTATTACATTTTACAATGGCGTAAGCCGCATCATTTAAAATATCCTCTTTTTTCATGGCAATTCATAATTCCTCCCATGGCGCTGTTCCCAGGGACTTCATCGGACACGGAACATCCTAGCCGAAGATAACCATCGCATACTTCACGTCAATTGAAGGAAAGGTCAATGCGGTACAAACGATACTGGCATACCTTCCTAATTATATATATGTCATTTTACACGGGTTATTTCTGATTTACAATAAAGCAAAGAGACTTCCGACGGACATACCGCATCTATGGCCATGACTGTCGCCTGACAGATTGCATACCATTGAAGCTATGGGCAGTCATACGTCGAAAGTCCGCACATCAAACAATAACAAAACAAGGGGAATCTATGAAATGGGGGTCGATGGTTTGGGGAAGGCTCCTCGCCCTCCCCATAAACCATCTTAGCATTCAAAGATCCTAAATTATAAGGTGGAGATGGAGAAAGTTTGCGTGACTTATTTTACGCCTTCTTCCTCAGCGGCAGCGGCCAAGATATCGTCAATCAAAGCGTCAGTGCCTTCAGGAAGAGGATCCGCTTTATGTGTTTCTAAGATATATTTCGCTTTTTCAGTGGCGCGTTCCAGCAAGTCTTTGCCGCCCATTTCTTCCCAGCCTTCTCTCATGCGGCGGTCGAAGAGGGTGGTGGAAGACTGCACCTTACGGAAGTTGTCAAAGGTGTGCATATTGGTAACGAATTCGTTGCCAACGCCAACTTCCTTGATGATATTGGTTGCCATGGTGTAGTCGTTGACATCAATACCTCTTACCACATGTTTGATCATTTCAGCGATCTCGTTGTCAATGACCAATTGTGCAAAGTCAAAGGTAATGCCAAGTTCCAACATCCCGAGGCCATAGATGACATTGGCGCCTGCCAATGCGGGGAGCATCGCGGTGATGGTTTTTTCATGGGCAGCTTGACCGTCAGCGCATTTGCTGTCTGCCTAACCACCGGCGACCCAGCTGGGCAATCCATAGTATTGCGCCAATTTGGCGACAGCGGCGTTGATCATGCCCAATTCGGGACAGCCAACCGGAGAAGTGGTAAATTTCAAGTCCATAATAGAGGTGGAGCTGCCGTAAACAACGGGAGCGCCTTTTACCGTAGCCTGAGACAATACGAGAGCAGCCAAGGCTTCGCAGTTATGTGTGACCAAAGTACCCGCCAAGGTAACGGGGGTGGTGCCACCGGCCAAAGCCATGGAAATAATGGTAATAGGAACACCCAAGCGAGCGCATTCCATAATCATTTCAGTGCTTTCGGGAACCAACTGCAAGGGGCTGATGGGGCAAGTAATGGAGCTATAAATGGGTCTTTCACGGAATTTATCTTCCCCTCCGGCGATGTGGCACATCAATTTGTAGATACGATGGAGGTTGCGGACATTACCACAGCCTTGCACAATATGTTTGGAGCAGTTTTTGGTATTGACAGCCACTTCATGAACGGGAGCGATCACAGCGGGCACATCCTGAGCGGAAACAGCGCGTTCATGGATGTCAATGGCGGAGAGATAGTCAGCCATCAAAGCGGCTTGACCGCAGTCTTTTTTGGTGGTTCTGCGATATTCACCGGTATAAAGGTCATTGATCATGATCCCTTCCCCAAAGTTGGTGAAACCGGTGCGATTATCTTCCAAAACATAGTCCTTTTCAGGATTGCGGCCGGCGAAGAGGATGGAACGAGGAGCCATACGAATGGCATCTTCCACTACATAGTTGGGAAAATGAACGATGTTATTTTTCTTGTCTACGATGCAGCCAACGGATGCCAGAGCTTCCTGAGCGTCGGGGGCGGCAACGCCGATACCAACATCTTTCAATACTTCCAAAGTAGAAAGATGGATGGCATAGAGTTCATCGTCGCTAAAAAGATTAACGCCGAAGCCTGAAAGTTGCGAGTAACCAGCTCTAAAATTCTTTGACATAATGAACCTCCTTAAAAGTCGTGTTTATAGATGCTGTAATAAGGAATTTAATTTCAAGATAAATTTTTAACCTTCTGTGATTTGTTCTTCTACACCGGTCTTTTTCACTGCATCGCGGAACATTGCAATGGAAGTGTAAACGAGAACCGCGGTAACGATCCATTTCAGCCAGTAGATCGGAACATTGGTCACGAGGAAGAAAGCGGAGAAAGTACCGATCAAACCAACGGTGTTACAAATAAGGCCGAATCTTCTGTCGTATCTGCCTTCCTTAATGAATTTGAACCCGCCAACAGGAATTAGGAACGCACAAGTGCCGTACATTACGGGATAGGAAATCACAGGGTTCATACCCAAGAGACAGATGGTAGCCATGGTGGGAGCATAGCAGCCAATCCCAATCATCATCAAAGCGCCGAAGATGAATACTACAATACAAGCAACAATCAATTTCCAGCCATGGAGACCGAGAGCTTCACCACCGGTATTGGGGAGCAACCCCAACTGGCCCGCTGCGAAGATGCAAGCTACCACAGCAAGGGCTCCGCCCATGGCGTAACGAATTTTCGTAACATCCAATTTGGTGACAAATCTGGAACCGATGGCAGCGCCGAGAGAGGAAGCGATAACCATCCAGATCAAGGTCATGATTTCCATTTCAATGGTATTGATAAAGAGCAAAGTGCCGGCGATGGTGATGGTCAATGCGGCAGTGTTCAAAGTGCCAGGGATATTGATGTCATCCACTAGTTTGAAGGTTTTGAAGCAAGCGGTTTGAGGACCATAAGAACCGATGCCCAACATATCAAAGAATTCTGTACCGATTGCCACAATCGACATGGGAACAAATTTTCTCCAGAATCCCTTTAACGTTTCTTTGTGTTTAATGATGTCTACTACTTCATAAAGGAAGCAGCTACCAAGAATAAGAACAACAGCAATTTGGTAAACGAGCAATGTTGTCATAATACCAATCTCCTTTTCACATTCAATCAATTCAAAGAACCAAACATACCCAAAGAGGGGAGCACCGCTGAATTCTTTTTTGTTTCACCTCTTTCATCGTCCAAATTCGGTGCTTATTTTCTATATGCCTCTTATAAATGCAAGTCTTATGCCAAAAAAGAAAGAATTTTTCATCTCTATTTTCCCTGAAAAAACGTCTTCCGAATTATTTATATATAACACAATGCCACCAATGCTCCCGAAAAAATATTTTTCGGGAGCATTTTTTACTCCCAAATGATCCGTTTTTTGACAGAAAAAATTTTTCTCAAGTCTCCCAACTTTTTCTCGTAAGACAGTTCTAATATCAACCAAATGTCCTAATAATCAATAATATCAATAACTTTTGTTATTGCAAATTTTCAAAATAAAAGATGACCAGCTAAACCACAATAACAAAAGTTATCTTACAATAACAAAAATTATTTTACCTGCTAAACGTATTCATAATGATTTAAACTATGAATCACAAAGGTCCGTATATTCAAGAAAAATCATTAGTTCCTCAAATCAAGTGTTGTTATTCAAAACAAAAAAGTCCACCATTCAGACCAATAAAACCGCTCCGATTTTTGCATACTCATTATTCAAATAATTATTTCCATTCATTTTTTATGCAATATAATTGCATACCCCCAATATTTATCCCGATTTTATCCATCTTTTTTGTGTCACCATACTTATCCGCTACCTGAGATTCCAATCCTCCCTGAATTCTTCAGGCCAGAGAACCATTTTACGCCGTTTTTATCCCCCACCGCAATGTTCTTACCATTCTGCTCTCATTTTCTCTTAAAAAACAGCCTTTTAACACGTTAAATATCCTCATGGGCTGCCAATAAGCAAACAAAAAAGAGCCCGCGATTGCGGGCTCTCGGAAAAGAATTAATAGGGTAGAATCGTACAATTATTTTCTGTTGATGCAAGCCTGGACAACAGCTTCAACAGCCTTCACTTTGTCATCGGAGATGGGCTGGGGATGATGGTTCGCAAGAACGTCAACAACGAGTTCATGAGCTCTTTCGGTGAAGTTCTTGGAGCCTTCAGCCTGCCAATTTTCATAGATTGCTCTGTCGGATACATAGGGCTTCCAAAGTTCGGTACGGAGATGCTTCATGGTATGGGGATGACCAAGGAAGTTTCCGCTGTAAGCAGGATCATCAACAACATCGTTGACAACATCAACAGCACAAGTATCTTCGTTCACATCGTAACCTTTAATTGCGAACTGAACCAGAGAGGCGATTTCGTTGTCGATTACGAGTTTTTCGTAAGAAGCTTCGAGAACGTTATCCAAAGAACCGGAAGCACCGCAAACATCAACACCAACGAGAGCGGGAATCAAAGTGTTATACATGGATTCGAAAGCAGCCTGAGCGTCGCTGACTTTGGAACCGCAAGAGAAACCGGTAACGGTGCAAGGCATGTTGTAGTAACGCATTAATTCAGCGGACAGGGTAGCGGCAAGACCCATTTCAGGAGCAGCCCAGAGACCCATAGCGGTGGACATTTCCATGAAGGTTACACGGGGGCTCATGATGGTGGGATGACCGGGTTTTCTCAACTGAGCGAGAGTTACGCCGGCGAGGATTTCAGCATTGTGCATCACAACGGAACCGACAACGGTCATGGGGCCGGTGGCACCGATCATGGGGCAAGGAATCACACCGAGGGGCATACCAGAGTCAACGATGCTCAGGATCGCTTCTGCGGGATCATCAGCATATTCCATGGGGCTGATGGGGGATACTTCGAGGTAAGCGATGGGTTTTTTGACCAAAGCTTCTTTGCTGCCCACAGCGGCTGCGAATACGTTAACAACGTCTTCAGTTTCCTGTGCATCATGGATGCAGACACGCAGGGGTTTGGTGGTGTTTTTGACCATGGCGGCAACCTGAACAGCGTTAGCTGCATGTTCGGGGATACCTTGAGCGGTCAAGCAGGAAATAATGTCGGTGTTGGGAAGAGCGTCAGCCAAACGGATGTAATCTTCGAGGTCAGCAAGAGAGGTGTTTCTTCTTTTACCGGTTTCAACGTCAGTTACGAAAGGAGTACCAACGCAGGTATGGTTATAAGCGTTCTTTTCGCCCCATTTGATCTGATATTTGTCATCAAGACCATACATGGTGAAGGATTTGGGAGCATCCTGCAAAGCTTTTTCAACGACAGATCTGGAGAAGCGAATGCGGCTGCCTTTGCCGCTGGGATCATCGGTTACATCCAAGCCTGCTTCCTTCGCGAAAGCAATAACGGATTCGGAGAAGCATTTGATGCCGGTCTGAACGAGGATATCTAAGCTAGCTTCATGCATTTTTTTAACATCTGCTTCAGAGCAATAATTTAATCTCATGGTATAATCTCCTTTATCTTCAATATGTTTTGTTTTGATATGGTTTTGCTTTTACCTTTTTATGATTGCGGAGCATAACCCTTTCACGGATCACGGCCATACATGTTCCATCTGGAAAAGTTGTCTCCGCAAGCATCCAGGTCATCTCTGGGAGGGAAATCAATGAGATTTCCGCCCATTGTCAATCGCATTAAGTGCAGTGAACTAACAGTGATTAAAATTTCCATCAATCTCTCCTCCTTTCATTACATTCAATGGCGGTTGACGCCGTGAGAACTCATATACACTTTCTGCATATTATTCTCTTTTTATGCGTTTTCCTGTGTCGCTTGCAGAAAAGATTTCATGAAATCTTTCAAACAATTTTTCATTGCGAGTTTTTCATGATTTCTACACCCTATTTAATATGCAAATTTCATGCCAAATATTTGTTTGATATTTTGCCATCCATTTGCGTTATACACATTAATATATGCAAATCCCGTGCCAACGGAATCACCGTATCCCTACTGTGATGAAATCCAAAACAATGAGACACACAGAGAATCGTATTCATTCATTTTTTCACGACAAAATGGCGGTGAAAGAAACCTTCCTTGGTATGAAACGCTCGAAAGGCTTTTCCTTCACCGCCGATTGATCCATCAACGGAACAATATTATTTTTTTATCATTCGTCCATCCTTCACCCGATAGCCATGGCGTTGTAAAATCTTAATAATGGCAGGTTGGGAAATCCCTAGGGCATCAGCGACTTTATAGGTAGAGTGAAACTTTTCATACGCCCGGCGTACCATTTCTAATTCCAGCTGCCCTTTGGCGTCCTTCAATGATATCTTGGACTCCAAAAGAGAATCAACCGTCTCCCCTCCCATCTGCTCTTTGATTTCCGCCAAATCGCCATGCACCATATCCCGCTCCACATCCTCTAATACCCGTTTGACCGCCTCCATGCCGATTATGTCTCCATCACTGATGATGAGGAGCCGCTCCACAGTATGCATTAGTTCACGGACATTGCCGGGCCAGGGATATGCCAAAAAATAGGATCTCACTGCCGGGGACAAAGACTTGTGCGTTTTGTATCGCACATTATATTTCTCCATAAACAGCTTCGTCAAGGGAAGGATATCGTCAGTACGTTTTCGCAGCGGCGGAAGATGAACGGGCACAACGTTAAGACGGTAATACAGGTCTCCCCGAAAAGAGCCCTCGGAAACCATTTCCCGCAGGTTACGATTGGTGGCAGCAACCACCCGTACATCCACAGGAATGCGCGTCATACCGCCGACCCGCACGATCTCACGGTCTTGGAGGAATTCCAGCAGCTTTGCCTGGAGCGATAGGGGCATTTCCCCAATTTCATCAAAAAATAGCGTACCACCATCGGCCAATTCTATTTTTCCCTTTTTACCGCCTTTTTTCGCGCCGGTAAATGCGCCGCTTTCATAGCCGAAAAATTCCGATTCCAGTAAGTTTTCCGGTACCATACCGCAGTTAATTTTCACAAATGGGCCGTTATTTCGCCCGCTGAATTTATGAAGAAGCTCCGCCACCACTTCTTTCCCTGTGCCGCTTTCTCCGTCCACCAGCACGGTGGCATCGGTGGGAGCCACCTTCCAGATAGTTTTTTCTACTTCTTTCATAGGTGGGCTTTGCAGCACATAGTTATCCTGGGTAATAACTTGACGCCGTAATTCTTCCAATTCCTTGGTACGGCTTTCCAGGTCGTTGGTGACATTATCCAGACGATCCAGCAACTCTTTGAATTCCGCCACGTCTTTGGAACTAACCAAGACATTGATGAGTTTTCCGTTCTTATCATAAATAGGCGTTCCCGAAGCCACTACCGTGTGACCAGTGTGGAGGCGCATGATTTTAGTATAGGGAGCCTTGTGACTCAAAACCTCCTGGGTAATGTTGGAGGAAATCAATCCCCGCTTTTCCATATCCGTTACATGGCAGCCAATGACATCTGACAATTTTACACCGCATACCTTTTCGGCATAGGGGTTCATAAATTGAATAAAGCCGTATTCATCAGCAATAAAAATTTCCTCTTCAATACAATCAATAATCCGCTTATAATATTCCAACCGAAGGTTCATACGGTAATTGTCCAAATCCCAGGAATAACCCAAATAGAACAAATTCCACACGTCCTCCACCACAGCAATGGGATTCCTTTGCCGGTCAAAAATCAATCCGGAACGCCTATCACTGCGTAAACATCCGATAGATGCCAACTCTTGGTCCACCCATAGAGGAATATACTCTCGCCCGGGCTGAATCTCGCTGGGAACAATACGGTCCTTTTCTGTTGTGGCAAACATATTCCCCAGATCACCACGATAATAGACGTCAAAATCATTGACATCGCCTTGACCAAAAACGACATAAGACTGGGTGGTATCAAGAAATTCTGCCCGAGAAATCCACAGGCGATCCTGAATCCAAGCACACTCATTATAGTTTAAATCGGATATTTTCACCAGAAGCCCTCACCTTTCTATCATCGATACCAAACCACATTCTCTTTCCCCACAAAAATTACGGACATATATGCTTTTCATGGTCATTATAGCATAAGTTTAAATCTGTTGGAATATTCGTAAAGCAATAAAATGCAAGATGTGACACAAAAAATTCCACAAAAATGCCATGGCCGTAAACAGCCATGGCAATGATTGATACTAGTCAAAATCTAATCATAACAAAGGAAGTATTCTTAAAAACATATATAGCAACTGAATAAATTGTCATGTACAAGGAGGTATGGGTAAAGCTTAATCAAAATCTTTTGAAACGTTACCGGTATCCGTTTGTGGGCCGGATACCGGACGTCTTCCACATCATCCTTACTGCTGTATGTTACAACAGAAGGAGGGATTATCTTACGCTTTCAACAGGGCCAAAGCTTTTTCCACGGCTTCGGCAGCATCTTCGCCATAAGCGTCAGCTCCGATGCGTTTAGCAAAGCGTTCTGTTACAGGAGCTCCACCGATCATGGTCTTTATCTTTCCTTTCAAACCTTTGGCCGCCAACAGCTCTTCGAGCTTTTTCTGTTCCCCCATGGTAGTGGTCAACAGGGCCGAAGTACCAATCAAGTCGGCGTTATGCTCAACGGCCTTTTCCACGATGACTTCGGCGGAAACGTCACGGCCCAAGTCGATGACTTCGATGCCCTGGGTCTTAATAAGGGAGGCGACAATGCCTTTCCCAATATCATGGACATCGCCTTCCACTGTCGCCAATATCATAGTGCCAAGCTTTTCCGTCTGCTTGCCGGAATCAGCAACAGCTTTATCAACGATTTCAGAAACAGCCTTCATCACGTCGGCAGCCAGCATCAATTCGGGAAGGAAAGCGCGGCCTTTACCAAAGAGGTCGCCGACTTCGCGGATGCCTGCACTAAAGCCTTCCGAAAGAATTTCTACAGGATCAAGGCCCGCATCAATGGCACGGTTCATTACAGCAACGGCTTCTGCTTCGTTACATTTCACCATAGCGTCAATGGCTTCTTTAATGATGATATCTTTCATGAGGATTCCTCCTTATTTCTCCTTAAATTTTAGCCTGTTTGTTCTATTTTTTTGTATTGCTGCGGTTTATTCAATCCCGGCTTCTTTCTTGAATTTATTCACGCTGTTGATGGGAACACCGAGAATTTCCGCAATGCGGAACTTAGTTTGGATGCCAACGCCGGCGTTAGGTCTGGACTGGGTGGTGCCAATATTCAGATCCTCTCTGATATCCTTCATTTCCGCACAGTCAGCCAACTGCTCTACGCTGCAGCCCAATTTTCCGGCCACATATTTTTTGGCTTCATTGATCTTCATGCCCTGTAATTCCATTCTGAACACCAGATCGCCGGCACCTCTTATGCCGCCCATCCCCGCGGTGCTTTCATGGGTCACAGCCATGCCGAAGGTATCGCCTGCGCCTACCTACAACCCGTCAACCCCGGCAATTTCAATTAAGGCTTTATCGACGCGGGAGACTGCGTCGGCCGAAGGAATGACAGAAAGGGGGACGCCGCCGACCCCCATGCCGACGTTGGCATGCACGGGGATATCCGCCGCTTTGACCGCCGCTTTGGCGAAGGTAACGACACGGGCCAAATTCCAAGCCAAAGACATGCTGCTGTTGGTGTTGACTGCCATGCCAAAGATGGAAACTCCAGCGCTCTGTGCCATTTGCACTTGCTGATGGGGATAAAGGCCCGCGATAATCTGATCGTCAAACTTCAGCTGACCATGCATCCCAAGGTTAAACTCCCCTGCCATACCTACTTCAAACCCCGTAGTAGGATATTTTTCTTTGAGAATACGAATCGCTTCCAGACTGGCCTTGACGTCGGCGTCACCGGAAGCCCCAACGGTATCAAAGTTGATGCCGTCAGCGCCGCTGTCAATCATGTTGGAGGCAACGAAAACAATGTCTTTAATCGCGTGCTCAATGGCTTCCTCCTGAGCCGCCCGAGCTTCGGGAATTTTTCCGGCGGGAAGCAGCTCCGCCCAGTTGTCACAAGGGCCGTCAGGTTTGGTATAAAGGCCCATATTGGGCATAGCGCCGTAGAGCAGGGGCAAAGTGGTCATAAGCTGTGCCTGCTCCATGGCTTGTTTTTCTTCGGCAATGATGGCCTTGATTGGTTTATAGCTGTAATCCACATGGCACATTTCAATGCTGTCCGAGGCCAAAGCACGTTCCTGGGTGAGAATGGCCTGGAGACGATCCATGGGGATGCCGTTTCTAACACAGAGCTTCAAGGTGCCGGCGTCAAAGGAAACCACAACTTCCTTTCCCGGTTCCACAGAAACAATTTTCTGAGGACAGGCGATAATTTCATAGAGATAATCCATTTCATCCTTAGACAAAGCAGGGACCTCCGCCCGTTCCGAAGCGTCTAAGGTACCGTCCTCAATATCCTGACGGATTTCCTCTTCCGTCATTTCCGCAACATAGTTGTCGCCATAGCGAGTTAAAATTTTACTCATATCCATTCCTCTCTTTCTATACTTAGAATTCTATCTGTAAATGCTTGAATCGTATGGATGGAAGCTCCCTATTCCTTAAGAAATCGCCGTTTCCTCCTGCGTTTCCCCATAATCAACGTCTGTTTTCTTTTTGAAGCCGCTTCTCAGCATGGTAATGGCAGTATAAGCTACAACGATAGCCACCAGCCATTTCAGTACGGTCAAAGGCAGCGAGGTAATGAGGAAGCATGCGACCAAGGGGCCGATAAGACCAATGGTGCTATAAAGAAGAACTGTCTTTCTGTGATACACGATTTTTTTGCTTTTGCGGCTTTCCTTTACAAAACGGATAGAAGCGGCAGGAATCAAATATGCGCAAGCCCCGAAGGTAATGGGGAAGGCCGCAGCCGGGCTCAAGCCCATGAGACAAACCAGACCCATAATTAATGCGTAAGCGCCAACGCCGATGGTCATCAATGCGCCAAAGATGAAGCAGAAAATAGCGGAAACCACCAGTTTCACACCGGTAAGGGCAATGGCTTCACCGCCGACGGGCATCAAGCCGAGGGCCCCAATGATTAAAGTAAAAGCCACAACCAAAAGTGCGCCGCCCAAGCCAATTTGCATCTTACTCAACGGCAGTTTGGAAACGAACCCCGCGCCGATAAAGGCGCCAACAGTTGAGGCGGCAATCAGCGTTACTAATGTTACGGTTTCCACCTCAACGGTGGTAATAAATACCACGGACTCCACAGCCATGGATACGGCACAGGCGGTGTTCAGGGTACCAGGAATCAACTGATCCGGTACTAATTTAAAACCCTTAAAGCAAACAGTTGACGGTGCATAGGCTCCAATACCTAAAGTATCAAAAAACAGAATTACATTGGCAACGACAGAGGTTAGGATCGTATGTCTGATACCGCCGTCCTTTAAATCTTCTTTGTGCTCCACCAAGTCGCGGATATAGTAGATGAAGAAAACCGCGGTCAGAAGAATAATCCCTGCATTGATTAAAAATACTGCACTCAATTGAACCCCTCCTATCAAACTCCTTTTCATGCGTTGTTTTTTGTTTTTGTTTTATGCCCTTATATATTGCATAAGCCATGCCAAAAAAAAGATCCTCCAAAACAAATTTTTAAACCACAGTAATACAGGCATTTTGTTAAAAAAGTAGAATAGTTTGTCCCACGCCCAAAAGAAAAAAGCAATGATAAAAATCATTGCTTTTAAAACCCAAATGGTATATCCCCTTAAAAAGACACGATGAAACATTTCATCACAACAATGGATTATTTCATCACAAATAAAAAGGAACCAATCACAGTAACTCCCTTTGCGTAAAAGGCACAACGGGAGGGATTCGCCGTTAATTCTTTTGCTCGTTGGGCAAAGGTATCTGATACTTTTTACGCAATTTCACCACAGTGCTTTGATCACAGTTTAAAACCTTGGCAACCTTGTAAGAAGAACCGTATTGCCGATAGGCACGCTCCAAAAGTTGGGCTTCCAACTGCTGCTTGGCCTGTTTCAAGGGCATAATGCTTTGGCAAAATACTTCCCCATCACCACCAGGCGCCACCCCAAGGATTTGGCGCAGCTCGGCAGAGGTAAGCTCTGAACCTTCGGCGGTAATGAAAAGGCGCTCTATGATATTTTCCAGCTCACGAATATTGCCGGGCCATTCATAATTAGTCAAGATGGGCAAAACATCCTTACTGAAATATTTGGCAGTATGGTATTTTCGATTGTATCGGGCCAAGAAAAATTGGGCCAAATGGATGATCTCATCCCGCCACTCCCGCAGGGGCGGAATCCTGATGGGCAACACGTTGAGGCGATAATAAAGGTCCTGCCGAAATTCTCCATGATCGCACATGGCCTTTAAATCCCGATGAGTCGCCGCAACAATACGGGTATCCACGGGAATCTTTTTATGTCCCCCCCCCACTCGCGTAATGGTGCGATCCTGCAAAAATTCCAAAAGCTTTACCTGCATGGGCAGAGGTAATTCCCCAATTTCATCAAGGAACAGCGTTCCCTTGTGGGCCATTTCCACTTTACCGATTTTACCCCCCTTAACAGCGCCGGTAAAGGAGCCTTCTTCATAGCCAAAAAGCTCCGATTCAAAAAGATGCTCCGGAATCATACCGCAGTTAATTTTCACAAAGGGTTCTTTTTTCCGCTGACTCAGGCGGTGGGTCATCTTGGCAATGCCCTCTTTCCCGACACCGGTTTCACCCAAAATTAAGATGCTGACATCCAAGGGAGCCGCCTTCAACACGGTATGAACCACAGATTCCATGGCGGCGCCGGATAGCAGTAAATCCTCCGCAGAAAGATACTCGTTTTTCATAATTTCCAAAGAGTGCATCTTTCTTTGAAGTTCCTCATTTTTCCTCATTAGCTCATTGTTAAGCTGATTCACTTCCGCAATATCCTGGGCGCTGGAAAGAATGTGAGTCATTTTATTTTCCTCGTTAAAAATCGGAATACCTACGATTAACAAATCCTTCCCACTGGCTACCTTCTGAATCAAGGTACAGATGCGCTGCGTCTCCATGACTTGCAGCGTTACGCTGTGGCTGATCGTGCTGTCCTGTCTTAACTCCCTAATATTTCGGCCAACAACATTCTCTTTTTTCCGCCCAGTGAGATATTCTGAGGCAGGATTTAGATATATAACTGTTCCATCCGCATCGCATACAAAAATTTCATGGCTCAGAGACTCTACAATCATACGGAAAAAACCATCCCCCAGATAAGCAAAATTGCAACCGTCTGGCATTGTGTTCACCCCTATTCGTTAAAGAACAATCAGTCTTTCCTTATTGTATTTCTACAGACCTAAGAAAAATCCTTTTTTTCGTAAAATTTTACTTTTTTTGTGGATTATTTTGCAATTCCCACAAATAATATCTTATTTATTCTATGGAAACGCCCCTTATGAAAGATTAGCCTCCAATATGCTTTGAGGCCATCACCGGGACAGCATCAAGAGCTTAGGCGCTCAAACGAAGACCAATCACCCCCAGCAGCACCAGTCCCATAAAGAATATCTTTTTTTTGTCACAGTTTTCTTTGAACACAAGAATCCCAAAGCTCATGGTTAAAATCGTACCTAACCCGGTCCATACGGCATAGGCAATGCCCAAGGGTAAGGTTTTTGTTGCTAAGGACAGCAGGAAGATGCTCAAGGCTGTAGATAAAATAGTAAGAACGGTATATTTTTTATATTTAAAGCCATCGGACAGTTTCATAAAAACAGTAAAGGCCAATTCACAAAAAGAAGATATGATTAAAACCAACCACATCATGATTCCTCCACTTCCTTTCCGCTGCAAAATTTCAAGCCAATGATGCCGGCAACCAGAACAAGAATGGAAACCACCTTCAAGGGCGTAACCCCCTCCTTCAGCACAAAGATGCCGAGGAGGGTCGTTCCTACGATGCCGATTCCCGTAAAAACGCCGTAAGATACCCCGATTCCGTTAACTCTGACGGAACGCTCCAAAAGGACAAAACCAACGGCGATAAAAAATACTGTCAGCAGCGATGGTATCAGCACCGTAAACCCATGGGACGCCTTAAGGAAATAGGCCCAAACAATTTCCAGCAGTCCGGAAAGGATCAGGTATATCCAGGCAATATTCTTTTCCTTGTTCATAAGATGACCTCCTTACAAAAAAATACCCAGGAAGCGTACTAAAGTACACCTCCAGGGCTTTTATCCCTCCGTGGTAGCCTTTCGGCCGTTTTCTCTCGGACCTGCCCCTTTTCGGCGGAACCCTAGAAAACTTTAAACTTAAAATCATTATATTGTTTTGGGTTATGACTGTCAATCTTTTCTTGCCGCTTATCGTCGCTGATAATCCTTTACGGCACGGTCGATATTGCGCTGTGCTTCTTTTTTGGCAATATCCTGGCGTTTATCGTAAAGCTTTTTCCCTTTGGCCAAGCCCAATTCTAATTTGGCCATACCCCTGGTGAAATAGATTTTTAAAGGGATAAGGGTTAACCCCTGCTCCTTGATTTCACTTTTCAGCTTGCGGATCTCTTTTTTATGCAGCAGCAGCTTCCTGGGACGTTTGGGGTCGGGGTTAAATCGGTTTCCAAAATCATAAGGGCTGATGTGCATTTCGTAGATCATGCATTCCTCGTTATCAATGCGGGCAAAGGCATCGTTGATATTGGCTTTCCCCTGACGCAGGGATTTCACCTCAGTACCCGTGAGGGCAATACCCGCTTCGATGGTTTCTAAAATATGATATTCATGTCTGGCTCGCCGGTTGTTGGCGGCGATTTTGATCCCCTCTTTTTGCGCCATGAGAATCTCCTTTCTTTTCTAGATGGTGGGAATCTCCCTGTTTGGCGGATTCCCTACGGTCGGATTCTTTTGCTTTATGGTTTCGACTACGGCGTTTTTTGCGTTTTTTCTTCTGCGGGGGCTTTTTGCTCCCCTTTTTCTGCTGTCCGTTTTGGGACGGCACTTTTTCTTCCTTTGCTTTCTTTTCCTTTGTTTCCTTGGCTTGATTCTCCTTGCGCTGCTCCACTTCCTCCTTGGCGGCCAAAGCCTTGCGTCGGCTGCGGCGGGAGGAACGGTAGCCATCATGATCGTCACAAAAACCCAAGAACTCAAAATCAATCAAGTGGTCGTCTACATTGACTCGGCTTAATACCACATGAACCTTATCGCCTAGACGGAAGCAGCGATGTGTTCGCAGCCCCTCCAATGTGCGGGTAGTGGCATGATATTCATAATAGTCATCCTCCAAGGTAGAGATATGGACAAGACCGTTGACGGTATTATCCAACTCCACAAAAAAGCCAAAGGAGGTGGTGCCGGAAATCACGCCGTCGAATTCCCCGCCTAGATGGCGTTCCATATAGCGCACCTTTTTGATTTCCGTAGCTTCCCGCTCCGCTTCCTCGGCATTGCGCTCATGGATGGAGCTTTCATTGGCAGACTCATTCAAACGCTTCCACAGCCGCGCGCCTCGCTCGTCATCGCAGAAAGGCAAATGAATCATATCCTTGATGACACGGTGAATACAAAGGTCAGGATAGCGGCGAATGGGCGACGTAAAATGACAATAGCAATCCGAGGCCAAACCAAAATGACCGCGGTTTTCCGTATCGTACACGGCATGGCTCATGGTGCGAAGGATCACTGTATTGAGCAAATAAGCCTCAGGCTCGCCTTCGATGGATTTCAATAGCCTCTGAAACGTATAGGGCTTCACATCAGCCACATTAGTCCCCAAAGAGAAGCCAAAGGCTCCCAAGGTTTCCTTCAGTTCCAAAACCTTTTCGTCGGGAGGCACATCGTGAACACGGTAAATAAAGGGAATATCCCGATGGAAATATTCCGAAGCCACGGTTTCGTTGGCTACAATCATACATTCTTCAATGATGGACTCGGCTCTTCCCTGAACGCGCTTGCGGATTTCCAAAGGCTCGCCATCTTCATCCACAATCACCTTGGCTTCGGGGAAATCAAAGGTCAAAGCGCCACGGCGTTCCCGTTTCTGACGAAGAACCTCCCGAAGTTCATCCAGGGCGAAAAACATCTCTTTGAACTCGGCGTATGCCAGCGTTAGTTCCGGGTCCCCCTCTAAAATGCGATTCACGTCATCGTAGGTCATGCGAGCCTTGGAGCGAATCACAGATTCATAAATCTCATAGTCCACCACTCGGCCTTTGTGGTCAATTTCCATCTCACAGGAAAGGGTCAAACGATCCACTTCGGGATGAAGGCTGCAAATGCCGTTGGACAAAGACTGGGGCAGCATAGGAATGACACGGTCAGGAAAATAAACGCTGGTGCCTCGGCGGTAGGCCTCCCGGTCCAGCAACGAACCGACGGTAACGTAATGGCCCACGTCAGCAATGTGAACCCCCAAACGGAAATTACCGTTTTCCGTCCGGTAAAGGGTCACGGCGTCGTCCAAATCCTTGGCGTCAGCGCCATCCATGGTAACAATAGGCAGACCCCGCAAATCACGGCGGTGGTGATAATCTTTTTCATCAAGTTTCGCCACGGCCTCGGCATAGCGCAGCACCTTATCGGGAAATTCCTCAGGCAGCTGGTATTTACGAATCACCTTGAGCATATCAGCGCCTTTTTCATCCTTGGCGCCAATGATTTCCTCGATGATCCCTTCGGGATTTCGGCTGCCTTTGGGCCACTTGGTAATACGGACAACCACCATATCCCCGTCCTTGGCCTGGGTATGGCTGCCGGGAATAAAAATATCAAGGCTGATACGGCGTTCATCGGGCTTCACAAAGCCGTATCCGTCCATCTCCTCGTAAACACCAACCAGACGCTCATTGGCACGTTCCAAAATCCGAACCACTTCCCCTTCCTCACGGCCGTTGACGTATTTTTGCTCCTTGGTCACACGAACCAGCACCCGGTCGTGGTGCAGAGCGCCGTTGAGATAATCAAAGGGGATAAAGACCTCAGAGCGGGCTTTATCATCAGGCACAAAAAAGCCATATCCCTTGGGGTGCCCGTCGATACGGCCCGCCATCAAATTCATATGACGACAAAGACCATAGCGTCCCTTACGGTTCATAATCAGCAGTCCTTCTTCTTCCAGCTGGCGTAAATCGGCAAAGAATTCCTCCAAATCCTCGTCTTTTATTTTCATTGCTTGTATCAGGTCTTCGGCTTTCATGGGCTTAAAATCATCCCATTCCATAAAAGCGAGAATTTGGTCTCTCATCTTATTCGCCTTCTTTCTTAATATGGAGCACATAGCTCTTTTCCAGAGCGTCGTCGATCAAAGCGTCAATATCCATATTCTGCTCCATTTCCAGACAATCCTTAAGTTTCGGACGAATTTTGGGAAACTCCGGCAGGAAAATGGTACAGCAATCCTCATAAGGACGAATGGAAATATCAAAAGTGCCGATTTTTTGGGCAATCTCAATAATTTCCTCCTTGTCAAAACCGCAAAGGGGACGGAGCACCGGCATACGGATGGCTTCGTTGATGGCCTCCATACTTTCCAGAGTCTGGCTGGCCACCTGGCCCACAGACTCCCCGGTATAGACGGCGTGACAATTACGGCCCCGAGCGACTCGCTCGGCAATGCGGTACATAAAACGACGCATCATGGTGATAGTATAATCTTCTCGGCAGGTCTTTCTGATCTCCATTTGAATATCGGTAAAATGTATCACATGGAGCTTGAGACTGCCGCAATATTTGGCCAAAACCGTGGCAAGATCCACCACTTTCTCTTTGGCCCGTTCACTGGTATAGGGAAAACTGTGGAAATGAATCATTTCCACCTTCACGCCCCGTTTCATGGCGAAATAGGCGCAAACGGGGCTGTCAATGCCGCCGCTAAGCATGACCACGGCTTTGCCGCTGGCGCCCACCGGCAGACCGCCGCTCATGGGAATGGTCTGCCCGAAAACGAAAACGCCTTCATGCCGTACCTCAATGTCGATACGCTGCTGTGGATGGCGGACATCTACGGTATATTCTTCCCCAATTTGATCCAATATCATACAACCGATTTTGGCGCTGAGCTCCGGCGATTTTAGAGGAAAGCTCTTGTCGGAACGACGGCTTTCGATTTTAAAGGTACAGCCATCGGGGCGTGCATTGATCAGCACATTTTTGGCGGCTTCGGCGATTTCCTCATAATCACGGCCGCACTTGATGACGGGGCTGACGGAATAAAGGCCGAAAACATTTTTCAGCGCCTCCACGGTTTCCTCCAAATCTCCGTCCAAAGGAACCCAAAGGCGACCCCAGGTATTGAGCACCTCTTTGTCCGGCAGGGCTTTTTTGATATTATCCTGTAAGCGCTTGATGAACTGGCCCTTATTTTTACCTTTTAGTCCCAGTTCCCCATAGCGCAGCAAAAGCAATTTATACCCAAACGGGTCTCCCGCATTGGATGATAGGTTATTCATGATTTTCCTCCTCGCATCAGGGCGATCATTTCAGCTCCTGCCTTGATGGCTTGAGCCACACGCCCCATTTCTTCCTTGGGAGTATCATCAGCAAAGCTGAACCGCAATGCCGTATCGCGTTCCTCATCGTCACGTCCCATGGCCATCAGCGTTTCACTGCTGCCCTTGGTTCGGGAATGGCAGGCGGAGCCTTGGGATACGTAGATTTTTTCCCCCTCCAAATAGTGGAGAAGCACTTCGGATTTTACCCCGGGAAAGGACAGATTCACAATATATGGCACGGCCTTTTCGTCGTTGTTGCCATTGATATGGAAATCCACGCCCTCCTCAGTCAAAGCGGACAAAAGAGCGGCTTTCATTTCGGCCATGGTTCGATTTTTGGCGTCACGGTTTTGCAAAATCAGCTTCGCTGCCAAGGCCAATCCACCAATATAATAAAAATTCTCCGTTCCCGCTCGGAGTCCTCGCTCCTGACCACCGCCGCTGATCAAGGGATGGAGCCGCAGCCCTTCCCTGATGTATAGGGCGGCGATACCTTTGGGGGCGCCGATTTTATGGCCACTCAAGGCAAAGGTATCGACATCCAGCTTCTTTAAATCTATGGGCAAACGCCCATAGGCCTGAACGCCGTCAACATGAAGATGACAGTCGGGGCTTTGGGATCGAATCAGCTTAGCAGTTTCCTCAATGGGGAAAATTGTGCCCACTTCATTGTTGACCATCATCATGGCCACTAAAATGGTGTCTTTTCGCAGGGAACGTTTTAAAAATTTCATATCGGGATTGCCGTCCCGGTCAACGGGAAGATAGGTCACTTCATAGCCGTGTGCCGCCAAATCCTCCACAGTACGCAGGACCGAGGGATGCTCCACCGCCGTAGTAATGATGTGCTTCCCCCGCTTATGATAGGTTTCGGCAATACCCCGGAGCGCCATGTTGTTGCTCTCGGAGCCACAGGAGGTAAAAACAATCTCATCCTCCCTGACCTTTAAGGTTTTGGCAATGGCGCGGCGACTTTCCTTTATCACCTTTTCCGAAGCAATCCCCAAATCATAAAGGGAGGAAGGATTTCCAAATCCCTGAGCCATCAAATCGCTGATATATTGGCGCACCTGGGGATGCACCGGCGTGGTAGCGCTGTTGTCCAAATACACCATACTCTTGCCAAGATTCGTCATACTCATCGTTTCCACGCTTCCATCATGGTGCGGGCGTCACCGCTCAAAGCCACGGAAAAGGTTTCGTCCCTAAAATCTACGGAGAAATCCAGATCCTTGCAGATAGCTTCCCCCAGCGCCACCAGGCGTTCCATGTCCTCTTTGGCTACCTGCCACTGGCAGATCTTTTCCATTTCCGCCGCCAGCACACGGAAGCAGCCAAACATGGCGTTGCCATAATTCTGGCACAGCTCCTGAACCTGCTGAGCAGTGGTCAATTTGCCTTTGGCGATTTGAAACCGTTCCCGAAAGGTATTGCAATTTTTCTCAAAGACATTGATCACAGAGTCCACCGCCTCACTGCGAAACCGCGGCTGAAACTCTTTAAAATGGAAGGAGGTGAGAATCCTTTCTAAAATTTCATCAGAGTTGGTAATTTTCCCCACAAAATTGATGCGGAGAGAAAACAGCTCCGTCTCGTGATACAAGGGGAAAAACATTTGCTGCCCACCCAAAGTAGGGATATCGCAGCGTAATGTCGGCATACCGCCCACTTCCACATCGGAAATTACCATGCCTCTTGTCTGGGAAAAAGAGGCCCGCAGCTCTTCCCGATGCTCATCAGGAGAAATCAGAACTAAGGGTTCGGACTTTACGGTAATTTGCAGGGGCGTGGTTTGAAAATCCTCAAAATAGCAGGCAGCCTCCAGACCTTCAATATCCTGTTGACAGGTATAACCTTCGGGTATTTCAAAGGAGAACAGCTCTGTTTCCGCCAAAGTCCCTACACCATAGGGAATTTCCATCGGTTCCGATTCGGAGCGGTACTGTTCTAACATTTTTTTCAGTGCTTCCACATCGCCGTGGGCGAAGTTTTTTTCTTTCAAATCTTTCGTTTCGTCGCTCATCATTACCTCAACTTCTCTACCATAATATCATTTCTAATAATTATTTTTTCGATCTCATAGCTAAACTAGATATCCCTTATTTTCGGATAAAGTTATCATCCACCATTTTAAAAAGCATAGATATAGTTATTATATCATATCACACGCAGTGTGCAAGCCCGAAGGGCACAAAATACCAGTATCCCCGGAGGGGACACAGAGGGGGTTCGGTATAATTAAAGCCATAAATATCCCGCTGAAAGTGAAAAAAGAGACGTTTTACCTCCTTCCGGCATTCAATTTGCGAAATTGAACCCAAATGGAAATAAAACGTCTTTCCGTTTCTATCGTTTATGAATTTTTATATTGATTATTCCAATCCTTGATCTTCCAACATCTTTTTGGTGATCCGATACGTTTCCCGCATGGTTTCGCTCCTCTCCTGCTCAAAGCCCAAAGCCAGAAATTCCTCATCGGTCATCGTCCCCCATCGGTCGTAGGATTTGATCTGCGCGATGTTTTCCCCGGAGATCCCCCGTTCCCTAAGGTCATCCTCACTTAATTGCGACAGTTCATCGTAAAAATAGTGGCTGACATCTTTGCCGTGGAACTCATCCGTATATTGACGAAAGGCCAATGCTGCTCCGCAGTAGCGCCTAACTGAGCGCGGGGCGTCTGAGCCAAGCGTTGGATATCCGCATCCAGGTCCGTCTCCCGATACAATTTGATCTCCTCATCAGAATACCCTTTATCTCTCAGTTCTTCATCAGACATTTCCCTCAATTGAATGATGTCTGCAACCTCGGAACTCCACTCCGTAAATCCGGGAAGCTCTAAAAAACCGGAGTAGTCCCTTTCCTCAGAGCCGCAGCCGATAAAGCTCACCATCACAACAGACAAGATCAGCCATAAAACAATATGCCTTTTCACCCTCGTAATGCCACCTCATCTACTTGCCGAAACTGTATACAAAATGCATAGTATAATTCCCATTAAATACTCCATATTCATCCTAAATTACTTTAATATGATTCAAATTATAATACATTTATCTCATTATACAAGGGGCTATTAATCAGTACTTATTTATTCATAAAATGATTCCAATTTGGAATACCACAAAAAAGCATGACATATTCAAAACACCCTCGCTGAAAATCAACGAGGGTGTTTTGATATAGAGTGATAGAGTTTGTCCCCAAATTACATAAACATGGGAGCGAAAACCAAAGCAACAATGGTCATCAACTTCATCAAAATATTTAAAGAAGGACCGGAAGTGTCTTTGAAGGGGTCGCCAACGGTATCGCCGTTGACAGCGGCAGCATGGGCATCGGAGCCTTTGCCGCCATGAACGCCACTTTCTATGTACTTCTTGGCATTATCCCAAGCACCGCCAGCATTGGCCATCATAACAGCCAAAAGGAAACCGGTAACGAGGGAGCCAGCCAGCAAACCACCAAGGGCTTCTTTCCCAAGAAAGGGAATGAGACCAATGAGAAGAGGAGCAATTACAGCCAAAAGACCGGGAATGATCATTTCTTTCAAAGCGGCATGGGTGCTGATGCTAACACAGGTAGCATAGTCGGGACGGCCAGTACCTTCCATGATGCCGGGGATGGTTTTGAACTGACGGCGAACTTCTTCGATCATCTGCTGTGCGGCACGGCCTACAGCGTTCATAGTAAGAGCGGAGAAGAGGAAAGGAAGCATACCGCCGATGAAGAGACCAGCCACAACTTTGGGATTCAGAACATTGATGCTGTCCAAACCAACAGCTTGGGTATAAGCGGAGAACAAGGACAAAGCAGTCAACGCAGCGGAACCAATGGCGAAGCCTTTACCGATGGCAGCAGTGGTATTACCAACAGAGTCAAGGGCATCGGTGATTTCACGAACATGGGGATCAAGACCGGACATTTCAGCGATACCGCCGGCATTGTCAGCGATGGGGCCGTAAGCGTCAACAGCAACGATAATCCCAGTGGTAGAAAGCATACCCACAGCGGCCAAAGCAATACCGTAAAGTTCAGCGAATTGATAGGAAACAATAATAGCCACAACAATTACGATAATGGGAAGAGCCGTGGAAATCATACCGGTAGCGATCCCGGAGATGATATTGGTAGCAGTCCCGGTTTCGCAGGAAGCTGCGATTTTCTTTACAGGACTATAATCGAAGGAAGTATAGTATTCCGTCAATTTACCGATGATGGTACCGGCAATCAAACCAACCACAACAGCGATAAATACACCATTAGCAAAGCTTACAGGGAGGTCAAGGCCATTGACATTGGGAAGCAGTCTCGTAGCGAAGAAAGCACCGATAATGGCAAGAGCAGTAGCAACATAGGTACCGGTATTCAAAGCTTTTTGTGCGTTAGCATTTTCGCCGGTACGAACAAAGAAGGTACCGATGATAGAAGCGATAACACCGGTGGCGGCTACCAGCACAGGAACGAGAACCCCCATGATGGAATCACCCATAGCGAAATCAAGCACAGCGCCAAGAGCAATGGCAGCGATGATGGAACCGCAGAAAGATTCAAACAAGTCAGAACCCATACCAGCGACGTCACCAACATTATCACCAACGTTGTCAGCGATAACAGCGGGGTTACGGGGATCATCTTCGGGGATACCGGCTTCGACTTTACCGACGAGGTCAGCGCCAACATCAGCGGCTTTGGTATAGATACCGCCGCCAACACGACCGAAAAGAGCAACGGAAGAAGCGCCGAGGGCGAAACCGTTGACTACGGAAGCGCGGGTAGTTTCAGCCATATCAGGCATCACAAGATAGAAAATACCAAGAACAATGCCAAGACCCAAAAGACCGAGACCAACAACGGACATACCCATAACGGCGCCGCCGGAAAAAGCAATACCCAAAGCAGCGTTGGTGCCTCGTTGTGCAGCATTGGCAGTTCTTACATTGGCTTTGGTAGCGATACGCATACCAATGTTACCGGCCAAGATAGAGCAAAGAGCCCCAATTCCAAAGGGAAGCGCGGTCCAGGGACTTAAAGTTTCCGCACCGCTGCCGGTAGCAAAGCCTGCAATAATAAGGAACGCGGCCAAAGCAATAATCACGATGGCCAAAATTTTGTACTCGCTGGCCAGGAAAGCCATAGCGCCTTCATGAATCGCGCCGGAAATTTCTTCCATTTTTGCATGATTGAACTGCTCTTTTTTCACTCTGGCAGCCAAATACATGGCAAAAAGAAGCGCAATCACACCGACACCGATGGAAATCCAAACCATGGTACTAGTAGTGAAAAA
Organism: uncultured Peptococcaceae bacterium; assembly: GCA_964637365.1. Taxonomy (GTDB): domain Bacteria; phylum Bacillota; class Dehalobacteriia; order UBA7702; family UBA7702; genus Cryptoclostridium. The sequence continues at coordinate 41,754 of CAZWWH010000010.1, forward strand.
ACCTTCCATTCTTTCAAAAACCTCCTAAAAATATTAAATTATAAAATGAAGAAAAATAAATTAAAAGATCAAGGTAAGAATCAGCGTAATCACGAAAAACGCTGCCGTAAGAATCCCGGAGATTTTGGCGAGGAAATCGTCGAGACCTTTCTTTTTCCCAAAGAGTTGTTCCGAAGCGCCGCCAATGGTTCCGGAAATACCGGCACTGCGGCTAGACTGCATGATAACAGCGGCGATGACGCCCAAACAGATGAGAACATCGATCACCATCAAAATAATTTTGAGAACTTCCATGGTTCACCTCCAAAAACTAACAGCAGTATTTTACCACAGAGACTCCATAAATACAACCAAAAATTGTATATTTTTTGCAAATCTCTTGGCTTTATCCTACGCTGGACTGGGCATTTTCCCAAAAACAAGGGATGAAATGTAATTTTTCGTATTACAGGCGGCACGGGACAAGAATTCGTTCCGTGCCGCTGGGAAATCATTTCAAATTGTAAAAGACGTTGATGCCTTTGTATTGCGCCACATCCTCCAATTCTTCTTCAATACGGAGAAGTTGATTGTATTTGGCAATACGGTCAGTGCGACAGGGAGCACCGGTTTTGATTTGACCGGCATTAACGGCCACGGCCAAGTCGGCGATGGTGGCGTCTTCGCTTTCACCGGAACGGTGGGAAACCACGGCGGTGTAACCGGCACGTTTTGCCATTTCGATGGCGTCCAGAGTTTCGGTAAGGGTACCGATCTGGTTTACTTTAATCAAAATTGCATTGGCGGTGTTGGTTTCAATGCCTTTGGCCAAACGCTGGGGATTAGTAACAAAGAGGTCATCACCGACGATCTGGATTTTTTTGCCCAGTTTTTCGGTCATCAGCTTCCAACCATCCCAATCGTCTTCGGCAAGGCCGTCTTCAATGGAAATGATAGGATATTTACCGCAGAGGTATTCATAATATTCCACCATTTCAGCACTGGTTTTCACAGCGTTTTCACCGGCCAAATGGTATTTGCCGTCTTTATAAATTTCCGTGGAGGCAACGTCCAAAGCGAGACGGACATCTTTACCCGGAACGTAGCCGGCTTTTTCAATGGCTTCCACGATAACGGCCAGAGCTTCCTCGTTGGTTTCCAGGTTGGGAGCGAAACCGCCTTCGTCACCGACGCCGGAGAGAAGGCCTTTCTCCTTCAATACTTTTTTCAAGTTATGATAAATTTCCGCACCCATACGCAAAGCTTCGGCAAAGGAGCCTGCGCCCACAGGCATAATCATGAATTCCTGGATGTCTACATTATTATCTGCGTGTTTGCCGCCATTCAAAATGTTCATCATGGGAACGGGGAGTTCCTTGGCATTGCAGCCGCCGATGTATTGATAGAGAGGCATTCCCACATATTCCGCCGCAGCTTTGGACGCAGCCAGGGAAACACCGAGAATGGCATTGGCGCCTAATTTCCCTTTGTTGGGGGTTCCGTCCAATTCAATGAGAGTCTTGTCCAGAAGTGCCTGGTCAAACACGCTCATGCCCGTTACGGCAGGAGCAATCACGGTCAACACATTGGTGACGGCTTTCATTGTGCCCTTGCCAAGATAGCGTTCTTTGTCGCCGTCTCTCAATTCCACAGCTTCATGAGCGCCGGTAGAGGCGCCGGAAGGAATGATAACGCGTCCCATGGTGCCATCTTCCAGAAATACTTCCACTTCCACAGTGGGATTACCACGGGAATCCAGCACTTCTCTGGCATTGACATCAACGATAATCGACATTTTTTCCACCTCGTTTAAAAAATCTTCCCTGCGGCCTTATTTTAACTTTATACTCTCTCCACAAAGGCCGTCATTCTATAACATATTTTTCCCTCTTTATCGGGGACGTCCGATAAGGTATATAAATAAAATAACAAACTATACCAAAAAAATCAATATCTTCTTAAGCATCTTTTGGAGTTACGATGGCCTCTCCCGCCATCTCCGGCGGCACTTCTAGGCCCATAAGAGTCAAAATCGTCGGCGCAATGTCGCAGAGAGCGCCGTCGTCACGGCCCTGATATTCCTTTTTGCTTATCATAATATAGGGAACGATGTTGTTGGTATGGGCGGTATAAGGACCGCCGTCATCATCAAACATCCTTTCCGCATTGCCATGATCCGCAGTAAGGAAAATCTCCCCGCCTTTGGCCAAAACCGCGTCAGCGATACGGCCCACACAGCCATCAACAAACTCAATGGCTTCAATCACAGCCTCAAGGTTGCCGGTATGTCCCACCATATCAGGATTGGCGAAATTCAAAATAATCACGTCGTATTTTTCAGCTTCAATCTCCTTTAAAACGGCTTCAGTGACTTTTCCGGCGCTCATAGCGGGAGTCTCATCGTAGGAAGCCACTTTGGGGGAAGGAATCAAAATACGGTCCTCCCCTTCATAAGGGGGTTCCACCTGACTGTTAAAGAAAAAGGTCACATGGGCATATTTTTCTGTTTCCGCGATGCGAAGCTGTTTTTTCCCCTGCTTTGACAGCCAGGTACCCAAATTATTGACAATGGCTTCCTTTGGGAAAGCCACTGGCACATCGTAAGAAGCGTCGCATTGGGTAAAGCAAACATAATAAGTCTCCGGCACAACGCCTCGTGCAAAGCCCTCAAAATCAGGGTCTTTGAACGCCCAAAGCATTTCACGGGCGCGGTCGGTACGGAAATTGAAGAAAATCACTGCATCACCGGAAACAACGGTTTTCCCTTTTTCCATGATAATTGGCTTCACAAACTCATCGGTAACGCCGTCATCGTAAGACTTGCGCATCGCGTCATGATAATCGGCAGATTTCACGCCTTCGCCGAAAACCAGCGCGCGATAGGCCAACTCCAGCCGTTCCCACCGTTTATCACGATCCATAGCATAATACCGCCCCATGATGGTGGCGATTTCGCCAGTCTGCCGCTGATTCATTTCCTCCTGGATGCGGTCGAGAAATTCCAGGGCAGAGGTGGGCAGAACGTCACGTCCGTCCAAAAAAGCGTGAAGATAAACCTCTTTCACTCCCTGGCGACGGGCCATTTCCAGCAGCGCCACTACATGATCGATGTGGCTGTGAACGCCGCCGTCGGACAAAAGCCCCATGAGATGAAGGGCTTTGCCTTCTTTTTTCACATAGTCCATGGTGGAAAGAAGCACTTGATTTTCAAAGAAATCACCGTCTTCGATCCCTTTGGTAATGCGGGTAAGATCCTGATAGACCACGCGCCCGGCTCCCATATTCATATGCCCCACTTCGGAATTGCCAATTTGCCCCTGGGGTAAACCAACACGAAGGCCCGAAGCAGACAAATAGCCATGGCAGTATTTCTGCCACAGCCGATCAAAATTCGGTTTCTTAGCCTGGGCAACGCCGTTTCCTTCCATAGCTTCGCTATGGCCAAACCCGTCCAGAATCAAAAGCATAGTAGGTGTAGACATATTATCCTTCTCTCCAGTTTACCATGGCCCCGAAGGAATCGGCTTTCAGCGAAGCGCCGCCGATAAGGAGGCCATCGATATGTTCTTTGGACAACAACGCTTTGGCATTTTCCGGCTTGGCGCTGCCGCCATAAAGGATGTAAAGGTCTTGAGGCAAACCCAGTTCACCGAGGATGCGGCGAATTTCCGCCATAGTATCGTTGGCGTCCTCGGGGGTTGCCGTTTTTCCGGTACCGATGGCCCAAACAGGCTCATAGGCCAAAATAAAATTATCTTTGTGAATGGTTTCGGCCAACGGCGCCAAGGAGGATTCGATTTGCTCCTTCAGCACCGAAGCGACGACGCCCTGTTCCCGCTGCTCCAAGGATTCCCCAACACAGAATACGGGAGTGAGTCCCGCGGCCATCAGGGCTTTGGCTTTATCCCCAAGGAACTGGCCGCTTTCGCTAAAATATTGCCGCCGTTCCGAATGGCCCACCAGACAATATTCCGCGCCGACTTCCTTCAACATCGGGACGGAAACCTCACCGGTATAAGCGCCGCTTTCAGCGGGGTGGACATTTTGAGCCCCCCAAGCGATGCCGGTGCCGTCCAAGATACGCTGGGCGTCCGCCACGGACAGGAAGGGCGGAAACACGATGACCTTATCCTCGCCAACGGTAACAGTGCTTTTGATGGCTTCCAGCAACACCTCATTGGCGGAGGGAGTGCCGTTCATTTTCCAATTTCCGGCAATGATTTTCATAGTAAATACCTCGTTTCGATTCCACATCACGGAATCGTAAAAACATTATTTTCTACGACATAACCAGTCTTTTGAAAAGACTTCTAAAAACGGGAAAATTCGCTGACCCACGGAACCCGAAGGTCAGCGAAAAATTAAGCCTCACGGCAAGCGTCAATCCCGGGCAATACCTTCCCCTCCAAGAATTTCAGGGAAGCTCCGCCGCCGGTGCTGATATGGTCGATACCGTCTTCCATGCCAACGCTCTTGATGGCAGCCGAGGAATCGCCGCCGCCTACCACGCTGTAAGCCGAAGAAGCGGCTACAGCTTTGGCCACGGCTTTTGTACCTTGGGCAAAGTTGCTCATTTCAAACACACCCATGGGGCCGTTCCACAGAATGGTTTTGGCCGGGGCGAGTTCTTGTTCAAAACGTTCCATGGTTTTGGGACCGATGTCCAAAGCCTGCCAATCCGCGGGGATTTCATCCAACCCCACGGCTTTGCGGTCAGCCTCGTTATCAAAGGCCGCGGCAACCATAACGTCTACAGGCAGGAAAATCTTCTGGGCGAATTCGCCTCTTAAGATTTCTTTGGCCATATCAATCTTATCCTCTTCCACCAGGGATTTCTGCATGTCGTGGCCTTGGGCCGCCAAAAAAGTATTGGCCATACCGCCGCCGATAAAGAGTTTATCGACAATGGGAAGAAGTTTCGACAAAATCTTGATTTTATCGGAAATTTTAGCGCCGCCAATAATGGCCGCCAAAGGACGATCGGGGTTTTCCAACACTTTATTTAAAGCGCAGATTTCTTTTTCCAACAAAAGTCCCATATAACCGGGGAGATATTTGGGAATCCCCACGGTGGAAGCGTGACTGCGATGATCTACGCTGAAGGCCTCATTGACAAAAATGTCACCGAGACTTGCCAGTTTTTTGGCAAATTCATCGTCATTGGCTTCTTCTTCGGGATAATAACGGATATTTTCGCCCACCACGATCTGGCCGGGTTTTAGCCCGTCGCAAAGAGCTTTGGTTTCTTCTGACAGCAGGTCTTCGGCGAAAAAGATTTCGTTATCAAGATATTTTTTCAGCGCATCCACCAAAGGTTTGGTGGACATAGACGGAACCCGTTGGCCTTTGGGACGGCCCAGGTGGGTCAGAATGATGAGGGAAGCCCCCTGCCCTAAAATATATTTCAGGGTAGGGATGCTTTCTTCAATACGCATATATTCGGTGATGTTGCCCTCTTGATCCATGGGCACATTGTAGTCAGCCCGCAAAAGCACTCTTTTGCCTTTCAAATCGCAATCTTTTACGGTCATTTTACTCATGAGAAACGCTCCTTCCTACGGCCCTCAGTTTACAGTCCTTTGGAAACCACATAGGCCGCGAGGTCGACAACGCGGTTGCTATACCCCCATTCATTGTCATACCAGGACACGATTTTGGCCATGTTATCGCCAATGACCATGGTGGAGTCGCCGTCTACAGCGGAGGACAGGGCGCAATGGTTATAGTCGATAGAAACCAAGGGAAGGTCGGTATAACCGAGAATGCCTTTAAGTTGGCCTTCGGCAGCGTTTTTCAAAGCGGCGTTGATATCTTCGGCAGTGGCGGGTTTCGCCAATTCCACAGTGAGGTCCACAACGGAAACGTTGGGAGTAGGCACACGCATGGCAAAACCGTTCAATCTCCCTTTCAGCTGAGGCAGAACCAAAGCCACGGCTTTGGCGGCGCCAGTGGTGGTTGGAATGATGGAAGAAGCTGCGGTTCTCGCTCTTCTCAAATCTTTATGAGCCTGGTCCAAAATGCGTTGGTCATTGGTAAAGGAATGGACCGTGGTCATGAGACCTTTCACGATACCGAATTCTCTATCAATGACTTTGGCCACAGGAGCCAAACAGTTGGTGGTACAGGAAGCATTGGAAATGATGTGATGCTTCTGAGGATCGTAGGTTTCTTCGTTGACACCCATAACAAAGGTGCCATCTTCATTTTTCCCGGGAGCGGTGATGATAACTTTCTTGGCGCCGGCTTCTACATGAGCTTTGGCTTTTTCCGCATCGCGGAATACGCCGCTGGCTTCAATAACGATTTCTACGCCGAGTTCTTTCCAAGGCAGGTTTTTGGGGTCGCGTTCGGCACAGACTTTAACTTTCTTGTCACCGACGACCATTTCATCCCCTTCTGTCGTAATATCAATGTCCCAAGTGCCATGAACCGAATCAAACTTCAGCAAATGTGCATTGGTTGCGGCATCGGTCAGGTCATTGATTGCCACGACTTCCAAATCTTTGTTGTCGTACATTGCACGATACACCAAACGGCCGATGCGGCCAAAACCATTGATTGCTACTTTTGTCCCCACAAAAAAGCACCTCTCATTTCTTTTATATTTTTATCGCAGCCAAAATATAATCAGCATAAGTAATATTTTGGTTACCCTCTATACTATATATTATCTCAAATTCCCCTTGTCTTACAGCCCCAGACTGTGGAAAAATATGTCATTTATTCCCGGGATGACAAAATCCGACTAGCTTCATCGCGACGATAAGTGCCGGGGGTCTTACCAACATGTTTTTTAAAGACCTGGCTGAAGTAACGGGCGTCGCGAAAGCCTACTCGCATGGCGATTTCCGCCACGGAATAGGAAGTATTAACCAAAAGCTTTCTGGCTTCTTCCATTCTCACATGGGTGAGATATTCGGTAAAACTCCAGCCTTTGACCTGTTTGAACAGGCGGCTGAAATAGCAGGTGCTCAAGTAGACCTGTTTGGCCACATCCTCAAGGCCGATTTCCTGGTTGTAGTTTTCTTCCATATAGCGCACGGCTTTGTCGATGAGATTTACATTGCGGAACTCACGGGACGTGCGGATACGGCTTACCAGCTCATTGAGCCAGTTTACCACTTTTTCCTTCATCATGTCGAGGCTGGTTTCCTTGGAAAGCTGGTGTTCCAAATTCATGCGGCTTTCCTCCAGATTATCGAAGCTGACGCCGCTGTCCACCGAGGCTCTCACCACAACGCTACAAATTTCCGAAATTTTTAAGCGGATGCGGGAAATTTGGTCGTCATCGCCGATATATTCCGCCCAAAGGGACAGGAAGGAACGGAAGGTACGATCCCAATCTCCCATGCATACAGCCATAATAAGATTTTTTTCATAGCCTTGTTTCAGCACATTGGCGTATTCGCTGGTGGCTTCCACGTCATCGGCATGAATGGGCTGGTCGCCGCCGTAAAGCACACGATACTCACTGGCGACGATGGCTTCCCGGTGAGAACGGGCAATGCCGTTGGGTCCCCGCCCTGCGCGGCCAACCCCCACGGTTACGGTGGAAGAGGTATTATCCCTCACAACACGGCAGACTTTGTCTCCCAAAGCCATGGCCATGGATTTCAGCAGCACATCATCCATATCCTCTTCCGCTGCCAGCAGTACGGTGAACTGGCCGTTGCCCAGGGAAATAAAGAAGTGCTGGGGCCATTCGGCCAAGCTCTGCTCAATCATTTCCGTAACCTGGCGCTGGACGATTTGTTTTTCCAGTTCAGAACGCATATTATTCTGGGCGGAAAGATTGTCCATCCAAATATTCATCGCCAGGCGCAACGGATTGGTAACGCCGAAGAAAGCGGCGCGATCGTTCATTTCCCCTTCATCGCTTAAATTGCCGTTGATCAAGTCCATAACAAAGCCAATACGGATAAAGGGAATGGCATCGGCCAAAGTGGCTTTGGTTTCCTCCAACTCACGCTGTTTTTCCCGTTCATCCTCAATAATCTCCGCCAATTTCGCGGTAATGGAAAGGATTTCGTCGCTTTCCACGGGTTTCAGCAAATATTCCGCCATCCCCAAGCCCACGGCCTGCTGAGCATAATGGAATTCACCGTAGGCACTGACAATGACAATTTTTACCTGAGGCAATGCCACGCGGAGGCGGCGGGCCACTTCAATGCCATCAAAACCAGGCATACGAATATCAAGAAATACAATATCGGGCTTTAATTCCAACCCCAAGGTGACGGCTTCTTCGCCGTTGGCGGCTTCAGCCACTACTTTATACTGGGTAGAAAATTCCGCCAAAACCGCTCTGAGATACTGCCGTTGCAGCGGTTCATCATCGGCAATCATGATTTTAATCATGTGAATCACTCCTCAAAAAAATCCTTTGTTCATGTTCATTGCGGAAATATCTATGTTAAATCACATAAGGGAACGACAATTGAAGGGTCGTTCCTTTATTGATGATACTACTGATGTCCCAAGCGCAGTCGCTGCCAAAATGGAACTGCAAACGGCTTAGCACGTTATTGAGCCCCAAACCGCTGACTTGTCCGCCTTTGGTGGACTGAATATCCTCTAGCTTAAAGATGCTCCTTTGAAGCTCCTCGCTCATACCAATACCGTTATCGGTTACCTCCAGGAATACCTGACCGTTTTCAAGCCAGCCCTGGATGGAAACGATACCGCCGCGGCGGCAGGGCTCCAGCCCATGCTGACAAGCGTTTTCTACCAAAGGCTGCAAAATCATACAAGGCATTTTGGCATTAAGAATAGAGGATTCCACATCAATGCGATGACTGATGCGGTCGCGGAAGCGAGCCTCCTGAATTTTCAGATAATCCTGAACTGTTTTAACCTCTTCCTCTAAGGTAACAATGGATTTCACCTGATATAAGCTGTACCGCATTAAGCGGGCCAATGCGCTGACCAGGCTTTCGGTATATTTATCCCCCTCCAACACCGCCACACGGGCAATGGTGTTCAGAGAGTTGAACAGAAAATGAGGATTAACCTGATTCTGCAAAGCGCTAAGCTCTGCTTCCTTCAGGGCTTCCTCCAGCTGGTGCTGTTTTTTCATGAAATTCACAAAGGTATCCTGCTGGCCCTCTAATCGCTCCAACGCCACAGAATCGCTTACCATATCCACGACCTTGCGGCCAAAGAAACCAATAAAGGAGCAAAGGGCGGCACAGCGCTCCGCTGACAGTACGGGAATACCGGGAATCGGCGTTTCCAAATGGGGCAAATCACTCTCCAGCAGGAAATGGCCGCATAAAATCGAACCAATCTGGCCGTCTTCCCCGGACAGCGGATAGGAAATTTCCATCAAGCCGCAACGGCCACGATAAGCAAAAGCCTGATCCATATCGCCGGACAGCAAGGAATTCTGCAGCGGTGAATCTAAGAATTTATCATCCAGAGCTGCTTTTAATTCCATACAATGGCCGCTACAGGAAAAGAATCCTCCGGGATGCACCACAGGAAGACCGTCCCGGTCTACAAAAGCAATATCAAGGCCAGTGAGTCCATGGAAGGATTCCTGCATATCCAGGAGCTCTCCTTCTCGAAAGGCGGCGGAAAACAGATTGGGGTTAGCCATGCTGCGGTTGCCGGCAATAATTTCCCCAATAAGCTTCACACCCTTCATGGCGGTGGGCGCATAGCCATCAGCGCCGATAGTAGAAGCGATATCCGCATTCAAAGCGGCGCCGCCCACTACAATATTGAGTCTACTCCGTAGACGAGCTGCACCCAAATCCTCAATGGTTTTTTCCATGGCGCTTACCGTAGTGGTCAGTAAGGCGGAAAGGCAAAGAACGTCGGGCTTATACTGATCCACGGCATCCACAAAGGTGCTGGCAGAAACGTCCACTCCTAGGTCAATCACTTCATATCCCCGGGCTTGAAGCACCAGAGCCAATAAATTTTTACCAATGTCATGGAGGTCTCCCGCCACAGTGCCGATGACAATTCTGCCGGGACACGGCAATTCTTTGCCTAAAAGCAGAGGACGGATTTCATCAAGCCCGGCATGAACCGCTCGGGCGGAAACGAGAAGTTCTGTCACATAGATTTCGTTCTTCTCAAAACGATCCCCGACTTCATTCATGGCCTTTAACAGGCCGTGATCCACAATATCCATGATGTCAATTCCTTTGGATACGGCATCGTGAACATGATTTTTCACTGATGGCACATTGCCGAGAATCACATCATCGATCATTCGTTTAAAATCATAGTTTCCCATATTGTCGATGGTCCTCAATAACGCTTTCTCTTCCCTGCGCTCAAAATTCCGAGATCCTTCCTGTATTTCGCCACGGTACGCCGGGAAATCAAAATATCCTGTTCTTTTAACAACTCAACGAGACGGTCATCGTTAAGGGGGTTAGCAGGATCCTCATGGTCAATTAACTCCTTCAGGGCCCCTTTCACGTTGGTGACGGCTGCTTTTAAGCTGCCGCCGCTGCCGACACCATTGACAAAAAAGAATTTCCACGGGAAAAGTCCATGAGGTGTCTGCACATATTTATTGCTAATGGCTCGGCTGACCGTGGACTCGTGAACACCCACAGTTTCGGCCACAGTATTCAAATTCAATGGAACCAGATAATTAGGACCTTTATCAAAAAAGTCACGCTGCAAGTCAATGATAGCCTCAGCAATGCGATAAATGGTGGAACGCCGTTGCTCAATACCTTTGATGATCCAGGCGGCAGAGTTCAGCTTTTGCTTCACAAAGTCCTTTACCTCTTCATTGCCGGCTTCACTGTCACGAATCAGTCTCAAATAAAAATTACTGATCCCTACTTTAGGCACAGTAGAGTCATTGACTACCACCACATAATCGTTGTCAACTTTTTCAATGACCACATCGGGATAAATATATTCTACCACATCGCTGTCTTCAAAGGACAACCCCGGTCTGGGATTCAGCTGGCGGATCCGATCCACTAAAACTTGAATGTCCTTAACGCTGCGCTTCATTTTTTTTGCAATAAGGGGCAAACGGTTGCTGGCCACCATGTCAAGGTAATTTTCAATGATCTCCTTTAAGGGTTCATAAGATTTTTCCGAGGGGTCCAGCTGGAGCAACAAGCATTGCTGCAAATTGATGCCGCCGATCCCCGGCGGGTCAAAGCTGCGAATGATGTGGAGTACATCCTCCACCTGCTCCAGAGTATCTCCAAGATTTTCCGCCATTTGTTCCGGCGTTTGCAATAAATAGCCGTCGCGTCCCAAATTGGCAATGATAAAACGACCTATACGCTTTTGTTCTTCGGTGATAGTCATGATATTGAGCTGGAAGGACAGATACTCATAAAGGCTGGAGTACTGCATTTCCACAGGTTCATAATGGGAAGATACTCGTTCCTGAACAGGCGTTTTATTGTATATATTCTGCTGCCAATCAGCGGCGATTTTTTCCCATTCATAGCCTTCATACTCTTGACCACCGTCATCATTTTCATGATTGCGGTTCAGCAAATCCTGGACCGCTCGGTCCATTTCTTTTGCCTGGGCGTCACTAATCTCGACCATGTCGTTTTGCGCATCACCGTTGTCATAATCCTGCTCCAACACAGGATTTTCCTGCAACTGCTCTTCGATAAATTGCTGCAGCTCCAAAAGAGGCATGGTAAGAAGCGTAATGGCCTGCCGCAATTCCTGGGTCACGATCAACTTTTGAGTTTGTTCAAGATTCAATCGTTGTTCTATCATAGTCACCCATATCCTCAAAAAAAATTTCTTTGCAAATATTATACCATAATATTTTTAAATTTCTACATATTTCTACGAATTAACAGGAATTTCTTGCGCCGAAGATACGAAAAGGTGGAACTATTTCTATTTCTATTTTTCGTTTTTGCGTTTTCTAGGAGTCAAGGGCTCTTTGCCGCTAGCCTCCAAAAGTTCATCGGCAATGGTTTGAATTTTTTTTAAACGGTGACGAACACCGCTTTTACTAATGGAGTCATTGGAATACTCCGCCAGCTCCGCCAAGCCGACTTCAGGATATTCCATGCGCAGCTCCGCCACATCCCGAAGGTGCGGCGGCAGCTTATTTAAGCCCATTTCCCGCGCAATGACCTCAATGGCCCTGCGCTGTTGTTCCGAAGCGGCGATGGTTTTATTGACGTTGGCCATATCAAAATTCCGCTGGCGGTTGATATTATTACAGAGATCCTTGCGAATACGCTCGTTTTCAAAGGCTAGCAGAGCCTGGTGAGCGCCAATGTGAGTCAGAAATTCCACAATCTGGTCGCCATCTTTCAGATACAACACATACTTATTTTTGCGGAGGCAGATTTTGGCGTGAATATCAAAATCCTCCAATAACTTTTTCATTTCCTCGGCATGGGCTTCGTAGGAACTGACGATTTCCAGATGATAGGCCCCTTCGGGATTATTCACGGAACCGCTGCCCAAAAACGCGCCACGGAGATAGGCCCGTTTGCAGCAATCCTTTTTCAGGGCGTCTCTGGGGAAACTGCTGCGAAAATTATTATTCCAACGGCCCTCTTCATCCTTTAATCCTAGATGCATCATGATTTCATCAACTCCGGGCTGCGGTGGGATTTCTACGGTATAGACGTTATTTTTTTTCAAACGATTTTTGCGAAACACCGTTACTTCCCCGGGACGGTCAAACAACTCTTTGGTAAGTTTAAAAATTTTTTTGGCGACAGCCACGTTCTCCGTGACGATTTTCAGTGTCACGCCCACAGAACCGTTAATAGAAATTGTACCATCTGTTTTCGTTAAAGCTAAAAACTCCGCCATTTGACAGCAATGGTTATGACTAATCAATTGCGATATTTGATTTTTCGTCTGAGATGAAAAAGACACAACAACCACCCCATCACAATAAATATGCGCTTGATGCTATATACTTTCCGAAAACAAAATGCATCAGTACTTTCCTCGGGCAATAAATTTTGCCAATACTTCGGCGTCGTGCTTCACGATTTTTTCTTCCTTTACTAAGGGCAATCCAACCACCCGCAAACGGTGGGCTTTCACGGCAGCCATATCATTGACCACAGGCCCAAGTCCCATGAAGGCATATTTTTCCAACATTTCCGGAGAAATTTCCGCAGTATTCACGATGACGCCCCGCAGAAAGGGTGTTTCGGATACCGCCATGATGGCTTCAATATGATCGGATAAATTATATCCCTCGGTTTCACCGGCCTGTTGCATCATATTGGCAACGTAATATACCGGCGCCGAGGTAGCTTTTAAGGCGTCGATAATACCGGGCACCAACAAATTCGGTATAATACTGGTATAAAGACTACCGGGCCCCAAAAGAACAATTTCAGCCTCCATAATGGCGTCAATGGCATCGCGATTCACCGCAACCTCCCGAGGTTCCAAAAAGACCTCCTTGATGGCGCGGTCGTCCCCTACCAGGGTCGTTTCCCCTTTTAGAAGGGAACCGTCTTCCATACTGGCACACAGAGTCACCTTATCCATGGTTACGGGAATCACCTTACCACGGATATTCAAAATTCTACCTGTTTCCCATACGGCGGCGGCCATATCCCCTTTCATTTCCGCCAAACCGCTAATGAGGATATTGCCGAGGCAATGGCCTTTGAGCTCCGCAGGATTTTCCATACGGTAATTAAAAAGCTGCTCCAAAGTACCTTCACGGGCAGACAAAGCCACCAAACAGTTGCGGATATCCCCGGGGGGCAAAGCGTCACGGCCTTCAATGATACGGCCGGAGCTGCCGCCATCGTCGGTTACGGTCACAATCGCGCTGGCATTATAGGTCACTGTTTTCAATCCCCGCAAAATGGTGGAAAGACCGGTGCCTCCGCCAATAGCCGCCACACGAACACCGTTGCGAATTTCCATTTCTTTGGCGTTGCGTTCCGCTAACATGCGGCGGCGGCGTAAAAGCCCCATCATGCGGCGATAACGGTCTCGGGCCAGCCACAAAAAAGCGATTCCCAGCACCACCAAAATCAGGAAAAAACCCCAGGTATTGATAAAATCCGCCAACCACGATGGGAGATAGGGCCGCAGGGGGATTCGATAAATACGCAACAAATTAAATACCGCAGCAAACAGAAAGGCGACGCCGCACAGGAGCAAAAACAACCACGTTCCAAAAGGTTTTTCTTTCTTCATAATCACTTACCCGCAGCCCGCCATACATCCCGATGCGTTACCGTATAGCAATAGCCTGCTTCTCCCACGATTTCGCCGAATTTTTCCGCGAAAAACACAGAACGGTGCTGTCCGCCGGTACATCCCACGGCAATCACGATATTGTCCCTGGTTCTGGCCTCAAAATTTTTCATCATAAAGAGTAAAAGTCCCTTCATGCGGTCAAGAAATTCCGCAGCCGGGGCAGTCTCCATAATAAAATCTCCTACGGGTTTATCCAGTCCCGTCAAATCCTTCAACTCTGGTTCGTAAAAGGGATTAGGCAGAAACCGCACATCAAACATAAAATCAGCATCGCGGGGCACGCCGTGTTTAAAACCAAAGGATACGACGTTGACCATAAGCCGGGGACCTTCCGAATTGCCATAAAGATACCTTGCAAATTCCTGAAGCTGAGGAACAGGCATATGAGTGGTATCAATTTTTCGGTGGGCAAGCTTACGAATAGGAGCCATCAGGCTTTTTTCTTCTTCTAAGGCTGCTAAAATCCGCATTTTGTTGCCCAGAGGATGCCGGCGGCGCGTTTCCCGAAAGCGGCGAATCAGAACATCGGTTTCAGCTTCCAAATAAATAATTTCCACGTCCACATCCTGGGCGTCCTCTAAGGTTTCCAAAAGGCGGAAAAACGCATTAAAATGATCCTTTTCCCGCACATCCACCACCACAGCGGCTTTAACGGTATTGCGGTTCTCCGACTGCATAGTACGGACGAAAGCCTCCAACAAATCCAGAGGGAGATGGTCTACAGTATAAAATCCCAAATCCTCCAGCATCCTCAAAAACTGACTTTTCCCGGCGCCGGACATCCCGGTAACAATTTTCAATTCCAGCATAGCCATCCTCCTTTTCCGCAGCGCTTCTTCATTAATTATATATTATCATATCACATTTCCACAAAAAAAGAAACGCAGCCGTGAAAAAGATACGTCCTTAAGAAAATTTCGGTAGCTGAGGCTTTTTTTGTCACAAAAGGGGGAAGGCCCTCATATCTTAAAGCATGATAAAAAACAAAGGAGGCCCTTTTGAATGAGTAGAAAAGGCGGAAATTACCGTTCCTCAGATTGCTGCGATTGCGGCTGCAACTGTGGATGTAACAATGGATACGGCGGGTTCAGTGGTTTTGGAAATTTTGGCGGCTGCAACGACTGCTGCTTCAGCTGTGGAGATTACAGCTGTGTGCTGAGCTCCATCTATAATGTTTATACCCTCCAGTATCTTGCTTCAATCTTGTACACTTTCTTAGGCTGCGGCTTATGCGGCGGCTGGGGTGGTTGCGGCGGCTGCGGCTGCGGGAACAATTGCGGTTGCGGATGCAACAACTGCGGATGCTGCTGTAACGGATGCGGCTGCGGATGCAACGGCTGTGGCTGCAATGGCTGTGGCTGTGGATGCGGCTGCGGATGCAACAATAACTGCTGCTGCCCCTCTACTGCCGTAACCAACGGTTAATCGGCAAAACGAGGTGATTCGATGAAGGGAAAACCATGCGGTATCGGGGCTTATGCCCCGAACCGCTGTGGGTAGGGTGGGAACTTTTGTCATATGATGCCGAACCTTTTGTCAGCACAGCTTTACACCCAAACCATGATGACACTTTACGCCAGGGGGGAATACCTTCGGTGTATCTGTCGCCTGGTGCGGAAGGTGGCCCAAAGCGCATTTTTTCCATGTTAATGTTGACAAAAAATACCGTTTTGTTTATAATATGCCCAAGATAAGGGAGTAGTTGACACAATGTGTGATAATGTCAACATACTGACGGTGAGGCAAGGCCAAAGAAGACCTTGTCAATGAAGCTGTCTGGCATTATATGAAATAACGAGACTTATCTGCTGTTCGGATTGCTCAATCGCGTAATTCTGTGATTGGGAGCAATTCTTACGGCAGATAGGTCTTTTTTTATCCGTTATTTCATTTAATGTTATAACAAGGAGGAGAAAAGATTTGGGTATTATTTCGCTGTTTTTTATCGCCCTGGGCCTGGCCATGGACGCCTTTGCCGTTTCCATTTGCAAGGGCCTTTCCATGGATCGTATCAAGATCAAAAATGCCGTCGTCATCGGCTTATATTTCGGTATTTTTCAAGCGGGAATGCCGGTAATCGGCTATTTACTTGGGGTTCAATTCCAATCAAAGATTACCGCCATCGACCATTGGATTGCCTTTATTCTGCTGGGGCTCATCGGTTTCAACATGATTCGGGAAGCGCTCAGCAAGGAAGAGGAGGAAGCCAATGATTCTGTGGATTTCCACACCATGATTGTACTGGCCATCGCCACCAGCATTGACGCCTTGGCTGTAGGCATTACCTTCGCATTCCTGGGCACTAACATTGTTGCAGCTGCCACTATCATTGGCTGTGTAACATTTGTCACTTCTCTCATCGGCGTTAAAATCGGGA
Source organism: uncultured Peptococcaceae bacterium (assembly GCA_964637365.1). Taxonomy (GTDB): domain Bacteria; phylum Bacillota; class Dehalobacteriia; order UBA7702; family UBA7702; genus Cryptoclostridium. Next base: position 58,315 of record CAZWWH010000010.1, read on the forward strand.
ATCTCTTCGGCTCCCGCTACAAATCCAAGGCAGAATTTATTGGGGGATTGATTCTCATTTTATTGGGAACAAAAATTCTCCTGGAACATTTGGAGATCCTGCCTTAACTCTTTCCGAAAACACAAAACATAAAAAGATGACTGCCACAGTCCCTTGAATGAACAGTCGAAAAGGAGTCACATAAAAACTATGACGCAATCAACCGCAATCCCACGCATCGGCATTGTGCCTTTGTATGACGAAACCAAAGAAAGCTACTGGATGCTGCCGGGGTATATGAAAGGCCTGGAGGAAGCCGGGGCCATCCCGCTGATGATGCCCTTGACCGACGACGACTCGGCGCTTGAACATTTGGCAGAATTCTTCGACGGATTTCTTTTTCCCGGCGGACACGATGTATCCCCCGCCCTTTACCACAGCAACCCCCATCCCAAGTGCGGCGCTATTTGCCGTCTCCGGGATACCATGGAGCGGAAGCTCTTTGACCTGGTTATGACCGTGGACAAGCCCGCCTTTGGCATTTGTCGGGGGATTCAGTTATTTAACGCTCTTTTGGGCGGCACCCTGTGGCAGGATTTGCCGTCGGAACATCCCACAAACCTTAGCCACCAGCAAAAACCCCCCTACGATGTGCCTGTCCATGAGGTGGAAGTTCTGCGGAATACACCGCTTTACGAGATATTAAAACAAGACATCTTGGCAGTGAACAGCTACCACCACCAGGCCGTAAAGGACGTGGCGCCGTCCTTGGCTGTTTCCGCCAAGGCCACCGACGGAATTGTGGAGGGAGTTTACCGCCCCGATAAAAAATTCATCGCCGCCGTTCAATGGCACCCGGAATTCAGCTACCAAAAAGACCAAAAACAGAAGGACTTATTTGCCGCCTTTGTCCAAGCATGCAAATAAAAGAAGAGCCCATAGGAGCTCTCTAATTTTGCTAAGATAAATGTAATTGTTAGCTGTGAATCTTTGATATGACACCGTCCCGCTCAAATCGCCCTTTTGCGGAAATCAGCTCAAAAAGCCAAAACGCTTTAAAATTCCTTCACTAACCGCATTATCGGCCACCACATCGGCAATATGGTGAGTTCCAGATATTTTGTCTTCATAAAATCCAATAATCATGCCATGGCGCGAGTCCCATATCCCTGTCCCCAATTGGGCTTGGAAAATTGATAAAACAATCCGTATTGAGATTTTTCCTTGTCGATACAGGGACAACCAATGATACCAACGACATCCTCCCCATGCTGAACCATAAAAACATCAAAGACCTCCAAAGGTTCGGATGCCCTTGAGAATTTCCTCCCAAACGCGGGGAGCTTTGATATTGGTATAGTGAATTACTTCTTCATCCGACCAAATCGGCAAGAGATACTTGGGATGATGACAAAGCACCGATACTCATATCGGTGCTTTATTTTTCATATTACCGCCCAATTCCATTCACGAAACTGCGGAACAGAGGCGTTTTTTACGCAGGCGGTCTTTTTTGGCGTGGTTATGGTAAAAACGAATCATTTCCTCATCAGCACGCCAGACGATTTTATGAACCGCAATGCCGTCATCGTTACGGTGAAATTTTAACCGCACCAAAAAGGAACGATGATTGCCGCACCGAACTAAGGCAATGTATTTATCGCCGCTTTGCCGCACCCAATTTCCATCAGGCGCCACTTGATTACCGCAAGCTTCGCAGGTGACAGCCGCAAAGCTTTGATCTGCAAAAGCAGCCCTTTTGGAAGGGAATTGGCGCCACTGGGTAGTAACCAAGGTACTGTCCTGATGATTTTCCTCCTCCAGACGGCGCTTCAAAGCACGCTCTTTTTGGCGCTCCAGGAACTCGCCGTACGCCTCAACGCCTTTTTCCAAATCCAAATGGCGACAGACTTGAGCGGTATAATAAGCGTCGTTAAAGGCGTCATGCAAACGGTGTTTACAGGGAATCTCAAAATGCTCCATGGCAAAAAGCAAGGATTTCTGGTCAGTGGTGCCGTCGGTCTGCAGACTAAAAATCACCTGTAAATTATACCAAACATCAGTCCAGGACTTGTCCAAACCGAAAAAATCCAGATTATCCCGAAGCATGGGAATATCATCGTTGCCCCAGGTCATCAAGGCAGCGCCCTCCCCGCACCAACGACGGAACCCGTCGATGGCCTCGGCAAAGGGAACGCCGTTGGACAGGTCTCCGGCGGAAATGGCCGTAAGCCGTTTCACCATGGGATGAAGCTTTTTATAATATTGTGGGCGAATATTTACACGAAAGGAATCTGTGATTTCCAATTGGTCATTGAGTTTTACAGCGCCAATTTGAATAATTTCACCGTAAAACTTCAGACCTGATTCCATGGTGAGGCACAGATCTTTGGTCATTGCCTGATTCCATTCCATGTCCATGATAATATAACGCATGAGGGACGAATCTCTCCTTCAGGGAATTCAGCATAGAATACAGTGAGCGATTTAAGCTCGATAAGCTTGAGTTTCACTCAAACCTTTTTTTATTCGATTTTTTTATTCGATGTTCTTCGCCATACTCCTGCCCAATGTCACAAAATTCTCATTTCCCCTTTTTGGAAAGGTTGGCAATAACCTCCTCATCAGCGGGGCAGAAGTCATATCGTTTCAGTTCCGTTGGGACGACCCAGGCCATCTCCTGATGGACGGTGCGGCGGGGTTCCCCCTGTAAAATCCCGCCGCGGTAAAAATAGAGGGTCACATCCACATCGGGATAACAATGGTGCGCTTGCCCAAAGGTTCCGGTAATCTGAATATCCACGCCCAATTCCTCACGGCATTCCCGTATCAAACATTCCTCGGGAGTCTCTCCTAATTCAATTTTCCCGCCGGGAAATTCCCAAAGGTCGCCGCAGCTGCCTCCCTTTTGCCGGCGACAAATGAGGATTTTACCATCCCGCTCCAGAATTGCGGCGGATACCCTGATGGAGGGCTTATTCATCTTTTTTACCGAACACGAAGTTGTAACGGCCTACCTGTCCGCCATGATGATGGGCGCACTGGTGCCCCTCTCCGTGTTCATGGTGGTGACCGCATTGATGGCCTTCGCCATGCTCATGGCCATGATGGTTACAGGTGTAATTGGGGTCATGGTCCAGAGTACCGTCAAGATAAGCTTTGACAACGGCGTCCACATCTCCTCTGACGCCCGGAAGGATTTTGATGCCGGCTTCCCCTAGGGCCTGACGGGCACAGCCGCCAAGACCGCCGCAAATCAAAACATCCACACCGTTGCCGTCAAGCAACACGGCCAAAGCAGAATGGCCCACGCCGTTAGCGGCCAAATATTCTTTGGATTTAATTTCTTGCTCCTCCACTTCAAACACGGTAAAGCCGGGGCAATGACCAAAATGCTGGTAAACCATATTATTTTCCGATGTAACTGCAATTCTCATCATGCGATAACCTCCATAAATTGTCTTTATTTTCTGCATTTTTTACAGCAGCGACGCCCCTCGCAGCGGGTGCCCGTCACCTCATAATGGCCGCCGCCAATGCTGAGATCGTCCCCTTCCACCAAGGCCGTGGCCACTTTTTTTCTAGCGGAGTAGAGGATACGCTGAAAGGTCCCACGGGAGACCTCCATCATTTCCGCAGCAATGTCCTGGGGCAACCCCTCCATATCACAAAGGCGCAGGGATTCCACCTCTTCCACAGTAATGCGCTGAATATCCCGGCAGTTTTCTGTGCGAAACTGACGATTACCATAGTCGCAGCAGACTTTGCGGCAGCGTGTTTGACGCGGCATGACGACACCTCCATTTGTGCATATGCACAATTTCTCTCATTATAATGTGCATTTGCCCATTTGTCAATCATGTCATCAGGGAAAATATTGCGCGATTTCCCTTATAACGTAAAAAGCCCGAATCAATTCGGGCAGAACATGTTGATAAAAAGCGGCGATGCCGCCGAACAATTCATCCAGATCTTTGATTTTTAGGCGCCGCCGAACAACGTCGGCGGGATTTTCGTAACAGCTTATTCCGACGCATTGTTCCCTCTTGCTTTCAACCCGCAATCACCAATAACGTAGGCGGGCTCGCTCCCACGATGCAGAGCAAGGCGGCCGCTCCAAGGCAGGCTCGATGCATACCTAAAACGTACTCGGGAGTCTGACTTGGAGCGGGCAACACCGCGATTAGCCGCGGGAGCGGGCCAAAATATAATTCAATTGGAGGAAATACGTAATTACCTGTGCCCTCATCATCAGCTGGCCATACCAGGGATATTTCATTTCATGATCTAAAAGATCTCGGAGAGCTTCGGGTTTGACGATATCAAAGATGGGGGCGTTGGAATCCGCAAGAATATCTTCCATCAGAAGGGTCACAGCGGCAAGATAAGCGGGATGGTGCGTTTTGGGATAGGGACTTTTTTTCCGCCAGAGAACCTTTTCGGGAAGCAAGCCTTCCATAGCGTGGCGCAGGATCCCCTTTTCCCGATGGTCGTAGTCCTTGATGGACCAGGGCATGGTATAGAGATATTGGGCGATGCGCTTGTCGCAGAAGGGAACGCGAACCTCTAGGCCGTTGTACATACTCATACGGTCTTTGCGATCCAGCAGAGTTTGCATGAACCAATCGAGATTGAGACGGGTCATCTCCTTCATACGGTTTTCCAAGGGGCTGAGATTGGGCATTTTGGAGGTGCGGGCCAAAGTTTCTTCGTAACGGCGGCGCACATAGGCCTCACCATCAAGGTCATGGGCAATATCATCTCTCAGGAAGGTCATACGGTATTTTGTCGATTGAGACCAGGGAAAGCCGTCGGCCATGCGAATATTCTCATCACGGAACCAGGGATAGCCGCCAAAAATCTCGTCGGCGCATTCACCGGAAAGGGCTACGGTAACGTGTTTTTTAATTTCCTTACAGAATAACAATAAAGAGGAATCTACGTCGGCCATGCCGGGGAGATCTCGGGCCGTGGCGGCTTCGTAAAGAGCTTCGGCCAATTCGGGAGTATCCAGTACCACACGATGGTGGTCAGTATGGAAGGTTTTGACCATTAGGTCAATGTATTCGTCATCACTGTCAGGCTGAAAATGGCTTTTTTGGAAATATTTTTCATTGTCCCGATAAGCCACGGAAAAGGTGGTCAGGGTTTTTCCTTTGGCGGCGAACTCATTGGCGGCTACTGCCGTGATGATACTGGAATCAAGACCGCCGGAGAGGAAGGTCCCCAGGGGAACATCTGATACCAGCTGGCGTTTGATGGCGTCGGTGACGAGAAACCGCACATGGGCGGCGGCCTCTTCGGGGCTGTCGGTAAAGGGGCCGTCCTTGGGCTGCCAATAGGGCACGGGAACAAAGCCAGAAGCGACACAATAACCGCAGTAACCGGCTTTGACCTCTTCAATACCTCGGTACACGCCGCAGCCGGGGGTGCGGCCGGGCCCCATGAAAATCATTTCGGCGATGCTTTCCTGATCCAATTCCGGTTCCATGTCAGGATGGGCCAGGATGGTTTTGATCTCGGACCCAAAGATGAGTCCATCCCCTTGACGGGAAAAAAACAGCGGCTTTACCCCCATGGGGTCACGAGCTAAGAACAACCGCTGTTCCCGGGGCTCCCAAACAGCAAAGGAAAAAATCCCATTCAACAACTCCAGAGCACTGTCCCCCCATTGGGCGAAGGCATGGAGCAGCACCTCAGTATCGGAGTGGCCTTGGAATTGATGTCCCAAAATCAAAAGCTCCCTACGAATATCCTCTGTATTATACAACTCACCGTTGTACACCATAATAAAATGCCGGCCATGCCAGGTCAACTCCATGGGCTGCCGTCCATGGTCGGGATCCACTACGGTAAGGCGCCGGTGAAGCAGGACACAGTGGTCATCGCCCCAACGCCCGGCCTGATCGGGTCCGCGCCGAGCCAAAGTTTCCTCCATTTCACGGTAATATTGCGGCGCTTCTATCTGCCGCTGAAACGTAACGCATCCACCGATGCCGCACATAACGATCACCTCTATCAAAATTCTTTGTCAATTTCGGACCATTCATTGACAGTATATGCGGAAATAACCCTTTTGTTGCATGGAACCGTAACCTGTGATAAACTGAACATGATTTTATACGTCATTATTTCCCTAGAAGAAAGCTGAGATGTATTGTGATTGAACAAAAATGGAAGGTGCTCATTGTCGTTTCCATCGGCGTGTTTATGGGCACTCTCAATGGCAGTATCGTCAATATCGCGAACCCCACCATCGCAGAGGTGTTTTCCATCTCCATGACCGAGGTGCAATGGGTCGTCACCGTTTATATGCTGGTGGTTACAGCCACCATGCTCTTCTTCGGCAAATTGGGGGACAAAATCGGCTCCCACCGTCTTTATGTCGTGGGTTTTGCCGTGTTCTCTCTTGGCTCTTTGGTTTGTGGCCTGAGCCAAAGTTTTCCCATGCTGATTGGAGCGAGAATTTTCCAAGCCATAGGTGGCAGCATTCTAATGGCCACAGGCCTGGGGCTGGTGTCCAACGCCTTCCCCCAAGAAGAAAAGGGCAAGGCCATCGGCATGGTCGGCGCCGTGGTAGGCGTGGGCAATCTCAGCGGCGCTTCCATCGGTGGTCTGCTGCTGCAATCATTTTCCTGGCAATCCATTTTCTATCTCAATGTTCCCGTGGGCATTCTCGGTGCATTGCTGGGAATATTCTTTTTGACGCCCCAACAGAAAAACAATGAAATCAAAGGTTTTGACCTGCCGGGGATTCTGCTGTTCGCATCCGCCACCACGGTGGCGCTGCTGGCTATCAACAACCAAGGGGGCCACGGCGTTTTTCTCGGTCTCGGTGCGGCGATCCTGCTGATTTTATTGATCTTATGGGAAAAACGGAGTAAAGAGCCCTTTCTCGATATGCCCCTTTTTACCATCCGAGATTTTACCATGGGCAACATTATCGGCGTCTTTTGCTATTTCCCTCAAATGTCCGTGGCGTTTTTGCTGCCCTTTTATTTAGAGGAGGTCAAGGCCCTCTCCACAGCGTCCTCTGGCCTGGTAATGACGGTACATCCCCTGGTCATGGTATTAATAGCGCCGTTGGCGGGCTCCCTATCGGACCGTTTCGGTTCCCGTCCCATCCTCATGGTATCCTTCGCTCTGATGACTTTATCCCTAGGCGCGTTGGGTTTTCTTACGGCGGCAACGCCCCTTTGGCTGCTGGTGCTTTGCCTCGCCGTATTCGGCTTGGGAGTCGGCAGCTTCGGTTCTCCCAATAACAGCACGGTTTTGGCGGGAGTCTCTCCCCAAAAGCAGGGCTACGGCGGCAGCTTTTTGGCCACCATGCGGAACCTATCCTTCGGGGCGGGGACTGCCTTTTTCAGCGCATTCTTCGCCGCGCGGTTTGCCGCTGTGACGCCGACGGACACCGCCTATGCGGCGGCGCTCCACGATTCCTATTGGGCCGCGGCTGCCCTGTGCTTTATCGGCCTTTTGCTTACTCTGTTTTTTCAAAAGAATTCTAAAAGGGTCCAAGGATGAGAATTATTTTATTTCGATAAAATTTTGTCCAATGTTTTTTTGAAGCTTTATCAGCCCTCAACATGGTGCTAAACTGTTGCCATGGATACCATCAAAGAATCTTTGAAATATGTAAAATTATATTTGAAAGTGCTTCTGAAATGGCTTCTCCTCGCCACGGTCATCGGAACTGTCTGCGGCGGCGTGGGAAGTCTTCTCTATTTTTGTGTGGAATTAGCTTTAGAGGAGCGGGCAACCCATTCGTGGCTTTTGTACCTGCTGCCCCTGGCGGGGCTTTTGATTGTGGAGTCTTACCACTTGCTCCATATGGACGAAGACGGCGGCACCGACCTGGTGCTTTTATCCATCCGTTCCCGCCAAAAGGTTCCCTTGTCTATGGCGTATCTGATTTTCATATCCACTTGTCTCACACAGCTTTGCGGCGGCTCCGCGGGACGGGAGGGAGCGGCATTGCAAATCGGGGGATCCTTGGGTCATCTGATCGGTAAAATTTTTCACATGAGCGAGAAAGACCAAACCATTATCACCATGTGCGGCATGAGCGCTGTATTTACCGCCTTGTTCGGTACGCCGCTGACCGCCACATTGTTCAGCATGGAGGTGGTCAGTGTCGGCGTATTCTATTATGCCGCCCTGATTCCCTGCCTAGTGGCGTCTTTGATTTCCCAAGCCCTGGCCTGGGCATTGGGCTTTACACCTCTCTTTTATACCGTAAAAATTCCCGCTATGGAATTTCTCTCCTTTGGGCGGGTAGCAGTTTTGGCCTGTCTTGGCGCTTTGGTGAGCATCGTTTTTTGTGTACTGCTCAGACATGGCGGAAGATTCTTCGCCAAAGTCATCCCCAATCCTTGGCTAAGAATCTTTTTTGGCGGTATCGCCATTGTCCTTTTAACATTGGCTCTGGGCACTTACGACTATAATGGATTGGGGTTGCCGGTCATCGGTCGGGCCTTGGCGGGAGAAGCCGTTCCCACAGCGTTCCTTTGGAAAATTCTTTTCACCGTCATCACCATTGGCGTGGGCTTCAAGGGCGGCGAAATCGTGCCGACCTTATTCATTGGCGCGGTATTCGGCTGCTGCGTGGGGCAATGGCTGGGGTTACCGGCGGATTTCGGCGCCGCCATCGGCCTTACTTCGCTGTTCTGCGCCGTGGTCAACTGCCCTATTTCCTCGATCATTCTCAGCGTGGAACTTTTTGGCGGCTCGGGACTGCTATTTTTCGCCCTGGCCTCTGCTGTCAGCTTTATGCTCAGCGGAAAATACAGTCTTTACCACGAGCAAAAAATCGTCTACTCTAAAATCGCCGCAAAATTCATCGATGCGTCAACCCATTAAAATAGCCCCAAAGCCAAATTCGCTTGGGGCTTATTTTATTATCGCCGCGCTTTACACCGCAGGCGTTAATTTCCCGCCGTCACTGAGGGTGATGGTTTTGCCGTCGAGCCCTTGATTGGCTTCGTTGTCACTGTCATAATAGATGGTGTACCCATTGGATACAATATTATTGAAAGAGGCATCGTCATCGGTAAGGGAAGATATATGGGAATCCGCCGTCACCTCCCAGGTGGCATCAGAGGAAAGCGACAGAGAGACGGTACCGCTGTTGGCAGTGTCAATGGCTCCCGTCAAAGAAGAAGCCTGAAAGAGTCCCAAAGAGACCACGCTGATCTCATCACAGACAATATCCCCCGTCAAGGTCTGATTCTTGGCGGTGAAGGTCAGATTTCCGCCATTAGAGCCGGGAGTTCCCCAGTTGTTGGTTTCATTGCCGGAGACATTCACTAAAATATCGGAGGGGAATGCCAGATTCACGTTGGTAAGATTGATTGCCGCTTCAGTATTGGTGATATAGAACATGGGGCCGTCGGATGTGGTAGCGATGGTACTGTCAGTAGCATTGAGAATCCCCGCGCCCACACCAGCGTCACCGGAGGTACTCTGATAAATCATCACGCCGTTCAATCCGGCCCCGGTAAAATCACAATTCCTAACAGTAATGGAATTTTTTCCCTCCACCACCATGGACTGGGAACCGGTGGCCATACCAGTGACATTTTCCGCGGAAATATCCCCGGTAGAATAGATGCAGGGCGAACCGTCTCCCGAGGTGGACAGAGTTCCGCCAACCACCTTCACGGTGCCCTCCCCTCGGTCAGTGGCCAAAGCGGCGCAGTGGGCGCCTGTTGTGGTAATGTCCACATCCTCGGCAGAAATGGAGCCGCCGTAAGTGGCGTCGAGTCCTCGCGAGGAATTGCCGCTGGTGTGAATGGTGATGCCGTCAATGGTAACGGAAGCCCCCTCCCCTGTAGCAAATACGGCGTTGGCCCCTTCGGCCTCTGTGTTTACAGCGACATCGGACAGTACGGCACTGCTGCTGGCCGTGGCCACGACGGCCCCGTTCAGGCCGTAGAAATTACTTTCATCCACGCTGGTGGTGTCGCCGCTTTTTGTCACCGTGGTACTGCCCATGGTAAGCTTGCCGCCATTTTTCACCAGCACGGCGCAAGTGTTTTCCTTATCAGACCCCACGGTATCCTCATCCTTGGTTTCCTCGGTTCCGTCTACGGTAAAGACTCCGACAAGCTCAATGGAGCCGGTGGAATCATCCGTCATTGGATCATCCATGGTTTGCAGGATGACTGCTTTGGCTTTGTTTCCTTCATAAGTCACCCTCACAACATCACCGACACTGAGGCTACTAATGTCCAGGGTATCCTCCCTATCCTCCTTCGTGATAACAGTTTGTTCCGTTATCTTCAGCTCCACGGATTCTCCTGTAAGCGTAAGTATCGAAGGAAGCCCACCGTCGCTGGGTGGCGGACTTTGATCTTTTACGCCTTCTTCACCGTCATTATTACTTTCCTGGTTTGGTACTGCAGTTTCTCCTTTGGATTTACTGCTTTCACCCTCCGGTTCTTGGGGCGGCTTTGCCTGTTCTCCCGAAACATTTTTACCCTTGTCATCCCGAGGCATTTCTTTTTCTGTTCCCAAAGCCACTACAATAGAGCTGGCCTGGATTTCCGTAATTTGTCCCAGGGATTTCTGCTCTTTACCGCAGGCGCTGAACATCAGCATAACAAAGAGCAAAACACATAATAAAGCTGTCAATTTTTTCATATCATTACCCTCATAACAAAGTATCGCCTTTTTTCATCATCTACCTTTCTTGTGTCATCATGGTGAACGTGTCATGACCGTCATGGAAAGAAACAAGAAACAACCTAACACAAATCTGTACTTTGTCGAAACAAATTTGAAAAAAACAGCAAAGAATGGAGAAAAAGGCAGGAAATTTTGATAACACAATCGAATGAATTATGAGGAATTTATATTTGTCACAGAACCATCACAAAAAAAGGGTAAACTGTTTCAATAACTGTGTCTACACACTTGATTATCTTTATTCCATAACAAGCTATATACGCGTAAACTGTTTAAATCATTGTGCCTTCATTGCTCCGCCAAGGCAGCGTTGTTTTCGTCAGTGGAACAAAACACGCTCCCTTAACGTAACAAAAGAAAGACCATTCTGAAAGGAATCAAAAAAGTATGAGCATCTTATTGACCGGCGGTGCCGGATATATTGGCAGTCACACCTGTGTGGAATTTCTCGAAGCAGGGTATGACATTGTGGTGGCCGACAATTTTTGCAATAGCAAACCCGAAGCAATCAAGCGGGTGGAGGAAATCACCGGCAAAATAGTTCCCCTGTATGAGCTGGACGTGGCTGACAAAAAGGCTCTGGACGAACTTTTTCAAAAGGAGCCCATTGACTCAGTGGTGCATTTCGCGGGCCTCAAGGCCGTGGGTGAATCCTGTGCCAAGCCCCTGAAATATTACCGCAACAATCTCGACGTTACCCTAACCCTGATGGAAGTAATGAAGGAGCATAACGTCAATAAAATCGTGTTCAGCTCATCAGCTACGGTTTACGGCGTACCGGAGAAGGTACCCATCGACGAATCCATGCCTACGGGCTGCACCAATCCCTATGGTTGGACCAAATTAATGACAGAACAAATTCTCACCGACGCCGCGGCGGCAGACGATGACCTCAGCGTGGTACTTTTGCGCTACTTCAATCCCATTGGCGCCCATGAAAGCGGCCGTATCGGCGAGGATCCCACCGGAATTCCCAACAATCTGCTGCCCTACATCGCCCAGGTGGCAGTGGGGAAACTGAAACAGCTCCAAGTTTTCGGCGACGACTACCCCACCCACGATGGCACTGGCGTCAGAGACTACATCCATGTGATGGATTTGGCCGCCGGCCATCTGAAGGCCATTGAATACGCCGAAAAGAAAAAAGGCACCTCCGTTTTTAACCTCGGCACCGGCGTGGGATACAGCGTTCTTGACATCGTGAAGGCTTTTGAAAAAGCCAACGGTCTCACAATTCCTTACGCCATCGTTGACCGCAGGGCCGGAGACATTGCCCAATGCTTTGCCGATCCCACCTTAGCCAATCAAGTTCTTGGTTGGCAGGCCACGCGAACCTTGGATGATATGTGCCGAGATACTTGGAATTGGCAGAAAAACAATCCCCAAGGCTATTAAAATAATATTCTGAAAGGAATCTTATCGCACAATGAAAGGTATTGTTCTGGCTGCGGGACGCGGCACCCGCCTTTATCCCATTACCCGCCCGGTGCCCAAGCCCCTGCTGCCCATTTATGATAAACCCCTGATTTATTATCCCCTCGCCGTTTTATTGGAAGCCGGCATTCGCGACATTTTAGTCATCATTCCCCCCGGGGAAGAAGCCACCTTCTCCAATCTCTTAGGAAACGGCGCAAGCTACGGCGCGAGGATTCAGTATCGAGTCCAAGAAGTCCCCAGAGGCATTGCCGACGCCTTTATCGTTGGTGAGGAATTCATCGGCGGCGACAGTGTTTGCCTGGCCCTGGGAGATAACATCTTTTACGGAAAAGGCGACACTCTGAAAGAAAAGCTGGCCCAAGCCCGCCAAAACAGCGGCGCCACAGTGTTCGGCTATTATGTGGAGGATCCCCGCCCCTTCGGCGTGGTGGAATTCGACAGCCAAGGCAAGGTCGTTTCCATTGAGGAAAAGCCCGCCAATCCAAAATCCAATTACATTGTACCGGGCCTCTATTTTTACGACAACCAAGTGGTGGAAATTGCCAAAACCGTAACTCCCTCGGCCCGAGGTGAATTGGAAATTACCTCGGTGAACAATGCCTATTTGGCACAGGGGAACCTCAACGTCGTTACCCTGGGGCAGGAATTCCAATGGCTCGATGCGGGAACAGCCGACAGTCTTTTGGAATCAGCTACGGTGATTCGCAACATCCAGCAGGATACCGGTTCTATGGTGGCTTGCCTTGAAGAAATCGGTTGGCATCAGGGCTTCCTCACCAAGGAGGAATTGACCGATATCGGCGAAAAGATGAAAGCTACGGACTATGGTAAATATCTTTTAGCATTGGCCTGCAAAAATAATGAGAAGGAAAATCTCTGACATTATGGTAGCACAACTACAAAGAATCTGGAATCAAATTGCATATTACGGCTCCTTCAGTCTTTCGGGCAGAGCAGTTTCCGCCTTTGCCCGCTGGTTCCGCCGTCTGCTGGATCACAGCTTCATCGCCACCACCCTGGCGGATGAAAAAATCTTTTACGCAGCGGACAAAAGCCTTTTGGCCCGGCTCCTTCATAAGATTTGGAGTATTTTCCCTTGGATTGGCAAAAGATGCGGCAATGTTGTTGCCCAAAGCGCCATGCCCCCGGCCCTCGGCCATTGGGTGCGCCGTTGGGAAGAAATTCCCCTTGCCGCCATCGGCAGTTTTTTTGCCGCCTTTTCCTTGGGACTTTTTTTCCAACTAAGTATTCCCATAGGGATCGCGGTGTTGGCAGTGGGACTCATCCTCATGGTGATTCCCGCCACCCTGGGAAACGCCCTGAGTCACAGCGCCATTTTATGGCGTTTATTGGGACGTACCTTTCCCACGGAAGAAACCGCAAGAATGGGGCTGTATCTTTGGCCCTGTCTCGGCGGATTGTCCCTCTCGGTTTTAACGTATTTCGCAGGATGGCTCCCAGCAGCGGTGATTCTAGTCGTTTTCATAGGCGGCGCCGTTTTAATCACCGAACCCACAGTGGGTCTTTGCCTTTGCGTCTTTCTGGCCCCCTTTTTCCCCACCATGGCCATGGCGGGGATTATCGGCGTTACTGCTCTTTGCTACGGCTTAAAGCTCATGGGCGGTGTGGAATACCGGTTCCGCATTGACACCACGGCCATTCTCTTCATAGCCTTTGGTATGATCTTACTGTTCTTCGCCGTCACAGGCTTTGCCCCGGCTGCGTCTTTGAAAATCGCTTTGCTGGAATGCCTCTTCATTGCGGCTTATCCTCTCATGATTCTGCTGATGGATTCCAGAAAAAAACTCAACACCGTAGTATTTCTTTATTGTCTTGCGGCACTTTTTGTGGGACTGGTTGGGTTATATCAATATTTGTCCGGTACGGTGAATACTACCTGGACCGATACCACTTTATTTGAAGATTTGAAACTGAGGGTCTACTCCACCTTCGGCAATCCCAATGTCTATGGGGAATATTTGCTGCTGGCCATTCCCATGGCGTCGGTGATGTGTTACATCGCCAAACGGCCCATCATGAAGATATTTTACGGCGGCACTGCCCTGTTGTTAATTTTGAATTTGGGGCTCACCTATTCCCGCGGCTGTTACCTCGCCATTATGGTGGCGATTTTCATTGTTATTTGGTTCGGTGCGCGGCATCTCATGATTTTGTGCATCCCGGCGTTGGCGGCACTGCCCTTTGTGATGCCCGCCAGTATCTTCAGCCGCTTTGCCTCAATCATCAATTTTTCCGACAATTCTACCTCCTACCGTTTGAGCATTTGGCAGGGCACCGTGGGAATGCTGGAACATTATTGGATGCTCGGCGTCGGCCTGGGAGAAGAGGCCTTTAACACCGTCTATCCCCTTTACGCCCACGACAGCATCTTTGCCCCCCATGCCCACAGCCTCTATCTCCAGTGCCTCAGTGAAACGGGAATCGGCGGTTTTGTTCTTTTGATTTGCGCATTTTTGGCTTTCTTGTCCATTGCCTATGTGGCCCAAAGAAGAGTCAAGGGAACCAAAACCATGTGGTTTATTATCGCCATGATGGCAGGCGTCATCGCCTTCCTCTTCCAAGGCGTGTTCGACTATGTATGGTACAACTACCGTGTCTTCCTCCTGTTCTTTATTACCATGGGGATCACCGGCGCGGTTAGTTATCTCGTTATGAAAGAGGGGAAAGCGATCTTTGATTAAGTGTATCAATATTATTTCCGACTCCAATATCGGCGGTGCGGGCAAGGTCTTACTCAGCTATTTACAAAATTGTGACAGAGAAGACTTTGACCACGCAGTCATCGTCCCCCGAGGCAGCCTACTAATACAGGAAATCCAAGCCTTAGGAATCAGAGTTATTGAATTCGACGGCATGGCCGATAAAAGCTATGATAAAAAAGACGTCAAGGGGCTGATGACCCTTTTGAGGCAGGAGGCCCCCGATGTGGTTCACTGCCACGGCGCCCTTTCGGGACGCATTGCCGCCTCCCGCTGCGGCATCAAAACTGTCCATACTCGCCACAGCATTTTCGATCAGCCAACCTATAAGAAACGATTTCCCATGAAGCAAATTCTGGGAGCCGTTAACAACCGTTACGGCGACGTCATTATCGCCGTTTCTCCGGCAGCCAAGGATAATATCGTGGAAATCGGTACCGATCCCAACAAAGTAGAGGTGGTGTTCAACGGTATTCCCCATCCCCGGGTGCTAACGGCAAAGGCCAGAAAAGAGGTACGGGCCAAGTATAGCATTGCCGACCACACCTTTATCTGCGCCATCATCGCTCGTCTCGAGGAGGTCAAAGGCCACCATTACGTTTTGGAGGCCGCAAAGCTCCTGGCGGAACAGGGGGAAAATGTAACCATCATCATCGCGGGCACCGGCAGCCGGGAGGAAGCCCTTCGTGAAGAAGCAAAATCCATGGGGCTTACCAACGTGATATTCACAGGCTTTATCAAAACCATCTGGGAAATTGAGAATATCATGGACTTACAGCTCAATGCCTCCTATGGCACGGAAGCCACCTCTATTTCCCTGCTGGAGGGAATGAGCCTGGGGATTCCCGCCGCGGTTAGCGATTTTGGCGGCAACCCTTATGTCATTGAGGACGGCGTTAATGGCGTACTATTCCGAAAAAAGGACAGCGAGGCTTTGGCCCAGGCAATTTTGCGCTGTAAAAATGACCCTGGATTTTATCAAACCATGGCGGCGAACTGCCCCAAAATTTTTGAAGAACGGTTCACCGGCGAGGTGATGGCCCGAAATATTGAAGCCATTTACCGCCGTTTGGCCCACAAAGGAGAGTAAACATGGGAAAGAAAAGAAAATTCGGCGCTTTAGACGTCGTTGTCATCTTAGCCATCATCGCTGTGGTGGTAGTGGCGGTAAAATTCTTCGCCACCGATAAAAACGAAACAGCTTCTACCTCAGGAGAAGCCATCGCCTTCACGGTGGAACTGGGGAAAGTCCCGGATAATTTCCTAGAAGGAGTGGAAGAGGGAGACAAGGTCTATGACGCGAAAGCCGGTGGCTATTTGGGTACCGTAGCCAAAACGGAATTGGTTCCCCATAAGGAACTGGTTTACGACCCCACCACCAATATCTCCAAGGAAGTAGTGGTTGAAGAACTCCAGGATGCCCACATCACCATCAACGCCAACGCGGAAATCAGCGATCGAAAAACCAGCGTAGAGGGAACCGATGTGATGGTGGGTACGGAACTAAGTTTAAAATCCCGCAGCTTTGCCGGTACCGGTTACTGCATCATTCTGGAGGAAAAATAACATGATTGTAGATAAAAAAGGTAAATTATTTGGTAAAATCAGCGTGCTGGATCTGATTGTCCTCTTGGTTATCATCGTGGCAATCGCAGGATGCGTTTATAAATTCGGCCCCGGAAAAACCGGCGGTTCTATCGTATCCGGCAGTGATACTACCATCAATATGGTCATTAAAACCGGCACAGCCCGGGAGTACAGCGCAAACGCTATCCAAGTGGGCGACGCCCTATACGAAGTTCACGGCGATAAGATCGGAACCATTACCGATGTCCGCGTGGAACAGGCCAAAGAAATTACAGATACCCATAACGGCAACAAGCAATATATCCCCATGGAAAACCGCTATGTCTCCTATATTACAGTGGAAATCAAAGGAACGGTTACAGAGAAGGGATATTTCGTCAACGGCAACAAACAGTTCTCTAAGGGGAACAGTCTCAGCTTTGAAACCCCCCATGTGACTTATCAGGATTGTCGCATCTATTCCATGGAAGAAGCCAAATAAATGTATAAAGATATTAGCCCGCTCACCAAAAAGAGCGGGCTTTTTTGTGAACTTCTACAAAAAACGGAACACGTAATCATGAAAAGCTACAACGTTTCAACCAACTCATTGACGAAACCAATATCTTGTGATTTACTTTATCCAAATCATTGGTTCCCCAAAGGCTTTTTTTCGCATCAAAAAATTCTGATTTTTTTACGGTGTTGTCCAATGGCGTAGAAAAAAGTGCGGAACTTTTTTCATCACTGGAAAGCCTCGCCCTACTGTGCTACAATGAATTCCGCTGAATTTATTTCAAAGAAGGTCATATCATGCATATTTCTTCGGTGATCAATCAAATGGTCATTCTTTTTTTTATTCTTCTCATTGGCTATGTTGCCAACCGCTGTAAAGTTATGACAGACGTCTCCAACCGTTGGCTTACCAAATTGATGCTGAATGTCACGGTGCCGGCAATGATACTGGCGTCGGTTATGGATACCCAAATATCCATGAGTATTACCGACCTCCTTGTTATCATCGCCATAGCATTTCTGACCAGCGGCATCCTACTGGTGCTAGGCCTGATTGTACCGCATCTTTTGAGAGTGCCCAAAGGCAATCGGGGGCTGTACACCTTCATGACTATGTTTGGCAATATCGCCTTTATGGGATTTCCCGTAATCTCCTCCATTTACGGCGATGAAGCTATTTTTTACAGCGCGCTTTTTATGATTCCCTTCAATCTTTTGATTTTTTCTCTGGGCGTCATGCTGATTGCTCCCAAAGGAGAAGCAAAAATGGATTTGAGTTTTTTAAAAAGCCCCGCTCTTATCGCCTCTATCCTTTCGGTGATTCTATTCTTCCTTCCCGTTTCCGTGCCTGACGTCATTGCGGAAACCTGCAATCTTGTGGGGGATATCACAGTACCCGGCGCCATGCTGCTGATCGGTTCCACCTTGGCGCTGCTGCCGATTCGGCAAATGTTTAACGATTGGCGTATCTACATTTTTTCTGCCATCAGGCTCATAGCCTTGCCGCTAATTATGTGGGTATTGCTTCATCCCCTTGTCCATGACCCACTGATATTAGGCATTGCGGTAGTCAACAGCGCCATGCCGGTAGCCACCAACGCTACCATGTTTTGTATGGAATACGGCGGCAATGAAAAGCTTGCCTCCAAGGGAATTTTTCTTACCACGGTGCTGTCGGTAATCACCATTCCCTTGATCGTTTATATCCTGCTCTAAAACAAAAAGATAAAAAAGAAAGCGTCTTGCCGCCTGATGTAATCCCCTTAGTGTAGTCTCGAATCTTTTTGGTTTTTCGAGTGTCTACTCTAAGGGGATTATATCAATTGGCGGCAGCGTTTTTTGTCCAACAGTATTATTGCATCACATATAAAATCACAATGCAAGACTATATAAAACATAAGGACTAATATATAATTTATCTATAAATCCTCCATGAAACGGTATTCCCGTTTTTATTAATATAGGAGCCTATGCTGCTGGTAATGCTGATGCATATTTTTATTTTCAGCGTAATACAGGGGGTACCATTTACAACTTTAGGGTTCTTAACGCTGTCTTCTAAAATAGGCAAATGATAAAATACTGCTTTTGTTTATTTGTTTCAAGGAGCGACGCCATGATAACGAAAAAAACTCTTCATATCGTCAGCGTAATATTGCTGCCGCTTTTGTTCTCTGTATTATTCAATTACTTTTTCCACTGCCTTACCATAATGGAAACAAATTTCGAATTACTCTCCACTATGATCGTGCTGCGGGCGTTGATTTTTGCCGCAATAGGGTTTTCAATGATGCTGATTTACAAGATCACACAATGTCAAAAACCGAAAGCAGTACTCTTTGAGTGTGCAGTTTTTGTACTGCTTGCCATCAGCATCGCCTTTTATGAATTTTTTGGTTCTACTTTTTGGCCAAAGCAGTTCCCATGGTATCTTTTTGGGGGTATGTTTTTCTCCTACGAACAAATTTTGCCGCTGTTTACCGGTAGTTATTTATTCCTTATGATATGCTCTTTGATGAAACTCAGGAAAAAAGATAAAGTATATACGGACAAAATCGAATCATCCAACATCATATTATCAAATAGGAACAAGCATAATGAAAAAGGATGTCCCTTAAAAGCTGTGGCCCCGTAAAACAGTATTTGCGTGGAATCTTGAAAACCTTGAGTTTTCAAGGGG